>JBGPKL010000009.1:0-96229 GCA_041485885.1 Sulfurifustaceae bacterium
CGAGCGGTGAAACGCCGCGCAAAGCCGCATGCGCTGCTCACTCAACCACGACATCTGGTTCGTGCGCGACTGCTCAGGCAGCGAGAACGACGGATGGCGGTGGGGTTAAGGTAGTGCCATTGCACTCCGACCCGTTTAGCTTTTAGCTCCGCTTTCCAAGTCGGATTCACGCGGTCCGACTTTTCAGGATTAGGTTTGCGCTTCATACCGTTTCACTCGCGTCTGTTAGCCGGCAGCACAATCGGCTAAAGAAAGCTCCGAAAATTCCGAGTCCGTCATTCCCGCGAAAGCGGGAATCCAGATAATACAATGTAATAACTGGATTCCCGCGTTCGCGGGAATGACGAATAGCAAAGGCGTTGCGGGCGATGCGGTTGCAGAGTTCCTGCGCCATCCCCGCGCCCTGCTCATGCGTCGTATGCGGTCGGAACATGCATGAATTGCTCGCTGCCATAGCGCGTGAGATCGACGCCGCGCAGGTCGCGGCCGGCGCGTACCGCGCCGACAACTACCCGCCCGGCGGCGCGACCTCGACGCGATTTCGTCCCACCTGCTTCGCGGTGTACAGCGCGGCGTCGGCTTGTTGAAACAGCCACATGCCCGGCGTCGGCAGATACGAGCGCTCACCGTCGAGACATGCCACGCCGATGCTAACGGTTACTTTCAAATGCCGATCGCCGTCGACCGCAAAGGCGTGGCGCGCTACGTTGCCGCACAAGCGCTCCGCGATCGTCGCGCCGTGATCGAGCGTAGTATCCGGGAGCAGCAGCATGAATTCCTCTCCACCGTAGCGCGCGAGCAGATCGACGCCGCGCAGATCGCGCCCGAGCAGCTCGGCGATCTGCTGTAGTACTTGGTCGCCGGCGTGATGACCGTGTTCGTCGTTCACCTGCTTGAAGTAGTCGATGTCGACGAGCATGTACACCAGCGGTTCGCGCCGGCGCAACCAACGTTCGACCTCCTCTCCCAGTCGTCTTTCGAAAAAACGCCGATTAGCGACGCCGGTCAAGGGATCGGTCATGCCATACCACCGCAGCCGTTCATGGCTGACGACGTTATCGAGACACATGGACGTGACCGCCGCGAGATGCTCCAAGAGATCGGTCGCGGCGTCCGCCGTAAAGTGCTTGGTATCGATACTTCCCTGGTTCAATGCCCCGATCACTTGACCGCGCAAAATGAGCGGCGCAAGCGCGACGGAACCGAGCGGGTATTGGCAAGCGGGAAACAGCAACGCCTGCACGTCGGACGTACACGGACCGAGCCGTGGACGTGGCGAAGCGCCGAAGAGGCGGAGCAGCGACTCCTGCGTGATGTTCACGAACGATTCGCCGACATCGTCCGCTTGCTCCTCGCTTTCGGTCGCGACGCCCTCGAGCAGCCGAGTCAGCTCGTACTCCGGATCGAAACAAGCGAGCGTAACGCAGTCGACGCTCGAAAAGCTGCGCGGCATATCCGCCACGAGCACGGTGACAAACTCGCGCATCGACTGCGCGCCGATCAGGCGGATTTCGAGACCGCGGAAACCGGCCCAGATGCGCTCGTTGTCGCGCAGGTGGCCTTTCAGGCGCGCGACGTCGTCGCGCGAATCGTTCACGCCGCCGGCGAGCAACGCGCCGCGAACGCGCGGGTTGGGGCGAGAGCTGGGTGTGGTCGGGGGTTTTCGGTTAACGGACATCCGATGTCTTCAGCGGCGGCTTTACGTTCAGTATAGCCAGCAGCCGAGCGCTCGGAACGTATCCGCCCAAGATCTTGCCGTCGTCGAGATAAATGGTCGGCGTCCCGTTGACCTCCAGCTGCCGCCCCAGTTGGTAATGGCTTTCCACCGGATTCGGGCAGGTCTTCATATCGAGCTTGCCCCCGGCCTTGGCGATGCCGACCGCCTTCACGCGGTCGGCGGCGCACCATACGGCGACGGAACGGTGATACGTTTCCGAACCGATCCCCGCGCGGGGGAAAAATAGATAGCGGACTTTGACGCCGTTCTTCGTGAGCTCAGGGACATCTTTGTGGAGCTGGGCGCAATAGGGGCAGTCGACGTCGGTAAACACCGTGATCGTACGCTTGGCGTCCGCCGGACCCATCACGATCATATTCTTCTCGCCGACCGCGTTGATCGCCTGTATCGCGACATGCTCGCGCCAGGTTTCGGTGAGATTCGTCTTGGTTTCGAGATCGACCAAGTCGCCGAGAAAGAGATGCTTGGCGTCGGGGCTGATATAGAGCAGCTGCATGCCGTGCTCGATCTCGTACCAGCCGGGCATAGTGGTGGAACGCTTGAGCTTATCGAGCGGCACGTTCGGCAGCCGTCCGGCCAGCTTCTCCTTGACCTCGGTGAGATTGGCGTCCGCGGCGATGACGATCGGGACGGGTAGCAACAGCGCAAGCACGACGAGCACTCGTAACATGAACGTTTCCTCAACACTTTTATGCAGCGGGCGGCCGAAGATCATACTGGGGATACCGGAGACCGCGCCACTATATATAGATAAGTGTAGGCCCGCGGCCGGTACGCCTATTGGACACTCGCCATTGCATTAACTATCAGCCGCTTGTCCGCCGGACGAATGCGTCTTACATCCGCGGGTCGGCCGGCGGATTAGCCGCACGGGACTCCAGCAAAGCCACGGGAAACGAGCGCAGAACCGACGAAGCGGCCAACCAGTAGCGCTCCCCCCGTCGCTGCGCGGCGAGCGTCTCGCCGGTCAACGCGTTCTCGTAAGTAACCTCCGTGGGTACTTCCACCCACGTATCTTCCCACACCGCCGCCAGAGCAAACACATCGGGAGGGACTAGTTGCGCGACGAGGCGAGGCGCGACACTCACCGCCACGGCCTGACCGAGGCGGCGCGCAAATGCGCAGAGATGTTGCGCCCGGTGACCGTCGATCGCGAGCGGAACATACTCGCCGTCGCGAAAAAGCGCCGCGAGCGCGCGCCGGCGAGCGAGCACCTTCCAGGTCAAGTACAACTTCGATCGGCCGTCCTCGGCCCGATCGAGCAGTGCCCGCACCGCGGGCGCGCTCGGCGCCGATAATTCACCGGCGATCGCATCGAGCATCCGGATACGCGCTTCATAGTCGACCGGGCGGCGATTGTCGGGATCGACCAGACTGAAATCCCATAGCTCGGTCCCTTGATACGTGTCGGGCACGCCGGGCGCCGTCAGCTTGAACAGCGTCTGCGCCAAACTGTTGCACAGACCGGAACGTGTCACCCGGCGCGCGAACGCCGCGATGTCCTGCAAAAACAAGTTGGGCCCCGGAGCGAGCAGTGCTCCCACGAATAGATGTGTCGCTTCTTCGTACGCGACGTTGGGATTGATCCAGCTCGTGTGCACTTTCGCCTCGCGCACGGCTTTGAGCAGATACGCTTCGATCCGGCCGCGGAATACCTCGAGCGCCGCGTCGTCCATCTCGCCGAGCGGCCAAGCGCCGACCAACGTTTGATACAGCAAATATTCATCGTTGCGATCGGGCGCATAGCCGTCTTCCGATTTGCGCTTCTTGGCGCGATTGAGATGCGCCCACCGGTTAACCGCGGCGCGCCATTCGTCCGGCAGCTCGGAGAGCACGTTCAGGCGCGCGCGCACGTCCTCGCTGCGTTTGGTATCGTGCGTCGACGTCGCGATCATCGAGTGCGGGAATCGCTTCGCGCGTTCTTGATTGGTTCGATGAAAAGCGGCCGGCGATATTCCAAAGCGGCGCGGGTCGCCGCCGACTTCGTTGAGGGAGACGAAACGGTTGTAGATATAGAACGTCGTGTCCTCGAGACCCTTCGCCATCACCGGCGCCGTGTATTGCTGAAAGCGCATGGTGAAGTCGATCACGTCGCGCCGATACGCCTCCGGCGCTTGCTCGAGGTTTTCCAGCAGCAAAATCCGCCGCACGAAGTCGAACACACTGACATCGGCGGCGGTGCTCTGCTTCTTGGCTTGCGCAAGCGCCCACTCGATGTAGCGGCGATCGTCCTCCGCGATCACGCGGTCGGCGCGTATGTAGGTGCGGTACACCGGGAAAAACACGATGACCTCGCGCACGGCGTCACGCAGCGCGTTCAGCGTGAAATCGCGCGCGTACCAGTCGCCTTCCGACAATCGGTTGAGATAGTTGGCGAGCACGTTAAGCTCGCTCGACAGCGCAAAGCGCATGATTAGGCGCTTGCGGTCCGCGAGGAGTTGATCGAAATCGACGTGGCGCCGAATAAAGCGAGCGTACATGCGGTCCAGCGTCTCCTCGGCGGCGGGATCGATGAACAAGCCGTTGACCAAATTCACGAAGTCATAGCCGGTCGTTCCGTGCACCGGCCAGTCGGATCGCAGGTGCTCGTGACTCGCGAGTATTTTCTCGACGACAACGTATAGCGCGCGCGACGTTGGCGCGCCGCCGCCGGCAACGACGGTAACGAAGCTTTGCAGCCGCTCGTAGTAGGCGGCGGGATCGTACAGCCCGTCGGGGTGATCGATGCGCAGGCCGTCGACCTTCCCCTGCGCGATGAGATCGCTGATGAGCCGATGCGTGGTGTAAAACGTTTGCGGGTATTCCATGCGCAGCGCCGCGAGGTCGTTGATATCGAAGAAGCGGCGGTAGTTGATCTCGTCCGAGGCCACGCGCCAGAACGCGACTCGATACGCTTGCGCTTCAAGCAGGTCGTGCAGAGCTTCCCAGCGCGCGGATTCGCCGCCGCCGTTGTAAAACGCGAGCGTTTGTTCCACGTGCCGCTTGATCCGCGGCTCGGCCGCGCTGAGATCCGCGAGGCGTCTCTTGTGAATCTCCTTGTCGCGCGATCGCTCGATGACGCGTTCCTGCTCGCGCTCGCCGCGCCCCGGCAGATTGCGCAAGCCGGTGACGATGCTTTGATATTCGATCAACCACCGATGATCGGCGCCGAGCGCCAGCTCAAGCCGGTTCAAGTCGTGTTCCAACACCGCTGGGTACGTCATGGGATCGAGCGGAAATCGATGATCGTAGTACTGCACGTGGAACGATCCCTTGCCGGCGTCCCAGCCGAGCTTGAGCTCGCCGCTCTCAAGCACACGACCGTAGTGATCGCCGAGCACCGGCAGTAGCACTTTCCCCCGCAGCTCCGCCTTGTGAGGTCGCCAATCGATGTCGAAGAACGGCGCATAAACCGAAGCCGGTCCGTTCTCGAGCACGTCGAGCCACCATTGGTTGTCGCTGCCGATACCCATGTGATTCGGCACGATGTCCAATACCTGACCGAGCCCGTGGCGACGCAACGCCGCGACGAAAGCGTCGTGATCGGCCGGCGAGCCGATTTCCGGGTTGAGCGCGTTGTGGTCGACGATGTCGTAGCCGTGCTGGCTTCCGGGGCGCGCCGTCAAATACGGCGAGGCGTAGCAATGACTGATGCCGAGGCGCTGCAGATACGGCGCGAGGCGCGTCGCGTCGCGAAACGTGAAGTCGCGGTGAAATTGCAACCGGTAAGTGGCGCTCGGTATCGTCGACTCTCCGCCCGGGCGCGGCCCCGGCCGCGCGACGACGCCGGTTCCGCGCACATCGCGCAAGACACCGAAAAGGCCGGCCGCCCGCGAGTCCTTGGCGATGTCGTCCAAATCGAGCGCGATCTTCCGCCGCCAGTTCGGATACTCATCGACGGTTCCCGGCATGTTCGACTGGCACAATTCACCGATCGTGTCTTCGAGTCCGAGCGATACGATCTTCGCCGGACTATGTCCCAGATAGGTGTAGATCGCCCGCGCGAGCGCCGGCGTCATTTCCGGCGAGGAAGCCGGATCGACGGTGATGTCCGGCGGCAAGAGGTTCTCGCGCTCGAGCGCCATCAGAAGGCGCGCGCGATCGAGCGCGCGCTCTAACACTTGCTGACGGTACGCCTCGTCCGACGCAAAGAGTTTCAAGCGCTTTCGGTCGAGCAAGTCTTGTCCTTTCCAATATCCGGCGAGCGTCGGCAGATCGTGCGTGGTGACCGACGCCAGCGCGCGCTCGGGATAGGCGGTGGGCGGTTTGAAATCGCCGGTCCCGGTGCGCTCGAAATAAAACACGCGATAGGAGAGCATCTGGCGCGGCGGGAATTCCTTGCGAATTTCCTCGGGGACGGTGCCCAAATCTTCGCCGATGACGAGACAACGATTGCGTTGACTTTCCAGCGCCAGAACACCGAGCAAATCCTTCAGCGGATAACGCACGTAAGCGCCGTGGTGGGCGGCTTTCCCCGCCGGTATCCAGAACAAGCGCAGCAAGCCCATCGCGTGATCGAGGCGAATCGCGCCGCCGTGCCGCATGTTGGCCCGCAGCATCGCCGCGAAGGGCGCGTACGCCGCATCGCGCAAGCGCGCGGGAACGAAAGGAAGCACGCCCCAATCTTGCCCGTTCGGCGAAAGCGTATCCGGCGGCACGCCGACGGTGACGCCCGCGGCGTAAAGCGTCTGCCACGCCCAGGCCTCCGCGCCGCCTCCGTCCGCGCTCACGGCGAGATCTTGGTAAAGCCCGACACCTAGACCGAGGCGGTAGGACCGCCGCCCAATCGCGGCCATTTGCTGCTCCGCCTGCCACTGCAAATACTGGTAATACTCGACGCGCGCGCGCGAGCGTTCCGCCCACCCCGTCACCGCGGGCGCCGCCGGGTCGCGATATTCTTTCGGCCATGCCGGCCAGCCCCAAATCTTCTCGTCCTGCCGATGAAAGTGTTCTTGCAGCGCTTCGTAGAGTGCGTGCCGGTAGAGCAGCTCTCCGCCGCGCCGTTGAAACTCGCGAAACTCCCGGGCCCGCGTGGTATCGTGCGGCTGATGATGCTCGCAAAAATATTGGTAGAGCGTCTCGCAAATTTCGAGCTTGACGCTCGCGACGCCGACATAGTCGACCTGCGCCTGCGCGCGTAGCTGTTCCAGGCGCTGCTGAAATTCCTGCGCATACACCCGCTGCTGCGCCGCGGCGCACTGCGCGAACTCCGGGATCGCCTCGACGTCGAGATAGAGCACGTTTAAGAACACGCGGCTCGACGGGCGGTAAGGGCTGGCGCGCGAGGGATCGTGGGGAAACAGCGCGTGCAACGGATTGACGCCGACGACCGCCGCGCCCTGCTCCGCGAAGCGCTCGAGCGCGACGCGCAGATCGCTGAAATCGCCCATACCCCAGTTGCGCGCCGAGCGCAGGCCGTAGAGTTGCAACGTAACTCCCCATACGCGGCCGTCCTTCGCCACGGCGTCCGGCAGAAAACATTGGCCGGGTGTCACGATGAGCGACATCCCCGCGTCGATCGAGTCGATCGATTCGAGCGTCAAACGGTGATAGCCGTGCGGCAACTCGGGAAGCGGCAGCGCATACGCGACATGCGCGCGGCCACTCACGATCGTGCGCTCGGTCACCGTGAGATCGGCCCGCCGCGCTTGGTGTC
This sequence comes from Sulfurifustaceae bacterium, assembly GCA_041485885.1. Classification (GTDB taxonomy): domain Bacteria; phylum Pseudomonadota; class Gammaproteobacteria; order Acidiferrobacterales; family Sulfurifustaceae; genus JACQFZ01. Next base: position 7,374 of record JBGPKL010000009.1, read on the forward strand.
GTTGTATTTCACCGCTCTCGAGTGCGATAGCGTAAGGAATCGATGCGCCCACGCGTTCTTCCGGCAAACGCAGCTCGGCGAACGCCGGACCGCCGTCCGGTATCACTTGCACGGGCGCGAGTGGAGCGCGCCATCGCGCCGACTGTCGCTCCGCGATCAGCTCATCGACCGATCGGCCGGCGAGATCGACGCCCATCGCGGAGAGAATCGCCCGGGCGGTCTCGGGGCTGATATCGTGCGTTTTCCCCCAAACGTCCGCATAGTGCGGTTCGATATCGTAAAGTCGGCATAGCGCGACGAGCCGCGCGTCGATCGCGCGTTGAGCCGAGAGAGCGGACGAGGACGAGGTCGCGCTCATTCGATCGACCAAACGACCGACCACGGAGCGAGTTGCCCGCCGCTCCACGGCTCGGACCACCTGCTGGTGCAGGTATAAACGTTGCGTCCAGGCAGCGCGGCGGCGGCCAGCGGTTCGTCGCTCAAGTTCGCCAACAAGTGCAGCGCGCTTCCGTCACCCAACCGCCAATGCACGCGCAATCCTCGATCATCCAACTCGGTAAAGTGACCGGCGCGCGCTGCAACATTTTTGAGCCGAGGCACGATCTCGGCTTGCCGCACCTGCAGGATGTCGCGATGCCATTCGAGCCACTGCTTTCCCTCTGTCCGCGTGACCGCGGCCCAGTCGAGCACGGCTTGCGCGAACGTGGCCGGATCGTTGGGGTCGGGGATGCGCGAACGCGCCGCCGGGTCGCTGAATTCCGGAAAGCGCGCGAACTCGTTGCGCCGGCCTTCGGTCACCGCTTCGGCGAGCTCGGCGCCGAAATCGCAGAAGAAAGGAAAGGGATGTTGCGTCGCCCACTCCTCTCCCATAAACAGCATCGGTGGCGATGGCGCGAGCAAAAATATCGCCGATAGCGCGCGCACGCGCTCCAAACTTACGAATTGCGTGATGCGCTCGCCGAACGCGCGGTTGCCGATCTGATCGTGGTTTTGCAGAAACGATACGAATGCGCTCGGCGCGATGTCGATCGACAGCTCCCCACGGGGCGCGCCGTGACGATACGGCGACGAATCCCCCTGATACGCGAACCCTTCCGTGAGGCATCGACCCAGATGCTTGCGCGGTGCGTCCGCGTAGTCCGCGTAGTAGCCGCCCGACTCGCCGGTCGCCAGCACGTGCAGCGCATGGTGGATGTCGTCGTTCCATTGGGCGCGGTAGAGCGACCGGCCGGTCGCGTCGGGCCGCAAATAGCGCGCGGCGTTTTCGTCGTTCTCCAATACGAGATGGACGTAACGCGTCTTACCCGGACCGCTCGCCACCGCTCGCGCCAATTCAGCAAGGATATCGGGCTCGGAATCGTCGCGGATCGCGTGCACGGCGTCGAACCGCAATCCGTCGAAACGATATTCATCGAGCCAGTAGAGAGCGTTGTGAATATAAAAGTCCCGCACCGTGCGACTGCCCGGTCCGTCGAAGTTTATCGCCGCACCCCACGGCGTTTGATGCCGATCGGTGAAAAACGACGCGGCATAAAGCGGAAGGTAATTCCCCTCGGGACCGAAGTGGTTGTAGACCACGTCGAGAAAAACCATGAGACCCAACCGATGCGCCGCGTCGATCAATCGCTTTAAGTCGGCGGGCCGGCCGTATTGGCTGTCCGGTGCAAACAGCAGCACACTGTCGTAGCCCCAATTGCGGCGTCCGGGGAAATCCGCGAGCGGCATCAATTCGATCGCCGTGATGCCGAGCGAGCGCAAGTGCTCGAGCTTGCCCTGCGCGCCGGCGAAGGTCCCCTCGGGCGTGAAACTGCCGACATGCAGCTCGTACAGCACGACCTCTTCCCACGGTCGCCCGCACCACTCGTCATCGCTCCAGTGAAAATCGGCGGGATCGATCAGCTCGCTCGCGCTGTGCACGTCTTCCGGTTGGAAGCGCGACGCCGGGTCGGGAACGAATGCTTTGCCGTCGATTCGATAGCGGTATCGCGCACCCGGGCGTGCGGGTTGAATGGCGACACACCAACCGTCCGGCTGGCGCGTCATTGCGGAGCGCGTCTCTCTTCCGCCGCTCAGGAGACAGAGCTCGACTCGCTCCGCGCTCGGCGCCCACAGCCGAAAGCGCGCGGTACCGTCGCCGAGCCACTCGGCGCCGAAAGGCATCGCGTGCGCGCGGCGCACAGTCATGAGGGGGCGCGCTTAAAGCGCGGTTCGCTAAGAAAAATTAACTCGCGCGTAACTGGTCGGACGAGAGAGTTGTCATTCCCGCGAAAGCGGGAATCCAGATAGTTAATCGAGCGCCCTCGCGGGCGCTTCCCGTCGAGTTTTAATAAATTAAATTGCGGTTCCCGAACCGCGGTCGGCGTACTTTCTCTTGCTTGTCCAAGAGAAAGTACGCAAAGAGAAAGACCCCCCGGAGGGCGCAAACGGCTCGCTGCGCTTCTCGGGTTTGGGCCGGCGCCGAGCCACAGCACCTCCCTGTACTGTGTCTCGGGAGCGGACTCCCTGTCCGCTCCCCTTCGGGCTTTTGCCCAAACCCTGCGATGCTCGAAGCCGCGCCCTACGGGGACCCGGACAACAACAGCAACCACGATAGATCCTGCGTTCACGGGTTTTCTGTTGCTGTTGTAGTTGCTGTTGCTGTTTAACCCCCGTAGAGCAAGCCGAGCACCGGAGCCAATGCCGGGGGTTGTCGCGAGACGGTGTTCGAGCCCGAGCGGCGTTGCTTTTACGCCGCCGGCGAGTTCGGCTCGCGCCCGGCGTTGGCGAGGAGCACAGGGCACCCGCGCGTGAATCTCGCGCGGGCGCAGCGACCGGGGTCGCTTTTCTTTTGGTGACTTTTCTTTGGCGAGACAAAGAAAAGTCACTTGCCGTGGGTCAACCACCCACAAGTACCCATTAAACATCGGCCCGCGTTCGCCCTTCGGCAACGTTCAACAAACTCCCTAGACCTTCCCGCAGCGGGCGCTCATGCGCGCCATTGACCACGACGAAGAGCAGCGATGAACGGCCGGTCACTTGATACACCTCACCGAATGGAAACTGCGGCGTCTCGGGCGTGCCGGGCAAGTTGGTATCGATCAGACACCTCCATTGCTTGCCCTCGGGAACTTCCGGGAGCTTGAAGTTCACGACGTCATGATGGGCGTTCATGATGAGGAGCAGAGTCGCGTCCGCGCCGCGCTGCCTAATGCCCGTCGGTTGCGCGCGGCCGTCGAGCACCATACCTAAGCACTTCGTGTGCGGATCGCCCCATTGCGCCTGCGTCATCTCTGCCGCGTCGGGCGTGAGCCACGTGACGTCCTTCACGTCGAGCTCCGCGTTGTGCTGCCCCGATAGGAAGCGACCGCGATGCAGGATCGGATAGGCCTTGCGAATGGCGATCAGCCGGCGCACGAACTCGAGGAGCGCGCGCCCGTCTGCGCCGACGGCTTCCCAATTGAGCCAGTTGATTTCGTTGTCCTGCGCGTAGACGTTGTTGTTACCACCCTGGGTGCGACCGATCTCATCGCCCGCGAGCACCATCGGTGTGCCGAGCGACAGCAGCAGCGTCGCCAAAAAGTTACGCCGCTGCCGCTGGCGCATGCCGACGATTTCAGAATCGTCCGTCGGGCCTTCGATGCCGTGATTCCATGACAAGTTGTGCGCATGCCCGTCGCGATTGTTCTCGCCGTTCGCCTCGTTGTGTTTGTCGTTGTACGAAACGAGATCGTTAAGCGTGAAACCGTCATGCGCGGTGATGAAGTTCACGCTCGCCCAGGGTTTGCGGCCGCGCCGGTTGAAGAGATCCGTCGAACCGGTCATGCGCCGCGCCAAATCGGCCACTTTGCCCTCGTCGCCCTTCCAGAAGCCCCGCACCGTGTCGCGATACTTGTCGTTCCACTCCGCCCATCCGGGCGGAAACTGCCCGACCTGATAACCGCCGGGCCCGACGTCCCAGGGCTCGGCGATGAGCTTGACGCTCGAGAGCACGGGATCCTGGCGGCACGCGTCGAGAAATCTGCCGCCTTCGTCGAACCCGTACGGTTCGCGCGCGAGTATCGTCGCGAGATCGAAACGAAATCCGTCGACGTGCATTTCCGTCGCCCAGTAGCGCAGCGAGTCGGCCACCATCTGCAGCACGCGCTGATGGCTCAGGTTCAATGTGTTGCCGGTACCGGTATCGTTGATGTAGTGGCGTTTCGCGTCGGGCGGCAGCCGGTAGTAGCTCGCGTTGTCGATCCCCCTAAACGACAGCGTCGGCCCGCCCTCGTTGCCCTCCGCGGTGTGGTTGTAGACCACGTCCAGTATCACTTCGAGCCCGGCGGCATGCAGGTGGTTCACCATCTCCTTGAACTCGTTCGCGAACGGCGTCGCCATGTAGCGCGGCTCCGGCGCGAAGAAGCCGATCGTGTTGTAACCCCAATAGTTGACCAAGCGCTTCTCCGTCAGATGGCGGTCGTCGATGAACGCGTGTATCGGCAACAGCTCGACGGTGGTGACGCCGAGATGACGCAGATATTCAACGACGCGCCCGTCGCCGAGGCCCGAGAAAGTTCCTCTAAGCTCCGGCGGGACGTGTTTGTTCATCTTCGTGAAACCGCGGACATGGGTTTCGTAAAGGATGGTTTGCTCCCACGGCACCAGTGGCCGGCGTTCCTCTCCCCATGTAAAGGCGGGATCGATCACCCGAGCTTTCGGCACGAACGCCGCGCTGTCGCGATCGTCGAATGAAAGATCTTTGTCGGACGCGCCGATCTTGTAGCCGAACAACGCATCCGCCCACTTGAGCTTGCCGACCAGCGTTTTCGCGTAAGGATCGATGAGCAACTTATTCGGATTGAAGCGGTGTCCGGCGTCCGGCTCGTACGGCCCGTGGACGCGATAGCCATACACCGTGCTGGGACGCGCGTCGCGCAGGTAACCGTGCCACACCTCGTCGGTGTACTCCGGCAGCTCGATGCGCTCGAGCTCCTTCTCGCCGTTCAGATCGAACAGGCACAGCTCGACGTTGGTGGCATGCGCGGAAAAGAGCGCGAAGTTGACGCCGAGTCCGTCCCACGTTGCTCCCAGCGGAAACGGACGGCCCTCGCGGATGGGAAAGCGGCTCATGGCGGCATGTCCTCGGTGAGATGGCGCGACCGCCCGAGCGGGCGCAGACGGCGCGCGACGCAACGCTTCGGTCCCGCGCCTAGCTGAAAGAAATCTATATCATCGGTTAACTCCACCATTGTTACGCCGCTCCATGGAGGTTAAAGATCCACACTGAATGAGTACGACGTTTCCGCCGTAACCCTCCCCGCGTTGCGAAGGAGAGATGAGAGAAGGCACTCGTTTGGTTGCGCTTCGAGACTACATCGATCGCTCTTCGACGGGTATCGAGAGCACAACGGAGCGAGGCAACAGCGCCAATACCCCGCGCAAGGGAATTTCAACCCACGTCGGGCGGTTGTCGAGGTCGTAGCGCAGTTCGTAGAGCGCTTTTTCCAACGTGAAAAGATCGATAAGCGCTTGCGCGTGTGCCGGCTCGTCCGGCCAGCCCGCCGATCCGAGGGCGGCGGCGCGATAGCCTTCGAGAAACCGTTCACGCGCCGCGGTTTCCCATCCGCGCGCCAGCGCTTCCAGCGCGGCATAATCTTCCGGTCGCTCGGCGGTGACGCGGCGCAACGCGTTATACGTCGCATAATTGAGCGAGCGCGACATGCCGGCGACGTCGCGCAGCGGCGAGTGTTTGGCGCGGCGCTCGGCGAGCGGGCGCATCGGCTCGCCTTCGAAATCGGTGATCACGAAATCGTTCTGCACGACTAGCACTTGGCCGAGATGATAGTCGCCGTGGTAGCGCGTCTTGCGCACGTCGAGCGGCGGCGGCGCGCCGAGTCGGGCGTACAAATCCGCCTCCCGCGCGAGCAGCCGATCCGCCAGCGGTTGCACTTCCAGCGCCAGACGCGCGCGCGCCTCGCGAAGCGTCGCCAAGGTCGCGGCGATGTCACGGCGCACCCGTTCCCACCATTGCCGCGTCTCCGAAGGCGTCACCGGCTCCGGGTCGAACGCCGGATCCCCGGTTACGCGCGACAATGCCTGATGCAACTCCGCGGTGCGCTGGCCGAGCGTTCGTATCAATGTCATGTAAAGCGAGTAGCGCGCGTGCTGCTGCGATCCGTTGTCGGCGCCCGCTTCCGTGCGGTTGGCTTCGAGATACCACAGGAGAAACTCGACCGTATAGATCCAGCCGTCACCCTGATTGACCGCGAAGCCTTGCAGCAGCGCGAGCGTCGCGAGGTAGTTTTCTTCCGTATTTCGATATTCGAGGTAGCCGACCAACGGCGCGATATGCGCGAACGGCGAAACGTCGGTGAGGAAGCGCGCCATTTCGAGATCGGGGTTGATGCCGGGCTCGAGCCGGCGATAAAACTTGAGTATCAAGCGATCGCCGAACACCACCGACGAGTTGCTTTGCTCCACCCCGAGCGGCCGTACCGCGAGCTCCCCCACGTTCGGACCGACCCTCTCGCGGTACGCCGACGTCGATTCGAATCGCAGCCGTCCCTGCGCCAACGTCAGCTCATGGCCGACGCCCATCGCACGCACCAGCATTCGGCAAAATTCCTCGTCGGCGACGGCGTCGAGCAGCACGCCGACGCGGGCGCGGCGGCGCACGCGCGCAAGCGCGCGATACAGCAACGGGCGCATGTGCTCGTCGGTGGTTTCGCCCCAAACGATCGAGAGTGGGAGGAAATAGCGCGCCGACGCTTCGGCTCCGACAGTCCGTACCAGCGCCACCAGCGCGCTGTGCGTCGCTTCGCCCCACTCGGCGGCGTCGAGCAACTCCACGCGCTCGAGCGTCGCGCTCTTTGCCGCGTACCAGCGCTGTTGCGCCATGAACCGCGGGAGGATGTCGCGTTCCAACGTGCGCCGGAGCTTGTCGGCCAGCGGGCGCTGCAGCGGGTCATTCTGCGCGATGAGGTCGGGGTAAAGCGTACGCCAGCCGGCAAAGAATACTAACCAGGGTAATTCCGAAGGCGCAGGACGCTCCTCGTGCCAGCGCGGCACCTCGGCCGTACTCGACAGCAGAAACCAGTAGAAGCCATACCCAGGAAGCGTCAGCAGGTACGGCAAATCCCCGATGGGCGGAAACGTGCTGCGGCCCAGCATCTCCACCGGCACGCGGCCCTTGTAGGCGGACAGATCCAACTCCACCGGCTGCGCCGCGCGCGATAGATTGGTCACGCACAGAATGCTCTCGCCTTCGTGCTCGCGCAGATACACCAATATCTTGCGGTTGCCTGGATGTAGAAAGCGCAAGCTGCCGCGGCCGAGCGCTTTATGCGCGTTGCGCACGGCGATCAAACGTTTCATCCAATTAAACAACGAGAACGAATCGCGGGTTTGCGCTTCTACGTTCACCGCCCCGTAACCGTAAATCGGATCCATGAGCGGCGGCAGATACAATCGCGCCGGATCGGCGCGCGAGAAGCCGGCGTTGCGATCCGGGCTCCATTGCATCGGCGTACGCACGCCGTTGCGATCGCCGAGAAAAATGTTGTCGCCCATGCCGATCTCGTCGCCGTAATAGATCACCGGACTGCCGATTAAGGACAACAGCAAATTGTTGAGCAGCCGGATGCGCTCGATGTCGTTGTCCACCAATGGCGCGAGGCGCCGGCGTATGCCGAGATTGAGGCGGCTGCGCGGATCGCCGGCGTAGATCTGGTACATGTAGTCGCGCTCGCGGTCGGTCACCATTTCGAGGGTGAGCTCGTCGTGGTTGCGCAGGAAAATCGCCCACTGGCAGTTGTCGGGGATATCCGGCGTTTGATCCATGATCTCCGTGATCGGATGGCGGTCCTCCTGCGCCAACGCCATGTAGATGCGCGGCATCAGCGGAAAATGAAACGCCATGTGGCATTCGTCGCCGTCGCCGAAGTACGATCGCACGTCTTCCGGCCATTGATTCGCTTCGGCGAGAAACATCCGGTTCTCGAAGCGCGCGTCGAGCGCGGCGCGCAGACGCTTCAACACCGCATGGGTCTCCGGCAGGTTCTCGTTGTTTGTACCCTCGCGCTCGCACAGATAAGGAATGGCGTCGAGGCGCAGACCATCGACGCCGATGTCGAGCCAAAAATGCATCACCGCGAGTAGCGCGCGCATCACTTGCGGGTTGTCGAAGTTCAAATCCGGCTGATGCGAGAAGAAGCGATGCCAATAGTACTGCCGCGCCACCGGGTCCCACGCCCAGTTCGATTTTTCCGTGTCCCGGAAAATGATGCGCGTCCCGGCGTATTTCTTGTCGTCATCGCTCCAAACGTAATAGTTGCGTCGCGACGACCCGGCCGGCGCGCGCCGTGCCGACTGAAACCACGGATGCTGGTCGGAAGTGTGATTGATGACGAGCTCGGTGATCACCCGCAAACCGCGCGCGTGCGCCGCGCGCACGAACGCGCGAAAGTCCGTCATCGTGCCGTAGTCGGGATGCACGTCGCGGTAATCGGCGATGTCATAACCATCGTCGCGCATCGGCGACGGATAAAACGGCAACACCCACACGCAGTTCACGCCGAGGTCGCGAATGTAGTCGAGCTTTTGAATCAGCCCCTCGAAATCGCCGGTGCCGTCGCCGGTCGAGTCGTAGAACGCTTTGACGTGCAGTTGATAAATGACCGCGTCTTTATACCAGAGGGGATCGTCGGGGAGTTGCGGCGAGGAGTGAGCCATAGAGCTAGACCGCTCCATGCGCTGTGAATCCACCGTCGTTCCCGCGAAAGCGGGAATCCAGATAATCAATCGATCGCGCTACGCGCGACTCATCGAGTGTAATAAATATACTTGCGGTTCCCGAACCGCGGTCGGCGTACTTTCTCTTGCTTGTCCAAGAGAAAGTACGCAAAGAGAAGGACCCCCCGGAGGGCGCAACCGCTTCTTGCGCTCCTCGGGTTTGGGCCGGCGCCGAGCCACAGCACATCCCTGTACTGTGTCTCGGGAGCGGACTCCCTGTCCGCTCCCCTTCGGGCTTTTGCCCAAACCCTGCGGTGCTCGAAGCGCGCCCTACGGGGACATGAACAACAACAGCTACCACGACAGAAGAGTCTTTCGTGGGTTTTCTGTTGCTGTTGTAGTTGCTGTTGCAGTTCAATCCCCGTAGAGCAAGCCAAGCGCCGCAGGGAAAGCCGCGGGGTTTCGCGAGACGGTGTTCGAGCCCGAAGCGCGAGCCTTTCGCGCTCGGCGAGTTCGGCTCGCGCGCGGCTTTACCGAGGAGCACAGGGCGCCCGCGGTCGCTTTTCTTTTGGTGACTTTTCTTTGGCGAGACAAAGAAAAGTCACTTGCCGCGATGTACAGGGACGTACAAGTGTTCGCGGGAGGCAGGAGCCGGGAGCGACGGGGTCAACCACCCACAAGTAGAATTTATTACAACTGACGATGAAGTTGTTCACAATGTTGCGCTGAGCGAATCGCCTCATCGACATTCCATCTACATGTAATAATCAAAATCCCGCTCCGACCGCACGCGCTTGCGCAAGCGAAAAATGTGTGCCGGCACCACGTGGGGATTCAATTCGACATAGTTACGCTCCCCACTCCACAGATAACGCGCGTCGGACAACAGATCGTGCGCTTGGTACGGCTGCTCGGGATCGAGACCGATCTCGGCGAGCGGCAAATTTACCCAACCGGATTGAACGTGATGCGGATCGAGGTTGACGACGACGAGGATTACGTTGCTGCGATCGGCGGTCGCCTTGCTGTAGCAAAGCAACATGTCGTTATCGACCGAATGGAAGCACAGGTTCGTATTGAAGTGCAACGCCGGATTTTCCCGGCGAATGCGATTTACGCGCGCGATGAAATCTCTCAAATGATCGGCTCGGTCCACCGGCCATACGCGTATCTGATACTTCTCCGAGTCGAGATATTCCTCGCTCCCGGCCTCGCGCGCGCGGTTCTCGCACAGCTCGAACGCCGGGCCGTAGATGCCGTAGCTCGCGCCCAACGTCGCCGCGAGCGCGAGCCGGGTCACGAACGCCGGCCGACCGCCGAGCTGCAAATACTCGCTCAAAATATCCGGCGTGTTCGGCCATAAGTTGGGCCGGAGAAACTCGCGCACGTTCGTCTGCGTGAGCTCGGTAAAATACCGCGTCAGTTCCCATTTCGTATTGCGCCACGTGAAATAGGTGTACGACTGCGTGAAGTCGAGCTTCGCAAGCCGATACATCACCGCCGGGCACGTAAACGCTTCGGAAAGAAATATGACGTCTGGATCTCGCTCCTTCACGCGCGCGATCAACCACTCCCAAAACGCGAACGGTTTGGTGTGTGGATTATCCACGCGAAAAATGCGCACGCCTTGATCGATCCAGAAGCTCACGACACCGAGCAGCTCCTCCCACAAACTCTTCCCGTTCTCGGTTTCGAAATTAAGCGGGAAAATGTCTTGGTATCGCTTCGGAGGATTCTCGGCATATTGCACGCTCCCGTCGGGACGATGCAGAAACCATTCAGGATGTTCGCGCACGTACGGATGATCCAGGGAGCACTGAAACGCGAGGTCGAGCGCGACCTCCAGCCCGAGCTTCGCCGCGGCCGCCGTGAAGTGGCGGAAATCGTCGAGCGTTCCGAGGTCCGGATGCACCGCGCAATACCCACCCGCTTCGGAGCCGATGGCCCACGGACTGCCGGGGTCGCCCGGCTCGGCGCGCTCCTTGTTGTTCCGACCTTTGCGATGCGTGGGTCCGATCGGATGAATCGGCGGCAGGTAAACGACATCGAAGCCCATGGCCGCGGCCGCGCGCAACCGCGGCTCGCAATCGGCGAAGCGGCCGTGGCGCGATGGATCGTCGGTGCAGGAGCGTGGAAAAAACTCGTACCATGCGCCGAAGCGCGCGAGCGCCCGATCGACGACGACGGCGAGCTCGGGCGCGTGAGTCGTGGCGAAGCGCCGATCCGCGTAGCGCTGCATCAACGCCGCCAGCTCCTCGCCCAGCGCGGTGGCGCGCCGCGATTGTTCTTCCGACGATTGAGCCAGTTGCCGGGCGAAGGCAGCTAGCCGCGCGGCGTCGGGACCGGTCGCGCGCTCCACCGCCGCCTGCACCATCTGCGCGCCGACTTGAAACGCGACCGTCAAATCCTGATCCGCCTCGATGCGCTTCGCGAGGTCGCGGCGCCACGAAAGAAAGTGATCGACGCAGGCGCTCGCCGTGTAGCGATAGCGACCGATTTCCGTAACGGTAAAGCGCGCGCGCCATCGGTCGTGCCCGAGCGGTTGCATCGGCGTCTCGCTCCACAGCTCGTTGCCTTCTTTCCGATAGCGCAGACGGCAGTCGATAGCGTCATGACCATCAGCGTACGCCACCAGCTCGACCACGACGTCGTCGCCCTCGGTGCGTTTGACGGGAAACCTGCCGTGATCGACATGCGGCGTAACGTCTTCGATGACGGCGCGCCGGCGACCGTCGTCCGACGAGAGTATTCCGTCACGCGACGTATTCATGCGAACTCGCAGCCGCAGGCTTCAGAAAAACAACTCCGAGCGGCGGAAGCGTCAGCGACAGCGAGTGGTAATGCCCGTGCATTGGGATCGGCGTGGCCTCGACGCCGCCGAAATTGCCGAAGCCCGCGCCGCCGTACTCGGCCGCGTCACTGTTGAGCAGCTCGCGCCAGAGGCCAGGTCGCGGCACGCCGATCCGATAGTTCGGCCGCGGCACCGGCGTGAAGTTGCAGGCGACGAGGATTTCATCGGCGCCGTCGCGCCGAAGAAAACCGACGACCGATTGTTCCCAGTCGCAACAATCGACCCACTGAAACCCGTCCGGCTCATCGTCGCGCCGGTACAGCGCCGGCTCGGCGCGATATAGCCGGTTGAGATCGCGGACCCATTGCTGCACGCCGGCGTGGCGTGGGTCGTGGAGTAGATGCCAATCGAGGCTCGCGTCGTGATTCCATTCGCGGCGCTGCCCGAACTCTCCGCCCATGAACAACAGCTTCTTGCCGGGATGACCGTACAAGTAACCCAACAGCAACCGCAGATTCGCGAACTTCCGCCAATCGTCGCCGGGCATTTTGCCGAAGAGCGACCCCTTGCCGTAGACGACTTCGTCGTGCGAAAGCGGCAGCACAAAATTCTCCGAGAACGCGTACACGATGCTGAAGGTGAGCTGATTGTGGTGGTACTTGCGGAACACCGGGTCCTTCGCGAAATAGCTCAGCGTGTCGTGCATCCAGCCCATGTTCCATTTCATACCGAAGCCGAGGCCGCCCAAATGGACCGGGCGCGATACCATCGGCCACGCCGTCGATTCCTCGGCGATCGTCTGGATGCCGGGTTGCTCGTGATAGACCGCGCGATTGAGGTCTTGCACGAACGCGATCGCCTCGAGATTTTCCTTGCCGCCGTAACGGTTCGGTATCCACTCGCCTTGCTTGCGCGCGTAGTCGAGGTACAGCATCGAGGCGACGCCGTCCACGCGCAGCCCGTCGATGTGATAGACGTTCAACCAGAACGCCGCGCTGCTCAGCAAGAACGAACGCACTTCCACGCGCCCATAGTTGAAGATGTAGGTGTGCCATTCCGGATGGAATCCTTGACGCGGATCGGCGTGCTCGTAGAGATGCGTGCCGTCGAAGTACGCGAGACCGTGACCGTCGCTCGGAAAGTGCGACGGCACCCAGTCGAGAATGACGGCGATGCCGCGCTGATGCAATCGATCGACGAGATACATAAAATCCTGCGGCGTGCCGTAACGCGAGGTGGGCGCGAAGTAGCCGGTCGTTTGATATCCCCACGATCCGTAGAACGGATGTTCCGTCACCGGCATCAGCTCGACGTGCGTATACCCCATTTCGCTCAGGTAATCCGGCAACTGTTGCGCGAGTTGGCGATAGGTCAACGGCCGATCGCCTTCCTCGGCCACGCGTCGCCACGAGCCGAGATGCATCTCGTAGATCGTCATCGGCGCGTCATGTCGGTTTCGCTCGTCACGCCCGCGCATCCACGAGGTGTCACCCCATTCGTAATCGAGTGACCATGCGATCGAGGCAGTGCCTCCAGGCGCCTCGAAGTAAAAGCCGTAGGGATCGGCTTTATCAAAGTGAAAATCGTTGAAACGCGAAACGACGCGGAATTTATAATGCGAACCGACGTTCGGCCCCGGCACGAATCCTTCCCATATCCCCGGCTCGTTGCCGTTCGGCTGCAACCGGTGCGCGGCCGGATCCCAGGCGTTGAAATCGCCGATCACCGCAACATGCTCCGCGTTCGGCGCCCACACGGCGAAGTACGCACCCGCCACACCCTCGTACGTCGTCGGATGCGCGCCAAATTTATCATAGAGACGCGTGTGACTGCCTTGCTTGAGCAGATAGATGTCGTAGTCGCTGAAGCGAGTCGAACGTTGCACTCGCGCCACCTCATCCGTGATTGGCGTGCTCGACATAAGGTTTTTGCGTGGCGAATGGATAGACAACGGAAAATACAGAATGTATCAGCGCGCGGCAATGTTTGTCGCTCGGGACTCGTCCCAGGAACTTTAGGATTCGAAGCATCACGAGAATGCTCGAAACGAACGTCGCGGACGATTTTGACGAAACGGCCTGACGAATTGGGCAGTACTGCTGCTGAGCGTGTGGCTTCTCACTTCCTCGTTTGGTTCACGGCACCGCGGGTCATCACGCGATCGGCTCGATATGGCTGGCGCGAATCGGCGTCGCGTGACTCGTGGTTTCGGGATGGCTCGGAGGAGAAATGGTTTACGTGCACAACGTAGGGGTTGGATCGGAAGAAGCGGGCGACGCCTAGACGCGCGATAGACGCGCGTCCGCTTCGCGCCGTTAACCTGGACTCAGGGCGATTCCGCCTCCTCGGAAGCGGCGCCGTCGGCCGCTGCTTGCGAGCGTTCACGGCGTACTCCGTACTTATAGAGCTTCTCCACCAATGTCGTGCGACGCAGTTTCAGCAAATTCGCCGCGTGCGCGACCACGCCGCCCGTTCGAGTGAGCGCTTGCATGATCAAGCCGTACTCGACGTTGTTCAGATATTCCTTGAGGTCCATGCCGTCCCCCGGCAAAACCGGAAGCGCGAGCGTAGAGTTTTGAACGTTCACGCCTGCTGCCGCGGCGCTGGGCGTTGCGGCCGCCCGGTATTGCGCCGGCAGATCGTTGACGTCGACGGTTCCCTCGGGCGTTAAAATCGTCAAACGCTCGACAAGATTAGCGAGCTCGCGCACGTTACCGGGCCACGCATAGCGCTGCAACGCGGTGACCGCATCCGGCGTAAAGCGCACGGTGGCGCCGCGCTCTTGTCGCAGCCGGGCGTTCAACTCGGTGACGAGCAGGGGTATGTCCTCGGCGCGATCCCGCAGCGGCGGCATCTGGATCGGGAACACGTTCAGACGATAGTAGAGATCCTCGCGAAAGCGCTTCGCCTGCACTTCACGTTCGAGTTCGCGATGCGTCGCCGCGATCAACCGCACGTCCACCCGCAGCGTGCGATCCCCGCCGACACGCTCGTACGAACGTTCTTGAATCACGCGCAACAGCTTCACTTGCATCGCCAGGCTCATCTCACCGATCTCGTCGAGGAACAACGTGCCTCCCGTCGCGAGCTCGAAGCGACCTTGACGCGCGCTGACCGCGCCGGTAAAGGCGCCTTTTTCGTGTCCGAACAACTCGCTCTCCAGCAGATCGGCAGGGATCGCGCCGCAGTTGACCGCCACAAACGGTTTGCCTCTACGCGGCGAACGATAATGCAGATTGCGCGCGACGACTTCCTTGCCGGTACCGGACTCGCCGAGAATCAGCACCGTGCTGTCGCTAGGCGCGACTCGCTCGACGAGCTGGCGCACATGACGAACGCCTTCGCTCTTGCCGACGAGGCTTCGAAAAAGTTCCGGATTGCGCGCGGTCGCGCTCCGTTCGCTGGCGTATTCGTCCGCCTGAGTCAGAATCTCCGGCAGAATGGCGCGATCGACGGGCAGGCGTATCGTCCGAAGAAAACCGGTGGTCGTGTTTTCGGGAGGGAACGGCGCCGATGACGCTTCGTCGCTATAGAGGATGACCGGCAGGTTGGGACGATGCGTGCGCATTGCCTCGTATAACCGCGCCTGTTCCGCCGCGCTGGTGCAGGGACCCAGCATCACGATATGAACCGTTCCGTCGGCTTCCAGCTTCTGCTGCCATTCACCAGGACCGGTCTCATGGACACGGGGGCGGCCACCAGCGTTCAACCATTCCTTCAGCTGGACTCGACGCTTGGTGTCACTGTCGATAACCAGCAATGCCTTGTCGAAGTTACTCACCTTTCCTCCAACGACCCACCGGGGATCGTGTCGTTCCTAGTCAATTATAGGAAGCGAACCGTCGAAAAGTAGGTGGAATCGCCCATTTGGTCTCGCGCAAGCGGCGGCCTTGGGCGCTCTGGTGCACCGCGAAATGGCGTTGTCGGGCGGAGTGCCGGCATCCGGACGTTATCTAGCCGACAGACTGACCGGCAACAAAAAGGCCAAAAAACGGCGTTTGCCGCTCCTGCGTGACTTCTCGCTGAATCTCGGCGTAGAGCGCCTTCATTTCCGGCGTGGGCCAATATGGAGAATGGACGTGAGCATCGTATGGCACCGCTGATATGCCGCCAGCGCTTCGGCGGGCCGGTTGACGCGGCGGTAACCGTGCATCAGGCGCCGATAAAACTCCTCCGCCAGTGGATCAACTTCGATACCCTTCTGGTATAAGGCGACAGCGCTTCCCCGAGCTGTAAAACGGCGCGCAGAAATTTCGAGCGCAGCCGTTCGCGCTGAGCCAACGTCCACGAGATGTCGTCGTCTTCGAGAAACTGGCCCTCGATAGAGATCGAGTAGACGCTCGGCCCGCGCCGCGGCGGTCATGGTTCCGTCGTAGAAAGGTCCGCCCCCTGACTGGTGAGCTCCATCGCGTCATCATCGCCCCTGATCTATAAGTCACCTCGGTCGCTTCCCTCTCCGGGATCTTCGCGCGCGGTGGTGGCGGGTTTTATGGAATCCGTATGACGAGGGGAGTGCTTGCCATGGCGCCGCAAGCCGATAATGCAGGTTGCGTGCGACCACTTCTTTGCCGGTGCCCGACTCGCCGAGGATAAGCAGAGTGCCGTCACTCGGCGCACCCGATCGACCAGCTGCCGCACACATACCGAACCCCTTCACTCTTGCCGACGAGGCTGCGACAACTCGGGGTTGTCGCGGCAGGTTCGCTTCGAAAGTACCGCGTTCACCGGACTCATCTCATCAATCGACACACGTGTTCATGCGTGCGCCAGCCAAGCCAGAGCAAATGGCTGCGGTCCTTGCGGCACATTCGAGCCCACGACTTCGATCTTCCAGGTTCCGCTAACCGGTCGCGGTACTTGCACGACCTCGACGTTGTTCTTCACATCCATCGTCAGATTACCTGCTGACTGGTTGCCGACGTAACGTATACCGCTCGGATCGGTGACCATCAAATTGAGATTGTTGACCAGCGCCGGACCCGGGTAGTCGCTGTAGGCCAGCACGATACGCAGCGGTACTTGATTGGACTTCACTTTGAGAGTGAATGCCTGTAACGCACCGGTTTTAAGTCCAGACTTTACGTCGTTAAATATCGCGCTGGCCGGTTTCTCGGGCGCCAGTACCGCGTCGAGATTAACGCGTCCGTATCCTTGATGATTGTCGAGCAAAGTCGCGCTCGACGATCCATTCCCAGGAAGACGTTGTGCGCCTAGGATTAACGCCGCCTTGAGCAAGGCGGCACTCGGGCTACTGATGTGCTGGTCCTTGCGCAGATACTCGCGAATTAATCCAAGCGCTCCAGCCACTAAAGGCGTCGCCATGCTGGTACCGCCCATGTGGAAGTACATCTTGCTCTTCGGAAACGCGGCCCATGCCTGGTTATTCAGTGCGATCTGCGTCGAGCGAGTGGAGAGAATATACGTTCCGGGCGCGACGACATCAGGCTTGATGCGGCCATCGAGAGTCGGGCCGCGGCTGCTGAACGGAACCACTTCTTCGATGTTGTCGGCCATCGGGTCATTGTGAAACGGCGCGACCGGATAGTCACTCGACCACGAACTTCCGTACGTGTTGCTGTTGAAAATTGGCCGCAGATTCTCGCTTGCACCCACAGTGATGGCATTCTTGGCCGGTGCCGGCGAGCTGATGCTCATCGGGTTGATCTTACCGTCACCATCCTTGTCGGTGCCATCGTTGCCCGCGGCGACCACTATGCAAAAAGTTTTGCGCTTCCATATGAACTGATCGAGCTGCTGGCACTGCTCGTCGTATTCACCCGGTGCGCCGCCGCCCCAGGAATTGGAATGAATGCGCGCGCCTTTGTTATAGGCATCGGCAAACAGCGTTCCGAGATCGGTCGGGATGCCCGCTAACGAGTAGCGCCCGTGCTTCTTGAGCATCAGCGGATCTTTCCATTGCAGCTCCTGCTCGACAGCTTGGAATACGAGTTTGGCGTTGTAGGCCAGCCCTCGAATAGGCACGTCCACTCCGGCAACACTCCGACTCACTGCTCCGCTCCCCAGCACCGAACCCGTGACGTGAGTGCCATGTCCGCTATCGAGATCCGCCGGCCCGTCGTTGCCGCCGGGATTCTTTATATCTGTATTGAAGTCGGGGGTAATCGGGTAGCTCTTGATCCATGCGATACGCCCGGCAAAGTCGGGATGGATCGTTGCAGGATCGCCGGTATCGAGGCCGGTATCGCAAATCCCGATCGTTTCGCCTTTGCCACTCAGGCCTAACCCACTCTGATTCCAGGTGCTCGCCGTTCCCATGATTCCGGCAGCAACGTCGTTACTCGTTCGCTTCAACACGCGCTCGCGAATAGCACGCACGCCGTGAATCGCTGACAACCGATCGAGCTTCGGCCCAATCGCCGCTGCGCCGGACGCTTTGACGAGGAGCACTTTCGCCTTAGCATCCTTGTGCAATAGCTGAAAGCCAAGCTTCTTCACCGCCGACAACCCCGCGCGCAAATCCTCCGCGCCAAAAAATTCCATCGTGTAAACCCCGGGCAACTTATGTGTGCGCGGCAAGTCAACGACGCGCTTGCCCTTCACCGTCGCAACTGCGGCCGACGCCAACCGCGCGCGATACGGCAAATGACCCACCCAGCGCACAAACGACAACGCGGCGACTTTGCCAAGTTGCTTGTCATTCGCCCGCACGACGTAAGCGAAATTCTCATACGGCGCCCGCGGCTCGCCGCCAACATGTTTCACACTCTTGAGCCACGCACTTTTGATCGGTCCAACAAATTGCACGAGATAATGGTGTTTTCCCGGTGGCAACGGCTTCGCGTCAGCATAGGCCGCATGCGCATGACGTTTCCCCATCGTGTCCACGCGTGGGCGAGAAGTATTGATCGATTTCTCTCCGGCACGGATCGTAAACAAATCCGTGATGTCCTCAACCGGATACTTACGTGCGAGCCGAACCAGCCCCGGTCCCGACACCTTAATAAGTAGAAACGCCGGGTAACGCTCGAGGGTCTTCTGCGTCTTGGCGAGCGCGGTCTGTTCCGAGCCGGTACTATAAACCTTTGCGATGCGGTCCATATTGTGAGTTTCCTAGCTGGTTGACCCGACTACCGAAATATTCTCTTCATTCTGTCGATCAGCAATCGGCGAAACTACGAACTCTTTGTGAATCTCGCTCGCGCGAGGTTGACGCGTCCTTGGCTCCGGTCCTAAATCTCCTCGACGAGAACTTCGGGTCAATCAACCTACCGCGAGACACCGCTGTCGCGGCTCACGTGCCTCTAAGGTGCGGCCGCTTTCCCATGGACACGTTGGCCAACACTTGCACGACGCCCGTCTCCTTCACCGTAACCGCCAGCGTCAGCTTCGACTTGTAGCGCAGCGGCGTCGGAAAACCGATTGTCAATGTTTTAGGATCACCTGCGGATTTAACTAGCACCAACCCGTAAGGATTGCCGGTGGTGAGACCCGTATTGAGTAATGCCGCAAACGATATGCTCACGATGTTCTTGCCGTCGATATCAAGCGACACGAACGTCAAATTATTGCTTCCGCCTTGTTTAACGACTTCCGCCGAAACAAAGTCGCCCGGGCCGCTAAGCGTTACCAGATTGTGCTGACCCATGCTCGGCGATGCCAACAATCCCTCAGTCCGCTCGGGCTCGACAATGACCTGTGCCTCCGTTTGCGCGGTCATGATGGCCAGCAAGGTTACTGCCACGCATATACCTCTACTCAGTCCCATCGTCTTCTCCTCTTTGTTTCAACAGCGATTGCCTGGATAATCATGCGATGATCGCTGTAACCAACAAGCGAACATCGCGATGAGGGTGTAGTTTCTGCTCTTGTCGACTACCCGCATACAACTCCAAATCCTTACATACGTCTCCGATTGGTTCAGTGACGTATTACCGGTTTGGAATTACACCTGTTACTTTCCCTGATTGCGCAAAGCCCGTAGCGGGTCCTCGATAGGTGTCAGATAGGTGGGCTCTCGCCTGTTCTACGCGGCCACAGTTGGAAAGCCAAGGTGTCCCTTATTGTGCGGATACCCATGGATTTGACTTTGGGTTCGCAAAATTCACTGATTGCCGTTGGTCTTGTACGGCGTATTTTTCGTACCTACGTGCCGCACGACGCTTTCCGTGTCCAGCAGTTGCCTCTTAAATCGCGTGGCCGCGATCGAGATGAATTTGATGGCGCTCAGCATTACCAGGGCCGAAAAGCTGCCGGTCCCACTGCCGGTCCCCAATACTGCCGGCAGCTATCGCATGAAGTTCATGAATTCCATCGCCCGCTCTGTCGATAATTGCGGTACACGAATTGGTCCGCCAGCAGCTCCACATGCGAATTTGAGACCGTCGTAAGCGGCGTTGTCCCCTTCGCCGATCGTTGGACGTCGGCGATGCAAATCGCCATCGGTAACGCCGACTCAGTTACAGTCGATCAAAACCGGAACTTTGAGGTTACCTTTGATCTGCTCCAGCAGTACCTTCGCGTCGGATCCTGCTGTTACGAGAACTGCGGTGGCGCCATCGCCATTGCACGATCCCGCCTTTGGCAGACGCACGCAAACGACGTAGCCGCGCGTGTTGGCTGTATGGCCGCCCGTCGCATCGCTCGACTTTGTAACATCCTGAAGACCGGCGGCGGCAATCGCCTTGTGCGCGGCGTTCAGGTACCTGCACCTTCATGTTCACAAGTGTGAAATAGGAGGCTGGCTGGATAGGAGTCCGCGAACGAGGGCGCGGCAATCCAGAACGCAAGACTTGCGATGACTGCTGCACGTCGGGGACGGCATCGATGTAAAGAACCGCAACGGGAATCGCCACGATTGAGGAAGTACATATATTGCCTCCATACAGTTTCGAAATCTATCTTTGGATTAGTCATCGATCGAAACATCGGGCAGCCGGTGTTGTTGTCGACCCACCTCGACAGCTAACTCCCCGATGCCCACACGCTCCTTGCTCACAACTTCTTCCGTCGCGCTGTAGGTATTCGCAGTCGGATCAGTCGCACCCGCCTGTGACGCGCGAGCCGAGCCAGCGCCGGTTTCAACACCTTAAAATAAGCAGAAACACCGGGTAGCGCTCGAACGTCTTGTGCGTCTTGGCAAGCCCCCTTGCTCGGTACCGACGGAATAAATTTTCGCGATGCGGTCCATATCTTGAATCTCCTACCTCGGTTGCTTATACAAGAATGAGTGCATAATCACTACGGTACTGCTGCTGCCATTCTAGCGGCAATACAAGGTGCCGGATCTAGGCCGGCTACCCGATCTCGCCGGTGCCGGCAACCCGAGTTATCTCGTCAACCTGCTCGACACCGCCGGCCGCTATCGCACGCGGAGGCGCGAAGACTACCAGCGTTACTTGGGATTATCGGCGCAAGTCTGGCAGGCCTCGACGGCATTGAGCTTGAGTAAAATCTTCGGCAACTCGAGCACGCTGCAAACCACGCCGCCGCGCGGTCCGAACTGGTCCAACGCACAACTCGCGACGCGGACGCATTTCATCAACTGCCATGGCGCCGACGCTACGCGCCATGGAAAGCGAAACGATGGCGCGTAGTACGAGGTAGGCGTGCGGTGCGTGGCGGTGTTGGCCACGCACCTGCCCACGCCGTAGAACCAGTGTGGGCGAGCGCGGTGCCCCGAAGGGGCGCGCTCGACCGCAGGGCGGCCGAGGCCGGGCGAGCGTAGCGAGACCCGGAACATTGCGCCGAGACCGAGGGCGCGAGGGGGACTTGGATGTCTCGTCGCGCATACTGAGGGCCGGCGCACACTGGAAGCAGTCCGCAATTCTACGGATAGCCGCCGGGAAAGGAGCAATACCCGGTGGCGCACGATGCCGCGCGCTTGAAAAGCAAGGTGAGCAACGGCACCGTAATCGCCGCCGAGTGCTGCTACGGTGCGCAACTCTACGATCTCCAGGACAGCAGCGGCCAGGCGGGCATCTGCAACACCTACCTCGCCGACGGCGCCTACGGATTCTTCGGCAGCACCACGATCGCCTACGGACCGAGCGAAGGAAACGGCCAGGCCGATCTCATCTGTCAGTTTTTCCTCGATTCGGTGCTGGACGGCGCCTCGCTCGGCCGCGCCACGCTCGAAGCCCGGCAACGCTTTGCCGCACTATATACGCATCTCGACCCGACTGATCTCAAGACACTCGCGCAATTCTGCCTGATCGGCGATCCCTCGGTACAACCGGTGGGAACAGTTCCCCATGCGCTGTCGCGCGGCAAGACGTTCAAGCGCACATTCGCCGGAGCCAAAGCCAGCCCAGGCGCGCGCGCATTCCGGCGCGAGCGGCTGGCGCGCACCGGAACCAACCTCAGCCAGTCTCTCGGCGCCGCCCGGCCGATTCAGGGCGAGGCTCCCGCCGAGGTCGCGCGCGTGCTAAGCGCGACCGCCAAGGAATCGCGCATCAAAGAACTGTCGCGCCAGTCGTACACAGTCGCGTTTCCGCAAGCCGCATCGAGCGGCGACATGCAATCGTTCGCCGCTACCCGGCGCACGCGCTCGATACATCTACTGATCGGCGAGAAGATCGCGTCGAACAAGGTGAAACGCGTCGTCGCCCTGACCGCGACCGTCCAAGACGGCGTCGTCGTACACCTGCGCCGGGTTCACAGCCGGTGACCTACCGCGGGCGCGTCGTGCGCAAACGCCTGTCGACAGGCTCCAAAAGCGAACACGACGCGCTCGTGCTGGTAACCGACGACGGACAGGAATACAAACTGCGCCGCCAGGGCGGCAACCCGTTCAGGGATCCGGAACTCGACGCCCTGGAAGGTAGGCAGATTGAGTGCGAGGGCATTCTGCGGAATGGTCAACTCATCATGAATATTTGGAGCGTGCTGGATTGAAGATTGGCCGGGCAAACTACCGATGGCATTCGGCAATCGCTTAAGCGCACCAAAAACTTAGTATCAACAGCCCGGGATGATGCTGATGCCGCGTCATCCTACGTGGTTCTACGCCGGTGCATCTCATAGGTCTTCTTGATCTCGTCGAAGGCCGGGCCGCCCCATCGCTCGCGCATCTCCCGGAGCTTCGGTTCGAAAGCCGTGCGCGCGAGATCGCCCCCGAGCAGGTCGGTGAGCGTGACCCAGCCCACCGCCAGCGCCTCGTACGCCGCCAGGCGATCGCCCGCCGACTCGGCGAGCTGGGCAATCGCGATTGCCGCGCCGAGGTACGAGGTCGGCGAGTTGCTGGCGAGCGCGTGCTCGCGCGCCGCCTGCGCGGATGCCATGGCCGCCGGCGCATCGCGTCGATCGAGGGCGCGCGCGGCGAGAAGCAGGTGCAGATCGGCCAAAGCGGCTTGGTCGCCGGCTTGCTGGGCGAGATCCATCGCCCGGCGCACGACCGGCTCGGCGTCCGCGGGCCGGCCGGCGTGCCGTAGCGCGGTCGCCTGCTCGATGAGTGTCCGCAGCGCCGTCGCTTGATCTCCCGAGCGCAGCAGGAGATCGTGCGCTGTTTCAAGATCGCGTACGGCGTCCTCATACTGTCCCGCAGCCGTGAGCGCGGCCGCTCGCTTTCTCAGCAAAGCGGCGCGCGCCGGATCGACCAGACCGGTGCCTTCGCCGGCGTCGAGCGCCGCGCGATATTCCTTCGCCGCTTCGGCACTGTTCCCCTCGGCCATCGCGGTCTCGCCGAGCTCGGCATGGGCCGACACCGCGATCGTGCCCTTGAACTGCGCAAGCTCCAGCGCGCGGCTGGCGTGCTGCTTCGCCTCGTCCAGCCGTCCAGCGAAGCGGCACAGAGTGCCCGCTAGCTGCATGCAGCGCGCCTCGTCGTATACGCGACCGCGCGCGCGGTGGATCGTTGCGGCCTCGTCGAGATCCTTCTGTGCGCTGCTGATTTGCCCTCCTTGGATAAGGGCATTGGCGTGAAGGGCGAGCGCCTCGGCCAAATCATCTGGGTCGCCGCGCTGCCGCGCTTCGGCCAACCGCCGCGTGGCGGGTTCCAGCGTGTCGTTCATTGCTCTGAGCTCCGTACGACCGTGCGACCCTCGCTCTCGAGCCGTTGTTCCGTAGCGGCGATCGCCTGCTGCCGCGCCTGCGCGTGCGCACTGGCCCAGGCGCGGAGTTGCTCGGCGAGCGTATCCGCCTGCTCCTCGCGCGCTGCGGCTGCGTCGCCGTGCTCCTGCGCTTGCTCGGTGCACGTCAAGCTCGCGTCCGTGGCCTCGGTATGGGCAGCGTCGTTCGCTTCCTGGAGCGCGGCCGCGCCCTCGCTCGCGGTCTGCAGCTCCTCGCCGGAAGACGCCGCCTGCTCGCTGGTCGCCGCGAGGCGCTCCTCGTTGCCATCCAGCTCGGCTTCGCGGTCCGGCCCGCCGCTGTCGACACCGGCCATCTGAGCACCCATCTGAGCGAAAGAGGCCTGCATTTGCTCAGCTTCCTGGTTCATTCGCAGCATGCTGGCGCCGGCTTCGCCAGGCAAGTGCGACGCAAGGCTCGTGAAGCCTGCCCACGCCGCCAGCGGTCCGCTCAAGGCGGCAAGCCCCGCGGCCCGGCTCGGATAGCCGGCGACGAGCCCCTGCGACTCAGCGTGTCGCTGTTGCTGCTCCTGGGTGACCGCCTCGTGTCTGGCGACCGCCTCGTCGTGTGCCTGTACCGCGGAGATACCCCCCGCCGTGTCCTGCACTGTTTGCTCGATCGGCCCCGAGTTCGCGTCGCACACAGCGGCGCGCTCCGATTGGTGCTGCGCCGCCTGCTCGGCCTGCGCGCGAGCACCGAGCAGAGCCACGATCTCGTCTTTGATCGCGTCGATCTGCGCCGGCGTTGCCGGTGGCGGCGGATAGTTTGGATTCACGCGCTCGACGTCTTCGGCAGGCTGATTGTCGGCGGTGAAACGCGCGCGGTGAGCCGCCTGTTGCTGCGCATACGTCGGCGCGTCGCCGCCGAAGACCTGCGGCAGGAAGAGCTCGCCCACCTGATGAGCCCGCGTTCCCCACGTCGGCGAATCGGTCCCAGGCTGCGGCCCGCCCAGCGTCCGCGGCGCGTCCCGTGCAGCGCGCGTGGCGGCACCCATAGGACCTGCCATGTCCGACGTCGTAGCCGTCGGCGCGACGGGTGTGGCCGCCGTAGGTGTCGGCGCGGTCGCCGACGTGGCCGTCGGCTGCACGCCCTCTTGCGCGGCCGAGCTCACCGGCGGCGGCGTGACGGGCGCAGGCGTGACAGCTGGGCCCGTAACGGGCGGTGGCGCGTCCAACGGCGTGCTCTGCGGTGGCGGCGTGGTAGCCGTGCCAGGGCCGAAGTCGAAGGAAGTTTGATTCGTGTCCGGCGCAGGCTGCACGGGCGGCGGCGCGGCAGGTGGCGTCGCCCCTGGGTCAGCGGGCGTAATGAAGGGATCAAACGTCCTGTTCACGAACGCGTCAAGCTCCGCGGGGCTCGCGTCCGCCAATGGGTGTCCTGCCGGCAAAGGGTCCCCGGGTCGCACTTCCTGGTAGCCAAACCTTGGATCGTTGAACTGGTCGACCTCGGCCAGGAAATTCCTTGATACCTGCGTAGGGGGAACGGTAGCACCGTCCTGCGCGATCGCGTCTTGTGTGATCTGCGCACTGCGCGCGATGACCTCGATGGGGGCGACGTCTTCGCCATTAGCAATGCGTGCCCGAATCTCGGTTCGCAAAGCTGTGTCGGCAGCATCTTTTGTGTTCTTTACCGATTTTGGCAGGGCGATGACAAGTGCATCCTTAACATCGCGCCCTCCGCGTTTCTGTCCCTGAGGTCCGAGGTATTCGTGACCGGGTAGGACTTCGTTCGCAGCGGATGCCGATGTTTGGTGTTCCAAGTAAACTCCCGCTGCATCTGGCCCCTTCGGCATTCTGCCTCCACCGGCGGTGGCGCCCGGCTCACCGGGAGGATTGCTCGCCAAGGCGGCCTCATGCGGATTTGCGACGGCACGATTGTATGTGCCGATCGAACCTGGGGCCAAACCTTGCGGAATAGGTTCGTTACCTTTGATACCAGCAAGTTCGAGCGGTGCCGTTAGTGGGCGAAGTTCGCTGCCCGGCCCTTGCGTGTGCGGCAGCGTGAGTTGTTCCTGCGGCGCCGCGGGTGCCGTGGCGGGCGTGGGCGTGACGTCGGCGGGCGCAGCGGCGGCGCTCGGAAGTGGGTCGGCTACCGCCGGTGCTGCTGGAGCTGCGACAGTATCCGCCTGAGCGGCCGGCGGCGGCGCGGCATCCGGGTGCGCGGCAGGCCCGACCGAGTGCACGGCCGGTCCATCGCCCGTTGCTGGTGGCGGGGTTTCGTGCGGCGACTGTTGTGTTGGCGGCGGTTCTTCTTGGGTAGGTGGCTTTCCCTGTCCTTTCGCATTCGCGGCTTCGCCACCGGCCCAGGCTCCGAGTGCAGCGCCGGAAGCGGCGGCGGCGGTTGAGATTTCGCGTCCTTGTGCCTCGACCTCGCGTGGGTCGCCTTGTGTAGTGAACGCGTGCAAGGCGCGAAAGAGTGTTATGGATGGCTGGAGAGTCTGAGCGTTGATCTGGTCGAGAGCAGTCGTGACTACCGTGATGCCTTCCGAGATTTCGATGCATTCGGCGAGAACGGAACCCGCTTCGATGGCGACCGGCGCCGCTGCCCCGAGGGTAAGGACGGTTGCTACAGTTGCGCCAGCCGTCAGCGCCAAGGCAGCAATCTGCACGATGCCAACGATGCCGTTAATAACATTCAGTACACCCGACGCGACGTCGATCATTGCAGAAACCGACGCGATGCTGTTCGCAAGAGTTTCATAGACGTCGCCGCCCTCTCCGAAGCGTCCTATGGCCGCATCCGTCGCTGCCCAGTCACGAGTGATGAGCCCGTGTAGCGCCATGCCGCCCCCAAGCAGCGGGCCAAGTGCTGGCACAGCCCGGGTGGCAAGCCCCATACTCAGGCCCATCGCGAGGCCCGAGGCGCCACCACTCAGAAAACCGCTCCCCACTGCGTCAACGATGAACTCGGCGCGCTGCACAGAAGCTGTCTCGCCGACATGTCCGAGTGCGCCCGCCCAACGCTGGTGCTCGGCAAGTTCCACATCGATCAGCGCCAGATCGCCGGTCCCGAGATTACCTGCGCCAGTTTCCGGAACGACTGGAGCGGTCGCAGCGCCGCCGATATCTTCTTCAGCACTCTCCGTCATGCTGCCGCCCGTCTCGCCACCGCTACCGTCGCCATCGGCTTGCGGACCGCTTGTTCCACTCGGTCCGCTTCCCTCGGCACCACCACCTCCGGCGTCCGCGCTTGTTCCGGTGTCGGCACCTCCGGCACCACCACTGCCTTCAGACACTCGGGACGACGACGCATCGGTCTCATCACCCGTAGGCGTGGTCATCGCTTCAGGTGCTGCACTGATCCCCTCGGGCGTCGGCACGCATTCGAAGTGGGTGGCAGACTCCGGCGTAGCGACCGCCGATGACGACGGATCGTGCGGCGTTCGTTGGATTGCG
Organism: Sulfurifustaceae bacterium; assembly: GCA_041485885.1. Lineage (GTDB taxonomy): Bacteria > Pseudomonadota > Gammaproteobacteria > Acidiferrobacterales > Sulfurifustaceae > JACQFZ01. The sequence goes on from JBGPKL010000009.1 coordinate 34,269, forward strand.
GGCGCGGGATTGGGATTGACGGCGCTGCCGGGGCCGACGCCGTCCGATTGATGGACGACGTGCGTCGCCTCGTGTGCGAGCAACTCGGTATTGTCCGGGCTTTCGTTGGCGCCAAGCCAAATGTGGTTCTTGTGCGTGAAGGCGCGAGCGTCGATCGCCTGCGCTGCGTCGGCGGCCTCCGCACCGGTATGCACGCGCACGCTAGCAAGATCGGCACCAAGCACCGGTTCAACCTGTCGACGGACCGAATCCGCAAGCGACGAGCCTGCATCCACGCCCGGTAGCGTAGCCGTTCCAACCGATGCCCGATGCGAGGACGCGACTGTCTCTCGCCGGACCTGATCGCTCGTCGCGGCAATTTCCGACACTCGATCCGCTTCGTGTTCCAGCGGGTCATCCACCGCTCCGATCAGGAGCTTCTTCTGAATTGAGATAGGCGACTCTTCTTGATCGGATCGAGGCTGATCTTCCTCCTCAGAGGAATCCATCATTGCGCCATGGCTTTTGTTGATGCCACCTTTGCGCTGAAGGAATGCGGGCATCCCTGCCGATGCTCCAATGCCGGGTTCTGCGCCCAGCATGCGCAATCCACGCCCACTTGCCCTGTACGGACTCGAGCGTTGTTCCGGCCTGGGTTTTGTCGCGGTTTGCATCAGGCTCGACTCCGAAGTCCCGCTGGTGCTTGCCGTCCGAGCTTTCGGTACTCGTCGCCGACAGCGGCAATCACGTCGTCAAACGCCAGGGCAGCGCCGCGCGTTTGCGCCAGCACGGCTGCCGTGAATATGGAGTTGCGGATGTGGCCACCGGCTAGATCCGTCGTCGCGGCCAACTGGTTCACCTGCGGTATTCCGAAACCATGACCGGTGCTCAAGTGGGACTGCCAGAGAGAAGACGTATCCGCTCTGGGTCCGACTGCACGCTTGCTCATGTAGTGCCCGTCATCAACCACCTTCATCACGTGGAAACCTCATGCAGCAAGATGTAGATCAAAAAATTGAGCCAGCGATAAACTCTGTATTTGATGTATCGGTATCTCTAGTCTGCAATCGGTTCCCAATCCGATTCCCACTGTTCCGGATCGAATGGATCCCTTCCTGACTCCCAACCTGGATAGCTCGGAGGCCTTCTCCTTCCCGGCGGTAAGTTGGGTAGAGGTTCGCCCTCCGGATACTCACCTTTCTCGTCGGGAAATTCCCGTTCGCTTTCCTCTCCCTCTCCTTCTCGACCGTCATCAGGCTCCGAGCTGGGTCCTGGCCAGCTCCATGCGGGATCCTGTCCACCATCTGCAAATCCCTTATCGTAAGACTCCAGCAAACTGTCGCTGCCCGAAAACTGATTTCGATTCTTGCTGCTATTAAACTGCAAGGCATCGTCGTATCCGCGGTTGTAAGCTCTAGCGCTCTCGCGGTCCGTAGTGATAGTAGTCTCTGGAAGTGTAAGTCTCTGAACTGTAGAAATCGCGGACGGTACAACATCGCCTCCGGCAGCTCCGCCATGGATCCTACTCTGCTGTGGAGGGTCGAGAGCGCCCGCGATTTCGCTCGCGACACATTCAGCCTCCTGTTCATACTGTGTATCTTGCTTTCCAATCGCGAGCGGCTCTTGATCTGCAGCACCACTTTGCTGCACTACATGCGTCAACTCATGCGCCAACAGCTCTCGCCCACTCGAACTATGAGGGCTGTAAGCGCCGTCGCGAAAAAAGACATCGCGGCCTGTAGTAAAGGCAATTGCGCTCACCGCCTGGTTTAGTGCATGGGCCTCGGCATTAGCGTGAATCCGCACTTCCCCAAAGTCGGCATCGAATGCCGATTCCATCTGTGCCCGCACTCCGTCGTCCAATACTTGGCCACTGCCGCGTGTCCCATGGATTGCGGCTTCGACATCTGCGGGGACACAAGACGCGCCCATTCTTTCTGTTGCGACCGTAGATGCACACGCATTGTTTTGGCGTTGCAAGTAGGGCGGAACACCAGGGGCGGGGCTGGGAAGCGACGAGCGTGTGAGCAAGTTGTGCCCACCACTATTCGCAGTGGTGGAAGGTGGCTTCATAGCACCTCGCTTTGATCCAACTTGGTTCTTGATCACAACACGCTCCTTCGATCCACTAAGTTGGTAGATAGCTCCGGCGGCAGTAGTCGACCGAGTTTTCGATATTCGCTCTCTAGTCCACAAACTAGATCGGCGTACGTTATTTCTCGACCGTTGCTTTTCGCGAATACTGCGGCAGCGAGCGCGACGTTGCGGATGTGGCCGCCACCGAGGTCCACCGCCGCTGCGATCTGGTTCAGCTGCAACATCCCGAGGCAGTGGCTCGTGCCCAAGTGCGACAGCCAGAGCGCGCGGCGTTCCTCCGGACCGGGCATTGGAAAATCGATGATGACATCGAGGCGGCGGGTGAAGGCGCTGTCGAAGCGGGTGCGACTGTTGCTGGTGAGCATGACCACGCCGTCGAAGGTTTCGATGCGCTGCAAGAGGTAGTTGGTCTGCGCGTTGGCGAAGCGGTCGTTCGCTTCTTTCACATCCGTGCGCTTGCCGAACAACGAATCGGCTTCGTCGAACAACAGCATCACGTCGCTGTGTTCGGCGCGCGCCAATAGCTGCGCCAGGTTTTTTTCGGTTTCGCCGATCCACTTGCTGGTGATCGCCGCGAGATCCACGCGATAGAGCGGCATGCCGAGTTTGGCGGCGAGCCATTGCACGGCGAGCGACTTGCCGGTGCCGGAGGGTCCGACGAACAGCCCGCGCACACCGGCGCGGTAGCGCGTCGTCGCAGAAACTCCAAGACCATCGGCGAGATGGTCGCGCACGCGGCAGCGAGCGAGCAGCAGCTCGAGCTGTTCGCGTATCGGCTTCGCTACAATCAGTGCCTCGTCGGTAATGCGTTCGCGCATCGGCACCGCGAGTCCGTCGAGACTCAAACTGTCGCTGGTCCAAGCGCTTTGCCGTATATCGTCCACGGTCAGGCGCGCACGTCCGTCGGCGGCGCGCAGCTGATTCGCCACGCGCGCAAGCTGGGCGATGCGTCCGGCGCCGTGACGAAATTCGCGCGCGAGTTCGGCGCTCAAGGTTTTATCGCCCAGGACTTTGCCCCACAACATCTCCCGCTCCGCGCGTTCGGGTACGCCGATGACGCAATCGGGCCAGGCGCGGTCGCTCGATGTCACGCTGCCTTCAAGTCCGCAGATGGCGATCGCGGGTCCGCGATAGTAGCGAAACGCGTGCAGCTCCTTGCGCTCGCCCGGACCCAAGTTGAGACTGAACACCGGCAACAGACGGCGCGCAATCAGCCACGGCTCCAGACCGGATGGTATTTCACCGTCGATGAACGCCGGCCGCATCTGCATCGCCACAGCGATGGTTTGCGCGAGCGCGCGGCCCTCGGGCATCGATGCGCACCGGATCGTCAATCCGCCGCCGGGAAATGCGCGCAAACCCCGCGCTAAGTGCAAACCCTTCTGCTGCACGCTTTCCGCCAGATCGAGCGCGGCACCGTCCGCCGCGCCGATCCGAATCGCGGGCCAGCCGGCATCGGCGCCGGATAACGCTCGGACCAAGGGCAAGGGTACGGTCACGCTACGCTCCGGCAACGGCGCGTTGTCAGACAACAGCGTCAGCAGTCCGCTCTGCACTGCCTTGCCGGTAGCGAGCATGCCGAGCAGATCGTTGTTACGCGTCACCGGTTCGAGCGCGGTCGCGAGCAGTCCCAGGGTCGGCCGGGATCCGCCGACGGGCGCCTGCACAAACGCCAGCACGCGCCCCACCATCGGATCCATATCCACTGCGACTGCGAGCGATACCGCCAGCAACTCCGCGACCGACAAATCCAAGTTGGCCGCTAGCTCGAACAACGGTAGGTCCGCCGGCACCGGATGGCGCAGATACGCATCCAGCGCGCGCGGCAAGCTCTCGTCACCCGCATAGCAACGATGGTCCGCAAGATATTGCAGTTCCGGTTTCGACGACGGTTCCGTACCGATGGAAACCGCGCATTCCGCCACCGCACTAAGCGCGAAACTACGCAGACACGGCGCGGGACCGGCCAGCCACAACGGCGCCGCGTCGTCGCGGGTGCCGCGCGACAGCTCCTCAACCGTCGATTCAGTGGCGTCGAATGGAATCATCGCTGTAGTGGAATGTGACTACTCGCCCGTACCACGGCAACCAACCCGGATTGAAATCCAATCCGGCGCGGCGTACGCGCATATCGGCGTCGCGCAGTTGAAAAAATACATCGGCGTGCGTGGCAGTGAGTCGGAGCGAGGCCGGCCGCAGCACGAGGCTGGCGACGCCGAGGTTCGCGGCCCGGCGCAGCCAGCGGCGGCAGGCGGCGAGCCAGAGTTGGGTGAAGGCCGCGACGGACTGAGTCTGCTTTGCCAATATGAAAAGGTCGTTGGCCGCGCAGCCGCGTGGCGCGGCCAGCGTTGCGTCGCGCCAAACTGCCGGCGGCTCGGCATCGAGGTTGCCGAAATCCTCTTTCGCCAGGAAGTTTGCGAACAACCACGCCGGATCGTCCGGCGGCGCATGCATTCGCAGCAAAACCAGCGCTAACAAACGTTGCACGACTTGCGTGGCCGCGCCTTCGGGCAGGGATTCGGCCCAGGCTGCATAGCTCAAGTTTTGCAACACCGGCAACAGAAATAGTAAGCCTGCGTATACGCTCGACGCCGCATCCGGAAACAAATGACTGTTCGGTACCGGCTCGAATAACTCGGGCGCGGCTTCGGTCCGCATGCTCCGCGGCGCGTCAGGTGAGCGTGCAACTTCGCTGGTGATCGATTTGGATGCGGCGAGTTCATGCGAAGCATTGGCGCCGCGTTCGGAGCCGGCAACAGCGAGCGCCGTTTCGACATGGCTGTCGATGTCGATCGGCATTTTTAAATTCCGGCCGATGTCCGTCCGATCCGGTGCGGCTGCCTTGGTTCCAGCTGGCGCACCAACTGGCGAGTTTGCAAAAAAAATGGGGGCCGCAGACACCAGCGGCGGAACAAAGCCACCGGCACGAGCCAGTACTTGCATCCATGACGGGAGCGCCGCGAAGGCAGGCGCGATTTCCCACTGAGGTGAAATGTCGGCGCGATCGATATTGCGGTCAACGGATGCAAGCCGCGGCGGTTGCGGCGGTGCCTCTCGAGTTGCTCGCAAATGCGGCGTATCCGCAGACAGTCGCGCGGCGCGCAGCAGCAACGCGCCTTCCACCGATCCGATAGTCTGGACCAACGCCGACGCAACACCCGCGGCGCACAAGCGCGCGATCCACGTCGGCAATGCCGCCGGCGCTTCCGGCAACGCGGCGAGCGCGAACGCGATGCGGCGTATGTTGGCCTGCGCGCCGTCCGCCGGTTTGAATTCCGGCACCGCCAGCGGCCAATACCAGGCGCCGCAGGGCACAGCCTGCGCCAGCCGCAACGCGAGTTCGTAGCGCGCCTCCAGCGTATCGCGAAACAACACGAAGTCGGCGCGCGCGGCGCTCGGATCGACGCCATGCACCCAGGCTCCGCCCACAGCGGCGACGTGCTGCTCCAGTTGCAAGGATAAAGACTGCGACGACAAGCCGGCGTCGATGCGACCCAGATTCAAACGCCGCACCAACAGCACCCGCCTGTCGGTGTCGGGCAGGCTCGCGCAGCGCAGCGCGTCTTCGAGCTTGAGCACCGCGCGGCGCACGGCCGCCTCGCTGTCGGCGCGCAGCCGCAGATGCCGGACGATGCGCTCAGCGGTTTCCATTTCGTTCTCGTGTCAGCGCCACGACAGGTTTGTAACCACGGTCTTGACCGAGGTCAGGCTCACCGCCGCCGCATCGCTGAACTGCACGCGCACGTCATCGCCCAGATCGACTTGCACGGCGCTGGTATGAATCACGCGCGCGGACACTTCGCCGATGCCGATGTCCTCGACCGTGGCGCGCGCCACCACACTGCCGGCCTTGATCATCAGCGCCTGCATGCCGACGCGCAGCCGGCTCGGGTCGAAGACGATGAGCGGCACGCGCATACCGGGGCGCACGGCGGTCACCAGTTGCTTCATGCGCCCGGCGACGATGCGATCGACCGGCGCGTGGCTCGCCAGCAGCAGGCACATGCGCACGATATCGTTCATCAGCGATTCGCCCTGCGGCTGTTGCGGATCGATTTGCGCGAACAGCCAATCGACAAAGGCTTGCATCTGCCGCCGGTCGATGTAGCCGATTTCCGACCAGCGTGCCAGGCTGCCGAGGTTGCGCAGATTGGGCGCGGCGTCGAACTCCGACAAAGTCTCGGCCCAGTCGAGTCGGATGGAAGGCAGCACGCCGGAGAACTCCCCATGCAGGCAGGCCGCGATGTGTCCGATGCGGTCGAACTCGCTCGCGGCCTGACTGGCAACCTGGCTGCGGCCGTGTTCGCCGTCGATCAAGTCGCCAAGAGATACCAGTTGCACTGCCTGGCTGCGCACCCCCTGCCAAGTAGCGGTTGCGAGACTCGCTAGGTTAAGGCGCCGAACAGCCTCGACCCGCGGGGCAAGCAATTCGACCTGTCGCGCAGCCACGTTCAGGATAGCCTTGCTCAGCTTGTTCGCCGCAACCGCAACACTCGCCGCCGGCAACAACGCCTTAAACTGCGTACGCAACTGCGCGCTTTGCAAAGTCTTGATCAGTAGCTCGGAGCGATCAAGCTGATCGATCAACCTGGGCACGGTGATAAACCAGTTGGCCGGCGCCTCGCGAACCACGCGCAACATCTGCTGCAGGTCATCCGGTATATCGCTGTGATCTTTCAGGCACGCCGGCACCGGCGCATCCATCAAACCCGGATCGAGATCGCGGCGCGGCGCGCTGAGCAGATTGTCCACCTCGCGCGGCCGCACGAATGCGAGAAAGCGCACCTGCTCCGCCAACACCGTGGCGCGCCGCTCGTTAATGCCGTTAATGCGATCGGTCTCTTCGGCTAGCAAGGCGCGCGCGACACCGACATCGTGGCGCGCCTCGGCCAGACCGTCGGCGACGACGGCGATGCGCGCCTGCAGGGCGTTGGCATCGGTTTTCAGGCCGTCGAGCACGCTTTGGCAAATACCGATGGCATCGCGGTAGAGCTTGATACGAGCTTCCATCTGCCGCATAAGCGCGATGACATGATCGGATAAATCGGAACTGTCGGAAAAATGAGCGGCTTCGTCGGAGTCGCCCGCCGGGCCTCCGGGCAGCGTGCGCACCGGCACGATCAGCAAGGAGACGACCAGCGCCTCGCGTTTGGTCCGGTCGATGAAGTCGGCAAAGGCGCGCTTGCGCGACTTTTTGATCTCCTCGTCCTTATCGTGGAGAAACGCGTCTCCTTCCAGCCCATGCAGTTCGACCCCGCTGAACAGTCCCGGCGTCACACCGCTATCCTCGGCGATCAGCGTATCGGCCAACCGCAACAGCGCCCGCACCGCTTGCTCACGCGACGAGGTTGCGTAGTCGCGCGCCTCTTTGGACTTGGGGTCGTCCATGCGCTTGGTTATGGCGGTCGTGCGGACGAAGATGTTACCAATCAACGGCGCTACATTGGCGATTTCAAATGGCATCACGTTCGCTTGCTTACGGATGGATGTGATGTCGGACTTCGCTTCCACCAGTTTGCTCGGCGTGGCGAGACTGAGTAAATTCTCGTTGGAGACGATTCGGGTGTTCGACGGCGAGTTGGCGGCCTGGACCTTTTTCGTATCGCTCGCAGCTTCGGCGGCGGCCGCGACGGGCGCCGCCTGCGGTGCGGTAACAGCGGCATTGAACTTGAGATCGGACAGGAAGCTGGCAATCTGCATTTGCGAAGCCACCGCCGTATCGGCCTGCGCGATGGTCGCCAGCGCAGGGGATGTGGCCAGCCGCGTCGCGGCGGTGTTACCGAGCATGAGCTGACGAATGCGGTAAATGTCGGTCTGTACCTTGACGAAGCCGTAGTCGACGACATCGTCGGCGCGATCGGCGCGCGACTTCAAATACGCCACGAAGCCTTCCAGACCGAGAATCGGCAGCTGCGAGCGCTCCTGGCCCGACAACCCGGCGAGCGCAGCGTCATGCACGAGATCGGATAAATCCGCGACCTGCCCGAAGCGGCTGGCGGGCGTCGGCGTGTGCAGTTCGCGTTGGGTCAGAAAATTCCAGCCTGCAGATTTCTCTCCCACGGGCAAGGGGGGGTCCGAGAACCAGGTCCGTTCCTTGCTGCCCGCAGTGCTGCCAACAGCGCCGGTGGCGCCAAAAGCGGCGCAACCATCGAACAGCGTGAACGCCATGCCGTTGATGGCGGCACCACCTAAGCCAACGCTCGCGGCGGGCACTTGCAGACGCACCCAACCCCCCGCCGCCGGCAAGTCGCCGACGCGCAACCGCGACATGGCACCGTCGCTGCCGACGTTGATGAGATTCGCCCCCCAGTAGGCGCGATGTTCCCAGCCCTTGTCCTTCATGTGCCACTGCAACATCAGTTGGCGCGGTGGATAGGTGGGATCGAGATACACCCAGCAGAACAACTGTTCGGTCGCCTTCGGCGCAAAGCCGTTGGCACTATCGAAAGAGTGCTGGTGCAGTCCCTTGGCCAGAAACTCGACGTGCCCACCGCCGGCCGGCACGGTCGCGGAAATCGCCGACGACACGCTGTAGGAATCCTCGAACGGCGCCCACAAATCGTTTTGAGTAATTGGATCCCAGTTGTCTTCGCCCGCCGTGTGTGCTCCCTGCGGCAGCACATTGCCAAACCATTCCCGATCGGTACCGTTGTTGCTGGCGCCAGTCGCGGCAAACGCCGCACGACCGTCGTATAACGAGAACGACATGCCGGTGATGGCAACAGCACTCAGTCCGACGCTCGCGGCAGGCACTTCCAAACGCAGCCACTCACCGGTGGCCGGCAGATCGCCCACGCGCAGGCGCGAGGCGGTGCCATCCGTTCCCCAAGCCGTGAGATTTTCGCCCCAGTACGCGCGATGCCCCCAGTCGCCGGCGCGCCATTGAAACATCAGCATGCGCGGCGGATTTTCCGGATCGAGATACACCCAGCAGTACAAATGATCGGCGCCGGCAACGACAAGCGTCTCGGTCACCCCGTCGACGTAGTGCTGATGAAATCCGACGCCAACGCCACTGCGGTGACCGCCGCCGGCCGGCGGCGGTCCCCAGGGACTTAAGCTTTCGACCTCAAGCGCATCGGCATCATCGCCAACGTCCGGCACCGCCGACGTCGTGCCACCGATCGCCTGTGTGAGCACGTTTTGCTTGTTGCGCAACCCTTGTCGGGCGCCGAGCGCGCGCGCACGCGTCAGCAGAAATTGATCCACGGTTTGTTGAAACTCCGGTGCCACGGTTTCGCGCAGCAACAAGCGCGGCTCCCACACCGCTTGCGGCACCGGCACCAGCACGCGCACGCTCTCGGCGTTCGACAGATCGAACGGCGCCAGTCCGGCGCTGGCGCGCAACGCGAGATCGAGCTGATCCATCGGCACCGGCGCGGCATCGACGTCGAAGCCCGTCGGAAAGAATTCGCTGCGCAGGTTTTTCAGATCCATGGTGTTCTTCGGAAGCAGGCCGCAGGGCGGCAAGCGCGCAAAGCCCTGCGCCAACATGTTCGCACTGGGAGCTGATTCGCCCGCAGCAGCCACCTGTTCGGCAAACTGCTCGATACGCGCCTGCCATAGCGCCGGCAAGCGGCTGTTGGCCGCGAGCGCGGCCGAAGCGGGCGAGGCCATCTGCAGGCGCGGATCGCGGGCGCGACCGCCTTGACGCACGACCGAGTTACGATCGGCAAACAACGGCTGCCAATCGGCGTCGACACCGATCAAGGCGATCGGCACGCCCCAACTTTCCCAGGGCAGGACGTCGCCATGCTGCAGCGAGCCTTCGATGTCGAACACCCGGTGCGCCAACTCGTTGCGCAGTCTTGAACCGAGCGGCAATGGCTGCCACTCCTGCGGCCAGGCGTACCACAACAAACGCACACCGTCGGTAATGCGCCAATCCTCGACGCTCGAGAGATCGGCGCCGACATCGCTGCGATCATCGCAGGGACAACGATCGCAGGGGTCGTTGGGATCGATGTCGGCGATATCGACCGTCACCGGTTGCAGCACGAGTATGCCTACCGACGGCAAACGGCCAGGCGCCGCAGCGATCAGCTCGCCTAAGTTCGGACCGATGGCGCGCGGCAGCGGCGCCCCTGGTCTTGGATCCGCACGCTGCGCGGCAAGGTTTTCGGCGGCTTGCTGTGCGTCGGCATCCAGCGCGCCGGCAAAAAAAGAAGGTGGCGCTACTACCGGTAAAGCGGACAACAAGCACTCGGTCTGGCGCGCGAGCACCACGTCTTCGCCGCTCACGGCGAGTCCCTGACCGTCGCCGATCGTCAGCTTGACGATGGCACGGCCGCGCGCGTCGACGCCGTCCATCACATAACCTACGTCCAAGCCGCGCACGACACCCGGCGTGAACGCCTGTCCGCGCTGCGCGATGTGTCCGGCTTGCCAGCGCTGGCGCTGATTCAAGGTGGCGACGGTCAGCGCGCGACCGGGGAAGAGATTGGGCCGCCGCGACCAGTCAGTCGCCGCTCGCGTGGCGTTCTCCGGCGAGAGTGCAACGACGCGTTCACCCGCCAACGCTTGTCCGATAGTTTTCGTGTTCACGTCTGTTCTCCAGAGTTAGGTAACGGCGTGCTCAACGATCATGCTTTTTCTCTTGGTTCTGGCGCTGATTGACGACGCGCCGGCCGCGACCGTCATCAACACCACTACTTCTTTTTCGGCAAACCCTTTTTCGTCGGCGTATTCACCGGCGCCGATTTGCTTGTCGATCGAGCCGTGGGATCGCCGGACGTCTTGGGACTCGATGTGCCCATCAGGAGGATCGGTCGCGGGTTTTCCGTTCCCGGATTTTCGGCGGCAGACACCGTGATCGGAATGTTCATCGGATATTACTCGCCGCGCCCGATCCCGGCGGCGTGATCAATCCTCTGGCGATCTCCGGCATATCGGCGGATTGCGCAGCGCGCACGGCTTTATCGATCTCCAGCGCATCCGTGCCTTGCGCCAGTTTCTGCAACACGCTCAGACTGAGCGTCCGACCGGCGCTCGCCTGCTCGATCTTCAACAGGCCGTCGCCGACACTGGGCTCATTGAACTTCGCGACCACGCCCAGAACCGCGGCATTGTCGAGCACCGGAGCCGTGGCGCCCGCCGGCTGGCTGGCAATAAATGCATTCAGCGAACCCAGGGCAGCGGCGGTGAGCGCGGCGGAATCGGCGAAGCGCGGCGACGACAACAGGCTGACTACCCGCGCTATCGCAAGCGGCGTCGCTTTGTTGGTCAGCACGTCGAGCTGCGTCGACAGGCCGAGCTGATTGATGCGCGCGTGCAAGAAGTTGCCGGCGGCGATTTCGTTGGCGCCGGAAAGCTGCACCAGCGCGCCGGCCAGATCGTCGCGATACGCGAGGTTGCGGCGGCGCACGAACCACAGTGTGTTGAGCCGGGCCAGGCGCTGCCATTCGGCGTCCGACGGGTTGGTCACGACCGGCAAGGGTTGGTCCACGCGCGGCAGCCGCAGCCGCTGCAAAATCTCCAACGGTTTGCGACTGGCGACGAGATTGGGCGCCGCCGGCTTGACGATGCGCGTCGTCGTGTTGAGCCGGGCGAGCACGGCACGCCACTGGTGGCGCGGCACCGGCGCGACAATCACCACCGCCGTCGAGTCCAGCACCTCCGCGGGTGCCGAGAAATCTATCAGCGGCAGCGCCAGGCCTTCTTCCACCAGTGCCGCCAGCTCGTCCTCGGGGATCGGCGCGAAGTCGACATCGACCGTTGCCGGAAAATAACTTTGGGTGAAATCGGCGGGATCGATGACGTTCGGCGGCAGGGGGCCCGCGGACGGCAAGGCCGAAAATTGCGTCGCCGCCGGAAACCGGCGGCCGTTCATGAGATGAACCACGTCGGCCAGATGCGCCTGATGTTGCATCAGATGCGCCAGCCGCAGTGCCCGCGGCGCGAAACCGAGGCCGGGCAGATCGCCCCGATCCGCACCGAGCTCGCGCCGCACCATCGCTTCGTCGATCCAGACCACGGTATTGTTCTGCAGCGCCAGCATGGCAAGCGGCAATACGTTGGCCGATACGCCGCGCTCCACGCCTTCGGCGAAGATGGCGCGCGCGGCGCGCCCACGCCGCACCTGCAAGGCATCGGTTGCGCCGTCGTCATTCCACGGCACCAGCACGACCGCCGTGGCTTCGATGACGTCGCCGTCTTCCACGGTGCGCGGGCCGGTAATCGACGTCGGATAGGCGTCGATCGGATTGGCGGTGAACTCCACCGGCCGCAGCACCAGCACGAACAAACCGGTACGGCTGCGCAACAACGGCTGCGGCACGCGTGACAGACCGAAGCTCGCCGACAGTTGCTCCGCGATCGGGATGTTGGCGAGTTGCACATTCACATCGCGCGGCAACAACACCAGCTCGCCCGCCGGTGTCGCGCCGTGGCCGGCGCGGACCGTCAGCGTCTGCGGCGCATTCCCTTGCTCGACGAACAATCCGGCCGCCACGCCGCTGCCGGCGGCCTGGCCGAGATCGGCTTCGCGGGTGAGGAAATATTGCTGGTCGCGGATGAGATCGCGCGCGGCGAGGAAACGGCCGTCGAAGTAACGCGGTCGTTGGCGCCGCGCATCGTCGATAAGCACTCCGGCGGCGCGCAGGGCGGCGACATCGGCGGGATCAATCGGTTCGCGGGCAATACCTTGGGTCAGATTCATGGTGGACTCCGTGTGATGCGGTTAAATACCGATCCACTGCGCCTGCAGCGAGGCGGAGGGAATGAAGCGGCGGCGCCAGCTGTCGATCAACACGGCATCGCCCTGGCGGGCGGGCGGATTTCCCGCGGCAACCGCGATCAGCACGCGCGCGACGAAAACCGCCGTCGGATCGAGGCCCAGCGGTTGCTCCGGCAGCGGCGCCAGCTGTCCGACGTTGCCGGAACGCCCGGTCGCGGCATAGGCGGCGAGTACCGCATCCTGCACCGCAGCCTGACGCAAGGCTGCGTTCGCCGTCGGATCGCCCACCGCCGTCGCGCCCGGCGCAACCGGCAGGCCATCGTAGTGGTCATCCAATCCTTGTCGCGGGATGAGCAGCAGTTCGTAGGCATCGCGCACGCGCGAGGTGCTCACGGCATTGAGCGCGTCGAACGGCCCCGCCGCGAAGCTCGGCGTGAGGCCGCGCGGACACGCGACGAAGCGCAGGAAAATATCCGCCACGATCGCGCGATCCGGTACCGCTGCGGCATCCGGCAGCGCGGCCTCGGCGATCGCGCGCGCCGACAGGAAGCGGTTTACGTCGGCGTAGGCCGATCGCGTGAGTGTGTCGCCGCCGTCGATGGCGTTCTGCGCGTCAACCCAGCGCGCGAGGCGCACGCAGGCGGGACGCGGCAATTCGATCAGACGACCCAGGCGATCCACCGCCACCCCGGGCTCGACACGAATCTCTTCCGGCACTGCATCGGCGCCGGTGGTGGCCGGGCGCTGCGTCACGCGCAAACCCGCGAGCGTTCCGCCGCCGGCCAGGAACGCCATGGCGCGCGCCAGTTGTACGCGGTGATAAGTCTGCTCGTCGGCAAAATCCTGCGCGTCGAGCAGCATGCCCGTGGCGTATACCGGACGCTCGGAGAGCGGTTGCGCGTAGAGCGGATCATCTTCTGACATGCGGGCGACGGTGCTCATGGTTTACTCCTTTTTCTTACGAGGTTTGCGCGCGCCAACAGTGCGCGGCGCGGCCGGCGTCGGCGCCGTCTTGGGCGCCGACGCAGACGGATTAGCGGGCGCGGCGCCAATCGGCGCGGTCGATGATTGCACCTGCACGACCGCGGTCACCGGTTGGCTTTTCTGACCGCTATCGATCACCACTTCCAGTTGAAAGCGATGCTGGCCTACCGACAGGCCGGCATCCACCACGATGCTGGGCGCTTCGGTCACGACCGGTGTGCCCACGAACAATTGCGTCATGCCGGCCTCGGAACCGCCGTACCCGCAGGCGTCGTGAGCGTCGGACTAACGATAAGCGGCGTCGGGCCAAGATAGGTCCATTGATACGAGGTAATCCTGCCGCCGCCGACATCGAAGGATCTGCTTCCGTCCAACACGAAGCTCTTGCCAAAATCCACTACGCCGGGTGCGCTCAAGATAGCAGTAGGGTTTTCCTGGTCGGCAACCACAACCTCCACTTCATCGCCGATGGATTTATTTCCCGCGTCATCGACAACGATCAATCGAAACCGATGACGCCCCAGCGACAGCGGCTTGTCGGTACTCAGCGTTACTTCCACCGTTGGTTGATCGGTTGTTACATCGGCATTGATCGCAAAATCCGCCATGTCATTCTCCTTGCTCGATTTGGGTTTGTTAGGGATTGTTGAAAAAATATCCTTCAAGCGTCAGTCCGGAGACAAACGCCGCCACACGTACTTGGCGATTTCGCGCCCGGCGGCAGCGTGCGACGCGCTACCGTCGAGCTCGAAGCTGCGGCCAAAATCAACCGTCGCATCCAGTCCGGCGTCGGCGATGGGGCGTGGCGTCGGAGGCGGTGCCACAGCCCCTTGCATGCGCGGGTCGAGCGCGGCCACATCGATCAGGAAATCTCCCAAGCCGAGCCCGGAACGATTGAGCTTGACCTGCAAAGCGTGCCGCGGCGGACCCAGATAGGTGTCGACTCCGACCAGGCTGTACACGCCCACCCTCAACGGCCAGCTCGCCGGAACCACGCGCACGTCTACATGCGCCGGGGATTCGAGTTCGACGATGCGGCGGATCAGGCCCAGGTCTTGGGGTTCCACATTTTGATGAACCAGGACGGTCGCACGGTTCGCGAGCTGATCGTAGAAATTGAGCACTGCGTCGTTCTCGGCGGCGGTGGCGACTTCCTGCCGGAACAAGGCGAGCAACTCGACCTGCTCCTGATCGCCCAGCACCAGCGTGTCGCCGACGATGGAATTGCCGCTCTGCGTGAGCCCCGGCAACAGCGGATCACGCTCGTCGGCAAGGTCGACGCCGAGCAGCGTGGCGAGAATACGGCGCAGGCGAAAATCCTCGATCACGACAATCTCGCCGCTTTGCACGGCGCCGCCGGTGGCGACGTTCAGCGCCAACTGCAGACCGCGCCGAGTGCCGTGCCAGCGCGCGAGCGGCTCGGCCTGCTTGAGCCATTCGCGACGGCGCGCGGCCGGCAACGCCGGATCGAACGCGACGCCGATCCAATTCGCCAGCCAGTCGAGCTGCGGCTCGGGCGTTGCATCGGGGTCGCTCAGCAAATGAGCGGCGGCGATGCGATCTTCCATCTGGGTTAGCACGCCTTCGAAACTGGCGAGCAGGCGCCCGAGGAAATCGGCGCGCGACGATTGCGGCCGATAGATGCCGATGACGCCGTCGTCGTGCGTCAAACGCCAACTACGGCGACCGCTCACGTCGCGCAACAACCACGCTGCTCCCGGCTGTTCCACCGTGACGGCCGGCGCATCGCCCAGATCCGGTATCGCCAGGGCCAGACGTGCGCGCAGCGTATCGTCCATTTTTTCCGCGCCGCTCCCGGCCATATCGAGCGCCGCCTGCTGCGAGAGCTCCATGCTGTCGAGCAATTCGCCCGGAACTTGCGCGGGTTCGCCGAACAACGTTTCGCGATAGACACGCGGTAGGTATTGGTCGACATAGGAAAAGCGGCTGCCATAGGCGCGCAGCGCCGCTATTTGCGGACCGACGCGGCCGTCGCCGAACAAGGTCACGCGCACCCACAGATAGCGACCGACCAAGGTGCGCACGCGCTGCCGGGCATTCTGGATCAGCACCGAATAGAGTCCGCGCGTGTCGGCCTCGGGTGACCAGGGGCCGAGGCCCGGGTGACTAGGCAATTCCGACGGCATGCGTTCCCACACCGCGCGCGGCAACTGCGGCGCGTTGAACGCGCTATCGAGTGCGGCGATGTCGCGTCCGAAACCATGCGGCTGCCACGCCTGAAGATCGCTCGACGCTGGCGGCCGTGCCTCGTTGGTGGCGGCGAGCCATACCGTGAAGCCGGTATGCGCGGGAATCGCCGCCTCGGCATAGAGCCGGTGCCATACCGTTGTCGTGCTGCCGCTATCGAGGAGTCGCGCCACGAAGTCGTCGCCGCTGCCGGCGAAATTTGCCGCACGGCCTTGCCGCGCAAGATTGCTGAGCGAAAGCGCGTGCAACGGTTCGGCGCCGTTATTGCCAACGGGGTAACGTGGCGGACCGGCAACGCGATGCGCGAACGGCGCCTCGATGCCGTCGACGGCAATGGGATAGACCTCGCCCAGCGGATCGCGCGTGCCGGCGACATTGCCGAATTCCAGGGAAAATGCCGGCGCGTCCGGTCGACTGGGCATGCGCACGACGATGCGCTCGGCGTCCAGCCAATCGATGGCATAGGCATAGCGCGCGCCCTGCAAAACCAGCGGTGCTTGCAGGCGCTGTGCGCTGTCGTCCCAGCGGCGCAGCAAAGTCCGGTCGCCGTCGGCCCAGGACAATAAAACGAGCCCGGTCTCGGCCTGGGCGGCAAGTGCAATCGGACACTCGCCATCGGGCCAGGCCGGATCGGGCAACATACTTAATATAGGAGTGCGGCAATTTTCCGGGCTGGGCCGGAAAACGCCCGGAGCATAATCGTCGGGTTGCGGTATTTGCGCCGGCAGCGGCATGCCCTCGAGTTTTGCCAGGCGCCCGCCGGCGCGCTCCATCACCCAAACGCCGGCTGGAAAAGCCGCCGTCATGCGCCAGGGCGCGAAACCGCCGGCGGGCGCATCCGCGGGCTTGACCAACACATCGGCCCAGCGGCCACGCAAATCGTGCATCCATACGCCGTCGGGCAGCGCGACATACAGCACCGCGTCGGCCCCTATGCACAAATCGCTCGGGCGCTCGTTCAACGGCAACGCCACCGCGACATCGGGCAAATAACTTTTGACTGCAATGACGCCGGCCTCTTCGTCCCAATACGCGACGGCATCGAACTGATCGACGGCGCGCGGAATACGCTCCAACGCGGAATTGGCGGCGGCAAAAGCCGCGGAAAGATCGGTGGGCGCGGACAGACTGCGTTCGGAGGCAAGTTGCAACGCGCGGCACTCGCCGTCCCACACGACATGCTCACGCTCGGGCCAGTGCCCGGCGTCGGCGAGCATCCAGAAGCGCAGACCGTTAGCGTCCATCGGCGGTGTCCATCAGCACAGCTCCGGCACCACGGGCACGGCCACGGCATTACTTTGCGCAAACGGGTTAGGCAATGCACGCAGGTTGTCGGGCGCGGCGGCGTCGACTACCACGACGGATAACAACTCGGGCAACTGCCAGGCCGACAACGCCAATGTCTGCGTGCCGTCGGCGGAACTACGCGGCAGTAGGCGCCAGTCGGCGGCATCACCGCCGCCATCGCGCTCAAATACATTGAGGCCGCTCACTTCGAGCACGCCGGGAACGCGCGAAATGTCGACCTCGAGTTCGCGCTCGCGCACTGAGCGGCCGAGCGGCCAGCCCTTGGCTTCGAACCCGCCGGGCGGCAACGGCCAGAGCATGCTTTTCAACGCTTCGCGCACATCGAACAGCACCTGGTCGCGTGCAAAGCCGTCGCGGATGGCAACACCGACGGCCAAGCCGAGCGGCACGTATTCGCAGCCGACGACGTACAACTCGGTCGACAGCGGCGTGCGGCTTGAAAGGTAGCTATGCACGCGTTCGATAAACGGGCGATCGGGGCGTGGGTTGGGCGGACCCGAAAGCGCTCGCGCCGGCAGCGCCAACACAGTCACCACACCCGGCACGTTAAAGCGGCGATCGCGCGGCTTGAAGCGCGGCAATACCTCGACCCGCCCGACATCGGCTCCCGGCGTCTCCATCGTCAGTCGGCGATAATCCTCGATCGTGACGGCGCGATCGCGGTGACGCAGCACCGCGGGAATGCGGCGCTCGGCCGACGCCAGCGCCTCGGCATCGTCGCCACCGCTCGTGGGCAGCGGCTGCAATACCTTCATCGCCGGCGCAACGCCGCCTTGAACGCGCGTGGCCGCGACTTCGGCAAGGCTGCCGGCCGCCAAGTTACCGGCGCGCCCGCCGCCGAAGCGCCCGCTCGCGAGACGTATACGCATCTGTCGTTCGGGCAAGCGTCCGCGCACGCCGTCGCCGAAACGCAGCGTGCCGGCTTCGGCATTCAGTTCGAACGCGCCGGCCTCGCGCGCCACATTCGGATCGGCACTGATCGCGGCCAGATCGTCAACCGCGTACCAGCGCTGGTAGCCGCGGCCGGGTTCTTCCACTTCGATGACAAGCGAATCGGGATCGACCGAACCCTGCGGCAATTGAAATGCCTGATCGGCCGCGCCGGTCGAGACACCTAATACGTGTCCGGCGAGCGTCGATCGCTGATCGATCTGCACCGCGTTGATACCGATCCATGCCAGCGGCAAGCTGCCTACTTGCTCGCCGGGTTTCGGCCGCAGCCGAATCCAGCCAAGCAGACGCGCCGCCTTGGCGGCGTCGTCGAGCCGCGGCGGCGCATCGCCGACACCGGCGCGCGCGTTGACGCCGACGTCGTTGGACGGCGCCCAGATAAACGATTCATCCGGCAAAGCTAGACGTAACACCCCGGGGCGCGTCAAACCGTTGGTGGAATCCGAGCCCGGCAAGGGATCGAGCGTCAAGTAATCGGTATCGAGCGCTGCACGACCCTGGGTGGTGATTTCCCACAGCACCGGCACGCGTGTCGGAGCGCCGACTTGCTCGAAGAGTTCCGGCATCGTCAAGGCCGGCACCAAACCCACCGACAACAGCGACGGCGCGCCGCTGTCGCCGCCGCCGAGCGCGAAACGCGCAGCATCGTTGACCACCGGTTGGTTTTCGGGCTTGGGCGCCGTCGGCGCCAGCAGCGCGATCCACAGTGCGCGATCGACACTGTCGGCAAATACATCGATTCCATCGGGCTCGGCGCGGCCGCCACCGAAAACGGCGCGCGTCTGGTAGCCGAGCGCCTGACCGTTGATGCGATGGATGCGCGTGAGTCCCTGGATGACCTCGCCCATGCGTACAGCGTCGGCATCGGACAATGCGCGCTTGATGTAAGCCTCGGCGCTCGCCGGCAACACGGTGGTCTCATTGAGCGTTTCGAACGGTATCGCACCGGCGATGCGTCCACCGGCGATGATGGTACAGGCGCCGAACTCGGTCGGTTGCGCAAAGCTCAAGCTGACAATGCCTTGCGCCGGCTGCGCCGGCTTCAGGCCGATGCCCAGCAACTTGAGAAATACCAGGCGCTGACGCTCGGGAATCAGATTGGCGCGATACAGCAGCGTGTCGCCGAGCCAGGCGAACAGCTCGATCAGCGTGCGTCCGGGATCGCCCAGACGCGGGTTGTTCCATTCCGGTGTATGGGCCGGAATACGCGCGACCAGATCGTCGACCAGATCGTCGAAACGCCTGTCGTCAAGACTTGGGGGCAGGATGGGCATGGTTCGCGTTCCTCTTCTTCTCTTTTCGTTCTATCGGCCGTCGAGCTGGAGCGTCACGTTCATCGAACCGGGCGTACCGTTGCGGGCGAGGCGATAGGCAATCTCCACCCGCACCTGGTTCGGTTGCTCGGGCACGTCCCACACCTCGACGGCGTCGAGCAGGATGCGGCGCTCCCAGCGCGTCAGCGCGTTTTGCACCAGATCGCGAATCTGACGGCGCGTCGCCAGGGTATTGGGCTCGTGCAGCAGACGCTCGAGCCCGGCGCCGAAATCGCTGCGCATGAGTTGTTCGCCCGGGCGCGTGCTGAGGATGATGCGGATGACATCGCTCACGCTTTGCTCCAGGCCCGGCCAGCCGATCCTGCCTTGCTCATCGGGCAAGGGCAGAAACGGCCAGCCCAGCAGCGGACGCACGATGTCAGTCATGGTTCATTTCTTCTTTGGAAAGGGAATGCATACCTTGACGAAAAACATCCACTTAAAAATCAGATCGAATAGCGATAGAAAAATGTTCAGCACGATGAAGGCGCAGATCGTGATGACCGGAATGCTGAATCCGCAGATCCAGCCGAGCGTCAGACTGCCGTCGGTTTTGGCTTTGCCCGCGAGCATGTCTTTAGGGCTGATGCTGAACAAACCCTGCAACACCGGCGGCACGACGAAGGCGACGTTGGGCTTGAGCGATTTCAGCAAATTGCGGTCGGTGATGTCCGGCAGGACA
Organism: Sulfurifustaceae bacterium; assembly: GCA_041485885.1. Lineage (GTDB taxonomy): Bacteria > Pseudomonadota > Gammaproteobacteria > Acidiferrobacterales > Sulfurifustaceae > JACQFZ01. The sequence continues at coordinate 54,466 of JBGPKL010000009.1, forward strand.
ATTTGCGCCGCCGGCGCCCCCGAGCCTTCGTACCAGGGCGCGATCACAAACGGTTCGCTGTAGTAGTCGCTCCACAGCGTTTTCGCCGGACAAACGCCGTCCGGCTTGAGACGAACGAAGGCGCGCACAGCGTACATCGCACCACTTTCGTCGAAGCGTCCAGGCCGACCCTTCATCGCCGCAAAGCGCGCCAACAGCGCGTCGTACAACTTCTCCCTCAGCCGTGGGGCAGCCGTCGAATCGAGCGCCGGCCAATGCAACGGCATTTCGGTCTGAACGGCGTTGTCATCGCGGTCGATCAGCACCGCAATTGCATTCTTGAGGAACACGTCGGCCGGCGTCGTGCGCTGCACGGTTTCGCCGGCGCGCAACGTAAGCGGCAGTGCTATCGCCTTCAGCTCGTCCAACACCGCCTGAGCCTCGGCGCCGCTGCCGAAAACATCGAATTCCACGGCCAATTGACGCAGCATCGATATAAAGCGGCTCATAGCATTCGCCGCGGTGGGCGACGTGGTATCGGTCAGCACGTCCCAATGAGCTTGCGGCAGATTTTCCGGCTTCACCGGCCCGGGCATTTCCACGGCTTCGAACCAATCCGGATGCAGCGTCTCGCCAGCGAGCGCAAGCTCCATCTGCTCGCCGCGCAGCGCCTGCACGAGGTGAGTGCGAAAATCGTTGGACGTGGCGGTGAATGTTTCGTCCTCGAAACCCACGGGGCCTTCGGCCAGTTCCGAACTGGTCGTCTGCACCAAGCCATAGAAAATGGTTTTGTTCGCCGCGGCGCAGATGTCAGGCGGTGCGGCGAACAACGGAATCACATGCTCATTGAGCAGGCTGTCTTCGTTCTCGCGCGCAAAGCTCGCAAGCGAGCGATCGATATCCGCCACGCCGGTTGCCTTGGCCGCCAGCCGCAAGGCGCTCGCCGGATCGCTGCGCTCGTTGCCCAAACGATCCACGGCGAGCCAGCCGCGCAGACGACCCTTGGCGCGCATCCAACCTTCATAGCCTGCTCCCTTGACGCGCCGCACCACGATACCGGCGGAGTCGACTTTCGCCGGATCGACACGCGGCGTGCCCGGCACGTCGCACCAAGCTTCGATCATGGCGACGTGGAACTGACGCTGGATCGGTTGATATAGCTTGAGAACGTTCTCCGTATTTCTCGCCTGCGCGAGCGAGCCCCGCAAGGACGCGCGGCCGGTGTCGGTCTTCAATTCATCCATCACCGCATCGACAAAATCGTCGTCGCTGCGTTGCAGAATCGCCGGCGCCCGCGAATCCTGGATACCGCGCGGCGCACTGATGACGATGTCGTGGTTCATCCGAGCGCCTTCACCAGATATTTCCTGCGCCGGGCGTATAGCTGGTGGAGATCACCGAGTTGGTTTGCAGCACGTCGCACTTCACCATGCCCGAAAACGTGGACATCGCGGCATTGACCTTCACCATCCCCGCCGTCACCTCCACCTGCGAGGCCTGCACCTTCACGTTGGCCGATGCCGTAACCGTGACCCCCGCGGATTCGAGCTTGACGCTGTTACCGTTGGAATCCTCGACGGTAACGCTGCCTGGACCGTCCCGCAGCGTGATCGTCTGACCGCCCGGCGTTTCCAGCTTGAGCGTTTCCTGTCCTTGCCGGTCATCCATCGTGAAAACGATGCCGTTCTTGGACTTGATGCGTTTGTAGCGGTTACTGCCGCCGCTCTCTATATCCGCCGGAGCGCCGGCGTTGCCGTTCCACAGGCCGCCGAGAATGAGCGGGAAGCGCGCGTCTCCGTTCATGAATACGACCAGCACCTCGTCGTCCACATCCGGCAGGAAGAACACGCCGCGATCGGCCCCGGCAAACGGAGCCACCATGCGCGCCCACATCGGCGCGTCCTGTTTGTCGACGTCATCGAAGGCGACCAGGCGCACCTGCACGCGGTTGCGGCTTTCCGGATCGTCGAGCGAAACGACTCGCGCCAGATACCCGGCGTGCATCCAGCCCGGCGCACGATCGAAGAGGGTTTCGCGGTTCATGGTTCAGTTGGCCAGATAGGCGCATTCGGCGGAAAAATCCGTCCGATATCCCTGCCGCAAATCGTAGAGATGGCAGGCACGCACGACGTAATAGGTGTTGTCGAACTGGGGGCTGATGCCGGTCAGCTTGAGGTTCGTGCCGACACGCAAGCGCGGATTGCCTTCGGCGGTTCCCTCGGCACGCACGAAGCGGCGCGCGCGCAAATCGAACGCGGCTTCGGCGAGCGCTTGCGCTTCGGCATCGCTGCCGACCGCCACGTGACCGAGGTGTTCGGCGCGGCTCGCGAGCGTCTGCTCGAGTACTGTTTTGCCATCGCGCCCGCTGCCAGGTCCAAGGTGGGTGCCGGAACCGGCTTCGCCTTTGGCCTTGACGCCGTTCTTGGCGTTCCATCCGCATGCGGTGATTTTGCTGACTTGCTCGGCAAGGTCGGCGATCACGCGCACTTTCGTAAGCTGCCCGAACAACGCCAGTTCCAGCGTGCCGCGGCTGACATCTTTGCGCGGCGATACCTGCAGTTCCTCGCCGACGATTTGCACATCGGCATCGAAGCGTCCCAGCAAGCGACGCAGGAACGACAAACCGCTTTCATTCAGCTGTGCCCACGTTGCGACTGGATTGTCGAGGCCGGATACCACCGGGCGCAGCCCCAGATCCGAGGCGATGCTGCGGACTACCTCGGCGGGAGATTTGTCCGGATAGATCTTGCTGCAACGCGCGCGGCGCGCGGCCGATAGCGCATCTTCGGCGAGCACCGTGAGTTCCGGTCCATTGCCGATCTTGTATTCGAGTTCCATGGCTGCGACTTTGCCGCGAAAGATTTCGCGCGGCTGCGTGGCGTCGCCGGAATAGATCGCGATGTCCGCCCCCAGCTTGAGTTTCGAACTCGCATCGAAGGCGAGTTCCGCGCCGCCGTCGGTGGTCGGGGCGAGATTGGAAAAACGCATCTCCAGACTGCTCATACCGCCTTCATGTTCTTCCATGCGCATCGCCATCACCAGTTCGCTGATGCGTGCATCGGCCTCGCCCGCGATGCGCACGGTCGGGCGCGCACTGTAGACGGCGGATTGGCTGAGAGCGGCTTCGGGCATGGCGGCGATCGTCAATCGGCGAATAACCGCGCCTGGCGTTCACGCAACAACACCAGTTCGCAGAGCAGATTTTCGCGCAGTTCGTCGGCGCTATCGGGCGCCAGCGCGTGGGGTTCACCGTTGCCGGCGCCGCGTTCGGGCGCGATTTCACCAGTGACTTTTTCAAATACGATCGGCATGTGCAAGCTCCATTCAGTTCGAGAATCCGATGCGCGCACTGAGGTCGGCGGAAGCGCCGACATCGGCGCTCAGGCTGCCGCCCGTCTTGGCGCGCGCCGCACCACCGAGTGCAAAACCGGCGCTGCCGCCGGATGCGATACTGGCGGCAGGTAGTAACGCGCGCGCATTCGTTACACCGCTGCTGCTGACAACGACGGCGCCGGTTCGCAAACCGGTGAAAGCCGCCCCCGCTGTCGCGCTGACGCCGAGACCCGCTCCGCCGCCGATGCCGATACCACCACCGACGCCAATACCGATTCCGCCGCCGACACCCAGACCCACCGACAACCCCAGTCCGCCGCCGGCCGAAAACGCGGCCGGTGGCGACAGACTGACGCTGCCGGCGACAGCCAGTGATGCGCCACCGCCGAAACGCAGACTGGCGGATCCGCTGGCCGAGGCAATGGCGCGTGCAGCGCGCGGATCGCCCAGCGTATTTGCCACCGACGCGGAACCTGCGCTATCCGGCACGATGACCGGCTCTGGACCGCCCTCGCCGTCGACCGATGCTTTCGGATTCTTGCTGCTGTCGAATACCACGGTGTTACTCGACAACGTGATATTGATGGAGGAGCGCAGCGGCACACCGCTGGCGGAGAAAAAATCCAGCGTTTCCTTGTACTGCTCGACAATGCCGGTAAAGCTGTATGCTCCCCAACCGAATTCAACGCTCGGCGGTACCTTGCCACCGCCGTCCTGATAGGGACGCAACAGCTTCATCATCTTGTCGGTGGTTTCGCGCACATCCTCGCCGGTCCGCGTGGTATCGAACACGAGATCCATCGTCAACTTGGCGGTGCTCTGGCTGACGAACTGCACGCCGCTGGCGTTCTTCTGCTTCTGGTCTTGCGTATTGGCGACGGTGTACTGTAGGGACGCCGGATTGAAATGTACCGGGAACGACTTGTTCTTATCGTCGCCGGCGAGCGGCTTGAAGTGCGCGAGCGCGACGGTTTCGGGTGAAGGGGTAGCGGGCATCGGATTTACCCGTCGGATACCAGGCGCAAACCTTCGTGCGCCAGGTGCAGTTCTTCGATACCGACCTCGGTGCCCTTGGCATTGAGGTCGGCGGCTTTGAATTTCACCGGCAGGCAATTATCCAGTCCCCAGGTGAGCACCGTAGCGCCCACCGGATCCTGCATCGCAATCTCCGCCGACAGGCGATAGGCGTAACCGCCGCCGCCCACCATCTGAAACCATTTCCACAGATCGCGCGTGCTGGTCATGCCGCGCTTGAGAATCACCGTGGCGAAGCTCACCTGACCGACGCGCTGCGCGGGTCCATAGTTGGCGCCGCCCGACTTGATGACCTTCGGTTCCATCGTCGCTTCCAGACCCGTGCATTCGGAAAAGGCGCCGCTGCACATTTGCACCGGGCCGCCCGGGTTCGTACCGGCGTCCTTGAAGCTGATGTGAAAGCGAAACACGTGCAGCGGCACCAAACGGTTTTCCGGCAGATCCGGCTTGTTCGGCGCGGCGCCGGCGCCGCCGAGCGAAACCGAAAGGTCCGCCGAGAAATTCGCTTCGAAGGCCATCAGGCCATCTCCAGCAAACTGCCGGCGCCGGCGCCGGTACTGGTGAGATTCAGCACCACGGTGATGCGCTCAATCGACGCGGCGGGACGCACGCTCACGTGGACAACGAGACGGCCGTTGTCGATATCGTTTTGCGTCATGGTGCTGCGGTCGCAACGCACCCAGAAGGCATCGGCGGCCGAGCTGCCGGCGAGTGCGCCCTGGCGCCAGAACGCTTGCAGCAAATCTTCGATGCCGCGGCGAATGCGGTTCCATGTGGCCGGCCCGTTGCCGTCGAACAACACCGACTCGCCGGTGATGCGCGCAGTACGCAACAAGGCGCCCAACAAACGCCGGGCGCCGCCGAAGCGCCATGCCGGATCGGGCGAGGCGGTGACGTCGGACTGCAAGCTGATGCCATCGGGGGTCGGTGCGAACAGGCATACACGTTCGGCGAGTCGCTCCGAGGGGCTGTCCGGCCCGGCGCCCCAGGAAATCGCGGGCACGGTGCTATGTACATCGTTCAACAAGGGTTGCGAAAAGCGGCCGGCTACCGAATTGAAGGTCCCGCGTGTCAAGGCATTGGCGGCCATCAAACCAGCCAGCAAACCGTCGGGCGGCTCCGCCATTTCCGGCAGATCGGCGCTGGCGCGAGTGCACAACCACGGATAGGCCAATTGCACAAACGCCCCGCTCGGGATCGGATCGCCGTTCGCTGCGTCGTCGGCGGATTCAATCGCACCGGCACGCTGCAGGAAATCCAACATGTCGGCTTCGGCATGTACCCATCCGTCGCCGCTCGCGCGGCGCGCGTCCACATGCGGCAACGGCAAGGCCGCAATAAAAATAACTTCGCGTTGGTGCTGCGCAAGAAAAGTACGCACGGCGGCCGTCGCAATCCGCCAGGTCTCGAAGGAATCGCTATCGAGCCGCGGCGCCGGTATCAGGCGCAGGCCGCTATCGGGTGGCGGCACGGGCTCGTCTTCACTGCACTCGACGAAACCTTCCGGCAACACCGGCGGCGGTAAATCGGTTGCCGGCGTCGGCGCTTCCAGGGCGCAGACATCGGGAAGATCGGGCAGACACAGCAGACTCATTTCACGCAAACCGTACACATGATGAATACCGGCCCAGGTACGCGGATCGGTCGGATCGAATGGGTGTTCCGGCGCGTTGTGTTCGGAGAAATCAGGAATCAGACTAAGCAACCGTTCCGAGCGGCGCACGCTGCGCCGACCGCTCGATTCGAGATAGGGCCAGGGATCGCCCACGCGAATGATTACCGCGCGTTTTCCGCCGCGCGCGAAGAAGCTGCGCACCGCCGCGCCCATATAAGTCGTACACCGGGCGCGCACCTCGCTACCCTGGTCCGGCTTGAGCGGACGATCCTCCCAGGCAAACAGCTGCGCGAACAGCTGCCAGCTCTCCACGGTCACCGGCAGGTTCTCGAGCGACTGCAAGGCATGTTCCGCAGGCTGCCACGACCCCTGCACCCAACCCCTCGTCCGCAACTCCTCGCGCATCGCCGCGGGCAACGGCACACCACGCCGCCGCGCGATGAAGCCGATGAAGCAAGCGACGTCAGTGCGGTTTGGCGACGCCGGCACCAGCGGCAAGGCAGTTTCGAAGTTGAGCGACATAGTCTGGTCTAATCTAAAAATGTTTAACGTGAGATCCTTGATCGCAGTCATCCTGAGGGTGAGACGCCTAACCCTAGGCTGTCGACGGCAAGATCTCCAAGTCCTCGACAGAGAGGACGATCTCCTCCATGGCAACATCGCCGCCGCCCTTGCCAGCCAGCGTCGGTCCGGTGTATTTCATCGGCATCGCGTTGCGCAGCTTCCAGATCTGAACCGATTTTTGCGCCTCGTCTCTCAGCGTAATGTTTACGTCCCTCTTTGTGTTGTCGCTGTCGTTAACGCGCGCGGCACCGATCCATGCCCAAAGCTTCGCGGAATCGACGATGCCGCGCTTTAACGTAACGTCGCCGGCCGTGTGAATTCCAGGAACCTTGTGCACATAGTTTGTGGATTCGTTCCCGTTTCGGTACTCGGCTACTTTAATCTCAGAGCCGATGCCGGAGACGTCGGAAAATCCGCCGAAGTCTTCATTCCCGATAGTGACCAGATAGTTAAAGGCCCCGTAGGGTACCGTGCGTGTGCTTGCCATGATTGTTCTCCAAAATAAGCGCTGGGATTAAGACGCCGCGTCGGCCGTCTTCTGGCCGATACGGAAGATGACGAACTCGGCGGGCTTGATAGCCGCAACGCCGATCAAGCAGACTAGGCGGCCGTTGTCGAGATCGTTCTGCGTCATCGTGCTGCGATCGCAACGAACGAAGTACGCCTCGTTGGTCGATTTTCCGAGCAATGCACCGTTGCGCCATTCGTTGTAGAGAAAATCGGAAATAGTCTGCCGCACGTTAGCCCACAAGGACTCGCCGTTCGGCTCGAACACGGCCCACTGGGTGCCGCGGTCGATTGACGCTTCGAGGTAACTGAAATAACGGCGCACGTTGACGTATTTCCACTCCGGATCGGAGCTCGCCGTGCGCGCGCCCCAGACACGAAAACCACGACCGGAGAGATAGCGCAGACAATTGACACCGAGCGGGTTCAACACTTCTTGCTGCGCGAAGTTGATGTCGGTTTCGAAGCGCAGTGCGCCACGCACGATTTCATTGGCCGGCGCCTTCCACACTCCACGCTCGATGTCACTACGGGCGTAAATACCGCAGACGAATCCGGAAGGCGGTAAGGCGATCTCCGCCGGAACGTCCTCCGCCCCCGGCCTTGCCAGTGGATTGGAAACGACCACCCAGGGGTGGTAGAGCGCCGCGTGCGTGGAATCGATCGTGGAACGAATACCGCGTACATCCGACAATTCCTGCTGCGCCGGCGTATCCAGTACGGCAATGCGATAGGCGCGGCGTTTTTCGGCATGGATAATCAATTCGCCTTGAATGCCGGCGTAGTCCGTATACGAGGAATATCCCGGAGCGGCGACGATCGAGATGTCCTCGAGTTTTTCCAGTTCCTGCAGCGCGCTGGCGTAGGCGCTTTGGTTCGGAGCGCCGATGTCGTTGCCGCTGTTAAGCGAAATGTCACGCACGGTCGTGGGCGTAGCACCGCCAAACATTCCGTCATGAAACTCGAAAGCGGTAACGCTTGAATCGATGTCAATGGCGATGGGATTTCGCAGCGCATCGCCGCGACGACTCGGCGTCGCCGCCAGCACATTGCCGATCCAGCGGCGATGATTGGAATCGAAGCCCAAGTCGTCGTAAATCGTGACCACCTTACCTGCTTCCGTGACCGCCACCGTCATGGAGAGTATCTCCGCAAAGCCGTCGGGCGCTGCGGTGTCGGCGAGCGCGCCCAAATCCAGAGCGACGGCATTGCTATTAACCCAACCGACAAGAGTTTTGAGATAGAACTTATTGGTATTGTTGGCTACAGTCCCAGTCCCAGTCCCAGTCCCAGTCCCAGTTCCAGTTCCGGGAGTAGTAGTGCGCAACAACGTCCCGATCGGGGCGGCAATCATGCTGCGCTTGGTTGCCTGTTTCGTCGTCAGCGCGACGTTGACGTTGACATTTCCGGCGCTTCCGGGAAAACGCGCCATGAACTTGGCCTGCTTTCCTGCCGCGGCCACGCCAAGCAATTTGGATGATGTCGCGACCCCAGCGGCGGGATTGTTAGGATCAGTCTTAAAAACGCGCGACACATACAACCTGGATCCGCCGTTATTGAAAAACGCCTGGACCGCGTGCGCGATATAGTTGAGTCCGTAGTCGAGCGGTTGCAGTCCTCCGTAAATGCGTTCGAAATCGGTGACGCTCGTGATCAACTCCGGTGTATCCGAGATGGGGCCTTTGCGCGTCGGTCCAGCGAAACCGGTGGTGCTGGTGCCGACTCCTTCGATCGACTTTGAGCGGAAACTGGTTTCTTCGACATAAACCCCGGGAGCCAGATATTCAGGCATGACATGATCTCCTGTTAGAAAACCTGTGTAGTGAATCGGACGAATCGCACGATTGCCGTCATGGCAAGTTGAGTGACAACAAAACATTTTGGCTGCGTCGCGCGGCGATGCTCAACGCCAGTTGCGTGTGTGGGAGCGCGTTGAACGCGCTATCCAACGCGATCGGATCGACCGGCGGCAAAAACGCGGGCGCACGGCCTGCGATTACCTGCGCGGCCGGGGTTCGGCTACCCGAGGCGGAATCGAACACCGCTTGCAGGCTGACGTTGATCTCGGAAATGACGACGGCGTCGGCATCTTCGGAAAAGGTGGTGACGGGAACGCCGACCACCGGCACCAGCGCCTCACCGCGCCAATCGCTCAATCCGCGCGCGAGCACCGCGCCGTTGGACACCACACGCAACAATGCGCCGCCGAGCGCATCGCCGCTCGCCGTCTCGGTGAGGCTCACACGCAGCACCGCCCAATTCACGCCAACGGGAGCGCTGGCCGAGGGATAGAGCGGTATCGCCACCGGCTGAAACAGGGAATCGGCCGCCGCCGCTTGCGCCGGGTCGCTCGTACGCGGCAGGCGGATTTGGGCGGCGACGGGAAGATAGCCGCCCGTGGGATCGGTTACGCTTATGCCGAGCGTCTGCGAACCGGGCGCCGGAACCGCGGGTGGAGCAAGAAATTCGCTCTCGTGCGCTGCCAGCGCATTCCAATGGCGGATCACATACAAACCGCTGCGGTTGCGAACCAGCGAAGCGCCGGGCGCATCCACGCGCAGGGCGCGCTCGATGGGCACGCCGGTGGTCGCGTCGATGAAGCGCAACGCGCCCACTACGCGCCATTCGATGCGGTCGAGTTCGCGCAAAGCACGCATCAGTTGGTCACCTCTTCGCCGTAGGCGAAGCGTCCGGCAACCACCGGACGGAACAGGTCGCTGTCCTGGTCGGGATCGAGACGAACCATGCGCGCGACGTAGGACACGGAGATGCGATAAGCCGGATCGAGCGCGTCCCAGATGCGCATGACGGCTTCGGTGGTGAGTTCAGCCGGAATGATCTGGATTATTTCGTCGCTCGCCCAGCCCGCCTCCGGCGAAAGCGAGGAGGCGTCGAGCACCGGATACTGATGCAATTGCCGGATCGCCCACGCGAGCGTGACCTGTTCATCGAGCGGATTGGCAGCCCACGCGGTGAGCAAATAGTGCAGATCGAGTCCGAGCGGCACGAAGCTGTCGGCCGGCGCGGCGGCGCGGCGGGTCTGGCGGCAATGTTCGTTTACCGTAATGCGGTACAAGTAGAGCGTGATATGAGTCGTCTCGCTGATATCGCCCGCCAACTGGCCGCTCGAGGTCACGTCAAAACCGCAGGCGGGCATGGCGCGCCCCCCGATCTGTTGCGGGTAGGTGTTGCGCAGGAAGGTCGCGATCGAACTGCCCACCGAGTGCACCGCCAGTACGTTAGCCATTGCTGATCACCACCCCGCCGCCGAACGGAAAAGGTTACGCCCGCAACGCCGCGCCGCCGATTGCAGCTTCCATCGGCCATGATCGGATACGCCGTAACCGGCGAGTCCAGTCTTTTGTGTTCCACATTCGCTAGGACACATGAAAAAAATCCGTATAAAATCTCTTCGAACCATCGCGTTCTTCGATGTCGACACGCGTATGTAGAGGCGCAAACAATGTCACAATTGCACAAACGCGCTACTACCTATTAATAGGTAGTAGCGACCGATGCGACGGCGAACGAAATGCGTGGAAGAAACATCGCAGCCGCGGTTGAACCGAATGCAGCAACGACGTAGCTTGCGAGTCCGTCCCGTCGCGCGGCTTGCGTTGCGCCGGCCGCAAAGGAAATCGAAAGTCCGATGACAACTGCGAGCGTCTCCACTATCTCGCCTCGCCAGGGGCCAACTGGGGTTCGCGCCTTGCATCGCGAGGGCGACCTCCTCGACGCCGGCGTCCGGGGCACCGGCGTCCGGCTTGCCGAGACATTTGTCCGCGATGAACCGCACCGCTGTCCCGGTTAGCGGGCCGCCGAGCGCAGCGCTCAAGGTAGGCGCAACTTGCCGAACAAGCTCTTTCCAGTTTTGCATGACTGCTCCTCCCATCATTGCGAAATCAGTTAATCGATAATGCGATCGCCTGCGACCGATGGAATCGCTCCCGCTCCCGCGGACTTCTACCCTTACCGATAGCGTGCTCGCTGTTCGTCGGGCAGATTCGCGCTTCTGTTCGCCCAGTCGTAGGCGTTCTTGATTCGGTACGCACTCGGATCGTGACGCTCCAGAAGTTTCCGTCGATACACATAGTCGGATAGCTCGCGAAGCGTAGTGAACGGCTTCCAGTGTTCGTCCGGGATCTTCAAGTTCTGAGAGCGCTCGATCGCTTGCACAAGCTGGATACGCTGAACATATTTCAGACCGGACTCATCCCCGATCGCCGTCCTTGCAAGATTTCCGGAAGCGGACTTGCCCGTTATGGAGGCAAACGACTGAGCGATCTCGCGATCGAGTCTTTGTTTGTCTGCAATTGCATTGGCGTCGCCCGACTCCTTCACGGCCGGCGGGAGCGTGAGCCCAGCGGCGTGCGACGCCGAAACCAGTCCGGCGAAGACGGACGCCAGCGATTTCATCTCAAGTCCATGACTGGAGGTCGCGACGCGTTCGAGTTGGAGCCCGGATGGTTTCTCCGTAATTGTCAGACGAAACTCGTTGCTCCACGGCGTGCTCCAGATATCCGACGCATTGATAGTGACTTCGCGCCAGTGGTGCTCATCCTTGATGTGAACCTGAATTCTGAGGGACGCGGGTAACCGCGAGACCAACGGAATGGACCAGTAGCCGTCCTCATTCGAGCGATACTTCATTGTGCGGCCGTCGGAATACGTCTGCAGCTCGATGCCTCGATAAGGCACAAACCCGCCGTCGGGCGTCTTCGCCACGACTTGGCCGTTTACAAAGCGCGGCGTGACTAGGAAATAGATGTTGAGCAGCAAAACGATGAAGAACGTTACGACTTTCGCCCATTGTGGAAGGCGGCTGTACTGAATTCTGATGAGCTGTAAGAGTTCCATGGCACTTCTCCTTACCAATAGTTACTGCACAGTCTTCAACAACGTTTGTCGAATGCGCGGGCTGACGGTCGACGCCCCACATGCAATGTTGCAAGCAACGACAGGAACCGGAGTGTCTACAAAGCCACCCTCACGAGCAGGTCTTGTCCCGTATCGGCGCCGTCGTCCACACGGCTCTCGATCACACGCCCCTTCGTCGTTACCCGTAACATCAGATCGACGCTGCGGGGCACGACGGAGAGATCGAACCGGCCATCGTGATCAGTCATCGCCAGCCGACCAAGCGCCGGCAGCTCGACCGCGGCGAACGTGATCGGGACATCGTTGCGCCCGAGAACCTTTCCCGTTAACCGTCTGAGCCTGTGCGTTCCGCGTTCTGACGACCGGGCAGCAAAACGCGGTCGCACCGGGTCCGCTTCATAGTCCCATGACACTGAAAGCAAAAACGACGGCTGTGGCCGCACACCGAGTGCGCTCCACAAGGCGGCGGAAGGCGATTCGGTATCGATCTCGACGTCCTCCCGCTCGACCGCCGCGGCCAGGACGCTACCCAACAGGCGTTGTGCACCAAGCGGATCCGACGCGCTAGCGATCACCAGATAGCGAAGCTGGAACCGCTGCGTCGAGCGCGTTGCGCCAGGCTTCGCTGGTTTCTGTCGCACATCTATGAAATACAGGCTGATCGACGGCGTCGCTTGATTGCCGCTCGGGAGTTGAAACGTAACGTCCGGACTGTCCGCCAACCCGGCGAGCCAACGCTTGAGGTCCTGTGTCACTTGATCGAACACGAGTTGCTCCAACCGATCGAACCTGGGTGAACCTTACGCCCGGCTAGAGCTGATTCCCGCGACGTTTGTCACGGTAGCGATGTGACATATTCACTAGAGGCCGATGGATTCTCGAGCGCGTTTGCACGATGTAGCGGACACCGGATTTCGGCCGACGGCCGGCCGTCTTATCGGCGAGCCGCCCGAGAGCGGCCGCCCCTACGACTCCTTCCTCGCGGGGCGGAAGATGGGATGGGTTCCGACTAGGGTGAGAAGGTAAGGGCTACCCCATGACCTCTGGCACCACACCCTCACCTCGATCCCTCGCCGCAACGGTAGAGGGGAAACGTTACGATGAAACGCGTTGACTTGATGCCGTTCTTTTCCAATTATTCGTCAGCGTGCGGCAGTCCGACTCAAGCAAATCGAATCGCAAAAGGACCGCGCACGCGTGAAGTCTAAGCGTTCGAGTGAGCAGTGTCGGCTGCGCCGCACTGACCGATCGCGACAGAAAGCTCTGGGCGCCGACCTTCTGAGTCGGCACCCACTGGATGCCAGAGTTCGCGTTGTGGCACGAGCCGGGAGTTGCTTGTTCTTCGCTCTAACAGCCGTCCGCGCTTATTGGCATCCTCACACAACCGCCATATCCGCAGACGTTAGCGAAACATGGACTTCCGGACGTGGTGAAAATCGACAGAGTCTCGATCTCGTGCACGCGCTCAGGTTCTTTGAAGAGATCGCTAACCTTATGGCGCTCAAGTGGTTTGCCTGCCGCGTCTGTAATAAGGATACGGCTGCCTTGAAAGCGAATGTTGACGCCAGTGGCTTTATACTTATCCGGCTCCGTCCGTTGGCGATCGTCATTGGGGGCCATCGAAACACATGCAGCAAGGGAAATGGCCGTGGTAAAAATGACGAAGGCACTGCCTAAACCAGATCTCGGTTCGAATGTCATATGCTTCTCCTTTTGGTGGATTGATGTTCTCGACGAGAACTACGTAGGCGAGGAATCTAGCGTCGGTTGTCTAGCTACCTCGAATTTTCAACGTCACCACTTTATGAGTCCAAACAACCGCTAAAACACCATCGATACGCGCACGAATGTTATTCGCTCGGGGACAAAACGCGGCCTACCGGGATCGGTGTCTTGATAGTGGAACTTCTCGCCAAAAAGGTTCTTTGCCCCAACCGTTACGAAACCTCGTCGGCCGGGCAGGCGATACTCAACTTCGGCGTCGGTCACCCAGAATTGATCGTGCCCAGGAGCGCTTGTAGCCGTCGTCAAATTGGAAAATACGCCCTGTTGATCCACATGAGTGGTTCGTAGTCGCGCGGTGATCCCACCCGCCCCAAAGTACCGCACGGAGAGCGGAAGCCGGTTGGTCCTGCTGTTAACGATCTCATTTAGCTGGAAATCGGTACCCCGATCTAACTTTTCATACTCGTACTCCGTTCCAATCGCGAACCTCGTGTCGGGTGTCCAGTACAAGTAGGCGCGTGCAATATGTTCAGACCAGCGCGCTTCCTCGGGCTGGGACGTGAGTAGATCGGTAAAGGGAACCCAGAGATGGCGGCTCGTCGATTCTAGACCGCCCTGTAAGGTAGCGGCGAATCGATGATTGATCGCTAACCCGCTACGGTATGAATCCGTTCCACCAGCTGGATCGTCAAAAAATTGATTGAACCCAGCGACGACGGTTGGCTCAACGGTTTGATTGGACACGAGCGACCGCTTCAACGTCCGAAAGGCGGCGACACGAAGGGTGGTGCCTTCGTCGATATCCCATGTTAAACCGAGCTTCGGATTTACGTGGTCACGAGTAATTTGACGATCTCTGAACCGGTCTGCACTGGCGCCGAGAACGACATGAGCATCGCTCCTAACGTGAAAGTAGGAATACAGGTACGCGTTGTTGTGCCGGATCTCCACCGGCTGCGGAAACTCGCATGTCGGAAATGGGCAAGGAAAAGCAAACTCAACCACGGTAAGCTGTGTCCCCTTGGCGTCATAGTGGCCACCACCGGCAATGGTATGGAATCCTCCTCCACGAAATAAGTGCTGCACTTCGATGCCACGACTCTCTAGCTGCTCTGAAAATTTTGTCGTGCTGCCGAAAGCCGGAAACGTTTCATTTTGGATGAATGTAGAGTCCTGAGAACTTGCGGAAATAACTAGATCGGATCCCGGGATTAACGCGTGATGGAGACCGAGACGTCGGAAATTTGTTTCCCGCAACTCGCGACGCAGCGCGCTGAAATTGTTTGGATCGAAACGAAGCACAACATCGCCATTTTCTCTTTTCAGATCACGCGCCTCCGCCTGTAGGGACGTCGAGGGAGACAATTGTCCCTGCACAAAGGCGGTGTTGATCCATTGGTCTATGTCGTTGTTCGTGCGAAATCCCTCCGTTCGATAATCCAATCGTCCGAGACTATAAGACACCCTATCCTGCAGCCCGGATTGCACGACTTCATAACCGCGCGTATCTTCGCTGCCGGCAATTCCCGTCGCTTGCAATACGAACCGATCGCGGTGAAACAGCGATGTATATTCGTTCAGGCTGCCGTCAGTGGGACCCGCGCCGTCGAGGATAAACAAATTGGCCTCGGTTATTTGCGGCTGGATCGGGTTGATGTTGAGCGGCTGTAGAAGCTGCGCCTGCATGAGTTCGCTAACACGCGCAACCTCGTGTCCTGGCAACGCCGAATAGGAATCCGCCAAAAACCGGTGCGCAGAGTAATTGGTGGGATCTGCAATTACCGATTTCCATCCTTCCACCAACGCCAGCTGCTGAAACCCGAGATCGGCGTAAACACGTGCGAGACTCGCACTGCGCGCCGCCAAATCCTGATCCAACAGTAGTCGCGAACGATACACGGCGCGGTTGTCGTTTAGCTCGATCGACTTTTGTAGATCGCGTAGGGCCTCGACCGGTCGATTCTCGGTCTGCTTGCGGATGGCGTCGTAGAAGAATGGCGTCGGGTCTGCCGGATCGAGAGTTTTGGCGAGCGCGAACTGGGATTCGGCGAGACGCCCGCGCTTTTCCTCGTAATAAGCCTTACCGAGATAGCTCCGGATGAGGGCATTGTTAGGATCGAGAATCGCCGCGATCTCTATTTCGCGGCGCCCGGCCGCGAGGTCGCCGGTTCGGATAATGGCGAGCCCCAATCCCAGTCGCGGCATGGCGTCGGCTGAGTCCGACGTGATCGCTTGCTCGAACTCATTGCGTGCTCGCGCCACATCCATGCTTGAGAGATAGACAAACCCCAACATCGTGCGAGCGCGGGATGAACGCGGGCTAAGCTCGAGCGCCCGTTGCGCCGCCTCGCGCGCGTGGAGCGTGTCTCCGAGCGACAACTGTAGCTCTGCCAAGCGTGCCCATACCAGAGAATCGTCCTGGTCCAAATTCAGCGCGCGGCTCACGCTACCCGCGGCGCCTTGGATGTCGAACAGTCCTTGTTGCGCGTAGGACAAAGCAATCCACGCGGGAACCGATTGCGCATCCGCGTCGACAGCCTCACGCGCAAGCGCGATCGAGCGTTCCTTCTCGTTTTGCGACAACGCAATCAGCGACCGTAACGCTAGAGCGTGCGCGTTACCGGGTGCGAGCCGTTGCGCGCGCTCGATGTCGGCGGCCGCCTCGTCGACACGCCCGACTATCAGACGTAGCGCGGCTCGATGAGCGAAGAATCGGCCATCGGAGGGTTCCACTACGGCGGAAATAGCGCTAAACGCGGCGCCAATATCGCTGTTCTCATAGGCCGTGAGCGATGCCACCATCGCTTCGTGCCAAGGAGATGAGTCGCGCACGGTTAGCACACGGCGATCGAGAAGCGGCGGGTAATAAAGCGCCCACTGCACGGCGTCACGCGGACGCACTCCGATGCGCGCCTGCGGTGGCTGGCCGACGCCTGCCGCCGCCGACTGCCCGGGTCCGAGTACGAGACTTCCATAGGAATTCTCTGCCAGCACGCGGCCTTCAAGTACCGTGACACTTCCCTCGGTCTGCGTCACGCTGACGACGAACTCGGTGCCTTCAATCGCGGCATTCACGAACGGTGTCTTGATCTTGAGTGCTCCCGGCACACGGCTGATGATCTCGACGATGCCCGAGAAAATATCAAGCCACGAGTCCTGCGGTTGTGCGAGGCCCGATAGTGTGAGCGTGGTTAGCTGATCGAGACGCAGAAGCGTCTCGTTACGCAGGACTAGCGCGGCGCGCGACTCGGCACCTACTCGGATCCTATCTCCCGGGCAGAGCGTTTCATGCAGCGTAACCCCGCGCCACGGGTCGGTATCGCCGACGCGTGTCTGCACTTGTCCTTGGATCGATTCGACGCGCGCCACCCATGAGTCACAGCGCGAGGGTTCGGCGCTTAGCGATGGGGAGATGAATAGGGACGTAAACGCGGCAAACATCAGCGCGTTCATCCATGATGGTGGCGTCCTCATTCCCGCAGCAATCCTTATCCCGCAACTTTATTATGTTGTTGATCAGCACTGGCTGCGGGCAAAAATCGCCGACGAGCAGGTCCGACTAGTGAGTGCGTTCCATGCACAGACTTGTGCTTCACACGCGCAGCTAGGATCAAAAGTGCTCGCGCCGCGTCGGGACAGCAGGGATCGGCGCTACGTGCCTATTTTTTTATAATCGCCAGCGAACGGTTCCGCTGAAGGCGCAATCATTCTACGTAGAAACAGTAGGGGTTTGTCAACTAATCAGACCCGCTGAGGTTGCCGGGACGAGCCTCGCGCATCAGGCACGGAATTGGTGCAACTACAACCCGCCTATGCTGGCCTTGCCGTCTTTACTAATGATAATGGTTCCAGCCCAGTCCGCGGCGGGTCGTTGGGCAGAATATTGTCGGACTAGTGAGGCGTAGAAGTGCGAGGGGCCATCTTCCGGATGAGCCTGCTCCAACCGCGAAAACACCGTTTCGGCCTCGGCCCAGCGTTGCGCGCGAAACATCTGCAACCCCTCCGCAAAATCTGCGCAGAGCCGCCGCATACCGTCTTCCTGGACATCGAACTCGGATAGCAGCTCGTACATGCAAAGGTGAGACGACTTACCCGCAAGCAGAAACGTACCCAATTCGCGCGCCGCCAGGTCCGCAACGTCGCATATGCCTTCGCGCGAAGCGATAACGTGCGTGCCAAGAACCTTGTTCAGTTCCTGGATGCGCGTGGTGGTGTTCGCCACGTCACCAACCGCGCGATACTCATAGCGCTCCCCAGCGCCGATATTGCCTAGCAGTATTTGACCGGCATGCACTCCGATGCGTGTGGGCAGTGCAGCGGCACGCCGTATTTCGCAAGCCGCGAGACAAGCGGCGCGACGCAGTGCGACGTCCGGTTGGGGCGCAGTCCAGACCGCGAACATCGCGTCCCCAACGACGTCGGAAACGATTCCGCCACGCGCCTTCACCCGAGCAAACATCGCGCCGTAGTAGTCGTTCAGCAACGCACCGAGCTCCCGTGGGTCCATCCGCTCTGCCAACGCGGTATATTGCGACGCGTCCGTCGACAAACATATGCCATACACTACCTTTCCACGGGCTGCGACATCCCCAACGCTCTTCACAATCTCATCGATCGCACCGACCGGTAAGTAATAGCCGAACGCGCGGCGGATTTGCCTGCGCTCCTGATTCGCATCTGCATATCGCCAGAATATCGCGACAAATAGGGCGAGCGGTGCTTGCAGCAGTAGTGGCGTAACAAGCGGAAACCATACCGCTTTGGAATTGAATTCCGCCTGGGCGAGCGCTACGTAGACGGCCACCGCGCTGAGACAACTAAGTACGGCCAGAGGCACAGGCGCGGCACGTAGAATTGCGCCGATCAATAACCCCCACAAAACCAGCACGCTTATCTGCTCGGAGAAACTTAGAGGCCTGACTGGAAGATCCTCTATCAAGTTGCCGAAAGCGGTGGCGGCGAGCTCCACGCCACTGATATCGAGACCTGATGCAAGCGAGTACACCGTGTAGAACCCGTCTTTCTGCGTCGGCTGCTCAGCGGCCGCGAACCCGACAAAAACTGCCTTACCGCGTAGGTCCACGTTTGGTACTCCGTCTCCCAACGCCCGATGGTAAGGGATCATCGTGATGCTGCGCGGTGGCCCATAAAAGTTGAGATAGAAACTGTTACCGCCCTGATATAGACGGACCAAAGCCCTTAGGAGGCGGCCGTCGGCGTGCGTCGGATAGGGCGGCACATTCTCGATACGGGAGAGCAACTCGGAGGCCAGCCTTGTGTCGCTGGAAAATATGCGTCGCAACCGATAGATAAGGTTTACGACACCGTGCGTATCCAACACCTCGGCAGCGGTAGCCGGCAGGTCCAACGCCGGACGCAACGCAAGCAATCGCTCACGCAACTCGTCGTAAACTCCAAGACTATAGAGCTGAAGCATCACCACCGGAAACGTAGGCGCGTCCCCCGCTTCCGACTTGAAGTTCCAGACTCGATCGACCTTGGCGGGAACTTTGGGGAGCGGAAATGGAGCGAGCGCCGCAGCGCCCTTGGCAAAAGAAGCCGGCGGGGGGACAAGGCGTTCGAGCACGAACTCGCCCGCGGGCACCTGAAGCGTCTTCTTGTTCAAAGACTCGAACAGAACTACGTTACCGGCGCGCGCGATCGCGGAGGCAAAGATACGGTCTTCTTCTGGCGCACGAAACCCATCAAACATTATGTCGAAACCTATGGCAGTTGCTCCTGCCCGTTCCAATTGATCGATCAGGCGCCCGTGGAGCGCGCGCGACCAGCGCCTAGGATCATCCGGTAGCTTAAGGAGATGGGCCGACGGGCCATCAAGCGTGACAATGACGACTTCAGGCGGCGCTGGCCGTGACCCACGCCAGGCGAACAACCAATCCAAACCGATAGTCTCTTCCAGTTCCCAGGCCAACGGGGTCGGAGCGACGATCGCGCCCACCAGCGCAACAGACAGACCCATAATTGCCGCCTTCACCCATCGGCGTAAACTCTTCACGTCCTTGCCACTCCCGGCCTTGTCATTTCCACGCGATCATCCATAATTTCGCGAAGCTTCAGGTTATGGGGTTCCGCTGAACGCAATAGTATAGAGTGACCCACGTCATGGAAGTGCAAGCTGACAGCGTCTTGACCGGTATTCCACTCTTCGCCGGGTTGAGCAAGGGAGCCTTAACAATAATTTCCAGCCACGCGTCGACGAAGAGTCATCCTAAGAATACCGTCATCCTCAGTGAAGGCGATAAGACCGATTCCTTATACGTTATCTTATCCGGGCGCGTTAAGGCCTACGCCAGCGACGAGGACGGCAAGGAGATCATTCTGAGCCTCCAGGGGCCTGGTGAGTACTTCGGCGAAATGGCGTTGTTGGACGAAGGCCCGCGCTCCGCCTCTGTGATGACGCTCGAACCCACCCGCCTTGCCATAATTTCCAAGCAGACCTTTCGCGAGTGCCTTGCCAACAACCCCAACATCAGCTTTGACCTGATCCGCCAGCTCGTGCTTCGAGGACGTCGGCTAACCGACAGCGTAAAGAGCCTGGGACTAAACGATGTGTATGCTCGGATGGTGCGAAAACTACTCGATTTTGCGACCGAACGCGACGGCGAGCTCGTCATCGAGCAGCGCCTGACCCATCAAGACATCGCCAACATGGTCGGGTCGTCTCGCGAGATGGTGAGTCGGATCATGAAAGAACTCTCTCGAGGCGGGTATATCGCCGTCGCGGATAAGAAAATCACTATCAAGAAGCAACTACCCACTGCTTGGTAATAGTTAATTTCAGGAATTGCGTCTCCGCATATCGAGCTTGCCCAAAGACTCTAACGATCTCACCCCAAAGACAAACGCTGGCGAGGGTTTCAAGACTAACCTGAACGCAAAAGTACTTCTGCTAACGCAAGCAGCGGTCGCGGTCTAAAATTAGCAACCGCTTACGTGAATTGCCAAATAAATGGCGCGCCCGGAGAGATTCGAACTCCCGACCACCTGGTTCGTAGCCAGATAATTGGTTCCCACCATTAGCCATCCACTTCAAACAGTTATCGCACAAAAGTTGTCCGATATTTTCCTTACTTGGTGCACCCAAAACACGTGAAATACCGACACCCGCTTAAAAGTTATCGGACAGTTTTTGCCGGACTTAGTAACCCGTCATGTCTGTTGGGACGCCCGTTGCACACCGAGTCCGGCCCCAGCTTCGACGTACCTGACAAGGATGATTATGGTGTCTCACTACTCCAGACTCTCAGCCGAGGACCGCCAAGTGGTGGCCCGAATATGCCAGTGGCTACGGCCGATACGACTAACCAGCGAAATCGTTGCCCGCCCCTCGTGGCCCTGGCCGTCCAAGTACGTTGTCATTGAGCACTTGCGCAAAGAAGTGGCGTACCGAAACGAAGCGCTAAAGCCGCTAATGTCGATGCTTGCCGAAATCGCCGTTGACGAGTATCTGGAGGAGGAGCGTCTGAAACAGGCGTAAGCGTTGGACCTAGCTATCCCGTCCTGCCCTAGAGCGGAGCGCCAATTCCCGCTGTATGCAACACTGCTTCATTTGGGCCACGGCCAGCGCAGCAGTCGACGAGCTTGCCGTCGATGGCAACCGCAGGAACGCTACGGATGCCATAGCGTTTTGCCTTCTTCGCAACTTCAGGCTCGTGCATTTCGAGAATTCTCACATCGCACGACGGACACGCGATTTTGTTGATCATGACGACAGCTTCTTCGCACACAGTACATCCCGCGCTGAAAATTTCAATCGTTCGAACCTTGGCCATAAGACCTCCTAACGTCCTTCAGGTTGTAACTTGCTGGCGCTCGGAACACACGCTGGACAGGCAGCGGCGGGCAACGCTTTCTTGCGCAGAGTCATGACGATGGCGATGAACAATAGCCCGACGCCGGCGTACGTCATCCAATCAACGTCCACAAAAAACTTACCGAATACGACGACGGCCGCAGCACCGAGGCCGGTCAGCAAGGGGGCCTTACGCCCACTTCGATGCGCATGAATAAGCAAAGCCCCGAGCGCAAACGCTAAAAAGATAGCCGTGAGGGGCAACAAGTAAGGCGTATAGTCCACAAACCCCAACCCCAGCGCACTAAGTAGCGCCGTGTAGGCGGGTAAACACAACGGACAGAAAAGCTTCGGCAACAGCGCCGTTCCGATTGCGGGAAAGGAAACCGCGAGGAGCTGCCAGCGGCTCTTGTCTGCGCTTGCCCCCGCAGTGGTTGAGAGGCCGCTCCTCAAGGCTGAGCAGATCGAATCGAAAGGCGGTGTCCGCGCCATCTGTCCGCTTCCATCGAAGTAAACGCGGCATGAAGCCGCATCATGCGCCGTAGCGTCCGCGACATCTTTGCCATCGACCAGAATGGTCGGTGAGCCAAACGCGCGGACGTATTCGGGACTCGCGCGCGCGTTCCTCTCCCATTCGCGCCAACGCGCCGAAACGCCGGTCTTCGCAAACGCCTTAATCAGCGCGGAACGTGTCGCGGCCACGTTGGGGCACTCGGCGTCGTAGATTAACTCGACGTTCATACTCCACCCTCCTCGTATTCGAGAGCCTCGACGATGGGACATTCGCTCGTCGGACCGTTTCCGCGGCATGCGACGGCGAGCTTGTCCAGCGCCCCTCGGATGCGCTTAAGCTCTCCGATTTTCTTATCGACGGCGGTGATTTTCTCGCGGGCACGGGCACGAATATCGGCGCACGTTGTCCTGGAGTTCATGCGCAAGGCGAGCAGCTCACCGATCTCGCCCAGCGAGAATCCCAAATTTTGCGCCTGCCTGATGAAACGCAATCGACGAATGGTTTCGGCGGGATACATGCGGTAGCCGGCGGCGCTACGTTTCGGTCGCGACAACAGCCCCCGCCGTTCGTAGTAGCGGATCGTCTGGGTCTTCACTCCGCCGTGATTGGCGAGCTTTCCGATCGTCAATGAGCTTGGGTTGGCCATGGTCACCGCCTGCATTTGCATTCAGTATAAACCTTCTATCTAGGTATAAGGTCAACACAACTGTTTGCCTAGTGCGGCGTCCTGAAAATACGCTGCATAAATCCGGCGACAACAACAGCTCTCACGTAGCCCGGATGAAGGCGCGTAGCGCCGTAATCCGGGGCATTCTTACGTTCCCGGATTCCGCTGTCGCTTCATCCGGGCTACATGTCATTCGATAGTTATTTATAGCGACAGGGCATTAGGTCAATTCGACAAAACTCGGGGCGACAGTCAGAAAAAATATTGGACGTAGGTGTAATAAAGATTGTGAAAGGAACCGTACTCGCTTCCGTCCGTCCCGCCGAAGAGCTGCACACCGCCGGACCAGTCGAGATTGGCGGTTATCGAATAGGTCAGGCTCGGCGCAAAGAACCGGCTTCGATCGTCCGTATTAACGATGAGCACGTTGTCCCAGCGGAGCAGCGGTGTGAGGTCGTACTTGGCCTGCGCTCCTACGTAATGACGGCCGACGTTCTGGATCAGGCCTGCATGCAGCCGCGTGAAATCGTAGGCACGCGCGTCACTCGATCCTTGGCCGTTGTAGTAGTACTCAAAGGTCAGCGTCACCGTGTTTTGGAACGCGTAGTCGAAACCCGCCACCGCTCGCGTGAAGTCAGAACCAATCTCGGTATCGGTGCGTGCCGCCTCAAGGCGCAAACCGCCCTCGCCTATTCGACCGACGATGTCCAGCCCCACCACGCGATCGCCCCTGAATTCGCCGAGCATCAACGCCACGTCGGTGTTGGCGACATTCGTGCGATATTGAACCGCTCGGCTCGATGGTGCGTCACGTTGCGGCGCGTAGACAAAACTGAGCCGTGACAACGGCCCGAGATTTCGTTGCACCAGCACAGCATCGGCGCCCGTGCGCTCTTCGCGCTCCACGGCGATGGGGTTGAAGGGATTCAGCAGATCGGTCGGACTCCAAAAGCGCCCGCTGCCCCAGGCAACGCGTTGCCGGCCGATCAGAAAATCCGCGACCGGTGCGTTCAACGTCACAAAACCTCGGTACAGCCGCTGCCGCGCGAAGACCGACCCGCGGTCCAGGTAGTCGTCCTCCAGATCCCAATAGGTGGCCGGTCGCGTCGCCTTTAGCTGTCGGAACTGTGCCGTATCGAGAAAACTTCCGAGCAGCGCCTCGTTATCGTACTGCACCTCGAAGCCGAGCCAATCGGTTGGACGCCCGCGCGCTTCCAGCCGCACACGGTTCAGATCGAGCGTGTAGTCTTCCTGTTGTGGCGCGACGGTGCGCGAGCTCACCAGCAGATTCTTGTAGTAGCCCTTGAACTGAATGTCCGCTTCTTCGGCCGGAGCAGCGAACACCGCGAGCAGTAACGTGGCGCACGCGCCTGCCCGTCCCCATTTAGACATGACGCAGCGCTTGGACGGCATCGAGGCGCGCGGCGCGCCACGCGGGATAAAGCGCGGCGGCAAGACTGGTCAAGAACAACGCCGCTATCGGCAACCAGACATTACCGAGCAGGATCGTGGGATAGATGACGCTCGTCAGACCGGGGATGCGGCCGGTCACAGCATAGCGGCTGAGATCGAAGCCGGCGGTGTGGAAATAACCGACGATCAGCGCACCAGCGGCGATACCGGCGCCGAGTCCCAGTGCGCCCAGTACCAACGATTCATACAACACGGTGCGTACGATCTGGGCCGGCTGCGTTCCGAGCGCAAGCTGCAGCCCGAACTCGCGCGTACGTTCGAGCACGGCCATCAGCAGGGTATTCATGACGCCGAGCGCCACCACGGCAAACACGACGATCAGGATCACGCGCAGATTGACGCGAATGAGATCGAGCATCTGTACCATCACCGGCAGCAGCGTTTTCCACGTCACGACACGCTGCACCGGCGCCGTCAATCCCGCCGTGAGCGCCGCGACCGCCGCCTCCGCCGTGTCGATGTCGTAAAGGCGTACGGCAATCGTCGACGCCTCGCTCGCCACCGCCAGCAACTCGCGGGCGACGGCCATGTGGGTCACGGCCACCGTTCGATCGATCATATCGTTGCCGGTGTCGACGATACCGACGATGCGCAACGCCGCCGAGCCGAGCGAGCCGTCGGCGGCGGGCGCCATCAGCACGATCTTTTCGCCCAGGCGTACGCGCAGCCGTTCGGCGAGCTTGCGGCCAATGACGATTTCGCGCGCGCGTCCGTCGCTGAGATAAGCGCCTTCGACTATTTTTTTGTGCAATGTGGTGACCTGGGTCTCGGCCTGCGGGTCGACGCCGTAGATCATCAACGGCTCGGACTTCGTCGGGCTGCTCGCCATCGTCTGTGCCTGTAGGCGCGGCGCGGCGGCGGCCACCAACGGACTGGCGCGCACGCGCGCGAGTAATCGGTCGGTCTGTGCGAGCATGAGCTTGGCGTCGTATTCGTCGCGGAAGCCATTGCTCTCTACCTGCACGTGTCCGGCGATCAGGTCGGTGGCGTTATCGCGCATCTGCAGGTAAAAACCGGAGGTAAACGCGCTCAAAAACAAATAGGCAGCGAGCCCGGCGCCGAGCGCGCCGAGCGTGAGCAGCGCGCGGCGCGGGTTGCGCGCGATTCCACGCAGGGCGAGACGGGCGAACACCGCGCGCGGTAAAAACGCGAATGCAAAACGAAACGCCGGTAAACGCGTGCGCGACGCCGGACGCGCGCCGCGGATGGCGTCGATCGGCGCCAAACGCGCCGCTTTCCAGGCCGGGTAGACCGAGGCGCAGACGGTCGTGGTAAGTAGCGTTGCCGCGAGCAGTAACAGATACTCGAGGCGCACGCTCGGGTAGACGATCCCAGTTAGGCCCGGCATCATCTGCACCGCTTGCGAATAGTCGCCCAAATCGATGCCGCGATAGCCGAAGTATCCGGTAACCCCGGTGCCGAAGGCGCTGCCGAGCGCGACCGCACCGAGACCGAGCAACAAGGCCTCGTAGAGCACCGTGCGCGCCACTTGCACGGGACGCGTGCCGAGCGCCAGCATCATACCGAACTCGTGGGTACGCTCCATCACGCCCATCAGGATTGTATTAGCGATGCCGAGCGCGACGACGACGAACATCACGAACAAGATGATATACGCGAACATTTTATGCAATGCGACATTGCCGGCGAGCTCCGGCATCAGCGCTTCCCAGCCGAGCACCTCGAAACCGGTGTCGAGCTCGCGCCGTAACTCCGTGACCGAGCGCGGCACGTCATCGAGTTCGGTAAGTCGCGCGATGAGTGCGGTGACTCGTCCTTCGAGGGAAAGCAGCGCTTGCGCCGCCGGCAGCGTCACGAATACCAGCGATGTGTCGATGACATCGATGCCACTGCGGTAGATACCCCGCACCCGAAAGCGGCCGGCGCCGATGGAACCGTCGGCGGCCTGCGTCACCAACGCCACTTCTGCGCCGACGTTGACCCGCAGAATTTCCGCCAGCCGGTCGCCGAGTATCATGCCCTGGCGATCCGTCGCATCGAGATACGCGCCTTGCTTGAGCGCCCGATGCAGCGTGGTGACCCGACGTTCGCGCTCGGGATCGACGCCGATGACCATGACGCCCCGCGTTTTTTCCGCGCCGCTCGCGAGCGCTTGGCTTTCGACGCGCGGGGCGATCGCGGCGATGCGGCCTTGTTTATCGAAACGCGCCATGAGCGCATCGGCGCGATCGAACGTCAGGTCGAGCGTTGGGTCGTCGTGGTAACCGCGCTGATGCACTTGCAGGTGGCCGGTCAGATACCCCGTGATGTTGCCAATCATCTGGCGATTGGTGCCATCGACATAACCCCAGAGAAACACCAGCGCGGCCAGACCGGTCGCGATCGCGGAAAGCGTGATCAGACTGCGGCGCAGATTGCGTCGCAGTCCGCGCCGCGCCAGCCTGAGGAATACGCGCTGCCTCATGCTCAATTCACTATCCGCCCGTCTTTGAGCCGTACCAACCGGCGCGCGCGTTCCATCACCATCGGATCGTGCGTCGAGAACACGAAGGTCACGCCTTTGGTTTCGTTCAAGCGGCGCATGAGGTCCATGAGCGCCGCGCCGGTTGCGGAATCGAGATTGGCGGTCGGTTCATCGGCCAACACGATGGCCGGTTCGCTCACAATCGCGCGCGCGACCGCGACGCGTTGCTGCTGGCCGCCGGAGAGCTCTCCGGGGCGGCGGTCTTCCATGCCGGCGAGACCCACGTCGGCCAGTATCGTCCGGGCACGTTCGCGGCGCGCGCTGTCCGGCACGCCCTGCAGCAACATGACGTACTCGACGTTCTCGAGCGCGGTTAGCACCGGAATCAGATTGAATTCCTGAAACACGAAGCCGATGCGTCGCAGCCGCAAATCGGTCAGCGCGCGCGTGGAAAGGGGCTCCAGCTCCTGTCCATCGACCCACAATTGCCCGCTCGTGGGACGGTCCAGCCCGCCGATTAGGTTGAGCAGCGTGCTCTTGCCGGAACCGGAGGGGCCGACCAGCGCCATGAATTCGCCCGATTCGATATCGAGATCCACGCCGTCGAGCGCCCGCACCTCGATGCTGTCCTGGCGGTAAATCTTCGTCAGTTTTTTTGTACGCACGCTAAGCATGGCGTCACCGTCGCTGTTGCAGATTCTTCAAGGTAAAGATTTGCGCATCGGTCGGGGCGTCGAACGTCATCTCGCGGATGACGAACAGCGTCCGGTTCTGCGGCTTCGCGATCGGCTGCATCTCCCAGCGCGTCGGGATCACGCGACCGCCGATGGGACGAATGTCGCTATAGCGCAGCGCCTTGACCAGCTCGCCGCGCTCGTCGTAGAACTCGAGCTTGAGCGGCAACCGATCCGATTGGCGGATGCGGTAAATGAGCTTGCCCCACACGACCGCGGCTTCGGGCTTCGGGATCGACTCGACTTTGTAAACCCGGGTTCCTTCCAGATCTTCGCTGCCGATCAACGTGTGCGTGTAATCGTCGACGACGCTGCTCGACTTGACGAGATCGTCGTTGGTCATATCCGATCCCATCCACGGCTGCAGCATCATCGACGGCGGAATTTTTATCACGCGCTCGATCGAGGGCAGGTAGTTCCACATCTCCGCCTTGATGCGCAGCGACCCGATGCCGGCTTCCTTCGCCGGCGTGTCGATGCGGATGAAGGTGCGTTCGGGCCGTTCCATCCAGAACCGCAACGAGAGCTTGCGCTCCCAGCGCGGCGTGATGACGGTCATCTCGGCCGCACCCTGACTGGTTTTTCCCCAGAGCGTGCGCTCGACATGGGCGACAAGGTCCTGCCCGGTGGGTTCGGCGCCGAGCACCGACATGGGCGACGCCGATGCGCCGATGACAACCATCACACAGATCGCTTTTACGAAACCGACGAATACATCGCGCGGCATCTCCACGATGAAGTACGGCAGAACATATTGCAGAGTGACCATTATTCGCGTCTTCTTCTTGTTCTACCCAGTTATTACTGCTTTCTTATGCCGGCATTGTCCCAAACCGGCTGAACAGTAATTTGACGTGGATCAACCAGGACCAGCGTTGGACCTTCGCTATGACCGAAGCGAACCACCGCGCGAGCGCAAGAACCACAACGCGACGACGGGCACGACGATCCACTGCGCCAGAGGCAAGGCGCCGATCCCCATAATCATCGGCATCTGCTCGCTGTACGCCCACAGCCCCAACCGATACACGTTGCGCCATTCGCTGAACGCGGTGTAGGCAACACCGCTCACCAGCAGCACCGGCAGTCCGCGGCTCAACGAGCGCCACGGCCAATCAACGCGACGCGACCATGCGCATGCGAGCGCGAACGTTGCCAATGCAATCAATCCGTCGCCGGCGGTGCAATGCACTACCGCCCAAGCAATAGTCGCGGGTGCCGCTTCGCGCCATAACGTATACAGGGGAATCTGCGCTACCTCCCATACCAAATGCAGCGCCAGGGAAAGTATCGTCCATGCGCTGAACACAAAGAGCGAAGAACGCAAGTAATCGAACCGCGACGTACTGGGGTCTGGCCGTGTCATTGCGCCTCACGGAGGCCAGGTTTCTTTCCGATGTTCACGCCTGTACGCCGCCGCTAAAGCTGGGCGGCGACACTCGACACGCGCTGCGGGTCTGGATGAGCTTGAACTTGCCGGTGCGGGGATCTATCGGAAGGTTCTCGACCGCGACCAGTTCAAACCGGGGCCGGCTGGCGCACACGGCCCCGCAACACCACGTCTGGAGAAATATGGCACGTTTTCGCGCGTCTAACCTTGTTGATTGGTCGGCTTCTGAAACTTGAGTTCTTGCTTCAACTCCTCTGGACCCAACCCTTCCGGCTCGTGACGGGCAATACCTTATTGTATTTTGATGTAGCGGAACCAATGAGCACGGTTCGTGGCGCGCTCAGAAGAGTGCCCAGACGTACAGGAACAACGTATTGTTGTCCGCGGCATTCCGGCCCAAGCCATCATAGTTCGTATCGCCTCCGTTAAATTTGTTGTACCAGGTATAGCGCGCACCGATCTTGACATACTGGATCGGTAGATAATTCGCCTCAACCATCCAGCCACGCGTGTTCGGACTCCCGGCCGCACTGCCAGTGACCGCTTCGCCGGTGTCGAAGCGCAGCAAATCAGTATCGCCTGACGTAGAGAAGTATTGGACTCCGCCGCCTACCGTGCGCTTGTAGTAGTAATGAACATCCGCGCGCTGCGTGCGGAGGTGGCTAGATGAATTCTCCGTCAAACCCAGCGGGAAGCTCGCACTCAACTCTTGCGTTTCCCGAATCCAAGTGGCATGCGCAGTCACGATATGGTCTGCGCGAATGAACTGGTACTGTCCGTCTAAGGCAACGTCGGTGAAACGGTCCGTCGGGCCAGATGCCATGGTCGCGTCAGGGAAGATCTTCGCAGTCAGACCGTACGTTCCAAATTCAAAACTGTGTGGCTTCGAGTTGAATTGCAGGGCCAATCGCCAGTAAGGCGCGTAGCCATCGACCACGGTATCGACGTCGACACCGCTGCTAAACGGTCGCATCAACCCTTTATCCGCTCGCCGATAGAGCGCCACTTCGCCATATACCAAATCGTTCCACAGTCCGTATGCACCGATGCCTCCGGCTTTCGCAAACAACGTGTTGTCCACCACGGTCGCGGCATTCGGCATGACCCCGCGGTCCGGACCGAGGTGCGGAAAACCCCACATCGGTGTGCTGTTGTATATGTCGCTAAGGGTTGGATTGTTGTTCAACGTGACGCCATAGAGCAACTGCTTGTCCTTGCCCAAAGTAGACTCGTTGGCATAGCGAATATCCGCCATCTCGATTGCGGACTGGTGCTCGATGCCATCGTAGTTATATTGCGCGAGAGCGCCAAAATTGCCGGCGATCTTCCCTGCATAATAGAGGCTGAGCACCTGCAACTTCGTCTTGCCGTCTGTTTCGAAGCTCTCCGGCGCATCATCGGACGTTGTCCGAGTCGAAAGTCTCGAGACCGTGCCTGCGACGGAGACCGGGACATTGAGAGGAAATTCTTTTCGCTCCAGCTTGTCTCCATCGGTATAACCGGACAGCTTGAACTCTCTGCCATACTGAGTCAGCTCCGGAAACACGGTGTGACAAGCAGAACACGATCTGCCGGTCTGGCGAGTGAAGCTTGGGACGGCCAGCACATCGGTCGCCACGATGAGCAGCAGGGCGGCGACCGCGATGCGGGAAGCTTCCAATTTGTGAGATCTGTTAAACATTTTCGAGTCCTCTCTGCTTAGTTAAACGCACCGCCCCTCTCAGGATTAAGGCGCCTCTCGCATCAAACGTAACAGGCGGCGCAAGCCCGGCCTTGATGCACGTCAAAGAATCGGCGGAAACGCCGAGCCGGCGCTAAGCCCGTGGATCCCCTTCCCGCGCGACGTTCGCTTTTATTTGCACTTGCGCGGGCCGGCTGCTACCAAGTGCCGCACCTGCTGCGACAAGGAGCAACGCCGCCGTCAGCCAAAAGAATGTGACGTTAATAGAACCGAACAGCCATCCGGCTGCGGCTGAGCCAAGCGCTTGACCGAGGCTCGTCGCAGCCGTCTGCTTACCGAGCGTCGCCGCCTGTGCCACGCCGGCGGCGAGCGAGACACGGTACGTGAGCAGTGGAATGAGGAAGCCGGAGCTTGCTGCAACAACGCCGACGGGCCACCACAATCCATCGGACGTCGTGGCCGTGGCGAGCCAGCTGAGACCGACGGCCATCGCGACCAAGGCAGCAGTCACCGCGGCGCGGCCGGCAAGGCGGTGCGCGAGCGGCGCGAAGAGCAACACTTCCACGACGGCCATTACCAGGCTGCACTCGAAAAACATCAGCCCGACCTGCGCCGGCGTCATTCCCAGACGCTGCTGACCCTGCAGCGTGAGTCCGACTTCGAATCCTCCGAGACCGAACATCACCAGGAGCGACAGGACAAACAGCAACCACGTTGTCCGCGCCGGCGTTTGCATGTTGGCGGGTGCCGACGCGCGAGGCGATTCCGACAGCCGCCACCACGCGAAAACCCAGACGAGCGCGCCAATGCCGGCGGCGGCGAGGAAGGGAAGCGCCGCCGCGGGCACCCTCTCCGTTACGGACTCGCCCGCCAGCCATCCGCCGAGACTGGGACCCGCGAGAAATCCCAACACCGAGGCGGCACTCATCCACGCAAAGCGCGGTGCGCGCGACGTAACGGTGGACGTGTCACTGACATAGGCGAGGGCCACCGGCGCAACCGCCGCCGCGAACATGCCGCCGGCAAGGCGCGCGGCGTAGCCGAGCCAGAGGCTCGAAGCGAATCCAAACACGAGCAGCGCGACGCTGAATCCGGCGAGACCAACGAGGATCACCGGCCGGCGGCCAGTCCGGTCGGCAATGCGGCCCCAGAGCGGCGCGCCGATAAATATCGCGAGCATGTAGACCGCCGACAGCATGCCGGTGTGCCACGATATATCGCTCTCGCTCGCCACGCGTGCGAGAAAGAACGGCAACACCGGAAGGACGACGCCGTAACCGAGGGACACGGCGAAGACGGCAGTGAGGAGCAGCGCCAAATCGCCGCGCGGAAGAGCGACCGCCGTGGCACGCGCCGTCATGCGCCGGCCCCGAAGAGCGCGAGCAGTTCGGCCTCGTGTGCGGCGAGTTGCTCGGGCGTTTCCGCCTCGATGACGAGCTTCGCGACCGGCTCGGTGTTGGATGGCCGCAAGTTGAACCACCAATGCGGATACTCCACGGTGATCCCGTCCATCGTACTGATAGTGGCGTCGGCATAGTGCCTACGCGCACGCTCAACGAGCGCCGCCGGCTCGCGTGTCTCAATGCGCCGCTCGCCGCTGCCGGCATAGCGCGCGATGGATTGCAGATGCTCCGCGAGGCCCTTGTCGCTGCGCGCGAGGAACCCAATCAGCTTGAGCGCGGCGTACAGCGGATCGTCGATGCCGAAATGCTCGCGATACATAATGTGGCCGGACAGCTCGCCGGCGAGGAGCGCGTCGTCATGGCGATGCAGCACCTCTTTGTGAAACGGGTTGCCGACGCGCAGCTTCACCGCAATACCGCCGAGGCGCTCGATTTCCTGCGGCACCGCGCGACTGAACCGCAGGTCATAGAACACGCGCCCGGGCGCGCGCTCAAGTTCTTGGCGCGCGAGCAGCGCGAACACGAGATCGAGACGCGCGATCTCGCCGCGCTCGTCCACGAACGCGACGCGGTCGGCGTCGCCGTCGAACATGATGCCGAGACCGGCGCCGCGCTCGCGCACCGCGCGGCGCAAGTCCTCGAGATTCTCCGGCCGCAATGTGTCGCAGCCGTGATGCGGAAACTCACCGTCGGGCACGTGATAAAGGAGCGTGTGACGCAAGCCGAGCTTCTCGATCACACCAAGCGGCAAGCCGCCGACGCCGCTGGAACAATCGATCACCACCGCGGGTGCGTCCACCGCGACGTCGCGAAAACGCGTCGCCAGCATCGATTGATATTCCGGCAGAATCGCTCGTAGGCGCAGCGCGCCCTCCGGCCCGCCCGTGTCCGGCAATTGCGCGCCCGCTACGAGCGCCTCGATCTGCTCGAGGCCGCGTCCGTAGTACACCTGCTCAACGCGCGGATCGATGACTTTCACGCCGTTGTACTCCTTGGGGTTGTGCGAGGCGGTGACCATGAGGCCGTAGCGCTTAAATTGTGCGACGGCGTAGTTGAGCATAGGGGTCGTCACGACACCGAGATCGAGCACCGTAACGCCGCCGGCCCGCAAGCCGAGCATCAGTGCCTCGGCGAGTGCGGGCGAGGACAGCCGCGCGTCGCGCCCGACGAGAATCTCTTCGGCTCGCGACCAGGCCGCGACGGCGCGGCCCAACCGGTACGCTCCATCGGGATTGAATTCGTCGGGAACGATCCCGCGGACATCGTAGGTGCGAAAGTAGGACAAGCGTCCGGAGGTGACCTGCTCCATGCTAACCGGCCCCGGCGGACGTGACGAAATGTCCATGAACGTTCGCGCGGCTATTGTTAAGTATGTGCCGAATAGACTGACTCGCGATCATTCACTGTGTTCCCAAGGATTCGACTAGCCACGACGGCATAACAAAAAGATGGTTCTCGACGCGCCTCACCCCGGGCGTGCGTTTCGCTGCCAGAGCCGCCGCGTCCCGCTCCGCGGCCGACTCGACTCCACCCCAGAGATACGCGGCGCCATCCTCGACGACGACGTTGACGTAGTAGAGACCCAGGCCAATCTTGCGCAGCTCGGCGATGACCGCTTCCCGGACCGGGCCGGTATCCGACGCCGTCGACTTCGGCGCCTGAACACCGCGCGCAACGAGCCCATGCAACAGGTTTGCGCGACTCACGATCCCGACAAGTTTTCCAGCGCGAAGCACCGGCACCCGCTTGATCCGTTTTCGTTCGAGCAGCGTCGCGATCTCCTCGAGCGAGGCATCCTCGGTAACGGTGACCGGCTCGCGGGTCATCACGTCCCTCGCCGTTAAGCCGTGTGACTTGAGATACTCGCGCGCCCGCTCGTCGGGCCCTTCAAGCAGCGCGAGCCACCACGAGGCGTGTCGTTCCGTCTGCGACTCCGGCCGACGCATGAGATCGCCCTCGCTGACCATGCCGATGACGCGGTCGTGGTCATCGACCACCGGCACCGCACTGATGCGGCGCTCGAGCAGTAGTCGCGCGATCTTCCGGACGCTCGCCTCGGGATTGACGGAGACGACGGCAGGGGTCATTACGTCTTTCGCTTTCATGAGTGTTCTCCTTCCATCGAGCGCTCGGTGTATCCGGTCGCTCAGTGATGCGTATCGCGGAACTCCGAGAGTCGGACAGTCGCGGTGATCTTCATGTGTGTGGCTCCACGGACTGGCTTGCCGGAACTCCCATGCGCTGGATGCCTTCGAGCCGCGTGCGCTTGAGCAACAACGCGTTTACGGCAACGAGCGCCGAGCTGCCCGACATGGCGAGAGCGGCGACTTCGGGGCTGATGACAAACGGATAAAAAACGCCCGCGGCCATGGGAAACGCCACGACGTTGTAGGCGACAGCCCAAAAAAGATTTTGATGCATCTTGCGCAGCGTGGCGCGCGACAGCTCGACCGCGACGACTACGTCGAACGGGTCGCTCTTCATCAGCACGACGTCCGCGCTCTCCATGGCGACGTCGGTGCCGGCGCCGATGGCGAAGCCGACGTCCGCCTGCGTGAGCGCCGGCGCATCGTTGATGCCGTCGCCGACCATGCCGACCTTCTTGCCGGCCGCTTGCAGCTCTTTCACTTTGTCGGCCTTCTGGCCCGGCAGTACGTCGGCGAGCACGATATCGATGCCGATCTCGCCGGCGATGCGTTCGGCGGTCGCGCGGTTATCACCCGTCAGCATCGCTACTTGCACGCCGCGCGCCTTGAGCGCCTTAACTGCGGCGACCGCGGACGGCCGCAAGGCATCGGCGATAGCAATGAGCCCAATAAGACGCCCATCGCGCCCGAGGTGTACGACGGTGCGACCGCCCCCTTGCAAGCGCTCGGACTCGCGCACGAGATCGCCCAACGCGATTTTTTGTTCGTCCATAAGCCGGCGATTGCCGAGGTACACGGTCGCGCCCGCAACTTTCGCCCGCGCCCCGCGACCTTCGAGCACTTCGAAACCGCTTGGCCGCTCGAGGCGTAAATTCTGAGCACGCCGCACAATCGCCTGCGCCAGCGGATGATCGGATCCTTGGTCCACGGCGGCGGCGAGCGCGAGCACGCCGTCCTGCTTCTCGCCCGCCGCGGCACTGATTTCCACGACCTGCGGCTGGCCGAGCGTGAGCGTGCCGGTCTTGTCGAAGATGACGATATCGAGCTTGGTCGCATCCTCCAGCGCCGAGGCGTTCTTAAAAAGAATTCCGTTCATCGCCCCAAGACCCGTGCCGACCATGACCGCCATCGGCGTGGCGAGCCCGAGCGCGTCCGGGCAGGCGATGACGAATACCGTAATAGTAAGTGTGAGTGCGAAGAGCAGCGGCTGGCCGATCCACCAGAACCAGACGGCGAACGTGAGCAGACCGATCACCACCGCGATCAGCACCAGCCACTGCGATGCGCGGTCGGCCAGAAGCTGCGCGGGGGCTTTCGAGTTTTGCGCTTCCTGGACCAGCTTCACGATTTGCGCCAGCGCGGTGTCGGCCCCGACTTTGGTCGCGCGGTAGCGGAACGTGCCACTCTTATTAATAGTGGCGCCGATCACGGTGTCGCCGGGCTTCTTGGTCACCGGCATCGACTCGCCCGTCAGCATCGATTCATCGACGGCGGACTCGCCCTCGAGCACTTCGCCGTCCACGGGTATCTTGTTGCCCGGACGAATGACCACCGTGTCGCCCGCAACAACCTCGGCCGTCGGCACCTCGACTTCCTTGCCGGCGCGCAGCACCATCGCCATCGGGGGCGCGAGATCGAGCAGCGCGCGGATCGCCGCCGAGGCGCCGGCGCGGGCGCGCATCTCCAGCCAATGCCCAAGCAGGATGAACACGAGCAACACCGCGACCGCTTCGTAGAACTGCGCCCCCTCGAAGAAGAAGGTCGCACCAACGCTAAAGATGTAACCGGTGCCGACGGACAGCACGACCAAGACCGCCATGTTGAGCACGCCATTCTTGAGCGCGCGCCAAGCGGCGACCACGAACGGCCAAGCGGGATAGACCACCACCACCGTGGCGAGCAGGAACAGCCAGACATCGAGCGAGAGTCCAAACGGTGGTCCGGGCGGTGTGAACATTCCACCCATGGGGGAATAGAGAAAAATAGGAATCGTAAATAGAAGCGCGATCCAGAAACGGTTGCGCATGTCGCGGACCATCGCCTGCATATCCACGCCGGCGCCGTGGCCCATCTCGTGCGCCATCGCATCGTGCGGCACCGATGGCGCCGCTTTCGCCGGCACTTCGTGTTCGGCGTGGACCGCGGGTTCCGCGCGCGGCGCGTGCGCGTGTACCGGGACGGCAATTGCTATCGCGTCCCCCGGCGGATCTTCGGGCTTACACACGTGCGCCGGCAACTGTTCGCCGGTGCAGTGAAAGCCGCACTCATGTATGCGCGCCTTGATCGCGGCAAGATCGATGATGCGCTCGTCATACTCCACGGTCGCGCTCGCCGTCGCGTAGTCGACGTTCGCGCGGAGCACCCCGGGCAGCCGCCGCAGTTGCTTCTCCACACCCATGTCGCTGAGCGGCGTGATCATGCCACCGACATCCATCGTTACCGTGCGCATCATGTCTCTCCGTTGGGTTCTTCCGACCGCGGTACTTTTTTATCGGATCGTTTCCGTCCGCGCCGCCGCGGACGGACGTTTCTTTTTCACCGGGCGCCCGAGTATCGCCTGCAGATCGGCTTCCGCGAGCGTTTCCTTATCGAGCAGGCGTCGAGCGCCGCGCTCGAGCGTTTCGCGGCGTCGCGTGAGAACGGTTTGCGCTTTCCCAAACGCGCGGTTAACGATTTCGCGCACGGCATGATCGATCGCGCGCGCCGTCTCCTCGCTGTAGGCGCGCGCCGGGGGCGGTGCGCCGGGCACTTGCATAAAAGCCGGCTGATTCTCTTCGTAAGCGATGTGACCCAATTTCTCGTCCATGCCGTAGCGCATCACCATACTGCGCGCGATATCGGTCACCTTCGCGAGATCGTCGGCCGCACCGGTGGAGAGGCGGCGGAACACAACGTGTTCCGCCGCGCGTCCGCCGAGGAGCACGGCCATCTTGTTCTCAAGCTCCTCGCGCGTCATGAGATAGCGGTCCTCGGTCGGGCGCTGGATCGTGTAGCCGAGCGCGCCGATGCCGCGCGGGATGATGGAAATCTTGTGCACCGGATCGACGCCGGGCAGCGACATCGCCACGAGCGCATGCCCCATCTCATGGAACGCGACGACTTCGCGCTCCTTCGGATTGAGCAGGCGGTTTTTCTTTTCCAAGCCGGCGACGATGCGCTCGATCGCGCGCGTGAAATCATCGAGCGTCACCGACTCGGCGTTGCGGCGCGTCGCGAGTAACGCCGCTTCGTTGACGAGATTGGCGAGATCCGCGCCGGAAAAGCCCGGCGTCAGTGCCGCTATCTGCTCGGTATCAAACTCCGACCCCAAGTGGATCTTCTTCAGATGGACCTTGAGAATGTCGACGCGCCCTTTCTTGTCGGGGCGATCGACCAGCACCTGGCGGTCGAAGCGCCCGGCGCGCAGCAGCGCGGGATCGAGTATTTCCGGACGGTTGGTCGCGGCGAGCAGCATGAGTCCCTTGCTCGGGTCGAAGCCGTCCATCTCGGATAGCAGTTGGTTGAGCGTTTGCTCTTTTTCATCGTGACCGCCCATCATCGGATAGGCGCCACGCGCGCGCCCGAGCGCGTCGAGCTCGTCGATAAAAATGATGGCCGGAGCGAGCTTGCGTGCCTGGTCAAATAGATCGCGCACGCGCGCGGCGCCGACGCCGACGAACATCTCAACGAACTCCGCGCCGCTAATGGAGAGAAACGGCACGGCCGCCTCACCGGCGACCGCCCGTGCCAGCAGCGTCTTGCCGGTGCCCGGCGGGCCGACGAGCAACACACCCTTCGGAATGCGCGCCCCGAGCCGGCCGTAGCGCTGCGGTTCCTTGAGGAACTCGACGATCTCTTGCAGCTCTTCCTTCGCCTCGTCCACACCGGCCACATCCGCGAACGTAACGCCGGTTTGCTTTTCCATATAAACCTTGGCCTTGCTCTTGCCGATCTCGAGCATGCCGCCGACGCCGCCACCGCCCATACGCTTCATGACCAGCATCCACACGCCGACGAAAATCACCGCGGGCAAAATCCACGAGAGCAGCGTCGACAGCCAGCGACTTTCGAGCTTACCCGCGAACTGAATTTTCGCCGCCTCCAAATCGGGGACGAGGTTCGGGTCGTTTATACGTACCGTGACGAAACGGTGTTTGCCTTCTCCAAAGCGCTTCAGCTCATCCAGTTTTTCCTTCGGGAGATAGGCATCGATCCCGTCCGGCTTCAGCGCGCCGGTGATCGTGCTTTCGGTAAGCGCGACGTCGTCGAGCTTGCCCGCCTTGAGCAGCGTTTTGAACTCGTTGTAAGCGAGATTTTCCGCGTGCGGCGCAGAAACATAATTCTGCACGATCAACATCAAAAGGAATACGGCGACGAAATACCAGATGGAGTATTGCTGCTGCTTTTCCATGGATCACCCGTTGTTAGTGCGCCTCGATCCTTGCGCCGCTTGTTGTGAATCGACTTGCGTCCATTCGTACCCACGCGGTCTGCGCGCACGCCTCATAGTGCCTTGGACGCATCGTCGCGATCGAGTCGCGCCTTGCGTTCTTCATATTCCTGTGTCGAAATCTCACCCGCGGCGTAGCGGCGTTGCAGTA
Source organism: Sulfurifustaceae bacterium (assembly GCA_041485885.1). GTDB lineage: Bacteria > Pseudomonadota > Gammaproteobacteria > Acidiferrobacterales > Sulfurifustaceae > JACQFZ01. The sequence goes on from JBGPKL010000009.1 coordinate 92,929, forward strand.
TTTGCAACGGCGTTTCGCGCGCCCGCTTGCGCGGGACGGGCGAGAGCAGTGAAAAGAAAATAACAATCAGCACGATCCAGAACAACCACCAGAATACGTGCATCCCCCAAAACCACCCACCGTCGTAACCCATCATATCGTCCTCCGTTCGGTTTACTCGGTTTGTCGCTAACGCAGATACGCTTCGGTTGCGTAGCGGCGCATCATGCGATGACTGTTGAAGTAGGATGCGTTCTTGCTGATCGCCCCCTTCATGACTTTGATCCAGCCGCTTGCTCCATCGGTGGACCCGTAGTAAAGCGGCAGCACCACGCGCTCAAGCTTGTCGTAAAGTGAGCGCGCATCGTCCGATGCGCCGGGCGCGCCGACGCTCCAGCCGGTGATGCCTTCGATGCAGCCTTCGATCCACCATCCGTCGAGCACCGAGAGCGACGGCACGCCGTTGAACGCCGCTTTCATTCCGCTCGTGCCGGACGCTTCCATCGGCGGCAGCGGCGTGTTGACCCACACATCCGCGCCGGCAACGAGGAGTTGCGCCGTCGCCATGTCGTAGTCGTGGAGATAGGCCACAGGGATAGCGCCCACGAGCGCACGGGCATGCGCATGCAACAGCTCGATCAGCCGCTTGCCGTCGGCGTCGCGCGGATGCGCCTTGCCCGCCAGCACGATCTGAAACGGGCGCTCGCGCGCAATGCGCTTCAGCCGTTCGAGATCCGTAAACAGCAGATCGGGGCGCTTGTAGGCCGTCATGCGCCGGGCGAACCCGAAGATCGGAACATCGGGGCGCAGCGTCACTTGCGTCACGGCCTGAACTTTTTCGATCAGCGCGGCCTTTGTCTGCGCGTGCGCGTTGCGGATAGCATCGTCCGGGATGCAGCACTCGGCGCGCACGAGTTGCTCGGGCTCGTGGCGCCACGCCGGTAGGTAGCGATCGTAAATCTTGACGAACGGTTCGGCCGTCCAGGTATGCGGGTGCACGCCGTTCGTGATCGCGTGCACGCGATAGCCGGGGAACATTTGTTCCGACACCTCAGCGTGACGCTTGGCGACGCCGTTCACATAGTCGCTCAAATTGAGCGCGAGGCGTGTCATGTTGAGCCGGTCCTCGCCGGCCAGGCGCTTGAGCACGGCAAGATCCATCTCGCTTTCGTTCACAGCCAGGCGGCTGCGAACCACGCGCGCCGGATCGGACAGGCGCGCCAGTGTTTCGACGCCGATCCTGTTGTCGAGCACGCGGCTTACCAGCTCATAGGAAAACTGATCGTGTCCGGCCTCGACCGGTGTGTGCGTCGTAAAGTTACAGCGCGCCCGCACTTTGGGGATGTCGTACAGCGGCTCGCCGGGGCGCAACTCCATGGGTGCATAGGCATGCCGGTGCAGTAGTTCGAGCGTGAGCAGCGCCGAGTGTCCTTCGTTCATATGGTATTTGCGTACTTTGAACCCGAGCGCGTGCAGCAGGCGCGCGCCGCCGATGCCGAGCACGATTTCCTGCTTGAACCGGTAGGTTTCGTCGCCGCCGTAGAGATAGTGGGTCAGCTCGCGGTCCTCGCCGCGGTTCTCCTCAAGATCGGTATCGAGCAGGATGACCGGCTGCGGTCCACCCTGGCCGTCGAGCACGTAAAGCCAGCCGCATACCCACACGACTCGGCCTTCGATCGCGACGGCGACCTTGGCATCGAGCGGTTGGGCGAACCGCGCCGGGTCCCACGCCGCCGGGTGCTCGACCTGCCGACCGTTGCCGTCGATCTCCTGCCGGAAATATCCGGCGCGCGCGGCGAGCGTCACGCCGACCATGGGCAGCGCCAGATCCGCCGCGGCGCGCAAGGTGTCGCCTGCGAGCACGCCGAGGCCGCCCGAATAGGTTGGAATTTCGCTGCGCAGCGCGATCTCCATGGAAAAATAAGCGATGCGCGGCTCGTGCACGAATTCATACAACATGGCCTACCTCCATTCTCCGCAGTTCATGTGTCAAATCATTCGGCATGCGCAAGTCTCTCGGCGATCCTGCGGCGCTCGAGCAGCGCGAGGAGCTTGTCGTACGGCGCGATAAATTTTTGCACTCCCTGCTCCTCGAGCTGCGCGACAATCGCCGGCAGCTCGATCCCGAGCTGCGCCAGTTGCGCGGGCAGCGCAAGCGCGCCCTCCGTATCCTCCGTCAACCGCGCGGCCGGCTCGCCATGGTCGCGATAGGTGGTCAGCGTTTCATACGGCATGGTGTTGACGGTGTCCGCCCCGATCAGCGCATCCACGTACTTCACTTCGCTGTACGCCGGGTCTTTCGTGCCAGTGCTCGCCCACAAGAGCCGCTGTGATCGGGCGCCGCGTTGTACTAACGCGCGCCAGCGGGCATCGGCGATGAACTCCTCATAGGCGCGATACGCAACGCGGGCGCACGCGACCGCCGCTTGGCCGCGCAGTTTTTGCGCGGCGGCGCGAGCGATTGGCCGCTCGATCGCGTCGAGGCGCCTATCGACGGCCACATCGATGCGACTCAGGAAAAAGCTTGCGACCGACGCCACACGATCTGCTGCATGGCCGGCGCTCGCGTATTCTTCGAGCCCTTCGATGTAGGCGCGCGCCGCTTCCCGATAGCGCTCGACGCTGAACAGCAACGTCACGTTGACGTTGATGCCCGACGCAATGAGCCGGCGGATCGCGGGGAGACCGGCGCGTGTACCCGGGACTTTCACCATGAGATTCGGCCGGTCCACGCTGGCCCATAAACGTCGCGCCTCTGCGACGGTGCCCTCGGTGTCGTGCGCCAGATGCGGCGACACTTCGAGGCTCACGTAGCCATCGCACCGGTCGGTCGCTCCATAAACTCTGCGCAACAGATCAGCCGCGCCTTGGATGTCCTCGATGACCAGCCCCTCGTACATCGTTGATGCGTTCCAACCACGGCGCGCGAGCTGTACGATGGCCGCGTCATAATCGCGCGTATCGGCGATCGCTTTGCCGAAGATCGCCGGGTTCGACGTCACACCGGCGACGCCGTCCTCGGCAATCAGCCGAGAGAGCGTTCCGTCCTGAAGCCAGCTGCGGCGGATGTCGTCGAGCCACACGCTCTGGCCCAGCGCCTGAAGTTGTCGCAACGGGTTTACTCGGACTGCCGTGTTCATGAGACCCTCCTTTCTCCTCAGTACGGCCACTTCCAATCGCGGATCTCCGGCAGATCCTGGCCGTACTGGGTGATGTACTGTTTGTGCTCGACGCGTTTGTCGCGCATCAGCTGCTTCAGATAAATCGCATGACCGCCAAGCTGTGGGACGCGGTCGGCCACGTCCATGACCAAATGAAAGCG
>JBGPKL010000010.1:0-73451 GCA_041485885.1 Sulfurifustaceae bacterium
GCCGGGATTACCGAAGACGCGCTCCGGAAAAATCATGCGTCGCATTCTGCGCAAGATCGCGGAGAACGAGCTCGGCAACCTCGGCGATACGACGACGCTCGCCGATCCATCCGTGGTGGACGACTTGGTCAAGAACCGCGCGGCTAAATAAAGCGACGCTCGCGATTCGCGCGGGCGTTGTCGGCTCGAGTTGGCGCTATTTCGCGCGGGCGCGCCGGCCCTTGAGCTGAACGACGTCGGATCGCGCGGCGAACCGCACTAGATCGTCGGCGAGCAACGGGCCGCTGAAAAAACGGCCCTGCGCCTCGTCGCAACCGTGCTGTCGAAGGAATTGGAGTTGTGCTTCGGTCTCCACCCCTTCCGCCATGACCTTCAGTCGCAGCGTCTTCGCCATTCCGATCACGGCGGTCGAGATAGCCAAGTCGTCCGGATCGGAAGGCAAGCCGCGCACGAAGGATTGATCGAGCTTGAGGCGATCGATCGGAAATTGTTTCAAGTAGCTCAAGCTCGAATAACCGGTGCCGAAGTCGTCGATCGAGAGCTTCAGCCCCATCGCCTTCAATTGATGCATCGTCGCCATCGTCGTGTCCGCCCCGTGCATGATGACGCTCTCGGTGATCTCGAGTTCCAACGACTCCGGGGGGAGGTCGATCTCGCGCAACGCGGCGGCGACTTTTTCCGGGAACTCGGGTTGCCGGAACTGCAACGCCGAAACGTTCACGCTCACCGGCACCGCCGACAGGCCGGCGTTGAGCCAACCGCGGCTCTGTTTGCACGCTTCGCGCACCACCCAATCGCCGATCGGTACGATCAAGCCGGTCTCCTCGGCGATCGAGATGAACTGCGCCGGCGACACCAGTCCCATATCCGGGCGTTGCCAGCGAAGCAGTGCCTCCGCACCCACCACCCGACCGGTCGCGAGATCCACCTGCGGCTGGTAGTGGAGCACGAACTCGCCGCGCTCGAGCGCCTGCCGCAGGCTGTGCTCCGTCGATAACATCGCGAACGCGCGGGCGTTCATGTCCTGCGTATAGAACTGGTAATTGTTGCGCCCCATTTCCTTGGCGTAGTACATCGCCGCGTCGGCGTTCTTGATCAGCTCGACGGCGTCGTCGCCGTCGGCCGGATACATGCTGATCCCGATGCTCGGCGTGACGCTGAGTCTGCGTCCGTCGATGTTGTAGGGCTCGCGCGCGATAGCCTGATGGATTCGCGCGGCGAGGCGCGCCGCGTGATTGATCCGGCTGACGTCGGACACGAGCATGACGAACTCATCGCCCCCCAGACGCGCGACGGTGTACGTTTCGCGCAAAAGGTTGCGCAACCGGCCGGCGACCGCCTGCAACAGCAGGTCACCGACGAAATGACCGAGCGAGTCGTTGATGTATTTGAACTGGTCGAGATCGACGAAGAGAACCGCGAACAGGTTTCCCGTGCCATGCGCGCGCGCGATCGCTTCGTTCAGCTCCTCGGTGAACTTCGCGCGGTTCGGAAGACCGGTCAAGGAATCGTGAAACGCCTGATGCCGTAGCTCCTGGCGATTCGCGAGGCGCTCTTCCTCGCTCTGCGCGCGGATGATGTTGTCGGCTCGTCGCACGATCAGGAATAGAAAGAAGTAGAGCAGGGAAAGGCTGCCCAGAACGGCGGCGACGATCTCCCACTGCGTCGTTTCGAGGTTCGTCACCAGCTCGCTCACGTCTGAGTAAACTTCGAGCACGCCTTCGACCGCCGCCGTTTCGCCGCGCTGGATCGGGACGTACGAGGAAATCAGGTTGCGATCGACGACGGTTTCCTCGAAGGCGTCAAAGCGTTCCCTGAACGTGATTTCGCTCGCCGTGCTGCCGGCCTTCGCGGCGCGGAACCCGGCGTTTTTGCTCTTGTCCTCGCCGATCTGTTTGGCGTCGGTGGAGAAAACGGTTAAGCCGTCGAGATCGTAAATTTTTACCTTTACGACGTTGAGACCTTTCATCTGTCGCACGACGTCCCCGCGCAACGACTCGATCTCCGGATGCTCGGCGAGCCGGTCACGGGGAACATCGCGCGCGCCGGTGATGAACGGGGCGTAACGCGGCCAGAGCGTGTTCGCGAACACTTGCGTGAGCGCGACATTCGTTCGCGTCTGATGTTCTATCAGCGCTTTGAACGCGAGATCGCGGTTGAAGAAAAACAGGACGGCGACGACGATGGCCACGCCGGCGAGGCTTGTGATCGAAAAGTAGCGGCGCAGCTTGAACATGAATGGCCAACCCTGGCGGTTGCCACCTCTCCCTTTTTTTATTGTACAGACGTAACTAATAGCATCCCGGGAGCGGGCCGGAGCGATTTCGACGGCGGCTAGACGTAAACCCCTGAAAAAGCCGCAGGTCGCCCTTCCTGGTGTGGTCTAGGGCCGGGGGGTGCAGGCCGATCGGCTCGGTTGCGTATGCCGGGCCGAGAAGCGGCGTGCCAGCCGTTCGCGACCTCGGCTAATCGTGCGTAAAGCGATTCACGCAACCGAGTGACCGCCTCCGGCAACGGATAGGCGAAATACTGATACTCGCCGCGGCCGAAACCGTGGCGTTGCATGACCACGCGGCTGCGAAACAGATGCGGCGCCGGATAAAGTTGTATCAGCGCTTCGCACTCGCGCGACGACAGCAGCGGTCCCGTCACGGCGGCGCCGTGCGCATTCAAGTCCTCGGTGATGCGCGTCCAGTCGAGCGCCGCGACGCGGTCCTCAATACTCGGCGCCGCGCTTGCCGTCTTCTTCCTCAGCGCCGTGACGCCCATCTCGTTACGTTTGCGATTCGGCGATCGGTTGTCCGCGAGTGCCGGTTCTCTGGAACAGACCGTGCGACGCATGTTCCGCTTCCAGCGCGAGCAGCGCCCGCTTCTTGTCGAGCCCGCCGGCATAGCCGGTCAGGCTCCCGTTCGAGCCAATGATGCGGTGACAGGGAACGATGATCCCAATTGGATTTTGCCCCGTTGCCGCGCCCGCGGCGCGCGCGCTCCCCGGAAAACCGGCGCGGCGCGCAAGCTCTCCGTACGCGATGGTTTCGCCGTACTCGACCGAGGCGATCGCCTTCCAAATGGCGTGCTGAAACGACGTGCCGTAAGGCGCGAGCGGCACGTCGAAACGCGTACGCCGGCCGGCAAAGTAATCGTCCAGCTCGTCGAGCGTCTTGCGTATCGGCGCGATGTCCGTGCTTTTCTGCCACGCGGGGTCGACCCGCGGAAAATATTTTTGCCCGACAAAATAAAGTCCGCCGAGCGCTTGGTCGCTTGCCACCACTAACATGTCGCCGAACGGGCTTTTATAGGAAGCGGAATAACGCACAGTGATCTCCTTTACTTGAGTGATTGCCACAGGTGCACCACCGCGTAAGCGCGCCACGGCCGCCACGCCTCTGCGATCGCGAGAACGCGTTTGGGATTTTTTTCTCCGAGCGCCTTCATCACACCGAAGTCGGTATGCGGAAACGCGTCTGGCCAAGCCAACGCGCGCATGGCGATGTACTGCGCGGTCCATTCGCCGATGCCCGGCAGCGACTGAAGCTTGTCAATCGCGGCCTCAATGTTGTTCCCGGGCGCGAGCGTCAGCTCGCCCTCGCTCAACGCGCGGGCGAGCGCCAGGATCGAGCGTGCGCGAGCCGAAATTATTCCGCACTTCGCTATTTGACCCACCTTCAGTTCGGCGACCTCGCACGGAAGCGGGAACAGCGTCGTGAGCCCGGCGAATGGCGTTTCGATTTTCACGCCGAATGTCGCCGCGAAGCGTCCCGCGAGCGTGCGTGCCGCCGCCACCGTGATTTGCTGACCGAGAATCGCGCGCACCGCCAATTCGAAGCCGTCGAATGCTCCGGGCACGCGCAATCCCGGATGGCGAGTAGCGAGCGTGCCCAGCACTTGGGCGACGTCGGTTGGATGGCAAGACAAGTCCGTCAAATCCTTCACGCGCGCGAGTACCGCCGGCAATGTTTTCGCGAGCGACGTGCTGATCGTCACGCGCAACGCGTGCTTAGGTTTGACCGGCGCCACTTCGATCCAGCCGCGATGTTCACGGTCTCCGGTCGAAAGGCGGACGGTGCGACGGTAGGACTGGCCATCGATCGCTTCGACGCCGCTAATCGTGCGCGCGCCGAGAAACGCGATCAGCGCGTCCCAGTCGTAAGGCGGCCGATAGCTCAGCTCGAAGTTGAGCGCGTCGGCCGGCGCCACCAGCGCGGCGGTCTTGCGCAACCGAGTCGGGTTGAATCGATAGCGCTCCTTGAACAGCGTGTTGAATCGCCGCACGCTGCCGAACCCACTCGCAAACGCGACCTCCGTCACCGGCAACCGCGTATCGGTCAGTAGTCGCTTGGCAAGGAGCAGACGTTGCGTTTGCGCGAACGCGATCGGCGCGACACCGAACTCGCTCTGGAACACGCGCCGTAAATGACGGTCAGTGATGCCGAGGCGCAAGGCGACTGTTTCGGTGCCCGCGTCGTTGACGGCGCCGTCTTCGATCAAACGCGCCGCTGCTTGCGCTATTCGTTGCACGGCGTCGACGCTGGCGTTACCGGGTGCCAATTCCGGTCGGCAGCGCAAACACGGCCGGTAGCCGGCATCCTCGGCCGCTGCGGCGCTCGGGAAGAACTTGCAGTTCTCGCGCTTAGGCGGTTTGACCGTGCAGATGGGCCGGCAGTAAATGCGCGTCGAGGAGACGGCGACGAAAAAGCGGCCGTCGAAACGCGTGTCGCGGGCGCTCATGGCGCGGTAACAGATGTCGGGGTTGAGCAGCATGGGGCGCATTATGTGCCAGCGCCGTGCGAAGCGCTCGCCGTTTTCGGACCTCGGAACGGGGGAGTAGATCGGTCTTCAGCACCTCTATTGCCTTTTTATTCCCTCTCCCTTTTAGGGAGAGGGCGAGGGTAAGGGTAAGGCGTTGAGCGCCGTGGGCGCGTAGTCGAAGTGATGAGTTGTAAGCGGCAGGTCGCTTACCAAAATTTAAATTTATTGAAGTCGACGGGCGCGCAGAGGCGCGTTCCGACCATCCACCCTCACCCCAGCCCTCTCCCTCAAAGGGAGAGGGAACAAAAGAATTTCCGTTTTCGCGGAATGACGTTGCCGATACAACGTCAGACGACGTATAAATCAACGTATTTGTTCACCGCCATCGCCTCGAGCTTCTCCTGATCGAGCGATACCGCGAGGATCGCGTCCCGCTGTTCCTTCGAAATGCGGCGCGCTAGGTTCGTGCGGAACTTCGCCTCTAGCAGTGGAATGCCTTCCTTGCGCCGGCGTTTGTGGCCGATCGGGTACTCGCAAACGATCTCCTTGAGCTTCGTGCCGTCGTTGAATTCGACGGTAAGCGCGTTTGCGATCGAACGCTTCTTCGGATCGTGGTAGTCCTCGGTGTAGCGTTTGTTCTCGACGCAGACGATCTTGGCGCGGAGCTTGTCGATGCGCGGATCGGCGGCGATGTCGTCTTCGTAGTCCGCGGCGGTCAGGTGGCCGAAAATGATCGGCACCGCCACCATGTACTGCACGCAATGATCGCGATCGGCGGGATTATTCAGCGGGCCTTGCTTGTCGATGATGCGGATGCACGCTTCGTGCGTGCGGTTCGTGATGCGCTTGATGTCTTCGGGCTTTTTTCCGAGCTTCTTTAGCTGCTCGTGTATTTGCATTGCGCACTCAACCGCGGTTTGCGCATGAAACTCGGCGGGATAGGAAATTTTGAACAGGACGTTTTCCATCACATAGCTGCCGTACCGCCGCTGGAATTTGAATGCCTTGCCCTTGAACGATACGTCGTAGAACCCCCACGTCTTCGCCGTCAGCACCGACGGATAACCCATCTCGCCGGTCTTCGCGATCAATGCGAGACGCACGGCGCGGCTGGTCGCATCGCCCGCCGCCCAGCTCTTGCGCGAGCCGGTATTGGGCGCATGCCGATAGGTACGAAGACTCTGCCCATCCACCCAGGCGAGTGAAACCGCGTTGATGATTTGATCGTGCGTGAGCCCGAGCATCTGCGCGACGACCGCGGTCGACGCGACCTTGACCAGCACGACGTGATCGAGCCCGACTCTGTTGAACGAGTTTTCGAGCGCGATGCAACCCTGTATTTCGTGCGCCTTGATCATCGCGGTCAGCACGTCTTTCATCGCGAGCGGCGGCTTGCCCACCGTCAAATTATTGCGCGACAACCAATCGGCGGTGGCGAGGATGCCGCCGAGATTATCCGACGGATGTCCCCATTCGGCGGCGAGCCAGGTGTCGTTGAAATCGAGCCAGCGGATCGTCGTGCCGATGTTGAACGCCGCTTGTACCGGATCGAGCTGAAACGACGTGCCGGGTACCTTCGCGCCGTTCGGCACGACGGTTCCCGGCACGATCGGCCCGAGGAGCTTGGTGCACGCCGGATACTCGAGCGCTTCGAGCCCGCAGCCCAAGGTATCGATCAAACAGTTGCGCGCGGTTTCGTACGCGGGTGCGCTCGTGATCTCGTACTTGAGCACGTAATCGGCGATATCGGTGAGAACTTTGTCGGGTTTGGGGCGAACGTTGCTGATGTGTGAGGTCATGGTTGTGAAGTAGTTAGATAAGATCGTGAAACCGCGGATAAACGCAGATGAACGCAGATTAATAATGGACTTTTTTTCTATCCGCGTTTATCCGCGTTCATCTGCGGTTACAAGTTATTTTCGTTGATCAATCGGCACGAACTTCAAATTCTCCGGCCCGATGTAGTTGGCGCTCGGGCGGATGATTTTGCCGTCGACGCGTTGCTCGATCACGTGCGCCGACCACCCGGACGTGCGCGCGATCACGAACAGCGGCGTGAACATCGCGGTCGGCACGCCCATCATGTGATAGCTCACGGCGGAGAACCAATCGAGATTCGGGAACATTTGTTTCACGTCCCACATGACCGTCTCCAAGCGATCGGCGACGCCGAACAACTTCACATCGTTCGCCGCTTTCGACAAGCGGCGCGCGACTTCTTTAATTACCTTGTTGCGCGGATCGCCGGTGGTATAAACCGGATGGCCGAAACCGATGATGACTTCTTTGTTCGCGACGCGACGGCGAATGTCGGCTTCCGCTTCGTCCGGCGTGCGGTAGCGGTTCTGGATCTCGAACGCGACTTCGTTCGCGCCGCCGTGCTTCGGTCCGCGCAGCGCGCCGATGGCGCCGGTGATTGCGGAGTACATGTCGGAGCCGGTGCCGGCGATGACGCGCGCCGTGAATGTCGAAGCGTTGAACTCATGCTCGGCGTAAAGAACGAGCGAGGTCTGCATCGCGCGCACCCAAAGCTCGCTCGGCGGTTTGCCGTGCAGCAAGTGCAAAAAATGTCCGGCGATGGAATCGTCGTCGGTCTCGACATCGACGCGCCGGCCGTGGGTGGCATAGTGATGCCAGTAGAGCAGCATCGAGCCGAGCGAGGCCATGAGTCGATCGGCGATGTCGCGTGCGCCGGCCGGGTTCTGATCGTGCGCTTCCGGCAGCACGCCGCCGAGCGCGGAGACGCCGGTGCGCATCACGTCCATCGGATGTGCCGCGGCCGGCAGCTGCTCCAGCACCGCGCGCACCGCCGCCGGCAGTTCGCGCAGCTCCTGTAACTTCGCTTTGTACGCGCGCAGCTCCGCCACCGTCGGCAGCTTCTCGTGCACCAGGAGATACGCGATCTCCTCGAACTCGCACGCCTCGGCGACGTCGAGAATATCGTAGCCGCGATAGTGCAGATCGTTCCCGGTGCGCCCGACGGTGCAGAGCGCGGTGTTGCCAGCGACGACGCCGGAGAGCGCCACGGACTTCTTGGGTTTGAATCCGGCCGGCGCCGCTTGTGGATCGTTCATAACTTCTCTCCTGACTAGCTCAACATCAGCTTGCGGTTACTTGGGCTTCTTTGCGTTAAAAAGGACGTCGAGCTTGCGCTCGAACTCGTGGTAGCCGATGCGATCGTACAGCTCGTCGCGGGTCTGCATGAGATCGAGCACGTTCTTCTGATGTCCGTCACGGCGGATGGCGGTGTAGACCGACTCAGCCGCCTTGTTCATGGCGCGAAACGCCGACAGCGGGTAAAGCGCCATCGCGACGCCGCTGCTGCGCAGCTCGTCGACGGAGAAGAGCGGCGTCTTGCCGAACTCGGTAATGTTGGCGAGAACGGGAATCCTCACCGCCTCGACGAAGCGACGGTACGTCGCGAGATCCGTCACCGCTTCGGGAAAGATGCCGTCGGCGCCGGCTTCCGCGCACGCGACGGCGCGTTCGATGGCGGCGTCGATCCCTTCGACCGCGATAGCGTCGGTGCGCGCGATGAGAAAAAATTGGTCGTCGGTCTTTGCATCGACCGCCGCCTTAATGCGATCCGCCATTTCTTGCTTGGCGACGATTTCCTTGCCCGGGCGATGCCCGCAACGCTTGGCGCCGACTTGATCTTCCAGGTGGCATGCGCCGGCGCCGAATTTTATCAGCGACTTCACCGTACGCGCGATGTTGAAGGCGGAAGGGCCGAAGCCGGTGTCGATATCGACGAGTATCGGAACGTCGCAAACGTCGGTGATGCGCCGCAAGTCGATCAGTACATCGTCGAGCGTGCTGATGCCGAGATCCGGCACGCCGAGCGAGCCCGCGGCGACGCCGCCGCCGGAAAGATAAATCGCGCGAAAGCCCGCGCGTCGGGCGAGCAGCGCGTGATTGGCGTTGATCGCACCAATGATCTGTAGCGGACGTTCTGCGTCGAGCGCGGCGCGAAATCGTGTGCCGGGGGAATTTGGCGGCGTCGTCATCGTCTTAGAGATAGCAGGGCGGTTTGTACGATTTCGTGTTGAGAATGTTTCGATGTAGGTTGGGTGAAGCCGCGTGAGCGGCGGTGAGGCGGGGTTTTCGTGAATGCATCTGACATGCATTCACGCCGCCGAACGGGTGCAGCCGATTTCGCTGCACCCAGGTAACAACCAACAAAATAATATTTCGGTGGGTTGCGCTTCGCTCCACCCACCCTACATCGGTTGATTTTAAGGCGGTGCTAAGGCGCCGGCCGGGCGACGAGTGTCGGGTTTTCATCGTCAGTTTCGACGCGGAGGATACCCGAGCGTCTTCAGCGCGTCGCCGATTTCGCCGAGGATTGCGGGATCGTCAATCGTCGGCGGGACGTTGTATTCCTGCCCGTCGGCGATCTTGCGCATCGTGCCGCGCAGAATCTTTCCCGAGCGCGTCTTCGGCAGACGCTTCACGACCGTGGCCTGCTTGAACGCGGCGACCGGGCCGATTTTGTCGCGCACGAGCTGGATTACTTCGTTCACGATCTGATCGTGCGGCCGGTTCACGCCGCTCTTCAGCACGATCATGCCGAGCGGCAGCTCGCCCTTCAACGGATCGGCCGCGCCGATGACGGCGCATTCCGCCACATCGGGATGCGAGGCGAGGATCTCTTCCATCGCGCCCGTCGAAAGCCGGTGGCCGGCGACATTGATGATGTCGTCGATGCGGCTCATGATCCAGACGTAGCCGTCCTCGTCCTTGTAGCCGGCATCGCCGGTGAGATAGTAGCCCGGATAAGGATCGAGATAGTATTTTTTGTAGCCCTGATCGTTGTTCCACATCGTCGGCAAGGTTCCGGGCGGCAGCGGTAACTTGATTACGATGTTGCCGATGGTTCCCGCCCTCACTTCGTTGCTCTGGCTATCGAGTACGCGCACGTCGTACCCGGGCACGGGCTTGGTCGCGGAACCGGGCTTTAACCGGAAATTTTTCGATCCCGAGGCAGTTCGCGACAATCGGCCAGCCGGTTTCCGTCTGCCACCAATGATCGATCACCGGCACGTTCAACTGCTGCTCCGCCCAGTGGAGCGTGTCCGGATCGCAGCGCTCGCCGGCGAGAAACAGCGCGCGGAATTTCGCGCGCGGGTAGCGCTTGACGTACTCGCCCTTCGGATCGTCGCGCTTGATCGCGCGAAACGCCGTCGGCGCGGTGAAGAGCGTGCACACGCCGTGTTCGGAGATAACGCGCCAGAAAGCGCCCGGGTCGGGCGTGCCGACCGGTTTGCCTTCGTAGAGCACGCTGGTGCAGCCGTGCAGCAGCGGCGCATACACAATATAGGAATGGCCGACGACCCAGCCGACGTCCGACGCCGTCCAGAACACTTCACCCGGCGCCAGCCCGAAAATATTTTTCATACTCCATTTGAGCGCGACGGCGTGACCGCCGTTGTCGCGCACGACGCCCTTCGGTACGCCGGTCGAGCCGGAGGTGTACAGAATGTAGAGCGGATCGGTGGCGGCGACCGGTACGCAGTCGACCGGTTGTGCGGCGGCCATCACGTCGTGCCAATCGAGATCGCGCGAGGGGGTGAGCGTCGCCTTCGCTTGCGCGCGCTGCAAAATGATACAGCGCTCCGGTTTGCTCGTAGCCAGCTTCAAGGCTTCATCGAGTAGCGGTTTGTATTCGATCACGCGTCCCGCTTCGATGCCGCACGAAGCGGAGACGATCAATCGCGGTTGCGCGTCGTCGATGCGCTTCGCCAGCTCGTTGCCGGCGAAGCCGCCGAACACGACCGAGTGAATCGCGCCGATGCGCGCGCACGCGAGCATCGCGATCGCCGCTTCCGGCACCATCGGCATATAAATGATGACGCGGTCGCCCTTAGTGATGCCTTGTTTCGTCAATGCGCCGGCGAAGCGGGCGACTGCATCGCGCAGTTCCCGGAAGGTGTAGCGTTTTACCGTGTCGGTGACCGGACTGTCGTAAATCAGCGCGACTTGATCAGCGCGGCCGGATTCGACGTGCCGATCGAGCGCGTTGTAACACGTGTTCAGGACGCCGCCGGTGAACCAGCGGTAGAAAGGCTTGCGCGAGTCGTCGAGCACGCGGTCCCACTTGCGCTCCCAGTGAATGTCTTGCGCGGCGTCGGCCCAGAAGCCGTTTGGATCCTCAAGCGAGCGCAAATAAAGTTTCTGGTAGTCGTGTCCCATCGTCATTCTCCCGCGCCGGTAGTCACTGCACATCGCGATCGAGCCAGACGCCGATGCCTTGCGCGTTCAGCTCGTAGTCGCCGTGCAACACGGTTTCAATCTGCGCGTCGCTCAAGCGACAGCCGTGCGCGCGCAGGCGTGGCAGCAGCATCCGGCGTTGACCCTCGATGAGCAACGCATGGCGCTCGGCGCCCGCGCCTTTCACCGAGCGGCCTAGTTCGGCAAAAGCATCTATTAAAGTGTGCATATCCGCCGCGAGCCGCGCAATCTCCGTTACCCGCCCGAAGTGCGTGAGCAACATCTGCCGCGGCTGGTACGTGAGCAGCCGATCGATGGAGGCGTGGAGCCTATCCGGTTCGAACTGCACCGGTGTCGTCGTCGGAAGGACGAAGGCGCCGCGCTCGGTGTCGAACTCGCGGTAGGAGATGCCGAACGTGTCGCCGCTGAAGATGGAGCCCGAGCGTTGGTCCACCACGCAGAAATGATGGCGCGCGTGACCCGGCGTGTCGAGGAACAACAGCTCGCGTCCGTTCATCTGCAACGTGAAATGGTCCGGCGCCTCGATTACCCGTTCGGCGGGTACCGGTCGCAGCGTACCGAAACTTTTCATCGCGCGTTCCGCTCCGTAGACGTCGAGCACGCCCGCCATCAACTTGCTCGGATCGATCATGTGCCGCGCTCCGCGCGGATGCACGATCAGCTTCGCGTTGCGGAACTGGTGCATCATTTCGCCGGCGCCGCCCGCGTGATCGAGATGAACGTGCGTCGGTATCACGTACGCGACTTGTTCCGGCGAGAGATGCTTCGCGCGAAGCGCCGCGAGCGCGTTCGTGACCGAGTGATTGGTTCCGGTGTCGATAAAAGCCGCCGCGCTTTCTTCGACGAGGAGATAAAACGCGGCGAGACCGGCGCGGTGATATCCGGAATCGATGCAACTGATCCCGTCGCCGAGGTCCTGATGGATAACCGCGTTCATTTCATTTGAGCAGTGCCCGCGCGCGGGAGGGCGAGCGGCATAGGTGTAAAGGTTCGCGATATTGACGCATGGGAGAGCAAGCGTCGAGTAGCCTCGAGCAGCTCATATCGGGAGCGACGCGGCTCGACGTACGTCGCGTTCGCCGCCGGAAAGCGTATTGATGGCAGCCGCCTTAATAACCGCATAAAATGCGGCACATTGGCCGAAGTCGATCCATCGGAAGCTTCGTGCATACGGAGTGCTGGCCCGGACACCGGTTCACAGGCATGCCCAATCGAGTCTCGGTACCTATGGCAATACGAGCGGCGGCATGAAACGGGTGCTCGTCGTTTACTACTCGCAAACCGGCCAACTGGGTGCCGTCGTCCGCAGTCTCGCCGCTCCGCTCGCCAGTAGCCGCGACGTCGAGCTGCGGGTGATCGAGTTGCGTCCACAAGCGCCGCACCCGTTTCCGTGGCCGCTTTCCCGTTTCTTCGACGCGTTTCCGGAATGCATATACCTCGATCCGCCGCCCATCGAGCCGCTCGAGGTCGGACCCAACGAGCAGTTCGACCTCGTGATCCTCGCGTATCAGGTGTGGTTCCTGTCGCCGTCGCTGCCGATTACCGCCTTTCTTAAGAGCGACGCCGCGCGTCGCCTGCTCGCCGGGAAACCGGTCGTGACGCTCATCGCGTGCCGCAACATGTGGTTGATGGCGCAGGAGCAAATGAAAAATCTGTTGAGCGCCATCGGCGCGCGATTGATCGACAACATCGTGTTGACCGACCGCGGCGGTCTCTCGACCTTCATCACGACTCCGCGCTGGCTGCTGACCGGGCGCCGGAGCGGATTCTGGGGAATGCCGCCTGCCGGGGTTACCGAGGGCGACATCGCCGCGAGCGCTCGCTTCGGCCGTGCACTGGCGGCGGCGCTCGCGCGCAACGAAGAGCGCAGCGGCAAGCCGTTGCTCACCGGTCTGAAAGCGGTCGAAGTCGACGTGCGTTTGATCGCATCCGAACGCCTCGGCTACCGCAGTTTTCGCGTGTGGGCGCGGTTGCTGCGCGCCGTCGGAAAACCCGGCTCCGCGCGCCGCCGGCCGGTGCTCGCGATCTACGTGATATTTCTCGTCTGTGTCATTTTGATCGTTGTGCCGATCACGGTGCTGCTCAAAGCGTTGCTGCGTCCGTTACTGGCGCCCCAGTTACAAAGGCAGAAGGCGTACTTCGAACAGCCGTCCGGTTCGTCGGCGCAACGCATGAACGTATTTCATGGCTGAGCGCGCCGCCTACATCACCGCGACCGCCGCGTTCTTGCCGGGACCGCCGATCGAGAACGACGACATCGAGCGCGTGCTTGGCATGGTGGCGGGCCGGCCGTCACGCGCGCGCCGGAGGATTTTGCGTACCAACGGAATTCGCCGGCGTCACTATGTGTTGGACGGCGCGACCGGCAAGTGGCGCTATAACAACGCGCAACTCACCGCCGCGGCGGTGCGCGGTCTTGTGCGCGCGGGTTTTGCGTTGGACGAAATGGAATGCCTGGTGTGCGGCACGTCCACGCCCGATCAGTTTATGCCGAGCCACGCGGTGATGGTGCATGGCGAGCTTGGCAACCGGTGTTGCGAGGTCGTCGCCACGGCGGGTATCTGCGTGTCGGGATTCAGCGCGCTCAAATACGCCTACCTTGCCGTGCTGGCGGGTCAGGCGCGCAATGCCGTGGCGACCGGCTCCGAGGTGGCGTCGCCGTCGCTGCATGCGAGTCATTTTCAACCCGAAGTGGAAGAGCAGCTGGCTCGGCTCGAGGAGCGCCCGGAAATTTCGTTCGATAAAGATTTTTTGCGCTGGATGTTGTCGGATGGGGCCGGCGCCATGTTGTTGCAAGATCGGCCGCGGGCCGACGGCGTGTCGCTGCGCATCGAATGGATCGACATGTTTTCGTACGCGCACGAGCTGCCAGCGTGTATGTACGCGGGCGGCGACAAGGACGCACAGCAGCGACTGCGCGGTTGGCGCGAGCACGAACCGCGCGAGTGGCTCGCGTCTTCACTGCTCGCGGTCAAACAGGATGTGAGGTTGCTCAACGATAAGATCGCCGCTTATACGCTGATAAAACCGCTGCGGCAGGTAATGGCCAAGCGCGGCGTGCGCGCGGATCACGTCAATCACTTTCTCCCGCACATGTCGTCGGAATATTTTCGCCAGCCGCTCATCGACGCGCTCGCGACGGTGGAGTGCCCCATTCCCGTCGAGCGCTGGTTCACTAATTTGAGTGAGCGCGGCAACACCGGATCGGCGGCACCTTACATCATGCTCGACGAGCTGTACGGCAGTGGGCGGTTGCGCGCCGGCGAGCGCGTCTTTATGTTCGTGCCGGAGAGCGGCCGCTTCTCGAGTGCCTTCGCTTTGCTGACGGTGGTCTGACGCGTATGCGCGCGGACGAAGTCCCGCAGGACGGTAACGCTGCCCTCGGCGGTCATCGCAAAGCCGTCTACGCTGTCGGTCCAGATGGACGTTACACCGTGGTGCCATCGACCGGCTGGGAAGCGGAGGAGACCGTCACCTTGCAAGCGGTCGAAGCGTTTCGCCGTCTTGCCGATGACGCGCGGCGACGCGCGCTCGAAGGCCGCGCGTCGCCGCTCGAGGTTCATATGTATCGGAGTCGTATGGACCTCGCGCTGCTCGCGCAGACGACGGGGCTGTGGCGTTGGCGCATTCGGCGGCATTTGCACCCGGCGGCGTTCGCGCGGTTAAACGCGAAGCTGCTGGCGCGCTACGCCGATGCGCTCGGTGTTTCCGTCGACGAGCTGCGACGCTTGCCATGATCGTGCCGTTCAAGCATCAGCACGCGGCGCATTGCGAGTCGGGCGCGGTGTCATCGCTGCTGCGGCATCACGGCGTCGATATTTCCGAAGCGATGGCGTTCGGGCTGACGAGCGCGCTCGCGTTCGCTTATCTGCCGTTCATTAAAATTTCCGGCCTGCCCCTGATTTCCTACCGCATGCCGCCGAAGGCGATTCTGAAGGGCGTGCGCCGCCGCCTCGGGGTGCGCATGCGCTACGAAACGTTCCGCAATCCCGCCGCCGGGACGGCGCGGCTGGATGAGCTGCTCGCGCAAGGCCAGCCCGTCGGCCTGCAGACTTCGGTGTACTGGCTGCCGTATTTCCCGCCCGACATGCGGTTTCATTTCAACGCGCACAATCTCATCGTGTACGGCAAGGAGGGCGATGAATATTTGATCAGCGATCCGGTCGGCGAGACACCGGTGCGCGCGCCGGCCGCGGATCTGCAGAAGGCGCGTTTCGCGCGCGGCGTGCTGGCGCCGCACGGACTGCTCTACTATCCCACGCACATTCGCCCGCCGAAGGACTTGCGCCCGGCGATCGTCGCGGCGATCCGTCGCACCGCGCGCGTGATGCTGCACACGCCGCTGCCCTTGATCGGCATCCGCGGCATGCGCATGCTCGCGCGGCGCATCGGCGCGCTCCCCCAAGCGCGTGATCCGGAGCACACCGCGCTCTTCGTCGGCCACGTCGTGCGCATGCAAGAAGAGATTGGAACCGGCGGCGGCGGTTTTCGCTTCCTCTACGCGTCGTTTCTGCAGGAGGCGGCGCAACGAGCGAACGATCAAACGCTTGCCGACGCTGCGAACGACATGACCGCGGCAGGCGATCATTGGCGCGAATTCGCGCTGAGCGCCGCGCGCATGTGCAAAGGGCGGCTCGCGATGGATTGCGCGCAGTTGAAGCAAATGGTGTTACAGGGCGCCGAGCGCGAGCGCGTGCTGTTCCAGCGACTCGCGAAAGTCAGCGCGTGAGCGCGAGCAGCAGGTAGCGATTGCGCTCCACCGCGCGTACTCGCCGATAGTCCCGGCCCGTGCGCCAGCCTTCCGCAAGCACACGGCGCGCCATATCGAGTTCACCGCTCGCTTCGGTCCGCTCGAACGCGCGCGCCGTTTCCTCGTCCAGATCGAGCACGCCGTCGCGCGTGCCGATCAGTGCGCGGGTGTGGGCGGCGTCATACTCACCGAGCGTCGCCATGCGCGTGCCGCGCGCGTGCGGTCGTCGATCGAGGCACCACCAATGGCTGATGTCATCCGTCGCGCCGTCGGTTTCTTCCACCCAACCGACCAAGGCCGTCGCCGCCTCTTCTTGTTGAAACAGCGCCGCCGCGTAGAGCAGCGCGCGCTCGAACGGCGCGCGGCCGCTCGACAGGCACAGCGCGGGACCGTTCAATGTGAGGTGACGCGCGATGACCTGGCACGCGCCGCCGCTCTGGCTCGCGACGAAAGCGAACGGCATCGGCGCGGTGCGTTCGATCGCGACGGTGCGCGCCAATTCCTCGGCCTGGCGTCGATTGCCGCGGTGCGACGCCAGCACGACCGCGGTATCCGCCGGCAACGTTGTCGCAGATGCACACTGCGCGGCGCCGAGCAGCGCGAGCTCGGCGAAGTGTCCGGCCCGGCGCGGCGGCGTGCCGATCGCTTGGACCAACGCGGCGCGCGATTCGCGTCCTTGCCAGTGTGTAATCGCGGCGATCTTCATGGCGCGGCGGTGTCGAGCACGATCGCCGCTTGGCCGCCGCCGAAGCCGACGGTGTTGAGCAACGCGTAGCGCGGGACGTCGAACGAATGGCGGTCCATCGGCCGAAGCGGCAAAGCCGGATCGGGCGTGTCGCAGCCCGCCGCCGCGGGCGTGAAACCGGCGCGCCAACAACCGACCAATAGTGCGAGTTCGGCGCAACCGCTCGCGCCGAGTAGATGGCCGACGTAACCCTTGAGCGAAGTAACCGCGGGTACGTTGTCGAACAATTGCGCAAGCGCAAGCGCTTCGACTGCATCGTTGGCGCGGCTGCCCGCGGCCTGTGCCTTGATCAACCCGATGTCTCGTGTCGTGACGCCGGCGCGCTCCAGCGCGCGACGCATCAGCGTCGTCATCGCCGCACCGCTCGCGTCGGCGCCGGTGGGACTCGAGGTGTCGATCGAGTTCGCACCACCGAGGAGCCGCGGCGCGGGTGCGGACGACTCGGCGGTCAACACAATCGCCGCCGCCGCTTCGCCGAGCACCATGCCATCGCGCGCGACGTCGAACGGACGGGCGGATGTGCCGAGCAACTGCATCGCTTGAAACCCGGCGGCGGTAACGAGGTTGGCGAACTCGATACCGAGCACCAGCGCGGCGCGGCAAGCGCCCGCGCGAACGAGCGTGTGCGCCATAAGCAGCGCGTGCGCCGAAGACGTGCAGGCGGTGTTGACGGTGTAGTCGCAACCTTCGATGGCGAGCGCCGCCTTCACCCGGCGGGCGATGGTGCTCATGTCGCCGACGACGCGCGCGGACGCATCGCGCTCCGCCTCGGCGATTTGCAGCGACGACGATCCGACGATCAGCGCGATGTCCTTCACGTCGCCGAGATCGGCGTCGGAAAGCGCGGCGCGGCACGTGCGTACGAGAATTTCGGTCGCATCGCCGACCGGCATGGCGAAGTAGGGGATGGTGCGATCGCCGTCGATGCTCGGGATAACGCAGGCGCCGTGATCGATCGTGCCCGCGCGTACCGCTTCGACCGCCTGCGCGAGATCCGCACCGCGCGCGCTGACAAGCGCCGCGCCGGCGACGTAGATCGACGTCATTGCGCTTCCAGGTACGCCGCGAGATTGGCGACGCTCGCCATCACGCGCCGCGTTTCCTTGCTGTCGACCAGCCGCACGCCGAAGCGCTTCTGCAGCGCCATCGCGAGCTGCAGCGCGTCGAGCGAGTCGAGCTGCAACGGCGCGGTCGGACCGTAGAGCACGTCGTCGTCGCCGATCGCCTCGGGCGGAATGTCCTTCTGGCATTCCGCCACGATCAGGCGTTTGATTTCGAGGATCAGCTGCGGGCGCGTTAAGTTCATCAGATGCGTTTGTAGCGAAACACGACGACGGCAATCGCCAAGCAGACGGCGGCGAACGCGCACAGAGCGGCCGCGCGGCCGGCGACCGCACCCACGCCCGCGCCGCGGAGCAGCACGTCGAGCATTCCCTCGAGCGCCCATCCCATAGGCGACGCCTCCGCGAGTCGTTGCATGCTCTGCGGCATCAGAAATTTCGGCGCCATCACGCCGCCGATCGCGCCAAACAAGATGTTGCCGACGCCCCCGATGATCGTCGCTTGCGCGACGCTGCCCGCGCTCACGGCGACGAGTATTGCATAGCCGATCGCGGCGAGACTGGTGGCGGCGAACACCAACGCCAACGCGGCGGGCGAGCCGTTCAGCGCCAGCGCTTCGCTCCCGAAGAGCGGCACCAGGTATGCGCCGACCGACAGCATGGCGACCGCCTGCACCTGGTTCATCAGAAAGAACGGCACGATCTTGCCGGCGAAGAAGACTCCGGGCGATGCGCCCATCGAGCGCAACCGGCGCAACGTGCCGTGATCGCGCTCGGCGATGAAAATGGTCGAGAGCGGAATGACGATGAAGAACATGGCGAACACCAACCACGCCGGCACGCTCTGCTGAACCGCGGTCGGCGGGCGCGAGACACCGGCGCTTTCGAAATAGGCGACGGCGACGCGTCTATCCGTGGCGCCGGCGAGATTCACGCCGATACCGCGACCGAGTCGTTCGATTGCGAGCTGCGCGAGTATCAGCTCGGTCTGCGTTTGCGCGAGGGCGAGCACGGACGCCGCGAGCGCCGGCTCGGCGACTATGCGCACGAGTGGTTTGCGTGCGCGTTCGGACAAGCCGCGCTCCAGTCTCGGCTCGATGACCAACACAAAATTGACGCGATGTTCCCGCAACGCCGCCGATGGCGCGAGCGCCTCGGTGGATCGGGTGAAGCCGCTCGTGGCCGCGAAGCGCTCCTGCAACGTGCGTGCGAGGGCGCCGCGATCCTGATCGTCGACCAGATAAGAGAACTTGTGCGCGCTCTGCGCGGAAAGGGTGTCTTGCAGCGCCAGCGACATGATCAAAATGAAGACGACCGGCATGATAAAGAGCGCCGCGAGCGCGTGCAGATCGCGCGTGAGCGCCAGTGTTTCCTTGGTGAGCGCGGCCCAGAGCTTCATGGCGTCAATCTCGAAGCGACCGGCGCGTCAATTCCATAAACACTTCCTCCAGATTTTTCGCGCCGCGTTGCAGCCGCGCCGGCTCGACGTTATGGGTTTCGCACAACTGCATCAAGCGCGACAGCGGGTGTCGCAACGGCGTGCGCAGCACCGCTTCGCGCGTATCGGCGCTCACGACGTCGAAGTCGCGAGCGAGTGACGTCAAGAATTCCGCCGGCGCGGCGTCGCCGAAAACCAGCCGCAGCTTGGAATCGCCCGTCAGTAACGTATCGAGCCGACCCTGCGTCAGCACGCGGCCATTGTCGAGGATGGCGACGCGGTCGCACAGATATTCGACCTCTTCCATATAGTGCGACGTGTAGACGACCGTTTTGCCTTCGGTGCGCAGGCCGCGGATCGCATCGAGAATGAACGCCCGCGATTGGGGATCCACGCCCACCGTCGGCTCGTCGAGTAGTATTAGTTCCGTTTCGGCCAGCAAACCGATGGCGAGGTTGAGACGGCGCTTCATGCCGCCGGAGTAGTCGCCGGCGCGTTGGTCGATGGCCGGGGCGAGACCGGCGAACGCGATCCCGTAGTCCATGCGGCGGCGCAGCCGTGCGCCCCATAGACCGAGCATGCCACCGAAGAAGGCGAGGTTCTCGCGACCGGTGAGCATCGGGTAAAACGCCAAGTCCTGCGGCACGAGCGCGGGTCGTTGCATCGAGCCGGCGCGCGCGATGCGCCCGCGCGTCGGCGCGGCGAGGCCGACGATGATCGAGATGAGCGTGGTCTTGCCGGCGCCGTTCGGACCCAACAAGCCGAATATTTCACCCGCAGCGACGCGAAGGTCGACGCCCTGCAGGACCCAAGGTCCGTTAGCGCGGTAGCGATAGTGCACGTCGTGCACA
This sequence comes from Sulfurifustaceae bacterium, assembly GCA_041485885.1. Lineage (GTDB taxonomy): Bacteria > Pseudomonadota > Gammaproteobacteria > Acidiferrobacterales > Sulfurifustaceae > JACQFZ01. Next base: position 19,826 of record JBGPKL010000010.1, read on the forward strand.
TCGAGCATCGGATCGAGACACCCGGGTGACTAAGGGAATTCGCCTTATACCACAAGCATCGCATCACCGGCACACGGTCGGCGTTTCCCATCGTTACGTACGTCGGGTTGCGTCGGCGAGTAGCAAAGCCGCAACGACGCGCATAAAATGCGCCTCACCTCGGAAACGATCGACAGGGACCCGATTGAAGCGAGCTGCCTCCGGCAAGCGCGTTGCGACCGATAGCGTAGCCGCACCGCGCGCCGATCACGCCGTCGTAACGCTCGACAATGTAGTTTTCTCCCGCGGCGATCGCCGCATTCTTAGCGGCCTCACCTTGCACGCGGAACGCGGGCGCATCACCGCGATCATGGGCGGCAGTGGGAGCGGCAAGACGACCATACTGAATTTGATCGGCGGACGAATCTACCCCGATTCGGGGCGAGTGATGGTCGACGGGCAATCCGTTCCCGAACTCGACACCGATCAGCTGTTCGCGTTGCGCAAGCGGATGGCGCTGCTATTCCAAACGGGTGCGCTCTTTACCGACCTCCCCGTCTTCGAGAACGTCGCCTTTCCGATCCGCGAGCATACGCGGTTGCCGGAGGAGATCCTGCGCACCGTCGTGCTGATGAAGCTCGAAACCGTCGGATTGCGCGGCGCGTACCGGTTGATGCCATCGGAGCTGTCGGGGGGCATGGCGCGGCGCGTGGCCCTGGCGCGTGCGATCGCGCTCGAACCGATGATCATCATGTACGACGAGCCGTTCACCGGGCTCGATCCGATCTCGAAAGGCGTGATCGCCAAACTGATTCAGGAGCTGAACCGCACGCTCGGCATTACCTCGATCGTCGTATCGCACGATGTCCAGGAAACCTGTCTAATTTCGGACTACGCGTACATCGTCGGTGAGGGCAGGATCATCGGCGAGGGTTCGCCGAAGGAGCTGCAGCATTCCTCCTCGGACTACGTGCGCCAATTCATGGAAGGACAGCCGGACGGTCCTGTGCCGTATCAACATCCGGCGCCTGACTATCTACAGGATCTATTGGCGAAGGAGACCGCATGAACGCGAACGCGATACGCGAGCTTGGCGCGGGCGTCATCGGCAGCGTCGAGCGGCTTGGCCGAGCAAGCATGTTCCTTTACGATATCTTTGCCGCGTCCCGCCCTTTGTTTCATCGATTTTTTCTCGTCATCCAGCAAGTCTACGCCGTCGGTGTACTGACCCTGCTCATTATTATGGTGTCCGGGCTCTTCGTCGGCATGGTCCTCGGCCTGCAGGGCTACAACACGCTCGTACGCTTCGGCGCCGCGGAGTCGCTCGGCTTACTGGTCGCGCTGTCTCTCGTACGCGAGCTCGGGCCGGTGGTGACGGCGCTGCTCTTCGCCGGGCGCGCCGGATCGGCGCTCACGGCGGAGATCGGGCTCATGAAGGCGACCGAGCAACTCGCCGGTATGGAAATGATGGCGGTTAATCCGATCATGCGGGTGATCGCGCCGCGTTTCTTCGGCGGCGTAGTCGCGATGCCGCTGCTCGCGGCGCTATTTTCCGCGATCGGCGTGCTCGGGGGACACATCGTCGGCGTCGGTTTGCTCGGGGTCGATGCCGGGGCATTTTGGTCGCAAATGCAAAACGGCGTCGATTTTCGCGATGACGTCGTGAACGGTGTCATCAAAAGTGTCGCGTTCGGCATTACTGTTACGTGGATCGCCGTGTTCGAAGGATATGACGCGGTCCCGACCTCCGAGGGGGTCGCGAGCGCGACGAACCGCACCGTGGTTTATTCTTCGCTCGCGGTGCTCGGGCTGGATTTTATTTTGACGGCGTTGACGCTGGGAGAGGTTTGACATGGTGCAAAGAAAAACGCTCGAAGTATGGGTGGGCTTGTTCGTCGCCGTCGGCATCCTCGCGCTCGCGATGCTGGCGTTCAAGGTGGGCAATCTCGCCACCGCCGACGTGTTGAACGGCTACCAGGTGCGCGCCAACTTCGACAACGTCGGCGGGCTCAAAGTGAAATCCCGCGTCACCATGGCGGGCGTCCCGGTCGGACGCATTGCCGCGATCGGTTTCGACAACGATCGCTATCAAGCGGTCGTGACGATGAATCTCGACGGCCGTTACAACCGGATTCCGGTCGACACGAGCGCGGCGATTCTGACCTCGGGGTTGCTCGGGGAACAATACGTCGGTCTGGAACCGGGCGGCGCGGACGCGTATCTAAAGGACGGTGACAAGCTCACGGTCACTCAGTCGGCGGTGGTGCTCGAGAAACTGATCGGACAATTCCTGTTCAGCAAGGCCTCGGAGGCTCCGACGAATAGCGCTAAGCCGGCGGCGCCAGCGCCCGCGCCGCTGCCACGATGAGAGGAACCGACATGAAGCGCGCTCTAGTACTTGTCTTCGGATTGTTGTTGCCGTTCCTCGTCGTCGCCGCGGAGGCGGAGGCGCCCGATCAACTCGTGCACAAAGTCTCCGACCACATCTTGCCACTCATCAAGGCCAATCGCGACGAATACGTGCGCGACCCGAGAAAACTTTATGCCATGGTCAATCGCGAGGTGCTGCCGTACTTCGATTTCCGCGTCATGGCGAAGTCGGTGCTCGGACGTCACTGGCGCGACGCGACCGAGGAGCAACGCGAGCGCTTCGTGCAGGAGTTCCGCGATTTACTCGTGCGCACGTATGCGACCGCGCTGCTCAAGTACACCAACCAAGAAGTTCGAATATTACCGGTGCGCGCCAGTCCCGATGACAAGACCGTGCTGGTGCGGACCGAAATCATGCAGGGCGGGGGCGCGCCGAATATTTCGATGCACTACAGCTTCTATCGATCCGACGATGGCTGGAAGGTTTACGACGTCTCGATCGAGGGCGTGAGTCTCGTCACCAACTATCGCAGCACGTACGCGGAAAAAGTGCGCGCTCAAGGTTTGGACGCGCTGATCGCGAGCCTCGCCGAAGCCAACCGGCGCGGGCAAGTGGGCCCGGCCGCGACCGGACAGAAGCCCGCCGCCCCGCGGTGAGCACCGTCGCCGAACAAGAGGACGTACGTGTCGCGTTCCGCGACGACGGCACGGTTGCCGTCGCCGGCGCGCTCACGTTCGATACCGTTCCGCGGGTGTTCGAGCAAAGCACCGCGTGGCTGGAACGACCGGGCGGCCCAATCTCAATCGATTTGCGGGAGGTTAGCCGCGCCGACAGTGCAGGGCTCGCGCTGCTCGTCGAGTGGCTGCGCCTCGCGAAGACGAAGGGACGCTCGCTCAAATTCGTGAATGCCCCCGAGCAGGTGAAGTCGCTGATTCGGGTGAATGGACTCGATCGCGCGCTCGGCGTGGAGAGTTGATCGCGCGGCGCGCGATGCACGCTTGGTCGTTCATTCCGCGAAAGCGGGGATGACAAACATCACTCGGGTCAGCCACCCACAAGTTAATTTTCATACTCGCCCGTCGCGCGAAGCGCGCCCAACAAATACAATAACCAAAGTGTCGCACGCCATTTCAATCACCCGGCTCCACAAACGTTATCCAACGGTCCACGCCCTCAAGGGCGTCGATCTGGCGGTCGAGCGCGGCGAATTCTTCGGGCTGCTCGGTCCGAACGGCGCGGGCAAATCGACGCTCATCAATATCGTCGCCGGGCTCACGCGTTTCAATGAAGGAAGTGTGCGGGTGCTCGACTGCGACGTGCTCAAGGACTATCGGCGCGCGCGCCGGTATCTGGGCGTCGTGCCGCAAGAGGTCGTGTTCGATCCGTTCTTCACGGTGCGCGAGGTGCTGCGCATACAGTCGGGCTATTTCGGCCTCGGACGCAACGACGCGTGGATCGACGAGCTGATCCAGGCGCTGCGGCTCACCGACAAGGCGGACGCAAATATGCGCGAGCTGTCGGGGGGCATGAAGCGGCGCGTCATGATCGCGCAGGCGCTTGTGCACAAACCCGAAGTCGTCGTGCTCGATGAGCCGACCGCGGGCGTGGACGTCGAGCAGCGCAAGTCGCTGTGGGAATTCATTTGGCGGCTGCACGCGCAAGGGCATACCATCGTCCTGACCACGCATTATCTCGAGGAGGCGGAGGCGCTGTGCCAACGCATCGCGATCATCGATCGCGGCGAGCTGATCGCGCTCGACACGACGGAGCGGCTGCTCGCGCGCGGCATCGGGCGGACGCTGCGCCTTGCGCTCACTACCGAGCGGCCGCTCGAGGTCGCGCCCCCGGCGCTTCGTTCGAAATTGCGCCGGCTCGAAGGTAACCGCATCGAGCTGCAGCTCGAGAAAGACAGCGATTCTATTATCGCCGTGCTCGATGCGTTGCGCAGCGAAGGCGCAGTCGTTACCGACATCGAGATCAAGGAAGCGGATCTCGAAGACGTGTTCGTCGAGCTGACGCGGAGACAGTGATGCGGCTGCGCGGCGTCTACACCCTCTTTTACAAAGAAGTGCTGCGCTTCGTAAAGGTGTTGCTGCAAACGCTGGCGGCGCCGATCGTGACCGCGCTGCTTTATTTGCTGGTGTTCGGACAAGCGCTGGAAGGGCGAGTCGATGTTTTTCCGGGAGTCAGCTACACCGCATTCTTGGTACCGGGGCTTGTCATGATGTCGATCATTCAGAATTCCTTCGCCAACAGCTCCTCGAGCCTGATCCAATCGAAGGTCACCGGAAATCTCGTCTTCATTTTGCTCGCGCCGCTATCGCATTTCGAATTTTTCCTCGCGTTCGTCGGCGCGGCGGTCGCGCGCGGTCTGATAGTCGGTCTCGGTGTGTATCTCGTGGCGCTGCCGTTTACCACGGTTCCCATCGCCCACCCGGCCGCGTTGCTGTTGTTCGCTGCCGTGGGGGCGGCGGTGCCGGCGGTGCTCGGCGTGATCGCCGGTGTCTGGGCGGTAAAGTTCGATCAACTCGCCGGGTTCCAAAATTTCGTGATCCTCCCGCTGTCGTTCTTGAGCGGTGTCTTCTACTCGTTGCGCAGTCTGCCCGACTTCTGGCGTGCGGTGTCTCATCTGAATCCTTTCTTTTACGCGATCGACGGCTTTCGTTACGGTTTCGTCGGAGCCGGCGATGTAAGCCCGTGGCTCAGTCTCGCCGTCGTCACGGGATTTCTATTGCTGCTTTCCGGTATCACGCTCTACCTGCTCAAGATCGGTTATCGCCTCCGGGACTGAAACCGATCGTCAACCGTTTCGTCGTCTGACCGTTAAGCCCTCGAAACAGAGCCGCTAATCGCTGTTCCGTTGGTAAAGCGTCGCGGATTTCCTATGGTTCATTCGTATAGGTTTGGTATCGAAAAATTGCAAAACTTGCTCAGGAGGTATCTGTGTCAATCGCTCAAACCGCACAACTGCCAATCGTAAAAATCGCCGCCGGTGCCGTGATCGTTCTGTGCGCGGTTGGTGTCGGCACGATGACCGGATTGATTCCCGGCGTGTCTTCAAAGGAGAAGTCGCCACAAGCAATCGAGGCTACCGCCGCACCGGCCGCCGCGATCCCGGCAACGTCAACCGCTGAAACGCCGGTAACGCCGGTGCCGGCCAAGCCGGTCGTTAAGGAGCACGCGCGAGTTGCCACCGCCGAACCGGTTCGCCAAGCGAAAGTGGAAAAGCCGGCGGCGCCCGTTTGCTTCAACTGCGGAACCATCGTAGCGGTCAACACCGTCGAGGTGAAAGGTGAGGCGTCCGGCATCGGCGCGGTCGCGGGCGGCGTCGCGGGCTTGGTCGTCGGCAATCAGATCGGTCAAGGCAAAGGCAAGACGCTCGCGAAGATCGCCGGCGCGGCGGGCGGCGCGTATGCCGGTCACCAGATCGAGAAAAATATGAAGAAGACGACGCAGTACGAAATCGCGGTGCGCATGGACGACGGTACAGTGCGCACGATTACTCAGGCCAGCAACGCTGGCTTAAGTGCCGGCAGTAAGGTGAAGATCGTCGATAACGCGATCGTGCCGAACTAATTCGGCTCCGCCCGGAGAAGCGACACCTCTCATTTTCTGTACGCGCCGCACCGAAGCGCGTGGCTAGTATTCTCCGGCTCCATGCCGGGTTTGAGTTCCCGCAGGCCCGGCGCTCCCTACGACTCTCTCGGCGCATTCCGTGCCTTCAGTCTTGTGCCGATACGCCGCCCGCGCCTGCGGCCTTGCAATACGGTCAAATGGCCCGATAATAGTTTTAATGCAACCGGAGGACATCAAGCGTCTGATCGAGCGCGGCCTGCCCGGCGCGCAGGTTGAGGTCGCGGGCGATGGGCATCATTTCGAGGCCGTCATCGTCGCCAAAGCCTTCGCCGGCAAGAGCATGTTGCAACAGCACCAAATGGTCTATGCGGCCCTCGGCGAGAAGATGCGCTCGGAAATACATGCGCTGTCGTTACGTACGCTGACGCCCGACGCTTAACGTCCTAAGTTCGGCAACTCTTAACTTATAGGTGAAACGCAGTGGACACTCAGCAAAAGATCAAGCAGCAAATCACATCGGATAAGATCGTCCTTTATATGAAGGGTACGCCGGACTCGCCGATGTGCGGCTTCTCGGCGCAAACGGTGAAGCTACTCGGTGCGGTCGGCGCGAAGTTCTCGAGCTTCGACGTTCTGGCCGATGAGGAGGTTCGCCAAGGCGTAAAGGCGTACTCCAATTGGCCGACCTTCCCGCAGCTTTATATTAATGGTGAGTTGGTCGGGGGTTGCGACATCGTCACCGAGCTTTACCACAAGGGCGAGCTCCAGCAGCTGGTCGCTAAAGCGCAAGCCGCCTGAGGTGATGCGCGTCGATCCTTAGCAGCAAGGCTGCCGCTGGGCAGCCTTGCTTTTTGAGCAGCAGGAAAACGGCCGCTGATGGACGCAGATGAAACCCGTTAGTTTTTTGTTTCCATCCGCGTCAATCTGCGTTCATCCGTGGTTTCCAACTAAATAATACAAATGGACAGACTCATCGTTACCGGCGGTTATCCGCTGCGCGGAGAAATCCGCATTTCCGGCGCGAAGAACGCGGCGCTGCCGGTGCTCGTCGCCTCGCTCCTGTCGCCGGAACCGCTGCGCATCGGCAACGTGCCGCATTTGCAAGACATCACGACGACCATGGTGCTGCTCGGCCGCATGGGTGTGCGCTTCGTGGTGGACGAGAAGATGGTGATCGAGGCGGACGCTAACCGACTGACCTCCGTGCGCGCGCCCTACGAGTTGGTGAAGACGATGCGCGCGTCGATTCTAGTGCTGGGTCCGCTGGTCGCCCGCTTTGGCGAAGCCGAAGTCTCGTTGCCCGGCGGTTGCGCGATCGGCTCGCGCCCGGTCAATCTGCACATCAAGGGTCTGGAAGCGATGGGTGCCGAGATCCGCCTCGACGGCGGCTACATTCACGCGCGCGCAAAGCGACTGAAGGGTGCGCGCATTTTCATGGACATCGTGTCGGTCACGGGCACGGAAAACATCATGATGGCCGCGACCTTGGCCGCAGGCACGACCGTGATCGAGAACGCCGCGCGCGAGCCGGAAGTGGTCGATCTTGCGCAATGCTTGGTTGCGATGGGCGCGCGTATCCACGGCGCCGGTACCGACGAGATCACGATCGAAGGCGTCGAGCGATTGCACGGCGCCGATCACAACGTGATTCCCGATCGCATCGAGACCGGCACCTATTTGGTCGCGGGTGCTATCACCGGCGGCGATGTGCGACTACGTAACACCCGCCCGGATCTGTTGGTCGCGGTGCTGGACAAACTGCGGGAGGCCGGTGCGCGCGTGGAGTCCGGTCCCGATTGGGTCCGCCTCGACATGCAGGGACGCCGACCGGAGGCGGTGAACGTGCGCACCGCGCCCTATCCCGCGTTCCCGACGGATATGCAGGCGCAATTCGTCGCGCTCAACACGATCGCGAAAGGTACCGGCACCATAACCGAAACCGTATTCGAGAACCGCTTCATGCACGTGCAGGAGCTGCAACGCCTGGGCGCGGACATCGAAATGAAAGGTACGACCGCGTTCGTGCGGGGCGTGCCGAAGCTGGTCGGCGCGCCGGTGATGGCGACCGATCTGCGCGCCTCGGCGTGTCTCGCGCTCGCCGGGCTCGTGGCCGAGGCCGAGACGAGCGTCGAGCGCATCTATCACATCGACCGCGGTTATGAATGTATCGAGGAGAAACTCACCGCGCTCGGCGCGCGCATCCGCCGCGTGCCCGGCCCACGTTCGGCCGCCGCCGAGTACCGCGCCGCGGCCGGCGGCCGGGACGGCTGATGACGGCCGTCGTGCACATCGCGCTCTCGAAGGGGCGCATTCTCGAGGAGAGTTTGCCGTTGCTCGCCGCCGCCGGCATCGTCCCGAAGGAAGACGCGATCACGACGCGCAAGCTGATCCTCGAGACCAATCGCGCGGACATAAGAGTTGTCATCATTCGCGCGCAGGACGTGCCAACGTACGTCCAGTTCGGCGCCGCCGATCTCGGCATCGCCGGCAAAGACAATTTGATGGAATACGAAGGCGAGGGCTTGTACGAGCTGCTCGATCTGAAGATTTCGCGTTGCCACCTGATGGTGGCCGAGCCCGCGAGCCTCGCGTCGCAGGACGACCCGGAGACCTGGACGCGCGTGCGCGTCGCGACGAAATATCCGCGCATCACGCAGCGTCACTTCGCGGCGAAGGGGATACAAACCGATATCATTAAACTCTACGGCTCGATGGAGCTCGCGCCGTTGGTGGGGCTCTCGGATCGCATCGTCGATCTCGTCGGCACCGGACAAACGCTCAAGGCGAACGGTCTCGTCGAAGTCGAACGGATCGCGGAGGTGAGCGCGTGGCTCGTCGCCAATCGTGCCGCGATGAAGATGAAACGCGACTCGCTACAGCCGATCATCGATCGCCTGCAGCAAGCGGTGCGCTGATGCGCGTGCCGCTGTTGAACACCCGCGACGCCGGTTTTGCCGAGGCGTTCGCGCGCCTTCTCGATCGCCGCCAAGCGGTCGATCCGAAAGTGGCGATCGCCGTAAGCGACATTCTCGCCGACGTGCGCCGTCGCGGCGACGCGGCGGTCCTCGAGTACACCCGCCGCTTCGACGCTTACCCGATCGCTACCGCCGCCGATCTCGCGGTGCCGCCCGCTCGACTCAAGGCGGCGCTGGCCGCGCTGACGAGCGAGCGCCGCGCGGCGCTCGAAACCGCGGCCACGCGCGTTCGGTCGTATCACGAAAAACAGAAAATCGAATCGTGGCGTTATCACGACGCCGACGGCACGCTCCTCGGCCAGCAAGTCACGGCGCTCGATCGGGTCGGGATTTACGTGCCGGGCGGGCGCGCGGCGTATCCGTCCTCGGTGTTGATGAACGCGATTCCCGCGAAGGTCGCCGGTGTCGGCGAGATTGTCATGGCCGTGCCCGCGCCCAAAGGCGAGGCGAACGAAACGGTTCTCGCGGCCGCCGCGCTCGCGGGTGTCGATCGGGTATACACGGTCGGCGGCGCTCAGGCGGTCGGCGCGCTCACTTATGGCACTGACACGATTCCGCGCGTCGACAAGATTGTCGGACCGGGCAACGCGTACGTATCCGAAGCGAAGCGCCAGGTGTACGGCCGCGTCGACATCGACATGATCGCGGGTCCGTCGGAAGTTTTGATATTGTGCGACGGCCTCACCGATCCCGAGTGGGTCGCGATGGATTTATTCGCGCAGGCCGAGCACGGTCCCGATTCGCAGTCGTTGCTCGTCACGTGGGCGGACGGTTATGCGCTGAAGGTAAAGTCGGCGATCGACCGGCTCATCGAGACGATGGAACGGCGCGAAATAATTACGCGCTCGCTCGAAGATCGCGGCGCGCTCATCACGGTGCGCGATGTGAATGAAGCGATTGATCTCGTCAATCGTGTTGCGCCCGAGCATCTTGAGCTCTCGGTCGAGAATCCGCTCGATCTGGCTCCGCGTATCCGCCATGCCGGCGCGATTTTCCTTGGTCGCTACACCGCCGAGGTCGTTGGCGATTACTGCGCCGGTCCGAACCATGTGCTGCCGACGTCCGGCAGCGCACGCTTTTCCTCGCCGCTCGGCGTCTACGATTTTCAAAAACGCACGAGCCTCATTATGTGCCCGCCGGACGCCGCCGCGCGGCTCGGACGCGTCGCGGCGACGCTCGCGCGCGCGGAAGGTTTGGCGGCGCACGCGCTCTCCGCGGAGTACAGGATCAAGGAGTGAGAATTTGAAACCGCAGATGAACGCAGATAAACACAGATGAAAGTACGGTTCTAGAGCGCGAGAGTTTTCGGCATTTAACAAGAATCGATTTCCTTTCTGCATCTGCGTTAATCTGCGTTTATCTGCGGTTGCACCTCAAAACCTGCTCGATGACAGACGAGATCTCACAGAAAGTTGCGCGCTTGATTCGGCCGGAGATCCAGGCGCTGAAGACGTATCACGTGCCGGACGCGCGCGGACTGATCAAGCTCGACGCGATGGAGAATCCTTACCCCTGGCCCGAGGCGCTCAAGCCCGCGTGGCTCGAGCGACTTCGCGCGGTCGATATCAACCGCTATCCCGATCCGGCCGCAACCGCGCTCAAAGCGCGCCTGCGCGAAGCGCTGGCGGTTCCCTCGGGTGCGGCGCTGATGCTCGGAAACGGTTCGGACGAGCTGATCCAGATCATCGTGCTCGCGCTCGCGCGTCCCGGCGCGGTCGTGCTCGCGCCGGTGCCGACCTTTGTCATGTACCGGCAAATCGCCGTCGCCTCGGGTCTGCGATTTGTAGGCGTTCCTCTGACGAGCGACTTCGCGCTGGATCGCGCCGCCGTGCTCGTCGCCATCACGGCCGAGCGGCCGGCGGTGATATTTTTGTCGTACCCCAACAATCCGACCGGCAACCTGTTCGATGCCGCCGATGTCGAGGCGATCGTGAAATCCGCTCCCGGTCTGGTCGTGGTGGACGAGGCGTATCACGCGTTCGCCAACGCGAGCTTCATGGATCGCATCGGCCGCTATCCGAATCTGCTGGTGATGCGCACGCTCTCCAAACAAGGCCTCGCCGGTTTGCGCCTGGGTATGTTAGTCGGCGCCGAAGCGTGGATCGATGAGCTCGATAAAGTGCGCCTGCCCTACAACGTCAACGTCCTCACGCAAGCGAGCGTCGAGTTTGCGCTGGAGCACCGCGAGACGTTCGATGCGCAATGCCGAGAGATCTGTGGCGAGCGCGACAAATTGTGCCGTGCGCTCTCGCAGGTGCCCGGGATCGAGGTGTGGCCGAGTCGCACGAACTTTCTCTTGTTCCGCGTTACGAACGGTCCCCCGGCTCGGCAACGGTATGAGGCGTTGCGGCGCGACGGCATACTTATTAAGAATCTCGACGCGCCGGGCGCCTTGAGCGGTTGTTTGCGCGTGACCGTCGGTACGCCCGCCGAAAACGCCGCGTTCCTGGTCGCGCTCAAGAAAACTTGCGGCGCATAGCGACCGACGGCTACCATTCCTTTATCGCCCGGAACTCGCCGTGCCCGACCGTACCGCCAGCGTTACCCGCGAAACCAAAGAGACCCGGATCGCCGTCATGGTGAATCTGGACGGTCAGGGTGTATCCAAGTTCGCCACCGGCCTGCCGTTCCTCGAGCATATGCTCGACCAAGTCGCCCGCCACGGGCTGATCGACATCACGATCGAGGCGCGCGGCGATCTACAAGTCGACGCACATCACACGGTCGAAGACATCGGCATCACGCTCGGACAGGCGGTTGCGAAGGCCGCGGGCGGCAAGCAGGGGATTCGGCGCTACGGTCACGCGTACGTTCCGCTCGATGAGGCGTTGTCGCGCGTCGTCGTCGATTTCTCCGGTCGTCCGGGGCTCGAGTATCGGGTGGAGTTTCCGCGCGCGCGCATCAGCGACTTCGACGTGGACCTGTTCCACGAATTCTTTCAAGGCTTCGCCAATCACGCGCAAGTCACGCTGCACGTCGACGGCTTGTTCGGCAAGAACGCGCATCATGTCGCCGAGACGGTGTTCAAGGCGTTCGGACGCGCGTTGCGCGCCGCACTCGAGCTCGATGCGCGCGCCGGCAACGTTGTGCCTTCGACGAAGGGAACTCTGTAGGATATTTGAAACCGCAGATAAACGCGGATAAACGCAGATGGAAAGTTTGATGGCGCGATGCTTCCTCAATCTTTATCCGCGTTCATCTGCGTTTATCTGCGGTTACACGTTTTTATAATATGAATACTGTCGCTGTCATCGACTACGGAATGGGCAATCTCCGTTCCGTCTGCAAGGCCATCGAGCACGTCGCGCCGAAGGCGCGCGTGAAGCTCGTCAGCAACGCGGCGGACATGCGCAGCGCCGATCGCATTGTGTTTCCCGGGCAAGGCGCGATCGTCGGTTGTATGCGCGCACTCCAAAGCTCGGGCGTACGCGAGCCGCTCTTCGAAGCGCTTCGCAACAAACCCTTTCTCGGGCTTTGCCTCGGCTTGCAGGCGCTCTACGAATCGAGCGAGGAAGGAGGCGGCACCCCGGGCCTGGGTATATTGCCCGGCCGCGTTCGCCGCTTCGACCCGCCGCGTAACGGCGCAGAAAGCCCGCTCAAGGTCCCGCACATGGGCTGGAATCAGGTATACCAGTCGCGCGCGCACCCGCTTTGGCGCGGTATCCGCGACGCCGCGCGGTTTTACTTCGTGCATAGCTACTACGTGGACACCGCCGACGCCGACGTTTCCTTCGGGGCGACGGACTATGGCGTGCGGTTTACCTCGGCCGCCGCGCGTGAGAATATTTTCGCCGTGCAATTCCATCCGGAAAAGAGTCAACAGGCCGGACTTCAGCTACTCGCGAACTTCGTCGAGTGGAGCGGAGAGGCGTAAGGGCGGAACGCCGCGAACGGTCGGAACGAAACCAATCAGGGACAGCCGCGAATAGCCAAAAGTACTGCGCAATGCCTTTGCTCATCATTCCCGCGATCGATCTGAAAGACGGCAAGTGCGTGCGCCTGCGGCAAGGGCGCATGAGCGAGGTCACGGTATTTTCCGACGATCCCGTCGCGACCGCGCGCCGCTGGGTCGAGGCGGGCGCGAAGCGTCTGCACGTGGTGGACCTGAACGGCGCGATCGCGGGCGAGCCGGTGAACGCCGACGTGGTCGAGGCGATCGTCCGCACCTTTCCCGATTTGCCGGTTCAAGTCGGCGGCGGTATCCGCGACGAAGAGACGATCCAGATGTATCTCGATTGCGGCGTGCGCTATGTGATCCTCGGCACCAAGGCGGTCAACGCGCCGCACTTCGTGAGCGACGTCTGCGCCGAATTCCCCGGCCGAATCATCGTCGGCCTCGACGCGAAGGACGGCAAAGTCGCGATCGACGGTTGGTCGAAGCTCTCGGGGCACGACGTGATCGATCTCGCGAAGAAATATCAAAACGAAGGTGTCGAGGCGATCGTCTACACCGACATCGGACGCGACGGCATGATGACCGGCGTCAACGTGGAAGCGACGCTGCGACTGGCGAACTCAATCTCGATCCCCGTCATCGCGTCCGGTGGCATCAGCAGCCTCGACGATATTAAAAGCGTGTGCGGGATCGCCGACAGCGGGATCGTCGGTGCGATCGTCGGTCGGGCGTTATATGAGGGCACTCTCGATTTCAATGCCGCGCAGAAATTGGCGGACGAATTGTGTAAATAGCGGTTGGTCGCGCGTTCGCGCGATCCTGTCGATGTAATAAATCGTACTTGTGGGTGGTTGACCCACGGCAAGTAGCTTTCTTTTGTCTCGCCAAAAGAAAGCTACCAAAGAAAACGCGACCCCGGTCGCGGCGCCGCTCGCTAACTACAAGCGAGCGGTACCCTGCGCTCCTCACCGCTCCCGGACGCTCGCCCAACTCGCCGGCGGCGTAAAGACAACGCCGCTCGGGCTCGAACACGGTCGAGCGCAATCCACCGGGAGCGGCTCCGGTGCTCGGTTGGCTCTACGGGGATTGAACGGCAACAGCAACTGCAACAGAAAACCACGAATGCTTAATCTGTCGTGGGTATAGTTGTTGTGGTTGCCGTTGTAGTTGTGGTTAACCCCCCGTGAGCCAGCCGAGCATCGCAGGGAAGAGCGCGGGGTGTCGCGAGACCGTGTCGAGCCCGAGCGACGCTGCTTTTGCGCCGCCGGCGAGTTGGTCTCGCGCGCGCTCTTCCCGAGAAGCGCAGGGCACCCGCGCGCTGAACTACGCGCGCGGGCGCAGCGACCGGGGTGCCCTTCTCTTTGGTGACTTTCTCTTGGGCAAGCAAGAGAAAGTCACTTGCCGTGGGTCAACCACCCACAAGTAGAACTTATTACATTCGACAATATCGCCGCAGGCGATTCGAGTATTAAAACTTAACGAGATCACGCGAGCGCGATCGAATTCATTCTGCGATAAACTGCCCCGATGGGTCTCGCCAAACGCATCATCCCCTGCCTCGACGTCGACAACGGTCGCGTGGTGAAAGGCGTCAAGTTCCTCGATCTCCGCGATGCCGGCGATCCAGTCGAGGTCTCGCGGCGCTACGACGCGCAGGGCGCGGATGAAATCACGTTCCTCGATATTACCGCGAGCGCGGAAAACCGCGAGACGATGGTGCATGTCGTCGAGCGGATGGCGGAGCAAGTTTTTATTCCGCTGACGGTCGGTGGCGGCGTTCGTAGCGTTGCGGACGTGCGGCGCATGCTGAATGCCGGCGCCGACAAAGTCTCGATCAATACGGCGGCGGTCGCGCGGCCGGAGCTGGTTCGGGAAGCGTCCGATCATTTCGGCTCGCAATGCATCGTCGTCGCCATCGACGCGCGACTGGCCGCACCGAATCGCTGGGAAGTATTCACGCATGGGGGCCGCACGCCGACCGGTCTCGATGCGATCGCGTGGGCGCGCCGGATGGCGGAGTACGGAGCCGGCGAGATTTTGCTCACCAGCATGGATCGCGATGGGACTCGTGAAGGGTTCGACCTTGCGCTGACCCGCGCGATATCCGACGCCGTGACCGTGCCCGTGATCGCCTCGGGGGGCGTCGGTAATCTCGATCACTTGATCGAGGGAATTACCGAAGGCCACGCCGACGCGGTGCTCGCGGCGAGCATTTTCCATTTCGGCGAATACACGGTTGGGGAAGCCAAGCAGCGCATGGCCGCCGCCGGAATCGAAGTGAGGCTTTAGCCGACCACCGCGAAGACCGCGCTCACGCGCGCGATCTGGGTTCCCTCGACCGTGAGGTAAGCGTTCGCGAACGCCAACGTCTTGCCGAGCTTCGATCGGTCGACGCGCGCTTCTATCCAATCGCCGATCTTCGCGCTGCCGACATAATCGATCGTCAGGCTTGCCGTTAACGCCCGCGTCGGCGGATCGGAGCTGAACGCCATCGTGTAGCCGAGCGCGATGTCGCCCATGGTCGCGAGCACGCCGCCGTGCACCGTGCCGCGCGAGTTGGTGTGCTTCTCCGCGACGCGAAGGCCGACGACGAGATCGACGCCGGTCCCTTTGCCATAGAAGGGTCCGAGTACGTCGAGCAAAGGGCTGCTGCGAAAGAGCGGACCGAAGCCCGCTGGGACGGGCGGCTCACTTTCATTCATGACGTACTCCGCTAAGCGAGTGGATATTGCATGGTAGCGAGCGCGCTCGGGCACCGCGAGCGCCATGCGCCATGGGGTAGGCGTCGTGAGCCGTAGCAGCGTTTGCGCGCAAAAACACCCGCGGGACTACACTGCCGGACGGCAAATCGCGTAGTTATCTTCGATTACGATTCCAATCTTTGTACTGCGGGCGGCTTTGCGGTGAAATAGCGACTTATGGCAAGCGATTGGCTCGACGCGGTGAAGTGGAATGGCGACGGACTCGTACCCGCCGTGGCGCAGGAGGTGCACACCGGCAAGGTATTGGCGCTCGCCTGGATGAATCGCGCCGCGCTCGAGGCGACGGCGCGCGAAGGCCGGGCGGTATACTGGTCACGCTCGCGTGGCCGACTCTGGCGCAAGGGCGAGAATTCGGGGAACGTGCAGTGGGTGCGCGAGATCCGCCTGGATTGCGACAACGACGCGATCCTACTGGTGGTGGAACAGCAGGGCGGTATCGCGTGTCATACGGGGCGCGAGCGTTGCTTTCATCAGCAGCTCGATCAAGATCATTGGACGGTGGTGGAACCGGTTTTGAAAAGCAAGCAAGAGCTGTACGGTAAAGAGTAGCGGGCCGGTGTCCGACATTCTGAAACAGCTCGGGGACGCATTGGAGGCGCGTAAGAGCGCGGCCCCGGACGGTTCGTACGTGGCGGAGCTATACGCGAAGGGTCTCGACGCGATACTCAAGAAGATCGGCGAAGAGGCGGTCGAGACGATCATCGCCGCGAAGGCGGGGGATCGGCGTCAGATTGTGCACGAAACCGCCGATCTCTGGTTCCATACGCTCGTCATGCTTGCCCAACAAGGGCTCGCCCCGGATGATGTGCTTAAGGAGTTGGAGCGGCGCTTCGGGCGTTCCGGTCTGGATGAGAAGGCGGCACGCCGGTAATAAAAAGTCGCGCGCAAGCGCGCTCGGCTCCAAATATTACAGAAGTCCCCTCTCCCCGCGCGGGAGAGGGGTCGGGGAGAGGGGCTGGTGAAAGCGATTTAATTTTCTGGAGAGCGACATGGGTTCATTCAGTATTTGGCACTGGCTGGTGGTACTCGCAATCGTGCTGGTCATATTCGGCACTAAGAAGCTGCGTAGCCTCGGCGGGGATCTTGGCTCCGCGATACGTAACTTCAAAGATTCGCTGAAGACCGAAGAGGACAAAGGCAAGCCCGAGACCGCCGCCGAGCCGCGCAAGCTCGACGAGGCGCCGCGCGTCGTCGACGCCGAAGTGACCGCCAAAGAGCATCGCAAAGCCTAAGCCCCATTCTTTGGGGATCGCATGTTCGATATAGGCTTCTCCGAGCTGGTTGTTATCGCGCTCGTCGCGCTCATCGTGCTCGGGCCGAAGCGGCTGCCTGAAGTGGCGCGCACCGCGGGGCAGTGGCTCGCCCGGTTCCGCCGCTTCGTCTCCGACGTGAAGCAGGATTTTGATCGCGAACTGCAGCACGCCGATTTAGCCGAGCTGCAAAAACTGAAGCAAGAGCTCGACGAAACCCGCCGCGTCGTGGAAGAAACGTCGAGCCGACTGGTGCAGCAGGCGACGATCGAGCCGCCGGCCCCGTCGAAAGCGCCGGAGCCGGCGATGGCATCGGCGCCGGCGGTTGTCCCGCCGCTCGCGGGACTGCCCCCGTCCGCTCCAGCGAAAGTGAAGCGGCGCTCGTCGCGATCGTCGAAGAAGGCAGCCGCAACCAAGAAGCGCACTGCGGCGAAAGGCAAGCATGGCCGATCCGGATAAGGAAGGAGAATCCGGGGGATCCGAGAGCAGTTTTCTTTCCCATCTCCTGGAGCTACGCAACCGTCTGCTTTACGCGCTCATCGCGGTCGGCATAGCTTTCCTGGCGCTCGTCCCGTTTTCGAACGAAGTCTACGCGCTGCTCGCGAAGCCCCTGCTCGATGTGCTGCCGAAAGGCGCGAGCATGATCGCGACGGAGGTCGCTTCGCCGTTCTTGACGCCGATTCGCCTCACCCTCGCGGTTGCGCTGGTGGTGGCGATACCGTTCGTGCTGTACCAGCTATGGGCGTTCGTGGCGCCGGGGCTCTACCGGCACGAGAAGCGGATCATGTTGCCGCTGCTTTTCTCCAGCATCTTTCTCTTCTACGCCGGTATGGCGTTCGCATACTTCGCGGTGTTTCCCGTGGCGTTCGGCTTCTTCGCGCACAGTGTGCCCGAAGGGGTCGTGATGATGACGGACATCAAGTCTTATCTCGACTTCGTCTTTTCGATGTTCTTCGCTTTCGGTGTCGCCTTCGAGATTCCGGTGGCGGTTGTAATTCTCTCGCACTTGGGAATCGTCGATCCCGAGGTGCTGGCGCGCAGCCGGTCCTACGTCGTGCTCGGAGCATTCATCGTCGCCGCCGTGTTGACGCCGCCGGATGTCTTCTCGCAAGTGTTGCTCGCCGTACCGATGATCGGGCTTTTCGAAGTAGGCTTGTTCGTCGCGCGACGGCTGAAAGCGGCGTCGGCCGACAGCGACACGACCGACTCTCAGGAACCGGCGCTTTCGGACTCGACACCGCGGCGCGAGAAATAGCCAGTAGATCGCGCGCCGAGGCGTGTAGGCGGTGGATTAGGTATCCGTAGATAACGCACGCCGCCTGTTTCGCTTGACTAAAACAAGGCCTTCGACGATCCTATGCCGCGTTTCGCATGCCCGAAGTAAAAACCCAATCCAAGATTTTTTGCACGGCGGTCGCATCCGGCCCCGTAACAAATAAAATATCCGACGCTGGACAGTTCCGGGGACCGCATGAGCGATAAGGGTGTCGATCCGCACCGGCGACGGCTGCTGACCGTTATTACCACCGGTGTCGGAGCGATCGGCGCCGCGTTCGCGGCCGTGCCTTTCGTGCGCAGCATGATGCCGAGCGCGCGCGCCAAGGCGGCCGGCGCGCCGGTGGAAGTCGATATCGCCAAGCTCGAGTCGGGTCAGCTGCACACCGTCGAGTGGCGCGGAAAACCGGTGTGGATACTGAAACGCACGCCGGAGATGTTGGCGGCGCTCAAGCGAGGCGAAGGTTTGCTGGTGGATCCGGATTCAACGGTGACGACGCAGCAGCCCCAGTACGCGCAAAACCGCACGCGTTCCATCAAGCCCGAGACCTTGGTGCTGGTCGGCATTTGCACGCACCTCGGCTGCTCTCCCGACAAGCGCCTGGCGGCGGGGACGGCTTCCGGGCTCGGCCCGGAGTGGCCCGGCGGGTTCTTCTGCCCCTGTCACGGTTCCAAGTTCGATCTCGCCGGCCGCGTGTTCAAGAACGTGCCGGCGCCGACGAACCTCATCGTGCCGATGCACAGCTACCTAAGCTCGACCCGTATCATCCTCGGCGTCGACCAGAAAGGATCCGCCTAGTGGCAACGGCATCGAAGTCCGATCGCGGCCGCCGGTTGCTGACTTGGATCGACGAGCGCTATCCGTTGATCAGCTTTTGGGAGCAGCACGTTTCCAAATACTACGCTCCCAGGAATTTCAACTTCTGGTACTACTTTGGTTCGCTCGCGCTGGTCGTGCTCGTGCTTCAAATCGCGACGGGTATTTTCCTGACGATGCACTACAAGCCGGACACGAGCCTCGCGTTCGCGTCCGTCGAATACATCATGCGTGACGTGGATTGGGGCTGGTTGATCCGCTATATGCACTCGACCGGCGCGTCGCTCTTCTTCGTGGTCGTGTACTTGCACATGTTCCGCGCGTTTCTTTACGGCTCGCATCGTAACCCGCGCGAGTTGCTGTGGATCATCGGTGTGGTCATTTTCATCTCGCTGATGGCCGAGTCATTCATGGGTTATTTGCTGCCGTGGGGCAACATGTCCTACTGGGGCGCGCAGGTCATCATCTCGCTGTTCGACGCCATCCCCGTCGTCGGCCCAGGGCTCGCCGAATGGATCCGTGGTGACTTCGTCGTGTCCGACGCGACGCTCAACCGCTTTTTCTCGCTGCACGTCATCGCCGTGCCGCTGGTGCTGGTATTGCTGGTATTCGTCCATATCGTCGCGCTCCATAAGGTCGGCTCGAACAATCCCGATGGGATCGAGATTAAGAAGAAAAAAGACGCGAAGGGTATTCCGCTCGACGGTATTCCGTTTCATCCTTACTACACGGTGAAGGATCTCGTCGGCACCGCGGTGTTCCTGATCGTCTTCGCCGTCATCGCCTTTTTCGTCCCCGAGATGTGGGGCTGGTTCCTCGAGCACGACAACTTCGTGCCCGCGAACATTTTGCAAACGCCGGTGGACATCAAGCCGCTGTGGTATTTCACGCCGTTCTATTCGATTTTGCGGGCGAACACGGTGAATTTCCTCTGGATCGAAGCGAAGCTCTGGGGCGTCATGTTCATGGGCCTCTCGATCGCGATTCTGTTTTTCGTCCCGTGGCTCGACCGCTCGCCGGTCAAGTCCATTCGTTATCGGGGCTGGATGTATAAGACCGCGCTCGCCGTTTTCGCGGTGAGCTTCGTGCTGCTCGGTTACCTTGGAACCAAGAAGCCCGACGATGTCGACCTGCTTCTCTTCAAGAATGTGTACTGGGCGCAGCTTGGCACCATCGCGTACTTTCTGTTCTTCTTCTTGATGCCGATCTACACGCGCCTCGACCTGACCAAACCGGTCCCGGAAAGAGTGACTTCGAAATGAGAGCGGTCCTGCTCTTGGCGCTTGCGGTTTTTCCGCTCGGCGTTCACGCTGCCGAAGGTCATAACGCATGCGGTGAAATCACGTGCGATCGGGTTTTGATCGACCTCGACGACAAGCCGTCATTGCAGCGCGGCGCGCGTATTTTCGTGAACTACTGCCTCTCGTGTCACAGCGCGGCGTATATGCGCTATAACCGCATGGGGCAGGATCTCGGCATCTCCGAGGAGTTGGTGAAGGAAAATCTTTTGTTCGCCGCCGACAAGGTCGGCGACCTGATGAAAGCGGTGATGCGCAAAGAAGACGCGAATAACTGGTTCGGCGTCGCGCCTCCCGATCTCACGGTAGTCGCGCGTTCGCGCGGTCCGGAGTGGATTTATACTTACCTGCGCAGCTTCTACCGAGACGAGAAATCCCATTCGGGCTGGAACAATCTCGTGTTCACCAATGTTGCGATGCCGCACGCGCTGTACGAATGGCAGGGCGAGCAACGTCCCGTGTACAAGATGGTCCCGGAAAAAATATTTGTCGAGCAGGACGGCAAGCAGATCGAAAAGACCTTCGAGACTCAGGTTCTCGAGCGACTCGATCTGGTCAAGCCCGGGACCAAAACGCCGGAGGAGTTCAATCGCGACATGCGCGATCTCACCAACTTTTTCGTGTACCTGGGAGAGCCGGCGAAGCTCGACCGGTATCGTATCGGCGTCTACGTTTTGATCTATCTCGTCGTATTCCTGTTCTTCGCTTACCTATTGAAGAAGGAGTACTGGAAGGATGTTCATTGATTCTCGTCATCCGTTGTCGCGCGCGCCGGCGCACCGCACCGGGTGTTTGCCACCGATGAGGGCCCCGCGCACATGAGTACGGAACGAATCGTTAACGGCCCGACACCGGCGGTACGCAAGCCGATCATGACGTTGTACGCCGGAAGGTCCGACCCTTACAGCCATCGGACCCGCATCGTGTTGTACGAGAAGGACGTCGAGTGCCATCTCGTCGAGGTGGACGTGACGAAGAAGCCGCGCGAGCTCGCCGACCTCAATCCGTACAACCAAGTGCCGACGCTGGTCGATCGCGACCTGGTGCTCTACGAGTCGAACATCATCAACGAGTATCTCGACGAGCGCCTGCCGCATCCGCCGCTGATGCCGGTCGATCCGGTCTCGCGCGCCCGCGCGCGCTTGATGCTGCTGCGGTTCGACCGCGACTGGTACAACCTGCTGCCCGAAATTATCGACGGGGATAAAAGGACGGCGCAGCGCGCGCGCAACGTTATCCGCGACGGACTCTCGGTCATATCGCCGGTGTTCAAGGATCAACCGTTCGTGCTGGGTGAAGAGTGCAGCCTGGTCGATTGCGCCCTCGCGCCGCTGCTCTGGCGCCTCGATCGCTACGATATCGAGCTACCGCGGCAGGCGAAGCCCATTCTCGACTACGCCGATCGCATCTTCGCGCGCAAGGCGTTCAAGTTGAGCCTCACCGAAGTCGAAAAGGACATGCGCCGGCGCTGAGAGACGGCGGACCGGCGGCTTATGACTTCAATCAAGCTGTACCTGCTGCGCGCTGTTTACGACTGGGCGGTGGAAAACGGACTGACCCCGCATCTCATCGTGGATGCCTCCCATACGGGTGTGCGGGTTCCCACCCCGTACGTGCAAGACGGAAAAATCGTGTTGAACGTTTCGCCGCAGGCGGTGCAGGGCTTCGAGCTTACCGCCGAGTGGGTTACTTTTTCCGCGCGCTTCG
The DNA here is from genome assembly GCA_041485885.1 of Sulfurifustaceae bacterium. Taxonomy (GTDB): domain Bacteria; phylum Pseudomonadota; class Gammaproteobacteria; order Acidiferrobacterales; family Sulfurifustaceae; genus JACQFZ01. The sequence continues at coordinate 41,731 of JBGPKL010000010.1, forward strand.
GCGGCCAATCGCACACGATCGAGTGTCCGCTTCCCGCCGTTCGGGCGGTGTACGCGCGCGAGAACGGACAGGGCGTGGCGTTTCCGGATTCCGAGGAGACGCCGCCCGCCACGACGCCGCCGCAGCCGGGCGCGCCCATGTCCACGCTACGCAAAGGGCCGGTGCTGAAGCGCATCAAGTAGTATCCGTTTTCTCGCCCGCGACTAGCACCAGAGTAAAATCACGCGAGGCTCACGTTAGCCCGAAGCGCTCAAGAGACCGGTCATGATACGCGTGGTGCGCGCGGACATCACAACGCTTGCGGTCGACGTCATCGTGAACGCCGCCAATCAAACGCTGCTCGGTGGCGGTGGGGTCGACGGCGCGATACATCGCGCGGCCGGCCCCGAGTTGAAAGCCTCCTGTCGCCGCCTCGGCGGTTGCCCGCCCGGCGAAGCGAAAATCACACCGGGTTTCCAACTCGCGGCGCGCTGGGTGATCCACACGGTCGGACCGGTGTGGCAAGGCGGGGCGCACGACGAGCCGACGCTCCTCGCGAGCTGCTACCGTAATTCCCTCACGCTCGCCGTCGCTCATGACGCGCGCACGATCGCGTTTCCCTCGATTAGCACGGGCGTGTACGGCTATCCCAAGGACGAAGCAGCGAAGATCGCCGTGGCGGCCATGCGTGAGTGCGAGAACAAGTTCGATGAGATCATCGCGTGTTGTTTCAGCGAGGACGATAAGAAATTGTATGAAGGCGTGTTGGCGCGAGGTTGAGCGCCGAGTGGTCGCGCCATCTTCCGCCTTCTTGTCATTCCCGCTTCCGCGGGAATGACGAAAAGAGAATCTACTTCGGTGGCAGCTTGACGATAGTGAACCAAAAATCCTTCACCGCACGCACCGCCTGGGTGAACTGTTCGAAATCCACGGGTTTAGTGATGTAGCAGTTGGCGTGTAGGTCGTAAGATCTCAGAACGTCTTCATCGGATTTCGACGTGGTGAGAACCACGATCGGGATGCGCCTCAGCTCGGGGTCCTGTTTAATTTCCGCCAGCACTTCGCGGCCGTCTTTTTTGGGTAAGTTGAGATCGAGCAGTATCAGGTCGGGTCTGGACATCCCGGCATATTTGCCGCTGCGACGCAGGAACGCCATCGCCTCGACGCCGTCGCGGACGATGTTCAGATGATTGCTGATCTTGTTCTCCTTCAGCGCTTCTTCGGCCAGCCGGGCATCCGCTGGATTGTCCTCGACCAACAGGATTTTTATGGAATCGGTCATGCGGCGGCTCCTTTGCGCAGAAGTGTGAAGTAGAAAGTCGTTCCTTTGTTGGGTTCGGACTCGATCCAAATGCGGCCGCCGTGGCGTTCGACGATTTTCTTGCAAATGGCGAGCCCGATACCGGTGCCGGGATAGGCTTCGCGCGTATGCAGGCGCTGGAAGATGACGAAGATGCGCTCGCGATATTGCGCCTCGATGCCGATGCCGTTGTCGCGCACGGCGAAGTTACAATCGTTGGCGCCCGGTTGCGCGGAGATGTGGATCTCCGGCGGCGCGTCGGGCCGGCGGAATTTGATGGCGTTGCCGATCAGGTTTTGAAACAGCTGCGTCAATTGGCCGGCGTCCGCCAGAACGGTCGGCAGCGTATCGTGCGTGACGCGCGCCCGATGTTCTCCGATCGTCGTTTCCAGATTGGCCAGCGCGTTGCGCAGGCAGGCGTTGCCATCGACGCTCGCGATCTCTCCGGCGCGCCCGCTGACGCGCGAGTAGGCGAGCAGATCCTGGATGAGCCGCTGCATCCGTGTTACCCCGTCGACCGCGAAGTCGATGAACTCCTTCGCGTCCTGGCCGAGCTTGTCGCCGTAGCGCCGGACGAGCAGCTGCACGTAGCTCGTTACCGTGCGCAGCGGTTCCTGCAGGTCGTGGGAAGCGATATACGCGAACTGTTCCAGCTCGGCGTTCGAGCGGGCGAGTTCCTCGGATTTTTGCCGGATCGTCTCGTCCGCGCGCTTGCGCTCCGTCACGTCGCGCAATATGGCGGTGAAGAAAAGCCGCTCTCCGGCGCTCCAGCTCGACAGCGACAGCTCCAGCGGAAATTCGCTGCCATTCTTGCGCTTACCGACCAGCTCGACGGTGGTGCCGGCGACGGTTTCGAGAAACCGTTTCAGCTCGTGGTTATGCGCGTCGTGAAAGTTTGCCGGCATGAGTAGCGTGAGCGACCGTCCGACCGCTTCGGCGACGGTGTATCCGAAAATTTTCTCGGCCGCCTTGTTGATATACGTAATGTTGCCGCCGTCGTCCGTCGTCACGATGGCGTCATTGGCGGTATCGGCGACGGCTTGAAACTGTTGCTGGCTCTCGCGCAACTTCGCCGTCATTTCCCCGGCGATGGCGACGGCGCGAGCGCGCGTGGTCGCGAGCGACCAAGTGATGCCGAACAATAGAAAGCTGACCGCCAGCCCGCCGAGCAGCACGAGTACCGGCTCGTAAAATGGCACGGTTCGATCGAAGCTCTCGCGGCTGCGAAAATCGAGAACCCAGGTGCGCCTGCCGATTTCAACGGTCCTTATTCCGCCGAACCTAGACGCGTAACGCGCCTGCGAGAGCGCCGCGCCGCTCTCGCTGTCGTAGACGAGCGGCGCCGACGCGATATCGGCGCCATCGTATACGCGCAACCCGACATCGAACGTCCCCTTCCCGAGCACTTCATGCACCAGATCGTGGACGTGGTAGACGGCTTGCGTGAACCCGACAAGCGCCGCGCGCCGTTCGAGCGGCGTCGCCGGCGTGCGCGCGCCGCGATAGATGGGAACGTACATCAAGAAACCGGCCCGCTGCTGCTTTTCGCCCGCGTCCTGCACCAGCGTCACCGATGCCGACGCCGTGGGCAATCCGGTGTCGCGCGCCCGATCCATCGCGGCGCGGCGGGTAGGATCGGAGTACATGTCGTAGCCGAGCGCGCGCACGTTGGGTCCTTCGGATGGCTCGATGTAGACGACGGGATAGTATTCGGCGCGTGTGCCCGTGGGTTTGAGGTCGTATTCCGCGGAACCCTCCGCGCGAATTTTTCGGAGGTGAGCGGTTTTCTCCGCGTCCGGCACGCGCGGCGCGAAGCCGATACCTTCGATGCCGGAATAACGCCGCACCGGTTGTGTTTGCACATACGCGCGCCACTGCGGGCGCTTTACCTCGGTTGTCGCGGCGAACAAACCTTTCACGCCGAACAACAGTTGTTCGTGATCGCGTACGCGCTGTTCGATGGCCGCGGCAAACCGCTCGGTTTCCGCCTCGAAGCGGGTGCGTCCGACCTCGTTGACGTAAAAGACGGAGAAATACCAAGACCAGATTGCCAACGCCGAGGTGATCGCCAACACGACCGCCGCGATCATCGGAACAGCGTAACGGCGGCTCGCCTCGGGTGCTGCGGCGTTTACGGCGTATTCCGAACGCCAGGCACCCCACGCAATGCCGATGCTCAATAACAGGAAGCCGGCCGCGGTATGGATCGCCATCTGGGTAGACGCGCCCCAGTGGGCGGATAGCGCGAGGCGAGTAAGATGAGCGACGAACACCGACGACGCCAGGATAAACGATCCGCCGAGGAGCGAGATGACGATGACCGAACGCCATTTGAATCGCAGGTTCGAACCGAGCAGCAACAGCGTCGAGCCGATGAAGACGAAACACAAGGCGGCGTTCGCCCCCATGCGCGCGGAAACGGGATCGGCGGCCAGGCCCTGGTCCGAAAAAAATAACCGATCGATGCCGATGTCGATGTCGAGCAAATATTGCGCGAGCGTCAGCAGACCGAGGACGGCGACACCCAGGCCGCTGACGAATGCCAGGCGTTGCCGCCGCAACGCGATGCCGAGCAATCCGGCGCCGCTCGCGACAAACGCGAGCGCCGTGTTGTATTTCATCTGCGCGAACGCGGGATGAATCTGAATCAAAACCGCGTTACCCGTGTACCAACCGACGATGACGCTCGCGCCGAGCGCGACGACGAGCGCGCCGGCGGCGATTGGGACGACATTTTTCCATTCCATGTTCAACTCGATGCTCCTGCTTAGGCCGGCGGCTTGCGCTTGGCGCGTTTCTGCTCGTACATGGCGGCGTCGGCTTGCGCCATCAGCGCATCCAGGCCGATTTTCGATGCCGGGTCGTGGTGCACGGCGCCGGTGCTGAACGCGAGCGTGTACGGACGCGCGCCCCTGGCGTTGTGCGCCGTTAGGTTTTTTCCCAAGCGTTCGACTACCACCGGCGTGCCGGCGGCGCCGGTCTCGGTCATGAGGACGGCGAACTCATCGCCGCCCAGCCGCGCGACAAAATCCGAATCGCGAAACGTCTTGCGCAACACGTCGGCGACATCGATCAACGCCTCATCGCCCGCGGCATGGCCGAATACGTCGTTGATCTGCTTCATGCCGTCCAGGTCGACGAAGAACAACGTCAGCTCCCGCTTCGCGCGTTGTGCGAGCTTCAACTGATGCTCGGCGACGGCGAGGAATCCGCGGCGGTTGTGCAGACCGGTCAGCTCGTCCGTCAACGACTGCCAGCGCAGCGTTTCCTCCGCGCGTTTGCGCTCGGTCACGTCCACCAGCGTACCGATGTAGCCGCTGACGCGACCGGCGGCGTTGCGCACGGCGGCGGCGGCGCAATACAGCCACAACGGCGGGATCCCTTCGCGCCGATATTGAAACTCCATCGCGAACTCGCGGCCCTCGGCGGTCGCGGCGTACCACGCCTCGGCGATGTGCGGGCCGAGGATGCGCAGCCAACCTTGTCCTTGCGCGTCGCCGGCTGGCACGCAGGTTATTTGGCTCCAGCGTTCGTTCACGTACTCGCAATCTGTGTCGGCGCCGGTCATGAAGATGCCGATCGGCGCGTGACTCGCGAGGATGCGAAAGCGTTCCTCGCTGGCCTTGAGCGACTCTTGCGCGCGCCGCAGCTCGGTGATGTCGTGCGCATAGCCGAGGATGTAAGGCGCCTTGCCGATCTCTTCGCAATAATTGTTGTCGTACGACCAGAGGCGACTATCGCCGCCCTTGGTCTGCACCTGCATGGCACCGCGATGCGTGCGTTCGGTTTTGATCTTCTCGAGGTAGGCGCCGAATAAATCGCGCATCTCCGGTACCAGCAGATCGCGCAGGTTTTTTCCGGCGATTTCTTCCTGCGTGTAACCGAGCGAGGCGGCGGACGCGGGATTGGCATATAGCAGTTTGCCGGCTAGATCGTGGGTGCAAATCAGTCCGTGACTCTTGTCGACGAGATCGCGAAACCGCTGTTCGCTCTCGCCGAGCGCTTGTTCCAACTGTTTGCGCGCGCGCGCGTAATCGAGCGCGCGTTTGATGGAAGTCCCGTCACCTTGTCCCTTTACGAGATAATCTTGCGCACCGCTCGCGACCGCTTGCAGCGCGAGGTTCTCGTCGTTGAGACCGGAAAGCACGACGATCGGCAAGTGAGGGGCTGCTGCCTTCAGCCGGTGCAGGCTTTCAAGCCCGTGCGAGTCGGGCAACGACAGATCGAGCAATGCGGCGTCGTACGTTTCCGCTTGCACCGATCGCAGCGCCTCGCCGAGCGTGGCCACATTCGCGACTTCCACCGCGCCCGATTGGCTCTCGGCCAGCCATTCGCGGACCAGCCGAGCGTCGGCGGGATTGTCCTCGATCAGCAGTATCCGGCGTCGGGTGGCGGCGGGTGGGGATTCCGTGAATCGGTCGTTACGGCCGGAGAGCACGGTCCATGCTCCAAACGAGGTTACGCGATTACCTTAATGTATAGCGCAAATCGGGAGGCGGGCGTGTCGTTTGCCGCGAACTGGTTAATCTGCGTTATGCAACGTCCATTAGCGAAGTTGGGAAGAGCGGTGCTCGCCGCCTTGGGGTAGGTCATCGGCTGTATTAGCATGGAGCACGGACCGCGGAGCGAAGACGATGCACTTACTAGCTGAAGTAGTCCTCGTCGTTCACTTTTTTATCGCCGCGTTTATCGTTCTCGGTTTCGTCTTGATCCCGCTTGGCGCATGGCGGCACTGGCGGTTCGTGCGCCGACGGAGCCTGCGCATTCTGCATCTCGGTGGCATCCTGTTCGTCGCGGCGGAATCGCTGCTCGGCATCGCTTGTCCGCTCACCGTCTGGGAGAACGTGCTACGCGCGTCGTTCGAAAATGACGGCTTCATCGCGTTCTGGGTGCGCCGATGGCTCTACTATGATGCGCCGCTCTGGTTGTTCGGCGCGATATACGTCGCCGCCGCCATCGTCGCGCTGCTCGCGTGGTGGGCCGTGCCGCCCGAGCCGCGCGGCCGATCTTCGCCCACGGCGCAAACCAATCGTTAGAAGCGAAATCCGAACTTCATGCTGTACGAAGTCACGTCGCCGGTTTTGTCAGCCTCAATGGCGAGATTGCCGACGCCAAAGTTGAGGTTTCCGCCGACGTAATATTTGTTGTCCGAGATTTTCTCCCGCTGCAGTCCGCTCACACCGATCGGAGTGGATTCGGTCCAGACGTGTCCGATGCCGGCGTAAGGCGTGAAGAAGGCGAGGCCTTTCGAGATCGTGAGCTCGACACCTTTCGTATTGAGAGCGAGTTGGTCGACGCCCGATAGCTTTGAATACGTGCCGCGGAGGCCGACGGCGGGTGTCGCAACGCCACCTGGAACTAACGCGTAACGAACCTCGGCACCCCAGACGTTGATATTAGTTTCGGGCGCGGTCGCGTAAGAAACGCCCACGTCGAAGCCGGCGGGCAAACCTTTGTGCACGTGGATCTTCGGAATGTAAAGCGTGCTCGGCGCGCCGCCCGAGCTCGCGTGACCCCAAGCAGTGGGATGTTCGATCTTCGTCGCGGTTACTTCGACGCCGATGTCGAAGCCGGTGATCCCGAGACCTTCGGCGGGAATGACCGCTTTGTAGCTCAGCGCGGCGCCGAGATCTCCGGAGAGATCGCGGAAGTCCGCCTGCGTGAGCAGATTGACCCGATCGATATCTTTCGCCGCGTATGCGGTTGGGCAGACGGCGCAGGCGATGAGTAGCGCAGCCGCGAGATGGATTCGCATAAGAGTCCTCGTTCCTTCGAATGTGGGGCCGCGATTCTACCGCTAGGCCGGCGGAGTCAGGAGCCCGCGCGTATCCGGCGGATCAATTGGGTCGTCGAACGGTCGAAGCGGAACGGAATCGAATGCACCTGTCCGCCGTAGGACTTTACGAAATCGTGGCCGACGATGGTGTCCACGCTCCAGTCGCCGCCCTTCACCACGTGATCGGGGCGGATGCGCTCGATGAGGGTAAGTGGGGTGTCCTCATCGAACGGCACCACGAGTGAAACGCTCTCGAGCGCCGCGAGCACCGCCATGCGGTCATCGAGTGCATTGATCGGCCGGTCGGGACCTTTGTTCAGTCGCCGCGCGGAGGCGTCGGAGTTCACGCCGACGATGAGACTCGCTCCTAGTGACCGCGCCTCTTCGAGGTACGTCACATGGCCGCGATGCAGGATGTCGAAGCACCCGTTGGTAAAGACGAGAGGGCGAGGAAGAATGCTCAGGCGGGCGACGACAGCGCCGGGATCGCGCGCGATTTTAGCCGCCGCCGGCGTCAATCGATGTACTCGAAGAGCTTCACCACGCGTGTCGCGCCTTGCACCGAGCGCGCCACCTCGGTTGCCAGCTCCGCTTCTTTTTGTGTGACCAGGCCCATCAGATAAACCGCGTCGTTCTCGGTAACGACCTTGACGCGGGTGGAGTCGAGGTCTTCGGTGTGGATCAGCTTGGTTTTCACCTTGGTCGTCAGCCACGTGTCGTGGCCGCGACTCCCGAGCGACGCGACGGGTGCTACCCGCACCTCGTTGACGATGCGGCGGATGCCCGCTACCTCGCGCGTCTTTGCCAGCACTCGATCGCGCAGCTCGGCGGTTGCCGCCTCGCCGCTTAGCAACACGATACCGTTCATGCTCGTGATATTGGTATGCGTGTCGCGGCGCAACTCATCGTCCGACTTTAACGCCGATCCCGCCTTTAGCTCGATGGTCTCGTCGTCGATGAACGCGCCGAACGTGCGGCGGTCATGCGCCGCAACCGCCGCCGTGCCGGCGCCGGCGACGAGTAACGGGGCACAACCGTTTAGTAGTCCGAGCGTTCCGATCACAAGCAAACCGATGCGATAGGTTTTCATCTTAGGCTTGTCCCAGGAGCTGATGGTCGATGAGATCGCACAGGCAGTGGATGATGACGGCGTGAACTTCCTGGATTCGCGCGGTCGACATGCCGGCCACGCAGATGTGCACGTCGTTGTCGCTCACCAGGCTCGTCGTTTTACCGCCGTCGCGGCCCGTAAGCGCGACGCAGACCATGCCGCGCTCGTGCGCCGCCTCGATCGCGCGCAGCACGTTCGGCGAATTGCCCGACGTGGTAATGCCGAGCAGCACGTCGCCCGCTTGCCCGAGCGCCCGCACCTGTTTGGAAAATACGTCGTTGAAATGGTAGTCATTGGCGATTGCAGTCAACGTCGAGCTGTCGGTCGTGAGCGCAATGCCGGGCAGCCCCGGGCGCTCGCGCTCGAAGCGGTTGAGCAGCTCGGCGGAAAAATGTTGCGCGTCGGCTGCCGAGCCGCCGTTGCCGCAAGCGAGAATCTTATGGTCGGCGAGCAGCGCCTGCGCCATGCGTTGCGCCGCGAGGGCGACGCGGGGTGAAAGCGATTCCATCGCGCTGCGCAGGCTGCGAGCGCTTTCCTCGAAATGATTTTTCACCCGCGCTATCAGCGCTTCGGAGTTGGTCGTTTGTGCATTCATGTCGTTCATATTTATTCAAACGCGTTACGCAGCCATTCCACACGATCTCCCTCGGGGGACGGAGTGATGGCTACGATATCAAAACGACACGGCCGATTGGAGGCCCGTCGATCGTGTTGCAGGAAATGCTCGGCGGTCGCGCGCAACTTCGATTGTTTCCGCCGGTCCACGCTCTCCGCCGCGGTTCCGTAGTCTTCTCGTCCGCGCGACCGCACCTCGACGAAGACGACCGTGCGCTCTTGCTGCATGATGAGATCGATCTCGCCAAAGGGACTACGATAGTTGCTCGCGATGAGCGTGAGACCCGCCTGCTCGAGATATTCGGCCGCCTGCCGCTCGGCGGCCGTGCCGTCCCGTCGCTGTCCGAATAAATTCGTGGCGCCTCCTTTTACTTGATGTCTTCGAGCAGACGCGGCGTGCCGTCGCGAAAGCGCGCCCACGCGAGTTGCCGCTGTAGTCGCCCGTCTCGATCAAGGCTCAGGCCGCTGGTAACGCCGGGGAACCGTGCCGACGTTTCCGCGCTGATTCGATTCAAGTGCGGAATAATGGCGTAGCTGTCGACGCCGAGCGCGTACAAGCGATCGAGATCGGTTCCGGCGTACGGCCAGTCGTGCTGCAACGATTGGCGAAGCTGCGCGACGCGGCCGCTCTGCGCCAACATCCAAGGCATGTCGCCGAAGCGTATGCCGTCAAGATCCGTGTCTAGCACCCGATCGGCTTTGCCCGCGTAGACATGCGACGTCGCGTACACCGGCACGTTGCGCGCGCGATGGTAGTTGAGCTGCGGCTTGATGAGCCGGGCGCTGCGCGCGGTGGCGGCGAGGAAGATGCACTCGAGGTCCTGGCGCGGGCGCGCCTCGAAGATGAGTTTTTGCCCGAGACGTTTCTCGAGCGCGTTCTTGCGCGATTCGCTCTCGGTGACGCTGAGCAGCTGTTTGGTCGGCTCGGAATAATCCGCGTCGCTCTCGGCGTACGGTTGGTTAGCGAGTATCAGGCCGCCCAATCGCTGCCAATGGCTGCTGAACGCGTTGACCATGCGCTCGCCCCAGGCGCCCGACGGATAAAGCACGCCGGCTTGCCGACAGCCGTCGAGATAAGCGCGCTCCGCCGCTTGGCGCGCTTCCTGTTCGGGCGGCAGACCGAATTGAAACAATCGCGCCGGGCCGGCAGGGTGCTCGTCGGTGTGGCTCAAGAGCAGTGTTGGCACCTCGAGTCCGGTATTGCGCACGATCGCGTCCACCGCTTCGCGTCCGAGCGGTCCGACGACGATCTGGGCTCCCTCGCGCACGGCGCGTTCATAAACTTGCGGCGCTTGCGCCGCGTTAGCGCCAAGGTCGTAAATCACGACTTTGGGTCGATCCGCCTCGGGCGTGGTCGCATGCATTGACAGGAAGCCGTCGCGCACGGCTTGCGCGGCGATCGCGTAGTCCGATGTCAGTGGCAGAAGCAACGCGATCCGTTCGATCCGTCCGATGAGAATCGGCGCTCCCAGGGTGAGGGTGTCGAGCAGCGGGCGGCCGGCAGGGTGATTGGGATAGCGGTTGCGCCACTGCGCGAGCGAAAGCGTGATGCCGGCGGTGTTCGCGGCGTTCTCTTGCACCGTCAGCGCGAGATCGATCCATCCCGAAACGATCGGATCTCGGACCACCCCCAATTCCGCGCGCAGCCGCTCGCTGGGTACGGATTCGAGCGCGCGCCACAAGAGCATCTGATTCTCGGTCGCGGTATCGCCGGTGACGTAGCGTTCACGCTGAATGTATTGCCGCGCCGCTTCGATCGGACGACCCAGTGCGAGCTCCGTCTGCGCACGCACTTCGCACAGACTCGCCAACGTGGTGACGTTCAGGTTCGGCGTGCGCGCCGCCTCATCGAGATAGTCGATCGCTCGCCGTGGCGCACCTTCCGCCAGCGCGAGGCGAGCTTCGAGCACGCGTTTCTGCGCAACCAATCCGGGATCGAGCCCCGTTAACGAAATGCTGTCGAGCCGGGTCCGAGCGGGTTGCGCTTGCCCACCCTTAATGAGCGACTCGACGGCATTCAACAGATACTGTTGTTTGAGCGGTGCTGGCGCCGTCTGCGCCAAGCGCTCGTACTCGCGCGCCGCCACGATGTACTCGCCCGCACCCTCCAAGCGCTGCGCAGCGTCGGCGGATATCGGTGCCGTGCTCGGTTGTGCCGTTGGCGAGGTTTGGCAACCGACGAACAACAGCGTGATGGAGGCGATGAGCCATGCGCGCAATACGCGCGTGCTAAGATAATCGTTTCTCAACGCGAGGTACCGTGAGGGCATCGTGTCCGGCGCGATAGGTGTGTTGTACGTGGTAGCAACGCCGATCGGAAATCTCGAGGACTTGTCAGCGCGCGCAGTCCGCATACTTTCGGAAGTTGATCTCATCGCAGCAGAGGATACGCGGCACAGTGCCAAGTTGTTGCACCACTACGGTATCCGCACCGCGGTTGTCAGCGTCCATGAGCATAACGAACGTGAGCAGGCGCCACGATTAATCGAGCGGCTGTGTGCCGGTAAGTCTATCGCACTGATCAGCGACGCGGGTACCCCCCTGTTGAGCGATCCGGGCTTCAATTTAGTACGCGCCGCGCGCGCCGCAGATGTGCCGGTCGTCCCCGTTCCCGGCCCATGTGCCGCGATCGCGGCGCTTTCTGTGTCCGGATTGCCGCCGGATCGTTTTGTGTTCGAGGGCTTTCCGCCTCCCCGATCGGCGGCGCGCTGCGCGGCGTTCGAGGCGGTACGAGAAGAGGAACGCACGATCATTTACTACGAGAGCAGCCATCGGATCGTCGATTCGCTAGCCGATATGGCAAAAGTGTTTGGTCCTGAACGTCCCGCTGTTCTCGCGCGGGAATTGACGAAGAAGTTCGAAACAATCGTCTCGGGAAGGCTCGTCGAACTGCGCGCGCGTGTATTGAGTGAGGCGTCCGAACAACAGGGCGAGTTTGTGGTGCTGATTCACGGCGCGGCGAAAACGACTGACCATGAGAACCTTAAGACGGACCACGTGCTACGTGTCTTGCTTGATGCTGTCCCCCTCAAGGAGGCAGTTACGCTAGCAGCGCGCTTGACCGGCGCACAGAGGAACCGGCTCTATGATCGTGCTCTCGCGCTAAAGGCCGAAGGGAGATAGTTGCCTTGCGACAGGTGTGCCCCGGTGGTCGCTAAGTCACGAGCGAGAAGAGCGACCCTGGTATAATGACTCCGGAGTCGGCCAGACAGTCGCTCCGCGCCAATTTATTTTGGCGAGGAGAGGAAAGTCCGGGCTCCATAGGGTACGGTGCCAGGTAACGCCTGGGGAGCGCGAGCTCACGGAAAGTGCCACAGAAAATATACCGCCTACGTTCGCCACCGGTAATACGGGGGCGAACCGGTAAGGGTGAAATGGTGCGGTAAGAGCGCACCGCGCGGATGGCAACATCCGTGGCAGGGCAAACCCCACCTGGAGCAAGGCCGAATAGGGGAACGATGGTGTGGCCCGCACCGTTCCCGGGTTGGCCGCCCGAGGCGCGCGGTGACGCGCGTCCCAGATGAATGACTGTCCTCGACAGAACCCGGCTTATCGGCCGACTCCAATTTTTCACTTTAACTAGATCCGATAATATTTTGTTTCTTACGCCACTCTAGTGGCTATTTTTTGTCAGTAATCCTTCTTTTTTCCGCAAATTTTGATATTGCTTCGGTGGCGCCCCATTCGTCAGGCAGACGAGCACGCTAACGTTTTGTCTTTTTGAGGATAATTACGTAGCAGATGGGAGAATTCCTTGACACCCGTTGCTAGCAATCACTATAGTGTGATGAGGTGGGAAATAGTGGAATTTTGTGGACTAGCACAGGAGCGAGTGGGATTAAATGTTTCGCGGTGTCAACCCGTTACAGCTGGACAACAAAGGTCGCCTGGCCATCCCGACGCGTTATCGCGAAGCGCTCATGCGCCAGTCGAATGGTCAAATGGTGATGACCATCGACCGCGATCATTGCCTGCTCCTCTACCCATTGCCGGAGTGGGAGGAAATCGAACGCAAGTTGGTCAAGCTCCCGAGTTTTAACAAGCAGGCGCGGCGACTGCAGCGGTTGCTGATGGGGCACGCGACCGAATGTCAGCTCGACGCAGTCGGCCGCATCCTCGTGCCGCCGCCATTGCGGGAATTCGCCGGTCTTAACAAAGCAGTCGTGCTGATCGGTCAAGGAAACAAGTTCGAGCTGTGGAGCGAGGAAGCGTGGAATACGCGCCGTGCTGAATGGCTGGCGCAAGGCGACGAAGACGGTGAATTGCCCGAGGACCTCGAGTCGCTGTCGCTCTAGCGATGCCACGATGTGTCTACTCCTGGCAGCTTTGCACCGACATGACGGTGCGTAGAGAGGAGCGTGAATGCGAATGCGCACGTCCCTGTACTCCTCGATGAGGTGATGCAGGCGCTCAACATCAAGCCCGGCGCGGTCGTGGTCGACGCGACTTACGGACGTGGCGGGCATGCCGGTGAAATTGTGAGGTGGTTGGACGAATCGGACAGCTTGTTGGCGCTCGATCGGGATCCGCAGGCAGTGGCCGACGCACGCCGACGCTTTGAGTCAGACGCGCGGGCGCGTGTAGAGCAGGCGAGATTTTCGTCGCTGGGGCGACTGTGCGATCAATACCGGTTGACCGGACGAGTGACGGCGGTGCTATTTGATCTCGGCGTTTCTTCCCCGCAGCTCGAGGACGCGCAGCGCGGTTTCAGTTTTCGCCGATCAGGTCCGCTCGACATGCGGATGGATCCTGGATTCGGGGTATCTGCGGCCGACTGGGTCAACCGCGTGGAGGAGGCGGAATTGTCGCGCGTGATTCAAACCCACGGTGAGGAACGCTATGCCCGACGGATCGCAGGCGCGATCGTTCGAGCGCGTGCGCATGCGTCCATCACGGACACGCATACGCTCGCGCGGATTGTGGCGGGAGCAGTACCGGGGCATGAACGCCACAAGGACCCTGCGACCCGCACCTTTCAGGCGATTCGAATCCAGATCAATCAGGAAATCGAGGAGCTCGATGCCGTACTGCCGGAGGCGGTGCGCGTACTCGCGCCGGGCGGCCGAATCGCGGTTATCAGTTTTCATTCGCTCGAAGATCGGCGGGTGAAGCACTTTTTCCGCGCGCAATCACGCGCGCCGGGCGTACCACGCGGTCTACCCGTTCCTGCAACAAAGTTTCGGCCGCGACTACGCGTCATCGGTCGGGCAATCCGTGCCGGGGTCGAGGAAGTAAAGCGCAACCCGCGCGCTCGCAGCGCGGTGCTGCGCGTAGCAGAGCGTCTCGAGGTGGGCGATGTCTAGGCGTTTCGTGTGGCTGGTGTTCGCCGTAATGGCGACGGCGATGTTTGTCATTCAGGTGCGACATCAAAGCCGCCTGCTGTTTTCCGAACTACAGATGGTGCGTGCCGAGGGTGACGAGCTGAATACGGAGTGGGGGCAGCTGTTGCTCGAGGAGGGAACTTGGTCCGAACATCGCCGCGTCGAGGCGATGGCGCGCACGCGGCTCGATATGAACATCCCAAGCAGAGATCGCATCGTCGTAGTGCGCTCGGGAGAGTCACGGTGAGCCTCGAGCCATCCAAAGCCGTGTCGCGCACGCGGCCGCGCCTCGTGCTCGGCGCGTTATTGATCGGTCTCACGTTATTGGCGGTTCGCGCCGCTTACTTGCAAGTCGTCAGCGCTGACTATCTCAAGACGCAAGGACAAGTGCGGCACAGCCGAGTGGTCAAGGACAATTCTCACCGCGGAATGGTGCTCGATCGCAACGGCGTTGCGCTTGCCATCAGCACTCCGGTCGACTCGGTTTGGGCGCATCCCGAAGCGGTGTTGGAGGAGAGGAAGAATTTGGTCCCGCTTGCGCGGTTGCTCGACATGACGCCCCGTGAGTTGGTGGCTTTGCTCGAGCGGAACCGTGAGCGCGAATTCGTTTACCTCAAGCGCCACGTGACACCCGACCTCGCTACGCGCGTGACCGCGCTCAAGGCGCCCGGCATTTCGCTGCTGCGCGAATACCGTCGTTACTACCCGGCGGGCCCGGTGACCGGACACGTGCTCGGATTCACCAACATCGACGACCAAGGACAGGAAGGCCTCGAGTTGACGTACGACACCTGGTTGCGCGCCGTCCCTGGGACGCAGCGTTTGTTGAAGGATCTGCACGGAAACGCCGTTGAGATCGTGGAAAGTCTGCGGCTTCCCGTTGCCGGTAAAGACCTCATCACGAGCCTCGATCGCCGGATTCAATATCTTGCCTACCGCGAATTAAAGGCCGCGGTAACCGCGAGCCGCGCGCGCGCGGGCAGCGCCGCGGTGCTCGACGCCTCGACCGGCGAGGTGCTGGCGCTGGTCAACGAACCCGACTTCAATCCGAACAATCGTACGAATTTGAGGAGCGAGTCGTTCCGCAATCGCGCGGTCACCGATCTCTACGAGCCGGGTTCGACGTTGAAGGCGTTCACCATCGCGGCAGCGCTCGAAAGCGGAAAGTTTGCGCCGGAAACGCTGATCGACACCACGCCCGGGCTGTTTCAATTGGGTGGCAAGACCATTCGCGATATCCACAACTACGGCATGATCTCGGTGGCGCGGGTGATCGAAAAGTCGAGTAACGTTGGCGCGAGCAAGATCGCGCTTTCCCTCGGCCGTGAGCCGCTGTGGGATATGTTGCGCCGCGTCGGGTTCGCCGCGCCCACGGGCAGCCGCCTTCCGGGAGAAACCGCGGGCCTGCTCCATCCCTACACGCGCTGGGTACCGATCGAGCAGGCGACGATTTCCTACGGCTATGGTATTTCGGTCACGTTACTTCAGCTCGCGCGCGCGTACGCCGTGCTGGCGAACGGCGGTGAGCTTCTACCGCTCACGCTGTTGCGCCAGGACACCGAGCCGACACGAGTGCGAGTGATGTCGGAACGAGTGGCGCGCCAGATCGGGCGTATGCTCGAGCTCGCGGTCGGAGCCGACGGTACCGGCGGCGCCGCGCGCGTGCCGAACTATCGCATCGCCGGTAAAACCGGAACCGTGCACAAACTCACCGCGAGCGGTTACGCCGCGGATGATTATGTCGCCTGGTTCGCCGGTTTTGCGCCGGCCGAACATCCGCGGCTGGTGATGGTCGTCGTAATCGACGGACCGCGCGGTAGTCGCTACTTCGGTGGCGACGTCGCGGCGCCGGTGTTCGGGCAAGTCATGTCGGGCGCGCTGCGGCTGCTCGACGTTCCTCCCGACGCGCCGCGCGTACCGCCGACGCGTCTCGCGACCGCAGATGGCGGTAAGGGCTTATGAGCGGCGCGGCGAAACGATTGAGCCATTTGCTCCATGGTATTGTCGCTATCTCCGAGGGAAACGATCGCGCGATCCAAAGTGTGACCGCCGATAGTCGGCGCGTGACACCGGGGAGTTTGTTCATCGCGCTGCCGGGATCGCAGCACGATGGTCGCGCGTTCGTTGCCGATGCCGTGGCCCGCGGCGCTGCGGCGGTGATTTATGACGCGCGCGATTTCGCATCGCCCGCTTTGTCCGTGCCCGCTGTCGGCGTCATCGATCTCGCGCATCATGTGAGCGCAATCGCCGATCGTTTCTACGACACGCCGTCGCGCCGGTTGATCGTGATCGGCGTCACCGGTACCAACGGAAAAACGACCTGCACACAAATTCTGGCGCAAGCCCTCGATAATATGAACCGCGCCAGCGAACCAACTCCCCCGCGCGCTGTTTCGCTCGGCCGCTGCGCGATCATCGGCACCTTGGGCTACGGATTCCCCGGATCACTTAACCCCGGATTGCACACCACACCCGACGCGGTAACGGCGCAGCAGTTACTCGCCGACTTTGTCGCGGCTGGCGCTAGCTACGCCGCCATGGAGGTCTCCTCGCACGCGCTGGCGCAAGATCGGGTCAAAGCGATCGCTTTTCACACGGTCGTGTTTACCAACCTGACCCGCGATCATTTGGATTATCACGGCGACATGGAAAATTATGCCGCCGCTAAGTCGCGGCTGTTTCTCGAATATGGAGTGAAGGCCGCGGTCATCAATCGCGACGATGAATACGGCCGCAAGCTGATCGCGATGCTTGCAGGTCGTATGCCGGTCATCGCGTATGGACTTTCGGCGGGCGACGTGCACGCGCGCTCGCTCGCGAGCACGCGCGACGGTTTGCGCCTGCGCGCGGTCACACCCCAAGGCGAAGCCGACATCGCGGCCCCCTTGTTCGGCGACTTCAACGCCTCGAATCTGCTCGCCGTGCTTGCTGCGCTGCTCGCGCTCGAGCTCGATCTTCACGACGCCGCCAGGCGTTTGTCCGGCATGCAGCCCGTACCCGGCCGGGTCGAGCGATTCAAAGGAGCGGACAGCCGGCCGCTGGTGGTCGTCGACTACGCGCATACTCCCGATGCACTGGAGCAGGTATTGCGCGCGCTGCGGCCGCACGTCGCGGGGCGGCTCTGGTGCGTCTTTGGATGCGGCGGCAACCGCGACCGCGGCAAGCGTCCGGAGATGGGAGCGATTGCGGAACGATTGGCCGATTGCGTGATCCTCACCGATGACAATCCGCGCCGCGAGTCGGGCGACATGATCATCCGCGACATCAGCTCGGGCATGCGCATGCCGGCGCGAGTGATTCGCGATCGCCGCGCCGCCACCGCGACCGCTATCGCCGAAGCGGTCGCGGAGGATGTCGTGCTCATTGCGGGCAAGGGTCACGAGGACTACCAACAAGTCGGAGACGCGCGCGTTCCTTACAGCGATCGCGACACGGTCCGCGCGCTCCTGGGACTGGCCGCATGATGTCCCTCGCGCTCCTTGCCGAGGCGTTGCGTGCGCCGCTCGTGGGCCGCGACGCCACCTTCAGCGGTGTCGGCACCGATACCCGCACGCTTGGCGCCGGGGATCTTTTCGTCGCGCTCATGGGCCCGCATTTCGACGGCCATAACTTCGTGCCGGAGGCGATCGCGAAAGGAGCCGCCGGCGCGCTGCTCTCGCGTCCGCTCCAGACCCCGCTTCCCTACGTCCGCGTGCCGGAAACGCGCGCCGCGTTCGGACAACTCGCCACGTTCTGGCGCCGCCAGTTTCAGATCCCGGTGATCGCGGTGACCGGCAGCAACGGCAAGACCACGGTGAAGGAAATGATCGGCGCCATTATGGGTGAGACTGGCCGTGGCTGCGTCACGCGCGGCAATCTCAATAACGATATCGGCGTGCCGCTCACGCTGTTGCGGCTGAGCGCCACCGATCGTTACGCCGTCATCGAGATGGGGATGAACCATCCGGACGAGATCGCTTATCTCTCTCGCATGGCCGCCCCGACAGTCGCCGTTATCACCAACGCGGCCGAAGCGCACCTCGCGGGTGTTGGGAGCCTCGAGCGGATCGCGCGCGCCAAGAGCGAGATTTTTGACGGACTCGCCCCCGATGGCATCGCCGTGCTCAACGCCGACGATCCGTTTTTCGATTTCTGGCGGGAGCTTGCGGCTCCGCACCGTGTGGTCACCTTTGGACTCGATCATCCGGCCGATGTCACGGCGCGCTACCGGCTCGAGAGCGTCGGTTGCGCTATTGAACTCAAGACGCCCCATGGAGACGCTGAAATACGCGTTGGCCTCATTGGCAAGCACAATGTTGCGAACGCACTCGCGGCGACGGCGGCTGCGCTCGAGACCGGTGTGAAGCTGAACGACGTCGCGAGCGGTCTACAGAAATTGAGAGCAATTTCCGGCCGGCTCGAGTTGAAACAGGGTGTCAGCGGCGCGCGCGTCATCGACGATACGTACAACGCCAATCCCGGCTCGTTGACCGCGGCTCTGCAAGTCCTGAAGGAAGCGAAAGGGGAACGCGTCGCCGTTCTCGGCGACATGGCGGAACTCGGTGCGGCGGCGCCCGGTATGCACCGGCGTGCCGGAGAGCTCGCGCGCGAGATCCGGATCGATCGACTCTACGGCGTCGGCGAGCTGGCTGCGCTCGCGGTCGAAGGTTTTGGCAAAGGCGGGAAGCACTTTAGCGGCCCGGAGGCGCTCATCGACGCGCTCATCGATTGCATGCACTCGGGGATGACGGTGCTGGTGAAGGGGTCGCGGGTCATGCAAATGGAACGCGTCGTCGCCGGCATCGTTCGCCGAGGTCGTGCAGTGGTCCCCTCCCCCCGTGCGGGAGAGGGGTCGGGGAGAGGCGGGGCGGCTCCTAAGAAAGCTTCCCCCTCTCCCCGTCCCTCCCCCGCAAGGGGAGAGGGGGAGTGATGAGAACTTCACGTTTAAGAGTGGGAGGCGCCTGAGTGCTCTACTATCTCTTCGACCGGCTGACGAGCGAGTTGTCGTTCTTCAACGTCTTTCGTTATCTCACGATGCGCGCCATTCTCGGTGTGCTCACGGCGCTCGCGGTTTCGCTCTGGGTCGGGCCGGTCGTGATACGCCGCTTGGTATCGGGGCAGATGGGCCAGACGGTGCGCAAGGACGGCCCGCAAACGCATCTGAGCAAGGCCGGGACGCCGACCATGGGCGGCGCGTTGATTCTGATCGCGGTGTTCATCGCCACGCTCGCCTGGGCCGACCTGCGCAATCGGTTCGTCTGGGTCGTACTGTTTACGACGCTCGCGTTCGGTGCGATCGGCTGGGTCGACGATTACAAAAAAATCCTCAACAAAGACCCGCGCGGCATCGGCGCACGGCAGAAATTTTTCTGGCAGAGCGTGTCGGGCCTCGCTGCGGCGATCTTTTTGTATGCAACCGCGCAGCTTCCCGCGGAGACCGAGCTGATACTCCCGCTGTTCAAGAATATTTTCGTTCCGCTCGGCCCGTTTTATATCGTGCTCGCGTGGTGCGTGATCGTCGGTTCGAGCAACGCGGTAAACTTGACCGACGGCCTCGACGGCCTCGCGATCATGCCGGCGGTGATGGTCGCGAGCGGCCTCGGCGTCTTCGCGTACGTCATCGGCAACGCGAACTTCTCCAGCTATCTCGGCTTTCCTCACATCGTCGGCGTGGGCGAGGTGCTCGTTATCTGCGCCGCTATCGTCGGTGCGGGCCTCGGGTTTCTCTGGTTCAACACCTATCCCGCGATGGTGTTCATGGGCGACATCGGCGCCCTCTCGCTCGGCGCCGCGCTCGGCGCGATCGCCATCGTCGTCCGCCAGGAGGTGGTGTTATTCATCATGGGCGGTTTGTTCGTGATGGAAACGCTCTCCGTCGTGCTGCAAGTCGCCTCGTTCAAGCTGACGGGCAAGCGCATCTTCCGCATGGCGCCGTTGCATCATCACTTCGAGCTAAAGGGTTGGCCGGAGCCGCGCGTGATCGTGCGCTTCTGGATCATCTCGCTCATGCTGGTGCTGGTCGGTTTGGCAACCTTGAAAATTCGCTGATGCCGAACGCTGCCGCCATGCACCGCACAAATCCAAAACGGGCCTTGGTTGTCGGACTCGGTGCGACCGGGCTTTCGTGCGTTCGCTATTTAACCGCGCGCGGTTACGACGTGAGTGCGATCGATTCACGAGCGGCGCCGCCGAATCTCGCGACGATCAAGCATGAGTTTCCGGACGTGGCGGTCCACACCGGCGACTTCGCCGCCGATTGGCTCGCCCGCGCGGAGCTGCTGGTCGTGAGCCCGGGCGTCAGTCTGCGCGAGCCGGCTATCGCGCGCGCGCTGGCAGCGGGCTGCGAGGTGGTCGGCGACATCGAGCTGTTTGCGCGCGAAGCGAACGCGCCGGTTCTGGCCGTGACGGGTGCGAACGGCAAGAGCACCGTGACATCGCTGGTCGGCGCCATCTGCGTCGCGGCGGGGCTCGATACCTTTATCGGCGGAAACATCGGCGTGCCGGCGCTGTCGCTGCTCGATGAAGGGGAACCCGACGTGTACGTGCTCGAGCTCTCGAGCTTTCAACTCGAAACCACCGCGAGCCTCAACGCGCGCGCGGCGGCGGTACTCAATCTCACGCCGGATCACATGGATCGCTACGCGAGTCTGGATGAGTATGCGCAAGCGAAGGCGCGTGTATTCGGCGGCGACGGCTTAATGGTGTTGAACGCCGATGACCAGCGCGTCATGCAAATGGCGCGGGCGGATCGCCGCGGCGTGCGCTTCACGCTCGGTGCTCCGCGATCGTCGTCGGAATACGGTTTGCGCGCACGCGGTCGCGATCTGTGGCTCGCTCGTGACGATCGATATCTGATGCCGGCGGCCGAGGTTCAGCTGCCTGGACGGCACAATCTCGCGAACGTGTTGGCCGCTCTCGCGCTCACCGACGCACTGGGAGTCGCGCGCGAGGCGCAAGTCAACGCGGTGCGTGCCTTCGGCGGCCTGCCGCATCGAACCGAGCTGGTCGCAAGTCGCGACGGCATTCGTTGGATCAACGACTCGAAGGGCACGAATGTCGGCGCGACGATCGCCGCGCTGAACGGCATGGACGCGCCGGTCGTGTTGATCGCCGGCGGCGACGGCAAAGGCGCCGATTTCGCCGCGCTTCGCGACGCGTGCGCATCGCATGCACGCGCCGTCGTTCTCATTGGGCGCGACGCACCGCGCATCGAGTCGGCGCTTGAGGGGGTGGTGCCGGTGCGCCACGCGACGGATATGCGCGCGGCCGTGCACGCGGCGCGCTCGCTCGCGCAATCGGGTGACATTGTGCTGCTTTCGCCCGCGTGCGCGAGCTTCGACATGTTCAACAACTATGAACACCGCGGCGAAGTATTTCGTGACGCGGTCAAGGAACTCCTCCAATGAGTCGCGCGATCGAAGCCGGGGGCATGCGCGCGGTGGGTCGCGCGCGAAGCAGCTGGGATTACTCGCTGATCGGCGCTGTCGTGACGCTCGCGGCGTTGGGCCTCGTCATGGTGTATTCGGCTTCCGTCGACTATGCCACGCGCACCCAAGACAATAGCTTCTATTTTCTCGTTCGCCACGCTCTCTACTTGATCGCGGGCTTCGCTATCGCGTACATCGCAGTGCGCACGCGCGTGCGTTGGTGGGAGGCGGGCGGGCCGTACCTGCTGCTCATCGGACTCGCACTGCTCGTGTTGGTGTTGCTGCCCGGTATCGGTATGCACGTCAACGGCAGCTCGCGCTGGTTGCGCCTCGGTATCCTCACCGTGCAGCCCTCGGAGCTGATGAAGCTCTTCATGATCGTTTATGTCGCGGGCTACCTCGTGCGCCGGCAAGAGGAACTACGCAAGTTCACCCAAGGCATTCTGATGGTGAGCATCGTCGTCGCAATCATTGGCATGCTGCTCTTACAGGAGCCCGACCTCGGCGCGGTGGTGACGATTTGCGTCACCGTGCTCACGATGCTGTTTTTGGGCGGCGTGCGCTTTTGGCACTTCATGCTCGTCGTGCTGGCGGGCGTCGGCGGCATGGTGCTGCTTACGCTGATCGCGCCGTACCGCATGAACCGCGTCACGAGCTTTCTCGATCCGTGGGCCGATCCGTACAACACCGGATTTCAACTAGTTCAAGCGCTGATCGCGTTCGGCCGCGGCGAGTGGCTCGGCGTGGGCCTCGGCGCGAGTGTGCAAAAACTCTCGTACTTGCCGGCCGCGCACACGGATTTCCTGATGGCGGTTATCGCCGAGGAGCTGGGACTGGTCGGCGTGCTCGGCGTCATCGCGCTCTATGGCATCGTGTTGTTGCGCGCGTTTGCGATCGCGCGCCAAGCCGAGTCCGCCGGCCAAGCGTATGGCGCGCGCCTCGCGCAAGGTCTCGGTGTGTTGTTGGTCGTGCAGGCGATGATCAATCTCGGCGTGAACATGGGATTGCTGCCGACGAAGGGGCTGACGTTGCCGTTCGTGAGCTACGGCGGATCGAGCATCATCGTATCCTGCGTCGCCGTCGGCCTCTTGCTCGTCATAGAACGCGAGTCGCGCGGCCTCGTTTGGGGTCGCGCGTGAGCGGCGTGCTCATCATGGCGGGCGGCACGGGCGGACATGTGTTTCCGGGACTCGCGGTCGCGCGAAAGTTGCTCGCCTCCCGCGTGCCGGTGACATGGCTTGGCACGCGCGAAGGGATCGAGGCGCGCTTAGTCCCGTCGCTCGCGCCCGATGTGCAGATAGAGTGGATCACCATCCGCGGCGTGCGCGGCAAGGGCGCGCTTCATTGGCTGCTGCTGCCGTGGCATCTCGCGCGCGCGATGGTGCAGGCAGCGCAAGTGATGCGCCGCCGGCGGCCGCAAGCGGTGCTCTCGCTCGGCGGGTTTGTCGCGGGTCCCGGCGGGCTGGTCGCTTGGCTTTCGCGCATTCCGCTCCTCATCCACGAGCAGAACGCGATTCCCGGCATGACGAACAAGTGGCTCGCGCTCTTCGCCGATCAAGTGTTGACGGGATTTCCCGCCGCGTTCGGTGCGTTGGCGCGCGCGCGACACGTCGGCAATCCGGTGCGCGAGGACATCGTGCGGTTGCCGACGCCGTCGGAGCGCTTGCCGGCACGAAGCGGTTCCTTGCGATTGCTTGTCATCGGCGGTAGTCAGGGCGCGCGTGCGCTGAACGATGTCTTGCCGCGCGCCGCGCGCGCGTTGGCGGCGATGAATGTGCGTATCGACGTGCGGCATCAATGCGGTCGGGACGCCGTGAGCGCCGTCGAACAAGCGTACGCCGGGTTGCCCGCGCGCGTTGAGGCGTTCATCGACGACATGGCCGGCGCGTACGCGTGGGCGGACGTCGTCGTGTGCCGCGCCGGCGCGATGACGATCGCGGAGCTTGCCGCCGCGGGCGTCGCGGCGATCCTGGTGCCGTTCCCGGGCGCGGTCGACGATCACCAGACGGCGAACGCGCGTTTCCTGGTCGAGCGCGACGCCGCGATTCTGTTGCCGCAGAGCAGTCTCTCGCCCGAGCGGGTCGCCGAGCTCCTGAAACAATTCGCCTCGAACCGCGACGTCCTGCGTCGCATGGCCGAGGCCGGTCGCGCGTGCAGCATTCCGGACGCCGACGATACGGTGGCGCAGCTCTGCATGGAGGCGATGCATGCGTGATTGCCCGATGGATATTAAATTCGCGTGCACCGCATACGCGAGTGTTTGGAAGGCGCCCCAGGTGCGGCCGGAAATGTGCAAGAGGACGCACGATGCGTGACCGAGTCAAGCGCGTGCATTTCGTCGGCATCGGCGGCGCCGGCATGTGCGGCATCGCGGAAGTGCTGCACAACCAGGGGTATCGCGTGTCCGGATCGGATGCGCGCGAGAGCGGGAACACGCGCCGCTTGCGCCAGCTGGGTGTGACCGTGCACATCGGGCACGCCCCGGATCAGATTCGCGACGCGGAGGTGGTCGTGATTTCTTCCGCCGTCGAAAGCGACAATCCCGAGGTTGCCGCCGCGCGCGCGGCGAAGATACCGGTGATTCCGCGCGCCGAGATGCTCGGCGAATTGATGCGGTTGCAGCGCGGTGTCGCGGTGGCCGGCACGCACGGCAAGACCACGACGACGAGCTTGATCGCGAGCTGTCTCGCGGAGGGCAAGCTCGATCCGACGTTCGTCATCGGCGGCCGCTTGAAGAGCGCGGGCGCCAATGCGCGTGTCGGCCGCGGCGAGTACCTGGTGGCGGAGGCGGACGAGAGCGACGCGTCGTTCCTGCACTTGCAGCCGCTGATCGCGGTCGTCACCAACATCGACGCCGACCACATGAGCACCTATGGCGGTGACTTCGAGCGCTTGAAGGCCGCGTTCGTGGAGTTCTTGCACAATCTTCCGTTCTACGGTCTCGCCGTACTCTGCATCGATGACCCGGTGGTACGCGAAATCGTGCCGCGCGTGCACAAGCCGGTGTTGACCTACGGCACGCGACCGGAGGCGGACGTGCGCGCGACCGAGATCGCGTGCACCGACCTCAAGATGCAATTCACGGTGGCGTATCGCGGCGCGACCGAATGGCTTAAAGCAACGCTCAATCATCCCGGTCGCCACAACGTGCTGAATGCGCTGGCGGCGGTTGCGGTGGCGCGCGAGCTTGGCGTCGCGCGCGAGGCGATCGCGCACGCGCTCGGGGAATTCTCCGGCATCGATCGCCGCTTTCAGGTGAACGGCCGGATCGCTGTCGACGGCGGCGAAGTGACGCTGGTCGATGATTATGGTCATCATCCGCGCGAAATTGCGGCGACCGTCGATGCCGCGCGCGCCGCGTGGCCGGGACGCCGCCTCGTAGTCGCGTTTCAGCCGCACCGCTATACGCGCACGCAGGATCTGTTCGACGATTTCAGCGCCGTGTTGAGCGACATCGACGTGCTCCTTTTAACCGAGGTATATGCGGCCGGTGAATCGCCCATCGCCGGCGCCGACGGCCGCGCGTTGGCGCGCGCGATTCGCGCGCGCGGGCGTATCGATCCGATCTTCGTCGCCGACGTGCAGCAGCTGCCGGCGATGCTCGCCGATGTCGTGCACCCGAACGATATTGTACTCACGCTCGGCGCCGGCAATATCGGACAAGTCGCGGCAACACTTCCCGAGACGTTGGCGCTTCGGAGGGCCGGATGATGGCGCTATCCGACACCGCGCTGCGCGGGCGTCTGCTTCACGAGGAGCCGCTGTCGCGGCATACCAGTTGGCGCGTGGGCGGGCCGGCGGATCATCTTTATCTTCCGGCGGACGTCGATGACCTCGCGGCGTTTTTGCGCACCGTGCCCCCGCGTGAACCGATTCATTGGGTCGGCTTGGGGAGCAATCTGCTCGTGCGCGACCGCGGCGTGCGAGGCACCGTGATATTGACCAGCGGCGCGCTCAACGGTCTTACTGTCTCCGGTCCTGACTGTGTACGCGCCGAGGCCGGTGTCGCGAGCGCCAAGGTCGCACGCTTTTGCATGACACACGGTTTAAGCGGCGCGGAATTTCTCGCCGGTATTCCCGGCACGGTCGGCGGTGCGCTCGCGATGAACGCCGGCGCGTTTGGCGGGGAGTTCTGGAGCCTCGTCGAGGCGGTCGAAACCATTGATCGAGTTGGCGAGCGGCGGACGCGTCCGAAGTCGGACTACGCGATCGGCTATCGCTCGGTCAAGTTGCCGGCGACGGAATGGTTTGTCGCGGCACACCTGAAGCTCGCGCACGGCGAACATTCGCGGGCGCGCACGCTCATCAAGTCGCTGCTCGCGAAACGCGGCGCGACACAACCGACCCAGCTTCCGAACGCCGGCTCGGTGTTCAGGAACCCGCCGGGCGATCATGCCGCGCGGCTCATCGAGGCGGCCGGATTGAAGGGAGATTGCATCGGCGGCGCGTGCGTGTCCGAACTTCACGCGAACTTCATCGTCAACAACGGCACCGCCACGGCGGGCGACATCGAGCGTCTCATCGAGCACGTACGTGGCGTGGTCGAGCGGCGCTTCGGCGTGCGGTTGGAGACCGAGGTGCGTGTCATTGGTGAATAGGAATTGGGAACCGCAGATGAACGCAGATAAACGCAGATTAAGACGAGCTTTTGTTTTTATCCGCGTTTATCCGCGTTCATCTGCGGTTCCAAAATTCTTATGAATACAAAACGTACAGACAAAGTCGCGGTGCTGATGGGCGGGCACTCCTCGGAGCGGGAGATCTCGCTGTTGAGCGGCAACGCTGTGCTCGCGGCGTTGCGGCGTCGCGGTGTCGACGCGCATGCGTTCGATCCGGCGGAGCGGCCGCTCGAGGATTTGCGACGCGAGGGTTACGCGCGCGTCTTCATCGCGTTGCACGGTCGCTACGGCGAGGACGGGACGGTGCAGGGCGCGTTGGAGCTGCTCAACATTCCCTACACCGGCAGCGGCGTGATGGCGTCTGCGCTTGCCATGGACAAATGGCGTACGAAGCTCGTTTGGCAGGCGGTCGGCATCCCAACGCCGCGTTACGAATTGCTGACCGAACAGAGCGATTTCGCCGCGGTAGCGAAACGTCTCGGCCTACCGGTCATCGTGAAACCCGTGTGCGAAGGCTCGACGATCGGCTTGACCAAAGTAACGGCGGCGGAAGATTTAGCGCAGGCCTATCGTACGGCGGCCGAGTACGATCGGTTGGTGCTCGCCGAGGAATTCATCGCGGGACGCGAGTTGACCGTGTCGATTCTCGGCGATCGTACGCTTCCCGTCGTTCGTATCGAGCCGGCGGTCGAGCTTTACGACTATCAGGCGAAGTATTTTTCAGACGATACGAAGTATTTTTGTCCGAGCGGACTCTCGGACAAAGAGGAGCGGGCGATTCAGAGCCAAGCGCTCGAAGCGTATCGCCTCACAGGTTGTGAAGGCTGGGGCCGGGTGGATGTGATTCTCGACGCCACGGGCAAACCGTATTTTCTCGAGGTGAACACCGTCCCCGGCATGACCAGCCATAGCCTGGTGCCGATGGCCGCTAAGCAAGCGGGAATCGAATTCGACGAGCTCGTGATGCGCATTCTGGCGACGAGCGAAATGCGGGAATGAAGGTGCGAATATGACGGAGCGCAAATCCTTCTGGGCGGTACTGCGACTGATCGTCGCGCTGATGATGTTGGTTGGGATTTCCTACGGCGCCGATTGGATGTTGCGCACGGAAAATTTTCCGGTGCGCAACATCCGCTTCGAAGGACCGTTTGAACGTGTGACCCATGCCGAGCTCGAAGGAGTCGTGCTGGGTCTAGTGCGGGGCAATTTCTTTCTCGTCGATCTGAATGCGGTGCGGCAACGCGTCGAGGCGCTTCCGTGGGTGCATCGAGCCGAGGTGCGCCGTAGTTTTCCACACGACATCGCCGTTCAATTTACTGAAGAGCGTCTCGCCGCTCGCTGGTCGGACGGAGCCTGGGTGAACACGACCGGCGAAGTCGTGCGAGTGACCGGCGCCGATCTTCCCACGAATCTGCCCCGTTTGACGGGACCCGACGGCACGTCCGCACAGGTTCTGGCGGCCTACGAGGGTTTTCGGGAGACGTTGGCGCGGTCGCACCTCAAGATTGCTGCTCTCACGCTCACGCCACGGCGCAGCTGGCGGCTGGAGCTGGAAGGCGAAGCCGATGACCAGCGGCTCACGCTCATTCTCGAGCACGAACAACCGCGGAATCGCTTGGAGCGCTTCGCACGGGTTTATCGAGCGAGCTTGGCTTCCCAAGCGACCGCCATCCGGCAAGTCGATCTGCGATACACGAATGGTTTCGCGGTGGAATGGCAGCGCGGTGCGCAGCAGGCGCGCATCACTAACCGAACGATGCCGGGTACCGAGGGCTGAGGATGGCGAAGAAAGACGACGAACGATTGATCGTGGGTCTGGACATCGGCACCTCCAAGGTTCTCGCCATCGTCGGCGAAATCGGATCGACGGGAGAGGTCGAGGTGATCGGCGTAGGACATCACCCGTCGCGCGGCATGAAACGCGGCGTGGTCGTGAACATTGAATCAACCGTGCAGTCGATACAGCGCGCCGTCGAAGAAGCGGAGCTGATGGCCGGGTGCGAAATTCATTCCGTGTTCGCCGGCATCGCGGGTTCGCATATTGCGAGCTTCAACTCGCACGGCATTGTCGCCATCAAGGACAAAGAAGTCGGGCAGGGCGACATCGATCGCGTGCTCGAGGCGGCGCGCGCGCTCGCTATTCCGGCGGATCAGAAACTGCTGCATATTTTGCCGCAGGAATTCATCATCGACAAACAAGACGGCATCCGCGAGCCGATCGGCATGAGCGGCGTACGGCTCGAAGCCAAGGTGCATATCGTCACGGGCGCGGTGAGTGCGGCGCAAAACATCGTCAAGTGTGTGCGCCGCTGCGGGCTCGAGGTGGACGACGTGATCCTCGAACAGCTCGCATCGAGCATGTCGACGCTGACCGAGGACGAAAAAGAGCTCGGCGTATGCCTTATCGACATCGGCGGCGGCACGACCGACATCTCGGTCTTCACCGAAGGGGCCATTAGGCACACCGCGGTCATTCCGATCGCGGGCGACCAGGTAACAAACGACATCGCCATCGCGCTGCGCACCCCGACGCAATATGCCGAGGAGCTGAAGCAGAAGTACGGCTGCGCGTTGACGCAGCTCGCGCACCGCGACGAGACGCTCGAAGTGCCGAGCGTTGGCGATCGCGCGCCGCGCAAGCTGTCGCGCCAGATGTTGGCCGAAGTCATCGAACCACGGGTCGAAGAACTTTACGGGCTGGTGCAGGCGGAGTTACGCCGCAGCGGCTTCGAGGATGTCCTCGGATCGGGCGTCGTCATCACCGGAGGTTCCAGCAAAATGATCGGCATGGTGGATCTCGCCGAAGAAGTGTTTCACATGCCGGTGCGTTTGGGTTTGCCGCAGTACATCGGCGGGCTCAAAGGCGTCGTGCAGAACCCGATCTTTTCTACCGGTGTTGGTCTCGTGCTCTACGGGGCGCGCAGTCGCCAAGGACGTGGCTTCGTATCGCGCCCGGCGGCGAGCGGGATGAAGGCGGTGTGGGCGAAGATGCGAGGATGGTTCGAAGGAAATTTTTGACGATTACCCATTTCAACAATCACTGGAGGCGCTGAAATGTTCGAGCTGATGGATACATACCGCCAACAGGCGGTGATTAAGGTGATAGGTGTCGGTGGCGGAGGTGGAAACGCGATCGATCATATGGTGGGTGCCAACATCGAAGGCGTCGAGTTCATCAGCGCCAATACCGATGCGCAGGCGTTGAAGCGCTCGCAGGCGAAAACCATCCTGCAGCTCGGCGCCAATCTCACGAAGGGTCTCGGTTGCGGCGCCGATCCTAGCGTCGGCCGGCAGGCGGCGATCGAGGATCGCGAACGCATCGCCGAAGCGCTCGCCGGAGCCGACATGATTTTCATCACCGCCGGCATGGGCGGCGGTACCGGCACCGGTGCAGCACCAGTGGTCGCGCAAGTGGCGAAGGACATGGGGGTGTTGACGGTCGCCGTCGTTACCAAGCCGTTTCCGTTCGAGCTAAGGAAGCGCATGGCGATCGCCGAGCAAGGCATCCGCGAGCTCGGCGAGTATGTCGATTCCATAATTACGATACCGAATGAAAAACTTCTTACGGTGCTCGGCAAGGGCGCGACGATGCTCGAGGCGTTTGGGAAAGCGAACCAAGTGCTGCAAAACGCGGTTCAGGGCATTGCCGAGCTGATCACGCGCCCGGGTTTGATCAATGTGGATTTTGCCGACGTGCGCACCGTCATGTCGGAGATGGGTCTGGCGATGATGGGATCGGCCTCCGCCACTGGCGAGGGTCGAGCGCGTGAAGCGGCCACGGCGGCTATCTCGAGCCCGTTACTGGATGACATCAACATTTCCGGTGCGCGTGGATTGCTCGTCAATATTACCGCCGGTCTCTCGATGTCTATCGGCGAGTTCGAAGAAGTAGGTAATACGATTAAAGAGTATGCCGCCGAAGACGCGACCGTGGTTATCGGGACGGTCATCGATCCGACCTTGACCGACGAACTCCGTGTCACGGTCGTGGCGACGGGCCTCGGGCAGGAAAAGCGCAAACAGCCCTATAAGGTGATAAAGACCGGCACAGGGACCACGGACTATGAGGCCTTGGATACCCCCACGGTGATTCGGCATCGGCGGATTGATCGCGCAGGTGAGAGCTCCGTCGGGGGGCTAGAACACCTGGATATCCCTGCGTTTTTGCGTAAACAGGCCGATTGACGGAACCCAACACCCGCCGCCGCTTGTCGGGCGGCCAGAGGCGATAGGTAAAATGACCCCGAGAAACAACTGGACAGCATAAACTATTTGTCCTTAAATAAGTCCGAAACCATTGTTTCCTTGGAAAGGTTGGGCTGCCCCGTTTAGGTCCGCAGTCGGGGGATTTTGTGCCCTACCGCAATGTGGCGAGGACGTTGCGTTTGTCCAAACGCATGTGAGCCAAATAATACAAGATGAAAGATGATTAAGCAGCGCACACTTAAGAACGTCATTCGCGCCACTGGCGTAGGTTTGCACACTGGCGAGAAGGTTTATCTCACGCTCCGTCCCGCCGCTGTCGATACCGGGATAGTTTTCCGCCGCACTGATCTCAAGAAGCCGGTCGATATCCGTGCTTGTCCCGAGAACGTTTCGGACACGCGCCTCTCGACGACGCTGGAGAGTAACGGAGTGCGAGTTTCCACCGTCGAACATCTCATGTCGGCGTTCGCCGGAATCGGCATCGATAACGCGTACGTCGAGCTAACCGCCCCGGAAGTTCCAATCATGGACGGCAGCGCTGGCCCATTCGTCTTCTTGATTCAGTCGGCTGGAATTTCCGAGCAGAGCGCGCCCAAGCGTTTCATTCGAATCAAACGTCGGCTCAAGCTGACCGACGGCGACAAGTGGGCGGCGTTCGAGCCGTTCGAAGGTTTCAAAGTTTCCTTTGGCATCGATTTTAATCATCCGATGTTTCGCAACGCCGCCCAAAAGGCAACCGTCGATTTCTCGACCACTTCCTTCGTTAAGGAGGTTAGCCGAGCGCGTACCTTTGGTTTCATGGCCGACCTGGAGTCGTTGCGGCAATCGGGTCTCGCGCGCGGCGGCGGGGTCGACAATGCGATCGTGCTCGATGACTACCGCGTTCTCAACGAAGACGGTCTGCGCTACGAAGACGAGTTCGTGAAGCACAAGGTGTTGGATGCGATCGGCGATCTGTATCTGCTGGGACATCCGCTGATCGGATCATTCAGCGCGTATAAGTCAGGACACTCTCTGAATAACAGGTTGTTGCGACGCTTGGTCGCGCGGCGCGATGCATGGGAGCTGATGACCTATAGCGACAACGAGGAAGCGCCAATCTCGTTTATACGAACGCTACCGGCAACGTAGGTAGACAAACAAACACTAGGGTAGACCGATCGGCCTCGTTGATCGGTACAAAAAAGTAAGAGGGCCGGATGAACATTATTCTCGTCCCGGGTAACTCGGGTAGGGGTAAGAACAGTTGCCTCTCCCACCGCCACCTCCTCCTCATCCTATTCATCGGCGGCCTGCTCCTGCCGCTTTTCTTCGGCATCTTAACCTTCAAGATCCAAACGCTCTTGGAGAAACACGCGAGCCCCGATGACCGCTTAACCCTCTACGCC
>JBGPKL010000011.1:0-70836 GCA_041485885.1 Sulfurifustaceae bacterium
CCGCCCCCTCCCTAACCCTCCCCCGCTTCACGGGGGAGGGGAAAAATAATAAGTGGGGCGGCGCAGCGACCGGGGGGTCCTTCTCTTTGCGTACTTTCTCTTGGACAAGCAAGAGAAAGTACGCCGACCGCGGTTCGGGAACCGCAATTACAATTTATTAACGCTCGATGAATCGCGCGAAGCGCGGTTCCACCCTATTGCCTGTACCACCGCGTCTTCCACGCGCGATCCACCATCGTCGGATAGGTGCGCTGTCCGCCGCTGCCGTTGTAGCGGGCGAGGGCGTGGGAGAGATTGCCGTTCTCCTTGTCGAGGTAGTAGCGCAGGATCGTGCAGCCGTAACGCAGATTCGTGTGAACGCGAAACAGACTGTCGTCCGGCCGGCCGATTTTTTTAAGCCAGAACGGCATCACCTGCATGAGACCGCGCGCGCCGGCGTGTGAAATAGCGTAGGGGTTGAAATTGCTTTCCACCTCGATGACGGACAGCACGAGCTCGGGCGACAGCCGGGCGCGTTGGGCTTCGTAATGCACGTGCTTCAAGAACTCGACACGAAATCGATGGTTCGGGAGCTTCTGCTCGAGCCGGCGCGACATGTCGGACAGCCACACCTCGGCGTCGAATCGGTCAGGGAAGGAATCCGCGGAAGCGGCGGCGCGCTTGAGGGCCTCGCGCAGTTCCGGGTCCTTTTCCGGCGGGAGGAGATCGGCAGCGGCGACGCCGGCGAGAAGCCAAAGGCCGGTCAAGACGCAAAGACGTAGAAGTGCGGTCATCGTGAAGATTCTTTTGGGGATTCTCTTAGCGCTTTAGCTAGGAGCATAGCCCGACGCCGGGCCGGCGCCAGGGCTTTGTGCCGTCGAGATTTGCGTCCGCTGCTGGGTTTAATCCGGCCGTCTCGATCTCCATAATGTCATCATTATGGTCACCGTGACTCGCGCTTCCGTCGATGCCGCAACGCTCGCCCCCGCCGACGTTGACGGCTGGCTCGCGTCGCTTGCCCGCACGCGCGACGCGGCGGAGATCGCGCTGCTGCGCCGCGCCTGCGGTTTTGCCGCCGCGGCGCATACCGGCCAGTTGCGTGCCTCGGGCGAGCCATACGTTTCCCATGCCTTTGCCGTGGCGCGCATTCTCGCCGATCTCGAGCTCGATCATGAAGCGGTCGCGGCGGCGATCCTGCACGACGTAGTCGAGGACACCGCCGTGACGCTGGTCGACATCAAGCGCGAGTTCGGCGAGCGCGTCGCCACACTCGTCGACGGCGTGACCAAGATGGAAGTCATCCAGGAGTTCAAGGGGCAGACCGCGGGCAGCCGCCGCGAGCACGCGCAGGCCGAGAGCTTGCGCAAGATGCTGCTCGCGATGGCGCAAGACGTCGACGTGGTGCTCATCAAGCTCGCGGATCGTTTGCACAACATGCGCACGCTCGGCGCGCTTGCGGAAGAGAAGCAGCGGCGCATCGCGCGCGAAACGATGGATATCTTCGCGCCCCTCGCGAATCGCCTCGGTATCTGGCAGCTCAAGTGGGAGCTCGAGGATTTGTCGTTTCGTTATCTCGAACCGCTCGCTTACAAGCAGATCGCCGCGCTACTCGCCGAGAAGAGAATCGATCGCGAGCGGTACATCGAGGGTGTTCGAGAGCAGCTAGCTCACGATCTCAAGCGCGCCGGTGTCGAGGCGGACGTGACGGGGCGACCGAAACACATTTACGGAATCTGGCGCAAGATGCGGCGCAAGGATAAAGATTTCGGGCAAATCACCGACGTGCGTGGCGTGCGCGTGCTGGTGCGCACCCTGCGCGACTGCTACGCCGTGCTCGGCGTCGTGCACGGCCTGTGGCAATACATCCCGGGCGAGTTCGACGACTACATCGCGACGCCGAAAGAGAATAACTACCGCTCCATTCATACCGCGGTCGTCGGTCCGGACGGCAAAATCATCGAGGTGCAGATTCGTACGCACGACATGCATCTGCAGTCCGAGCTCGGCGTCGCGGCGCATTGGCGCTACAAGGAGGGCGTAGCGGTCGACGTGAGCTTCGATAAGAAGATCGCTTGGCTGCGCAGCCTGCTCGAATGGAAAGACGAGGTCGCCGAGGCGACCGAGTTCGTCGATCAATTCAAGTCGGAGGTTTTCAGCGAGCGCGTGTACGTGTTCACGCCCAAGGGCAAGATCGTCGATCTTTCCATGGGCGCAACGCCGCTCGACTTCGCTTATAACGTGCACACCGATATCGGTCACCACTGTCGCGGCGCGAAGGTGAACGGGCACATCGTGCCGCTCACGTACGCGCTCAAGACCGGCGAGCAAGTCGAGGTGCTCACGGTGAAAGCGGGCGGGCCCTCGCGCGACTGGCTGAACCCGCATCTCGGGTTTCTGCACACATCGCGCGCGCGCTCGAAAGTGCAGCACTGGTTCCGCGAGCAGAACTACGACGTCGCCGTCACCGACGGACGCATGCTCCTCGAACGCGAGTTCCATCGACTCGGACTCTCGGACGTCAACTACGAGCGGCTGACGCAGAAGTTCAGCTTCGCTACGGTGGACGATTTTCTCGCCGCGATCGGCCGCGGCGACGTGAAGCCGTCACAAATCATGAGCGCGGTGCAGGAGTTCGTCGAGCTGCGGCCGAAGGAAACAAAGGTCGGCGCGAGCGCACCGAGCACCACGGTGCCGCGCGGTGGATCAACCGGCGTCACCATCCAAGGTGTCGGCAATCTCCTGACCCGCATGGGCCGTTGCTGCAACCCGGTGCCGGGCGAACCCATCGTCGGGTTCATTACTCAGGGGCACGGCATCACAGTGCATCGCCGCGATTGCGCGAACGCGCTGCGCCATCACGGCGAGCACGAGGAGCGTCTGATCGAAGTGAACTGGGGTGCGGACGCCGGGCGCACCTACCCGGTCGATATCGAAGTTATCGCTTATGAGCGCGCCGGTTTGTTGCGCGACATTACCGCGTTGCTCGCGAACGAGCACCTCAACGTGCTCGCCGTGAATACGCAAACCGACAAGCTGGCGCATATAGCACGCATGACGTTTACGCTCGAGATTGTCGATCTCAACGCGCTCGCGCGTATCCTCGCGCTGATCGATCAGGTCCCGAATGTCGCGGAAGTGCGGCGCAAGGTGCAATAGCGATCCCGGCGAGTCAGCCGCTCGATGTTCATTCGCCGGCTACGCCCGTAGTTGGCGCCGAATCTCGGTCACCACATCCGCAAGCGGGATGTCGCGCGGTTGTTTGTCGCGGCGACCTTTGTATTCGGCGACGCCTTTAGCCAGTCCTTTATCGCCGACGACGACGCGATGGGGGATGCCGATGAGGTCCATGTCGGCGAAGATCACGCCGGGGCGTTCGTTGCGATCGTCGAGCAAGACGTCGATGCCCGCTTCGCGCAGCTGCGCGTAGAGCCGATCGGTGGTGGTCTTCACCGCATCTGATTTTTGATAGCCGATCGGCACGAGCGCGACGGTAAACGGTGCGATCGCGTCCGGCCAGATGATGCCGCCGGCGTCGTGGTTTTGCTCGATCGCGGCGGCGACGATGCGCGAGACGCCGATACCGTAACAGCCCATCGGCATGACGACCGCTTGGCCGTTCTCATCGAGCACGGTCGCCCGCATCGCTTCGCTGTATTTTTTGTCGAGCTGGAAAATGTGCCCGACCTCGATGCCGCGTCGGATCGAAAGCGTGCCCTGGCATCTGCCGGTTTTGCTCGGACAGGGATCGCCGGCGACGACGTTGCGGATATCGGCGATGATCGGCTCCGGCAGATCGCGTCCCCAATTCACATTTTTCAAGTGCTTGCCATTTACGTTCGCACCGCAAATAAAATCCGCGAGACGCGCGGCGCTATCGTCCGCAATGACTGGAATCCGAAGCCCGACCGGGCCGATCGAGCCCGGCTCGCAGCCGACGGTCACTTCGACTTCTCCGGGCGTGACGAAAGCGAGCGGCTTTGCCACCTGCGGCAAGCGCCCGGCTTTGATGGGATTCAATTCGTGGTCCCCGCGCAGCACGAGCGCCACGACGCCGCCGGAACCGCGCACGAGTAGCGTCTTCGCCGTGCGGTCGGGCGACACCTTAAGGTAGCGGCTCACCTCCTCGATCGTATGCGCGCCGGGTGTGTCCACGGTCGCAGCCGAAGCGCTCGACGCGGCTCGCTTGCCGAGCGGTGGCAACGCCGGGGCGAGCTCGACGTTCGCCGCATAGTTGCAGCGATCGCAAAGCGCGATCGCGTCTTCGCCCGAATCCGCTAGCACGTGGAATTCATGCGAGGCGTTACCGCCGATGGCGCCGGGGTCGGCTTCGACCGCGCGAAACTGTAGGCCCGAGCGCGTGAAGATGCGCGAGTACGTGTCGTACATCTGCTGATAGGTTTCCTTCAGCGACGCACCGTCGATATGAAACGAGTACGCGTCCTTCATCAGAAACTCGCGCGCGCGCATGACGCCGAAGCGCGGGCGGATCTCGTCGCGGAATTTCGTCTGGATCTGATAGAAGTTCGCCGGGAGCTGGCGGTAGCTTTTTAGCTCGCGACGGATGAGATCGGTGATCACCTCCTCATGCGTCGGACCGAAGCAAAAATCGCGCTGATGGCGGTCTTTCAAGCGCAGCAGCTCCGGCCCGTACTGTTCCCAGCGGCCGGACTCTTGCCAAAGCTCCGCCGGTTGCACCGCCGGCATGAGAACTTCTTGCGCGCCCGCGCGGTCCATCTCCTCGCGCACGATGCGCTCGACCTTGCGCAATACGCGCAGGCCGAGCGGCAACCACGTGTAGAGGCCGGCCGCCAGTTTGCGGATCATCCCGGCGCGGAGCATCAGCTGATGCGAGATGACCTCCGCGTCGGCGGGAGTTTCCTTCAGGGTCGCGAGGAGTAACTTCGACGTGCGCATGTTTTTGGGCTGCGAGGAAGACGGCGCAGTATAAGCGAGCGCAGCAGTCGATCAAACGAGGGGCACGTTGCTTGGACCCCGCGCGCTTGCCGCGCTCGGTTCGCGCAGCACGAGCCAGATCGCGCCCAGAATCAGACCGGCGGCGACGACTTCGTGCCACGACAGTTGTTCATGCAGCAACAGCACGCCGCTCAGCACGCCCACGACGGGCGTAACGAGCGAGGCGAGCGATGCGACCGCGACGGGCACCATGAGCACGATCCGGTTCCATGCCCAGTAACAGAGCATGAACGCGACGAGCACGTTGTAGAGCACGCCGAGCGCGGGATAAAAACCAATCGGCCGCCATGCGTTGTGCTCGAAGACGAGGGCCGCGAGCGCGATCGGCACCCCGCCGCAGACCAACATCCAGCCGGTCAAGGACACGGTCGGCAGCGGTAGCGTAAAGCGCTTCAGCAATATCGTGCCGAGCCCCCAGAAAAACGCGGCGGCGAGCATGCAAGCGACGCCGGAAAATACGTCGCCGAACTTCGTTAAGTCGGTACTCATCAGCACAAACACGCCGACCATGCCGAGCACGAGAGCCATCGCGCGGGGCAGTGTGATGCGCTCATCGAGCAGCCAAACCGAGAGCGACATGCTCCACAGCGGCATGGTGTACCCGAGGAGCGCCGCGCGGCCCGATGGAAGCAACGCCACGCCGTACACCACGAAGACGTTCCATCCGATGATATTGCAGGCGGTCAGGGCGAGAAGGTGTTTCCAATAGCGGCGCGGCACGATCAACGATTGGCCCGCGAGCCGCGCCAACAGCAGCACGCCGATGCCGCCCGCTAAGAGACAGACCGCGCGAAAAGTGAGCGGCGGCACTTCGCTCAACACGATCTTCATAATCGGCCAGTTGAAACCCCAGCCGAGGGTTAGAAGCGCGAGCAGGACGAGGCCGAAGCGAGAAAAGCCGGCGTGATTGATTTCTGACATGGGGCGGCGTGTCGTATTACGATCCGGCAAATTCGTCGATACCGTTCGGCGTCGCGGCGCCGATCGAGCTCAGTCGGCCGAGCGACCGCGAGTATATCGGCTAAGGGGCGGGGACTGTACGGTGCGCCGCTCGGCGATTCCGTGCGCCGAGGGTCGCGAGACGATTATCCCTCGTCGTTCTCTTTTCGCTTTTCCTTGAGTGCCCGTTGCATTTTACGCATTTGTTCCACCGACAACTCGATACTCGTCTTCAACCGCGCGATCGCGAGCGTCAATTTTCCGAGCTCGTTGCGCGTCTTTGGGCGGAACCCGCGTACATCGAGCGCGACTTGCTGGCCGATGGAAATGTTGTGCGCCGCCGTCGTCAATCGCGTGATGGGGCGCACGATTCTAAAATACACGAACAGGTACAAGATCACGAACGCCGCCGCGACCACGCCGACCACTTTTGCGTCGAGCACTCGCAGCGACGATTCCCACAACGGTTCCATCGGCAGCGTCACGCTGATAACACCCGCGACGTCACCGACGGCGAACCCAAAGCCCCGTTCCTTGCCGTATCGATCGATGACTTCGCGCGGCGCCGCCTCCGGTGCGCCGTGGCACTTGATGCACGCCTCGGTGTGGACGATCTTGCGAGCGTAGCGGTACTGGCCGTCGATCACGGCGATATATTCGTCGAGTTGATCGCTCTTGATGGCTTGGATGGCTTGCGCTTCAAAGTCATCGGGCCGGTTCTGCTCCGCCATCCAGTTGTCGGACGTCATATGGAATTTCGCTCGCGAGAACGAGCGGCCGACGACCTCGGAGAGCTCGCGCTGGACCAGCGCTGGATTCTTTGAGAAGTACTCGACCGAGTCGGGCGTGACGGCTGCGGGCGTTCCTGTTGCTGCGTCGGCCGTTTGTGTCTGCATCGCGCCGTCGACCTCCGCCGTCGGCTGGCGGGCACCATATTGCACGCGGCTGAGGTAAGACGTATTCGGCTTATCCTTCACCCAGATCCGCCCGTACTGCGCGACCCAATTGCCGAACGCTTCGACATTGTCGGCCGTGCTGGCGGCCTGGCGGTGAAGCTCCGCGTAATACACTTCGCGCAGGAGCATGTAGTACGCGAGCCCGAGCAGTCCGACCACCACCAGGAACAGACCGGAGAAACGAAAAATAAGCGAGGAATTGCGCACGACGTCAACTACGCGTCAATTTGCCGATCCTTGGCAGTACGACACGATTGGGCCGCGCGACCGCATCGACGGCGAACGCGGCATGAAACGCTTGCTGCTTAAACGCGGTGCGTCGGTTCGGATCGGAGACGTGTTCAGCGAGCAGGGTGATGTATCGATGGATCGCGCCGGGACCGGTGTAGCCCTTTTTGGTTAGCTCGGTGGTCGCTTCGTCCACGAGCGCTTTGAAAATCGGGCCGACGTGCTCGGCGAAGACAAGATCGATCGTGTGACGCGCCTGCGCGAGATTGGTGTTCTTGATCATGTCAGCCCCCGTGGTGTATCACTAGCAATCACGCTTCGACTGCCCCTGCGTGTGTACGGCGAGGCGGCGCGGCTGATTCTTAATTATTACTTTCTCGGCGTGTGTCGCTTATCGTCGAATAATTTTCGTCGAGTATATGTATATAGGTGTCCCCTGCTCAACTGACGCTTTGCGTCAAGCCGTTGGTCCGCGCCGCGCTATCGACCGCTAGAAAGTTTTCTATCTTGTTTCCATATCGGAATCCATGAGTTGACGCCGTATCCGCACGACTTAGAGTAATTCTTAGTCATCCGGCTCCCATAGCTGCGCGGCGCCGCGCACACCCGATGCATCGCCGTGTAGATTCCGTCGTATCGGTGTGCGCAGCTCGTCGTTCATCACGTATCGGGCGAGCCGATCGCGGCCGATGGTATACAGCGCGTCGATATTTGACATGCCACCGCCGAGTACGATCACGTCGGGATCGAGAATGTTGATGACGACCGAGAGCGCGCGCCCGAAGCGATCGAAATACCGCTCGAGCGTCGCGACCGCGGCCGGCTCGGCCGCAGCGCCGCGCGCGACGATCTCGGCCGGCGATGCGGCGCCACCGCCGGCCGCGGCGTAGTCGCGGACGAGCCCCGGACCGGAAAGAAAAGTTTCGACGCACCCGCGCTTGCCGCAGTAACACGGCGGTCCGTCCGTATCGAGAACGTTGTGCCCCCATTCGCCGGCGATGTGTTGCAGCCCTTGCAGCAATCGTCCATCGACGACGATGCCGCCCCCGACGCCCGTGCCCATTATCACGCCGAAGACGACGCGCGCATCGCGCCCCGCGCCATCGAGCGCTTCGGACAGTGCGAAGCAATTCGCATCGTTCGCCATGCGCACGGGTCGCGCGAGTCGCTGCTGCAAGTCCTCGAAGATCGGTTGGCCGTTTAAGCAAGTCGTATTCGAGTTTTTGAGCCGGCCGGTGCGAGAGGAGATCGCGCCGGGTGTGCCGATACCGACACGACACGGTCGGCCGGCGGCGATTTCGAGATTCGTCGCGAGCGCGACGATGGCAGACAAGACGGCGTCGTAGCCTTCGGCTGCGGGCGTCGCGCGGCGCTCGCGAACCAGCGTCGCACCGATCTCATCGACTACGATGCCCTCAGTCTTCGTACCCCCGACGTCGATACCGATGCGCAGCACTATGTCGGCTCGCCGGCGGAGAGGGGCACGATCAAGTTGTGCTGCGCGATAGCGGCCGCCGCGCCGAACCAAGTGGCGAAGATCGTGAACATCGCGAGCCCCGGGCCGACGCGCCGGCCGGCGAGGAGGTAATCCGTTTCGCTGTTGCGTCGCGCGCGGCGCACGACGATGACGACGATCGCGAACTGAATCAGAACGTAGCCGAGGATGCCAAGGAGCGCGGGGCTCATGCCGTGTCGCTGGCGCGGGTTTTAGCGCAGGCCGCGGATCCAGTGCTCATAGAGCGTATCGGCGACGCGATGCAGCGCTTCGGTCCGCGGCTTCGCGTCGCGCAACATTTCTTCGCCGCTTTGCACGGTGCAGGAGGGCTTCAACTCGCCGTCGGCCTCGCGTACCCAGTCGGAGATCAGCTGCGGCGTCATTTCGACGTGACATTGTAGCGCGAGGTGCTTACCGAGCACGAAACCCTGATTCGCGCAATCCGAGGAACTGAGCACGCGGGTCGCCTTCGCCGGCAGCGCGAACGTTTCGCCGTGCCAGTGATAAACCGGGAAGGACGCGGGTAACGCGCCGAGCCACGCGCGCGACTCGGGATTATCGACGACCGTGACGGGGAACCAGCCGATTTCCTTGACGGGATTGCGCGTAACCGGCGCACCGAGCGCTTTTGCCATGAGCTGGCCGCCGAGGCAGTGGCCGAGCACCGGAACGTCGGCGGCCACCGCTTGTTGAATGAGCCGAGTGACTTTCGCAATCCAAGGGAGCGGATCGTTGACGCTCATCGGCCCGCCCATGAATACTAGACCGGAAATGCCGTCTAGACTTTGAGGCACCGGGTCATCGCGATCGATTCGTATCAATCTATGCGCAATGCCTTTACGATCTAAAAAATCGGCGAAGTAACCGGGCCCCTCATGCACGGCATGACGAAAGATGACGACCTGATTCATGGGCGCATTGTAACGTCGAGGTTGCGTCTGCGGAACGTGGCCGCGCGGGCGTTGCTGCTTGTTTTCGTCGGAAGCGCTGCGTGGCCTGCGGCAGCGTTCGAAACGATCACATTGCAAGCGCTCTTCAAGGACAAAGCGATATTCCTCATCGACGGCTCGCGTCGCGTACTGGCCAAAGGCGAAGAAAGCAAGGAGGGTGTACGGCTCATTTCTACCGACACCATCGCTGAGCAGGCGGAGATTCAAGTCGGCGGCAAGCGCGAGATCGTCAGGCTCGGGATGGTGATGTCCGGGTTTCAGCCAACAACCCGCGCTAGTGTCACGCTTTATGCGGGCACGAACGGGCATTTTCACGCGGAGGGTTCGATCAACGGGTTGCCGGTACGGTTTCTCGTCGATACCGGAGCGACGACGATCGCCATGAGCGGTGATGAGGCGGCGCGCCTCGGTATCGACTTCCGCAAGCGCGGTCGGGCGGGGTACGCAAGTACGGCGGGCGGCGTGGTGCGCTCGTATTCGTTGACGTTGGACAAAGTGGAAGTCGGCGCCATCACGTTGTACAACGTCGATGCCGGTGTCGTGGAAGGGTCTTACCCGAGCGAAGCGCTCCTTGGCATGTCGTTTCTTGGCCGGCTCAATATGAAACGGGAAGGGGAACAGCTCGAGTTGTCGCAGAGATAAGGCGAGCGCTCTTCGGTTTCCTTGGCCAGAGAGCCGAAGTAGAAACTACTTCGGCTGATCCGCGCGCTTATCGCGCTTGATCATCGCGTACGCCGAGTGATTGTGAATCGACTCGAAATTCTCCGACTCCACGCGATAAGCGTCGATGCGTTCATCGTCGTTAAAGAGGGCGGCAACGTCGCGCACCATGTCTTCGACGAATTTCGGATTGTCGTACGCGCGCTCGGTGACGTATTTCTCATCCGGACGCTTCAGTAAGCCGTAAAGCTCGCAGCTCGCCTGTTTCTCGACGAGCTCGATCAGCTCTTCTACCCAAACAAACGTATTGGTCTGCACTGTCACGGTCACGTGCGACCGCTGGTTGTGCGCGCCGCGGTCGGAGATTTCCTTCGAGCACGGGCACAGGCTCGTGACCGGCACGACGACTTTGATCGTCATGACGTCCTTGCCGTCGCGAATTTCGCCGACGAAGCTCACCTGATAGTCCATCAAGCTTTTGACACCAGACACGGGTGCCGCCTTGTTGATGAAATACGGGAAATTCATCTCGATGCGGCCGGCGCGCGCGTTCAGGTGCTCGCTCATCTCGCGCAGCATGTCCTTGAACGACTCGACCGAAATTTCCATGTCGTGCTGATTCAGAATCTCGACGAACCGCGACATGTGCGTGCCCTTGAAGTTGTGGGGCAGCTCGACGTACATGTTGAACGTGGCGATCGTGTGTTGTTCGCCTTGGCTTTTGTCCTTGACCCGCACCGGGTGGCGAATGTCCTTGATCCCGACCTGATCGATGGGCAGCCGACGCGTGTCGAGGCTGCTCTGCACATCGGCGATGGGGATCGGCTGGTTTTTTTCTTTGAGCTTCATGAAAGGGCGCGCGCTAAAGTTGACTAACGCGGTCAAGTTTAGGCGGATTCGAGGATGCCGGCAAGGCGGTGCGGACGATGTTGCAAAATACTGCGGCGAATTCCTTCGGCGTCGAGCCCGCATTCCGCCAACAATTGCTTCGGTTCGCCGTGCTCGACGAAGCGGTCGGGCAATCCGAGATTGAGGATCGCCACGCCAAATCCCGCGATGGCGAGAAATTCGTTGACGGCGGCGCCGGCGCCACCGCGCAGGACATTCTCTTCGACCGTGACAAGTAATTCGTGAGTGCGTGCGAGCTCGGCGATCAAGTCTTCATCGAGCGGTTTGACAAAACGCATGTTAGCGACCGTCGCGTTCAATGTTTCGCCGGCAGCGAGCGCGGCCGTCAGCGGGGCGCCGAAAGCGAGAATGGCAACACCACGACCCTTGCGGCGAATTTCGCCCGCGCCGATCGCTAGCGCAGTCAGCGCCTGCTTCACCTTGACTCCCGGTCCCGCTCCGCGTGGATAGCGCACCGCTGCCGGACCGTTGTGTAGAAAACCTGTGGTCAG
The DNA here is from genome assembly GCA_041485885.1 of Sulfurifustaceae bacterium. Taxonomy (GTDB): domain Bacteria; phylum Pseudomonadota; class Gammaproteobacteria; order Acidiferrobacterales; family Sulfurifustaceae; genus JACQFZ01. The sequence goes on from JBGPKL010000011.1 coordinate 11,582, forward strand.
CATCGAACGGCATTCGCTTTCATCGCCTGGCGCCATGATCACCATGTTCGGGATACAGCGAAGGAACGAAAGATCGAACGCGCCGGTGTGCGTCGCGCCGTCCGCGCCGACGAGACCGGCGCGGTCGATCGCGAGGAGCACCGGAAGATTTTGCAGACAGACGTCGTGAATCAACTGGTCGTAAGCGCGCTGCAAAAAGGTCGAGTAGATCGCCACGACGGGCTTCAAGCCATCGCAGGCGAGGCCGGCGGCGAAAGTGAGCGCGTGCTGTTCCGCGATGCCGACGTCGAAATAACGGGTAGGGAAGCGCTGCGAGAATTCAACCAGGCCCGATCCTTCACGCATCGCCGGTGTGATGCCGATCAGGCGCTCGTCCTTGGTCGCCATATCGCACAGCCAATCGCCGAACACTTGCGTGTAGGTTTTGCCGGAAGGTTTCTTCTCGATCTTGCCGGTCGCCGGATCGAACGGCGTGACGCCGTGATACACGCAGGGGTCCGCTTCCGCCGGTTCGTACCCCTTTCCCTTGCGCGTAATGACATGCAGGAAGCGCGGCCCTTTTTGTTTGCGCAGATTTTGCAGCGTCTTGATGAGGGTCGGGATGTCGTGGCCGTCGATCGGTCCGAAATAATTGAACCCGAGCTCCTCGAAGAGCGTGCTCGGCATCACCATTCCTTTCATGTGTTCCTCGGCGCGCCTGGCAAGCTCCCACATCGGCGGCACGGTCGAAAGCACGGTCTTCGAGCCCTCCCGCATACTGGTGTAGACGCGGCCGGAGAGAATGCGCGCGAGGTAATTCGACATCGCGCCGACATTCGGCGATATCGACATGTCATTGTCGTTCAATACCACCAGCAGGTCGGCGTCCATGTCGCCGGCGTTGTTAAGCGCTTCGTACGCCATGCCGGCCGAAAGCGCACCATCGCCAATGACGGCGACCACTCGATGGTCCCGTCCCAGGCGGGCCGCGGCGACAGCCATGCCGAGCGCGGCGCTGATCGATGTGCTCGAGTGTCCGGCACCGAACGTGTCGTAGATGCTCTCATCGCGGCGTAAGAAGCCGGACAGGCCATTTTTCTGTCGCAGCGTCGGCAAACGCTCGCGCCGACCGGTCAATGCCTTGTGCGGGTAAGCCTGATGACCGACGTCCCAGACGAGCCGGTCGCGCGGCGTGTCGTAAACGTAGTGCAACGCGATCGTCAGTTCGATCGCACCGAGCCCCGCCGCTAAATGACCGCCGGTTTTCGACACCGTTTCAATCAAGAATCGCCGAAGTTCCGCAGCAAGCGCCGGGAGATCGCGCTCATCGAGCGTGCGCAAGTCCTCCGGGGTGTTGACCCGATCAAGGAGCGCGTAACCGGTGGTGGAGTTGGAATCAGTCATTGATCGCGTTCGACAATGTAGCGGGCGAGATCGCTCAAAGCCGCTGCATTATCGCCCAAAGGCTTGAGGCTTTCGAGCGCCAGATCCCCCAGCTCGCGCGCCCGTGCCTTGGCCGCCTCTACGCCCAAGACGGTAGGATAGGTCGGTTTACCCAGTGCCCGATCAGCGCCGGACGCTTTGCCTAAAGTCGTTGTTTCTCCCTCGACATCGAGGATGTCGTCGACGATTTGAAACGCCAGGCCAACCGCCCAGCCGTAGCGCTCCAGCGCGTCGACAACTGGCGGCGTTACGGGCCGTAGCGCCGCGTGAACGCCGAGGAGCACCGAGGCGTGAATCAGCGCGCCGGTCTTGAGCCGGTGCATGTCCTCGATCTCGAGCGGAGAAAGCGTCCGGCCGACAGCGGCGAGGTCTAGCGCTTGCCCGCCCGCCATTCCGTGCACGCCGATCGCATGCGCGAGTAATCGCAACATCGTCAGTCGGCGCGGATCGTCTCTACCGGCGAGAATCTCGAAGGCAAGCGCCTGTAACGCATCTCCGGCAAGGAGCGCGGTCGCCTCATCGAACGCCCGATGACACGTCGGCTTGCCGCGGCGTAGATCATCGTTGTCCATGCAGGGGAGATCGTCGTGGATCAGCGAGTAACCATGGATCAGCTCGACCGCGCATGCGGCGTCGTCGAGCGTCGCGTCATCGGCGCCGACCGCGGCGCCGGTCGCGTAGATGAGGCATGCGCGGATGCGTTTGCCACCGTTGAGTGTTGCGTAGCGCATGGCCTCGAGCAAGCGAGCCGCCGGTGCCGGTTTACGCGAGGAAAGGTGCGTCGCGAGCGCCCGCTCGACGCGCGTCTGCGGTTCTAGCAAGAAATCGAGCGGGAAGGGCAAGGTGCGTCTAGTCGGAGCGCTCGTCGGTCGCATCGGCGAGCGGTTGCACCTTCAGCTCGCCGCCCTCGCGTACTAGCTTCTCCACGCGTTGTTCGGCTTGTTTCAACCCCTGCTGACACGCGCGAGTCAGTTCGACGCCTCGCTGAAACGCCGCGAGCGCCTCTTCGAGCGTTTGTTCGCCGGACTCCATCTTTTCGACGATGCCTTGAAGTTCGGCAAGCGCGGCTTCGAAGTCGAGTGGGGCGGGAATGCGAGATTTGTTGGCCATACCGGCGAGCGGCTAGAGCGGTGGCGCGAACGCTAACGCGTACCCGGCTGCCCGTCAATCACGCCGCCGCCGCGGCCGCCGTATCTCCGTCGCGGGAGGACTTACCGACTCAAGCGATCGACTGAAATCGCACTAGGAAAGAACTAGCTGCGCCTAGCGTTCTCCGTTGCCGCGCCGCGCAAGTCCGAGGTGGCTGCCGTGGCGATGGGCTCGCCTTTCTGGAGCTTGTTACGATGCACGACATTGTCAAGCGTGATGCCCTTAAGAAAGTCGTAAAAAACTCTGCTCAAGTCGTCCCACATCTCAGCCGTCGGGTTATGGTCCTGACCGAGCCCGGCGCGACGCTTCGAGTCTTCGGCTCCGTCGACAGCAGCGACGATGTCGGCCAAGCTGATGTCGCTCGCCGGCCGAGTCAGGACGTACCCGCCGCCCGGCCCGCGCACGCCTTGTACCAAACCTCCGCGGCGCAGATAGGCGAAGAGTTGTTCGAGATAGGAGACCGAAATACCTTGCTCCTCGGACAAGTCCGCAACGTTCAGCGGGCCGTCTTTGTAGTGCAGGGCAAGGCTCAAGGTGGCGGTGACAGCGGATTGAGCTTTCGTTGACATTCTCATGGCGGGGTACCTTTAGTGAGTTTTTTCGCCTAAGCGGGCGATGATTGTTGTAACGCGGATACGAACGACGTGACCGCTCCCGCGGCCTCATCTCTCGTACCCTCCGACTTCGAAGCGGCATCCGGGCCGCCGTCGATAGAAAGTGAAAGCGCTTTCGTTAGACCCCGGGTCGCATCGGCAGCAGCTCTCCGTTGTCGGTTGAGTAACAAGACAACTAGCGCGCGAAAGGCGTCGACGTCATATTGGTCGAACATCAACCCGGCGCCCTCCGGCGTAAGCCGCGCGACCAAAGCGGGCATCCGATACACTCGTGTGCCGCTTTCCTGTCGCAGCATCAATACCAGTTCAACCTGCGCGTTTTTGCTGAGGGTCGTCGGCGCGGTTCGAACGAACAAACCTCCGACACCGACGTTTCCAATCCGTCCGCGTAAGATGCCGGCCGGTTGGTTGTCGATAACGACATCCACTTCCATGGCTTTGCGAGTTCCCCAGCGGCGTTCCATAGTCTTTATTCCTCCTTCGTTCTAACCGGTTTCCGTCGGCGAGCGGCCGGGCTCTGTGGGCCGTCGCCGGGGGCTGCAGCAGACCCTCTAGCGGTCGACGTAGAAGCTTCGCGCCGACGGGGGTTTTATACTGGAAGCGAAATAGCCGCGTAATTGGGAGATATACCTTTATTAGTCAGGGTTTCTCCCTAGGGGCCTGTGCTGCACGTCGTTCTCGGCGTATCTCGAACGAAACCACCTCACGCGCACGCTCTGGCACGCGCTGCTCTTGTTCCGTGAGCGCGAAGTTAGCGGTTCACTTTTGACCGCGTCGTTCGTTTCGGTTTTTTCGACTGTCCGCTCCGCCTAAGTCGGCAGTGCCGACCATATGTCCGCCTCCACACGACTAAACATGAGTCCTACGCCCGACTCGCCGCACCGGGTCACAATAGCGGGCAATCGGTAAGAGCGACCGCCGCCGCCGTGCACGGGCAAGATCAATTCCACCGGCGTGTGCGACGGAAGCGCGGTGGCGAGCTGCACCATCGCTCCGCTGCTGCTGATATTGCGTAATCGTCCTCGCAGGAGGCCGAGGGGGCGGCATGCGATCGACACGCGAAGCCGCGCCGACCGGCGCGGCGCCCAGCGGTGCTCAATGCTCAATGCGCCTCTCCCCGGAACAATGCCGACGGCCCGAGCCAACCCTAGGTCGTCGTGGTGTGGATTTGAGCTTTGTCTTTTATACGGGTGTACCGGCGGGAGATGTATAAGGAGTTTCCCCGATCTTCCGCCGATGCGCGCTGGCTTGAAGGATCACTCTGTCCCGACGCGCCCGTGAGTGAGGGGCGTGGGAATCAAAGAGACCGGGAAGCGCTGCGCGTTGCGGGCTCGTCAACCGGGACTAGCAGGCTTGCCGTCTATCGCAGCGCGCCGTCGCGGAGGGCGATTTCTGGTGCACGAGGCATCCCGATGTTCGCGATAGAGGGATATATCGAAGTAAGGAAATATTACTTCCGATTATAAATTCGCTCTCCTACGCTAGGCGCGAATCCCGTTCGAGTCGCGAGAGATTTCCATGTTCAAACGTTTATTGGTGGCCGCGTTGCTATCGAGCTCGGCGGTATTCGCCGTCAGCGCGCACGCGGCTGCGAAATTACTCAACGTTTCGTACGACCCGACGCGCGAACTTTATCAAGACTACAACGCCGCGTTTGTGAAATATTGGAAACTGAAGTCCGGCGAGGACATGACGATCCGTCAGTCGCACGGCGGATCCGGCAAACAGGCGCGTGCCGTGATCGACGGTTTAGATGCCGACGTCGTGACGCTTGCGCTCGCATACGACATCGATGCGATCGCGCAGAAGGGTTTGGTGCCGCTCGACTGGCAAAAGCGGCTACCCCACAACAGCGCGCCATTCGCCTCGACCATCGTATTTCTCGTACGCAAGGGCAATCCGAAGCGGATTCGCGATTGGAGCGATCTCATCAAGCCGGGCGTGGAAGTCGTTACACCGAACCCGAAGACCTCGGGTGGGGCACGTTGGAATTACCTCGCGGCGTGGGGTTACGCGTTGAAGCAACCGGGGGGCGATGAGTCGAGTGCGCGCGCGTTCGTTGCGCAGATTTATCGGAACGTCAAAGTGCTCGACTCGGGCGCCCGCGGCTCGACGACGACGTTCGTCGAGCGTGGAATCGGCGATGCGTTGATCGCGTGGGAGAACGAGGCGTACCTCGCGGTGAAGGAGTTGGGGCCTGATAAGTTCGAGATCGTCACGCCCGCGCTCTCGATTCTCGCCGAGCCGCCGGTCACGGTGATCGATAAGGTCGTCGACCGCCACGGAACGCGACAAGCCGCGCAAGCGTATCTGGAGTATTTGTATTCGCCGCAAGCCCAGGAAATCGCCGCGAAGCATTACTATCGGCCGCGCGAGCCCAAGGTCGCCGCGAAGTACGCGAAGCAGTTCGCTCCGGTGAAGCTCTTTACCATCCATGAGATCGCGGGTAGCTGGCAGAAAGCGCAGCGGACGCACTTCGCGGACGGCGGCCTGTTCGATCGGATTTACGGACCCTAAGTCATGGTGGCGAACGCGACGATTCTAAAAAAACACAACGTACTGCCGGGATTTCGCCTCACGCTCGGCTATACGTTGCTCTATTTGGGTTTGATCGTGTTGATTCCGCTTTCCGCGGTGTTCATCAAGACGTTTAGTCTCGATTGGCCGACGTTCTGGAACGTCGTCACGGCGCCGCGCGTTCTGGCGTCGTACCGATTGACGTTCGGCGCGTCGTTTCTCGCCGCCGCGATCAATGCGATCTTCGGCGTGCTCGTCGCGTGGGTACTGGTGCGGTATTCGTTCGCGGGCAAACGCATCATTGATGCGCTCGTCGACCTTCCGTTCGCGTTGCCGACCGCCGTTGCCGGCATTGCGCTCGCGGCGGTGTATGCGCCGAATGGCTGGATCGGTCAGTATCTAGCATCGCTCGGCATCAAGGTTGCGTTCACGCCGCTCGGCGTCTTGGTCGCGTTGACCTTCATCGGATTGCCGTTTGTCGTGCGCACGGTTCAGCCGGTGTTGGAGGATCTGGAACCGGAAAACGAAGAAGCGGCGGCGAGTCTAGGCGCCGGCCGCTGGCAGGTGTTCCGTCGCATCATCGTGCCGCCCGTGTTGCCGGCGGTGATGACCGGGTTTGCGCTCGCGTTCGCCCGCGCGGTCGGCGAGTACGGCTCCGTCATATTCATCGCGGGAAATCTTCCGATGGTGTCGGAGATCACACCGCTTCTCATCATCACCAAACTCGAGCAGTACGATTACGCCGGCGCGACCGCGATTGCGACCGTTATGCTCGTGGTTTCTTTTCTCATCCTGCTCGTCATCAACGCGCTTCAGTGGTGGACGCATCGCCGCCATGCGCCGTTGCCGGGTTGATGCGCGTGACCACGAGCGTGTCGGACTACGGAATCGCGCCGGGCGCCGCGCGCCGCTCGGTGGTCGAAGAGCCGGCGGCGGTGCGCTGGGCGTTGATCGCCGTGGCGCTGCTTTTTCTCGCGCTGTTTCTCCTGGTACCGCTCGCTGCAGTTTGGTACGAGGCGCTCAAGAAAGGCGTCGACGCGTATTTCGCGGCGCTCGCGAATCCTGACACGCTCGCGGCGATTACGCTTACCTTGATCGTCGCGGCCGCGGCAGTGCCCGTCAATCTCGTTTTCGGCGTCGCGGCCGCGTGGGCGATCGCGCGTTTCGATTTTCGCGGCAAGAGTATTTTGACGACGCTGATCGATTTACCGTTCTCGATCTCGCCCGTCGTCGCCGGCCTCATTTACGTGCTCGTGTTCGGCGCCGCCGGCTGGCTCGGCCCGTGGCTCGCGGCGCACGATTGGAAAGTGATTTTCGCGCTCCCCGGGATCGTGTTGACGACGGTTTTCATCACCTTCCCCTTCGTCGCGCGCGAGTTGATCCCGCTGATGCAAGCGCAGGGGACCGAGGAGGAGGAAGCATCGCTCGTGCTCGGCGCTTCCGGCTGGCAGATGTTCACGCGCGTGACGTTGCCGAATATTAAATGGGGCTTGTTGTACGGCGTGATACTTTGTAACGCGCGCGCGATGGGTGAGTTCGGCGCGGTGTCGGTCGTCTCCGGGCATATTCGCGGCGAAACCAACACGCTACCGTTGCAAGTCGAGATTCTGTACAACGAATACAATTTCACCGCGGCGTTCGCCGCGGCGTCGTTGCTGGCGCTGCTGGCATTGGCTACGCTTATTCTGAAGAGCATTGTCGAGTGGCGCACGCGCGAGGAGCCGGCGGCGCAAATGGAACGGAGGCCATGATATGAGCATCAAGGTAAGCCGTCTCACCAAGCGTTTCGGAAACTTCGTCGCCCTCGATGATGTGACCATCGACTTCCCGTCCGGCGAGCTCGTCGCGCTGCTCGGGCCGTCGGGTTGCGGCAAGACGACGCTGCTGCGCGTCATCGCCGGCTTACAGGCGCCAGACGCGGGCGAGGTGATCTTGCAAGGCGAAGATGCGTCGCTCCAGGACGTGCGTGCCCGCGGCGTCGGATTCGTGTTCCAGCATTACGCGCTGTTCCGCCACATGACCGTATTCGAGAACGTCGCGTTCGGCCTGCGCGTGAAGCCGCGGCGCGAGCGATTACCGAACGAGCAAATCGCCAAGAAGGTTCGTGACCTGCTCAACCTGGTGCAGCTCGACTGGCTCGCCGACCGCTACCCCTCGCAGCTCTCCGGCGGCCAACGCCAGCGCATCGCGCTCGCGCGCGCGCTCGCCGTGGAGCCCAAGGTGCTGCTGCTCGATGAACCGTTCGGCGCGCTCGACGCCAAGGTGCGCAAGGATTTGCGGCGCTGGCTGCGCAATCTGCACGACTCGCTGAAACTGACCAGCATCTTCGTCACGCACGATCAAGAGGAAGCGCTCGAAGTCGCCGACCGCGTGGTGCTGATCAATCGCGGCAAAGTCGAGCAGATCGGTACGCCCGAAGAAGTCTACGACCATCCGGCCTCACCCTTCGTCTACGGTTTCCTTGGCTCGGTGAATCTCTTTCACGGGCGCGTGCACGAAGACGCGCTGCAGGTCGGCGAGCATCATCTTGCGCTCGATACGCATATGCTCGAGGCCGGCGCCCAGGCGATCGCGTACGCACGTCCGCACGATCTTGAGATCGAGCGCGAACTGCCCGGCGGCTCCGGGTTGCCCGCGACCATCAAACGGATTCGCGCCATCGGTCCGAACGCGCGGGTCGAGCTCGAGACGCGATTCGACGCGCGCCCGCTCGAAGTCGAAATATCGCGCGTGCGCTTGAAACACCTGGACCTCAAGGAAGGAGAACAGGTGCTGGTGAAGGCAAGGAACGTGCGCGTGTTTCCGCACGAGCGCAGTAGCGCGTGACGCGGCCGGACACGATGAAATCCGGCAATTAGGGTTCGTGCGCGAGGTTCATTCGGACCAAGCGGGCAAGTATTCCTCCTAAGTTCCTTTTCCCCCACAATAGCGCGCGGGTTGGCAATTCGGAGCCGGCCCAACAACCGAAAACTATTGGACCCTGGGGAACCTACCATGCCGAAGACATCGCGCCGCACCTCGGTGTTCACCGAATCGCTCATCCGCGAGATGACTCGCGTCGCGCAGAAGCACGGCGCGATCAATCTCGCGCAAGGGTTCCCCGATTTCGATCCGCCGCCGGCGCTGGTGCAGGCGGCCAAGGACGCGATGGATTCCGGCCGACACCAGTACGCCATCACCTGGGGCGCGCCGGAATTGCGCAACGCGCTCGCGGCGAAGCTCACGCGCTTCATGGGCATGCCGGTCGATCCCGAGGGCGAGCTGGTCATCACCTGCGGCGCGACCGAGGCGATGATGGTCGCGATGATGACGGTGTGCGACCCCGGCGATCGCGTCGGTCTGTTCTCGCCGTTCTATGAAAATTACAGCGCCGACGCGATACTCACCGGTGCGACGCCGGTGCACGTGCCGCTGCACCCGCCCGAATACCATTTCGATCCCGCCGAGCTGCGCCGCGTGTTCGCGAGCGGGTTGAAGGCGTTCGTGCTCTGCAATCCGTCCAACCCGACCGGCAAAGTATTCACGCGTGCGGAGCTGGAGCAGATCGCCGCGCTCGCGGAGGAGTTCGATACGTTCGTGATCACGGATGAAGTTTACGAACACATCGTGTTCGCGCCGCATCGGCACACGTATTTCGCCGCGCTACCCGGGATGAGCACGCGCACGCTGTCGTGCTCATCGCTCTCGAAGACGTACGCGATTACCGGTTGGCGACTCGGCTACGTGCTCGCCCATCCCTCGATCATCGCGCAGGCGCGCAAAGTCCACGACTTCCTCACCGTCGGCGCCGCGGCGCCGCTGCAACACGCCGTCGTCACCGCGCTGCATTTCCCCGCGAGCTACTACGACGAGTTGACGCGCGAGTACGCCGCGCGCCGCGATATTTTCCTCGGCTATCTCGATCGCACCGGCTTGAGTTATACGCGTCCACAGGGTGCGTACTACGTGATGGTCGATATCTCGCGCTTCGGTTACAAGAGCGACATCGAATTCTCGCACTGGCTCACGAAAGAAATCGGCGTCGCGCCCGTGCCCGGTTCGAGCTTCTTTGCCAACGGCGAGAACCGCTACGTCCGCTTCAACTTCGCCAAGCGCCCGGAGACGCTGCACGCGGCGGGTGAGCGGCTGTTGAAGCTGGGGCAAGGTGCGCCTCGTGCGGCAAGGTCGCGCTAGTTCGCGCACCAATTAAGTAGCGGCAGTGTCTAACACCCCAGCGTCTAGACCATAGCGCGCTTCGAGTAGCGCCCATGGCACACGAAGCGGAGCAGATTAGGCACACGCTTTCGACGATCTTTCATACCCAGGGGGAGACTATCGCAGCTGAGGTCTTGGACATTTGCCACGTCGAGGTGTCTTTCTTCGAGCATGACTTTGGGCGCGACATCTATAGCTTCGATCTACGAATTCCGACGGTGCGATTCGCGCAGCTGGAGAGAGACATAGATGAAATCGCACAGAAGATACAAAACAAGTTACAAAAACTCGGTCTTGGAGGAGAGCACATCGGCCCAGTCCGTATTTATCCGGAGCCAAGCGTGGGTCCCGGGGCGATTGCAATGTCCGTCCCCACACGGACCGACGAGAATCGTATCTGGCAGCCAGGGCGTATTCGGCTCTTCCTGAGTCATGTCTCACGGATTAAAGGCGCTGCATCCGAGCTGAAGAAGGCGCTAGCACCGCTCGGCATCGATTCTTTCGTCGCACACGAAGACATTCAACCCACGCAGCTATGGCACCGCGAGATCGAATTTGCACTTCGTTCAATGGACGTCTTGTGCGCACTTGTCACGGACGACTTCGTGAAGAGCCAATGGACTGACCAGGAGGTTGGATTTGCGCTTGGTCGGGGCATCTCGGTCGTCGCCGTGAGCTGCGGAGCGGATCCGTACGGTCTTCTCGGAAAGCACCAAGCGTTGCGAGCTGACATTTCGCAACTCGCCGCATCTGGTCCCCGGGTCGCGGATATTATTTCCGCGCAAGATCACTTAAAAATCCGACTTACGGAGGGTTTGGTGGAGGCGATCGCGACGGCGATTTCTTTCCTAGGTGCGAAGGAGGGGATGAAGCGGGTTAGCAGTTTGCAGACGCATCTGTCCGACGCACAAATCATCCGGCTTCTGGAGGCTGCGCGAGACAATTCTCAGGTCCGCGATGCGCATGGCGTTCCGGCGCAAATTCGCGAGATCGCCGTGAAGCGAAAGGTCGTTCTGCCCGAGACACCACAGGCTGCCACGGATGACTCTGAAGACGATATCCCGTTTTGATTGCGCAGCCGAAATAGGGAGAGGGAAAAAAATGAAACCCCTTGACCATTGCGGTCAAGGGGTTTCGGTTGGTGGAGGCGGCGGGACAGCTAGTTTCCATATCTTTCGATATGGGCTGGACTATGCCTTCATCCGATCGTTACTCGACCGGATGCGGAGCGTGTTATCCGACTCCCTCACCCTGGCCCTCCTGATCGCTCTCGACTTCCTGTCTTCCGCGATCTTTATAGTGCGTCCCTGCACGTCACCGGAGGGAGAGGGGATGAAGAAGTTTGGATCCTAGTGCGCGCTCGTTCGTGTTGCTGACATCAGCGCGTCTATGAGTCTCTACAGGGCAGTGCAGGTTGGCCCTGCGCTACCCCTCGGCGTTGCCATTCCGTCTCGGCGAGACGGCTAAGGGTTCACCGAATGAGCCCCGTTTTCACTCTGACCTTACGGCCAGAGGCGACCATTGTGTTAATCGAACCCGCGTCCGCAAGTACTACATCTCCAGTTCTACATGCGTAGTCCGTCTTTTATTTGACCCACCGCGCTCCGACAGACTAGATCGTCGATAGGCTTAGCCTGCTATGGATTTAGCGCCACACCAACAGACACGATGCAGCGCGATCCCGTGTGATCGACCCTTCACTCCCGGCCCACGGGCGAAACACTGGGCGAAGGGCTAGCGGTGATTAAGCCGCTAGGGCGTAGTTGTCGTTGTTGGCAACTATGTGTTTGCAGCTGGATTTACGAGGAACTCTGCACCTCGGCATGCTCCAGAGGTTTCGTGACCCACGTCGAAGCCAGGTCGCCCCCTGTGCGATTGATAGTAGGGACTGTTCCGCGGCATTACAAGTAAAGGGCATGCCTTGTTGCTGCGCGTGCACGCAAAGCGCCGCGTACGAAGCCTGAGTTTCAACGCGCACGCAGCGATCGTTGGATCTCGCGGTCGGCTTCGCGTTTTTTGATATCCGCGCGCTTGTCGTGCGTTTGCTTGCCGCGCGCGAGCGCGATCTCGATTTTGGCGCGTCCGCGTTTCCAATAGAGCGAGAGCGGCACGATCGTGTAGCCGCGCCGCTCGACGGCGCCGATCAATTTATTCAGCTCTTCGCGATGGAGCAGCAGTTTGCGCGTGCGCACGGGGTCCGTCTGCACATGCGTCGAAGCGGAAGTGAGCGCTGAGATGTGCGCGCCGACTAAGAAGGCTTCGCCGCCATTGATCACGACGTAGCCTTCTTTGAGCTGCGCGCGTCCGGCACGCAGGCTCTTCACCTCCCAACCGCGCAGCGCCAAGCCGGCCTCGTATTTCTGCTCGATCGAGTAATCGTGCCGGGCTTTGCGATTCTGCGCGATCGTCGCCGGTGGCGGTTTTTTCTTTTCTTTACTCACGATTTTTGTGATGCGGGCGGAGAAACGGTGGTTGCCATATTATAGGTGGGTGCGTCGTGATATGGACACGACCGCCGGCCTGTGCCAGATTCTCCGACGGTACGATGCGCCGCCAACTTTAGTCGAGAAGCAGAACGGAGGATCCCCGCGCATGCCCGCGCCAAGCCGTCGTCGCGCCAAGAGCGCGCCCGTTTCCGCCACGCCGACGATTGCGGCGCCCGCGTACGTTTCATCGCAAGTGGAGCGCGGACGCTGGTCCGACACCTTCACGTTCGTGCTGGCGCTTGCCGGCGCGTCGATCGGATTCAAAACCATTTGGCAGTTTCCTTACGTTGCCAGCCAGAATGGCGGCGGCGCCTTTATCTTTATTTATTTGTTGCTCGCCTTTGCGGTCGGCGCGCCGCTTTTGATGGCGCAGATCATGATCGGCCGGCGCACGCACGCATCGCCCATCAAGGCGATGAGCGACCTCGGTGCCGGCGTGCGCGGCAAGCGACGCTGGGCGATCGTCGGCGGCGTTACCGTGCTCGGGGGGTTTCTGGTCTTTTCCTATCTGAGCGTGATCGCCGGTTGGACGGTCGCTTACTTCGTCCGATCGCTCTTCGGTGTATTCAGCGGACTCACGGCGGATGGTGTCGGCAACCTGTTTGCCGTGTTCGTCAAAGATCCCGAGAAGCAAGTGTTCTGGCACAGTTTGTTCATCATCGCGACGGCGAGTATAGCTTCGCTTGGCGTTCGCCGCGGCATCAATACCGCGGTGCGTTGGCTCGTGCCGGCTTTGTACGGGATGCTCCTCGTGCTGGCGGCGTATGCGCTTCAAGCCGGAAGCTTCGAGGACGCCACGATCTACTTCTTTGCGCTCGATTTCACCAAGCTTTCATCCAACGCCTGGCTCATCGCGCTGGCGCAGGTGTTCTTTAGTCTCGGCCTCGGAACCGGTGTTGCTCTGATGTACGGCGCGTACCTCAAGGCCGACGCATCGATTCCACGCGCGGCCCTGGCGGTCGTCGCGCTCGACGTGGTGACTGGTGTCGTGGCCGGCGTCGTCGTCTTCGCCGTGCTTTTCGGCGGCAGCATCGCGCCCGCCTCGGGCCCGAGCCTGGTGTTCCAGGCGTTGCCGCTGGCGTTCGATCATCTGCCGCTCGGTCGCTGGTTCGTTTGTCTTTTCTTCGCGTTGCTCGTTGCCATCGCGCTGCTGATGGGAATCGGGTTGCTCGAGCCCGTGATCGTGTGGCTCGAAGAGCGTTTCGCGTGGCAGCGTCGCGCGGCCGCGCTGGTGAGCGGATCGGTCGCTTGGGGGCTCGGTCTCGTCACCATTTTCTCGTTCAACTACGCGGCGTTTTCGTTCAAATTTGTCGGTGTCGATATTTTCTCGCTCAACCTGCTCGCTATTGAAAAGAATCTCGGTGCGTTCGACGTACTACAAACGGCGACCGCCGAGTTCATGTTGCCGATCGCCGCGCTCGCCATGTCGATCTTCGCCGGATGGTTGTTGTCACCGGACAAGGCCCGCGTGGAGCTCAACATGCGCTCGCCGTGCGCCTTCGATGCCTGGTTGTGGTTGCTGCGTGTGGCAGTTCCGCCGTTGATGCTGTTGTTGCTGCTCACGCTTTTTCGACTGTAGTTGTGAGCGCCATACGTCGCTCGGCGATCGTCCCCTACAGCGATCATGAAATGTACATTCTGGTCGCAGATATCGCTTCCTATCCGAAGTTCCTGCCTTGGTGTGGGGACGCGCGCGTTCTCGAACGGCAGGAAGACTTCGTTGAAGCCGCTATTACCATCGCTTACCGCGGCGTAAACAAGACCTTCACGACGCGCAACCTCCTGCAGAAAGACAAGATGATGGAAATCTGTCTGGTTGAAGGCCCGTTTCGCTCCTTGCACGGCTACTGGCGGTTCAGCGCGCTCGAGGCACAGGCGTCGAAGATCGAGCTCGATCTTGAGTTCGAGGTCGCCAACCGGCTGCTCTCCGTTGTCATGACGCCCGTGTTCAGTACGATCGCGAGCCAACTCGTCGATGCGTTTCATGCGAGGGCGGTCGAGTTGTATGGACGCCGGTGAGAATGGCGGCGCGAACGTGCGGTCGACGAAAATGATAAAAGGGTTTGCGACCGCGCGCGAATGACAAAGCAGACGATAACCGTCGAAGTCGTTTATGCCACAGCGGACGTCCAGATGGTAGAAACGGTGCGTCTCGCCCCAGGCGCTACGGTCGCGCACGCGATCGCGGTGTCACGTCTGCTCGTGCTTCATCCCGAGATCGATCTCACGCATCAAGCGGTGGGAATCTACGGCGCGCGCGTGCGCTTGACCGATGCAGTCGCTGACGGGGATCGAGTGGAAGTCTATCGTCCTTTGCGCGCTGATCCCAAGGAGATGCGTCGCGTGCGAGCGCGCAAGCATCGCGGCGAATCAGAGCGCGCGCGCAGGAAGTAGGGAGTCGGCCGATTGTGGGCTTACATTCCCGTCGACGGGTCCGTCCGACGCCGTGGCCGATGGCGGCATCGAGAAATCGCCCTCGGTTCGGGTTAACGCGTCGCCGTCGAAAATCACCGTGAACTGACGCGTTTCAGCCGGCGCGCCCACATTCTTTTTGTAGACGTATATGTAATCCCAGCGCTCCGGATGAAAGCGGTCGGCGATCAGCGGCGTGCCCAGAACGAAGCGCACCTGGCTCTTGGTCATGCCGGGCTTCAACTTCTCGACCATCTCCTGGGTGACGACGTTGCCTTGCTGAATTTCAGGCTTATAAGAAGTAATGCAGCCCGCCATCAGCAGCAGTGTAAGTACGATCGCCGTGCCGCGCTGGGTTCGCATGTTTTGGTGTTGCTTCTTCAAGTCCTTTAAACTGGACCGGAATCATACCCGAAGCTACCGGGGCCTTCATCACGATGACTCAAGAACGCGCGCCCGATACCAATACCGACCTCAAGAAGGCGGGACTTAAAGCGACCTTACCGCGCCTTAAGATCCTGGAAATTCTCGAGTCCACCGAGCATCCGCATTTGACGGCGGAGGAGGTCTATCATCGCCTGCGCGAGAGCGGGGAAGAAGTGGGCCTCGCGACCGTGTATCGCGTGTTAACCCAGTTCCAGACCGCGGGCATCGTCATCCGGCACCACTTCGAAGGTGATCGCTCGGTGTTCGAGATAAACCGCGGCGGGCATCACGATCATATGGTTTGTATTGAGTGCGGGCAGGTTTTTGAGTTTTACGATCCCGCGATCGAGCAACGCCAGCGCAGCGTGTCGGAGAAGGCCGGCTTCATCATCGAGGACCATTCGCTTTATCTCTACGGCGTGTGCGACGGGATGAAGAAGCGGGGCAAATGCTCGAAGCAATGAGCGCGGCGGGCAGCGAATGTCCGAAAGCCCGCTCACAACCGCTCGTGTGGAAGTAACTTCAACCGGCGGTGCGGCGATAAGCGCCGAGCGCTCCGGCGATGATGCCGATCAATGCGAGCGCGCACACCACGACCGCGCCGCTCGGTAGATCGAACAATGCCGACGCCACGAGCCCCAGCGCGTAGCCGCTGACGCCGACGACATAGCCGACGAGCAGTTGCCGCCGACGCGAATGGAAGCGTCCCGCGAGTGCCGGAATGATCAGGCTCGCGAACACGAGATAGACGCCCACGAGCTGCACCGACGCCGTGACGGCGATGGCGAAAACCGCGTAGAAGCCGATCCGGCCGAGCCGCCCGCGCGCGCCGAACCAGACGACGAGGATGACCGCGGTAAGGAGCGCGACGGAGAGCAGTTGGCGATAGCTCACCCAAAGGATTTGGCCGACCAACAAATCCTTCAAGTGTTCGCCGCCGTGGGGGTTGTTCGCGAGCAGCAAGATGCCCACGCACGCCGCGAGCACGAACAGCACGCCGATCAGCGCCTCCTGTACTTCCGGCCAGCGCTTCTCGGTGAACGTGAGCAGCAGCGCGCCGAGGAGCGCCGCGCCGACGGCGGCGATTTGCACCGCAAGGCCCTCCGGCTCCCAACCCACGGAGTCGGCGGCGATTACCCCGAGCCCCGCGATCTGCGCAATCGCGAGGTCGATGAACACGATGCCGCGCGCCAGCACTTGGTTCCCCATCGGCACGTGCGTCGCGAGTACCAGCAGGCCCGCGCAAAACGCGGGTCCGAGAATGCTCCATTGCAGTCCTTCGAAGCTCATCCACGCGCGTCCATCAGTCGCTGCACAGTATCGTCGAACAAGCCGAACAAATCCTTGGCTCGATCCGATCCGCCGACGGTGAACGGGATAACGACGGTCGGAATGTGCGCCCGGTCGGCGAGGTACTCCGAGGCGCGCGCGTCGTTGTACACCGATCGCATAATCAATTTCGCGGGTTGCTGCTTCAGGAGGTCTAAGACTTCGGCCAAGTGAGTGCTGGTGGGCTCCACGCTAGATTTCGGTTCGAGGGTCGCCAGCTCGCGCAGTCCAAGCCAGTTCTCCAGATAGGAAAAGGCCTTATGGTGCACCACGATCGGTATGCCTTTGAGTGGCGCGGCCTGCGCGGTCCATCGTTGAATCGCCGCGTCCCAGCGTTTGGCAAAATCGCGATAGCGGTTTTCATAGAAAGCCGCGTTAGCGCGATCGATCTCGGCCAGGCGCTGGGCAAGCGCGGTCGCAACGCGCGCGATGTTGCGTGGATCGGTTTGGATATGCGGATTGCCCGACGGATGCACGTCGCCGGCGGCACGGTCCAACACCGTCGGAACTTCGAGTCGTTGTACGTAGTTTGCCGCCTCGAAGTAACCGGGCGTATTCGGTTGCACCGCGCTATTGCCGGATTGACGCAGCACCACCGGCAACCAGCCGACCTCCAGCTCGGCGCCGGTGCAGACGACGAGATTCGCGCGACGCGCACGCGCGAGCAAGCTCGGCTTCGCCTCAATGCGATGCGGATCCTGGAACGCCGTGGTCGCGACGTATACCGATACGCGTTCGCCGCCGAGCTCTTGCGCGAGCGCGCCCCACTCGGGCTCGCAGGCGAAAACCTCGAGCGCCGCCGCCGGCTTCACCGCCGCCAGCGCGCCGACAATGAATAATGCGCTGAGAAAATTTTTCATGTCCGTGCTCCTTCAGAATTGATGGGCGCCGTGCGCGCCGAGGCTCATCTGGTATTGCAGCCACCATTGATTGTCGGTGACTCCCTGGCGCGAGTTGTCGCGTGCGTATTGCAGACGGATGCGGCTGAACTCGCTCGGGTTGTAGTCGAGCATCACTGTGTGCTTCGACGGGTTGAAGTCGGCTGACGCGAGGTTCGCGCGGTTCGTTGCGGAATCGACGTTGCCCGGATTCAGCTTCTCGGTGCGCAACCCCACACGCCAGTACGGCATGAATTGATAAACGCCTTGCAGGTACCAGCCGGATTGTTTGGCGTCGAACGTGTCCGTGTTCGTAAGTCTGAGCGCCGCGTCGGAGTCGAAGGTGAGATTGCCGTTTTCGCGCCGGCGCAAATATTCGGCTTGCACCTTGAAGTTCGTGTACGTCGCGTTGCCGCTCGGCGCGTACTTCCAAACGAAGTCCGCGATCCAAATGCGCGTGTCGCCGCTGAACGTGTTAGTCGCCGTATTGCCGTTACTGCTGGTGTCGGCGAATTCACGATCTCGCGGCGAGGTCCGGAGCGTCGATAGCCCCGCGCGCCAACTATGACTCACGCCGACGTCGCCGCCGATATGTCCGAAGAGCGTGCCGGCGCCGGAACCGTTCTTGTCGCGATCGGTTCCGGGAAACGGACGCCCGCGGCCGATCTCGGCGCCGATCTCTAAAAATAAATCAGTCGGCGCGAGCCACCGGAGTTGCACGCCGTCGTCACCGAACTGCGTACCGAGGAACGCCTGGTAGGCGAGCGGCGCGTCGACGAAATCCCACGTGTGCGCGTGCTGCGAATTCAGATAGCCGATGTTGGAAAAGAATCGCCCACCTTTGGCGGTGAATCCGTTCGACAGCGCGATCGTTTGGATAAACGCCTCTTCGGTCGACGTGGTGTTATCCGGATGGATCGAGAACGTCAACAGTCCGTAAAAGTATGGATCGATGTTGCCGGAGATCGCGAGCTCACTTTCCGCCAAGCTGAACCCGCGTTGCCCCGGCCCGATGTCGACGCCAGCGGGCACGGGGAAACCGGTGATGCGAAAGTTGGCCGGGTCCTGGGAAAGATTCGTATAAATGCCCGAGAGGATCAGTGAGATCGCCGGGTTGAAGCTCGACGGCGATGCGGTTGGATTCGCTGTTGGCGCCGCCGGCGCGGGAGCGGATTCAATGCGATCGAGTCGTTGTTCGACGTTGCGTAAACGTTGTTCCGAGTTGGCCGGTTCAGCGGATAGCGCCGATCCGGCGATCGCCGCCGTCAACGCGGCAGCGCACAGTGTGTAACGCGTCATTCGCGTTTTCCTCCAGAAATCCGTCGGCCCGGGAAGCGCGCTCCCGGGAAAATCGTGACAACGAAACTAAGCGACTACGACGATGGAGGAGAGCGGAGGGGCGCGGCTGTGATAACCGACCGCGGGCGATGCGTGAATAGCGACCGTATCGGGAGATACGAAAGTCGCGTCCGGCAGCACGACCAGGGCGAAACCCGTGCTAGCAGTTGGCGCTTTGCCAAGATGATCGGCATACACGTGCAGCGCGCACGTTGAATCGTGTTGATGGAGGTCGTGTTTGATCTCGTGCGCAAAGGCAATCGCTTGAATGGCGAGGAACGCCGCGGCGAGAAGCCAGGATGCCAGCTTTAGCTTGACGTGATAGCGAGTCACGGAAAGAAATATATCGCTCGCCCGCCGCGCTTTCAAGCGCAACGCGGCTCGACATGTGGGTACGGCTGCGGCAATCTGCCGCTTCTCTAGAGACGGCAAGGAGGAACTATGTCGACAAAGGTAAGACGTGTCGTAACGGGTCATGACGCCGCCGGCAAGGCGATCGTATTGGAAGACGCGCCCGCGCCCGCGTTGCTGACGAATCCGCAGCGGCCGAACTATTTCTCAGCCCAGATCTGGGCGACACATGCGACGCCCGTGCCGATCGCCGCGGTCGAGCGCGATCCGACGGCGCAAAAGCTCACGCTGGAGCCGCCGGCGAACGGAACGGTGATACGCGTCATCCAATTTCCGCCCGAGGACCCGTCGATTCATCAGCTCGACGCGAATGGCGCGCGAGCGATCTTCGCCGCGATTGGGAGTGAGAAAGCGTCCACCTTCAAAACCGGAGGACCGCACCCACTAATGCATCGCACGGAAACCGTAGACTACGGCATCGTGCTCGAAGGCGAGATCACATTGGTGCTCGACGACTCCGACGTTACGGTGCGAACGGGCGACGTGGTCGTGCAGCGCGGCACCAATCACGCGTGGAGCAACCGCTCGGGCAAACCGTGTCGCGTCGCGTTTATATTGATCGACGGGCGCTTCGATCGGGGACTCAAGTTTTCGGAGTAACGATCGCGAAGACCGGAATACGGTCGTTCGCGTTGCGCTACGAGCGATCCGTTAGCTCGAGCAGCACCGCGATCTCATCGCAGTTGTTGAACTTGTAGCACTTCACACACACGCCCCAAACTTTTTCGGGAAGCGTTTCCTTCGGCACGGTCTTGAAGCCGAGTTTGTGGAAGAACGGCGGGACGTACGTGAGCGCCATGATGCGACGCAGACCGATGGTGCGCGCTTCCTCGACGATGCGTTCCACCAGCAGCCGCCCGTAACCCGCGCCCTTGAATTCATCGGCGACGACGAGCGAGCGCACTTCGCCCAAGTCCTCGGTGAAGATTTCGAGCGCGCCGCAGCCGGCGACCGCGCCGTTCACTTCGATGACGAAGAAGTCGCGCAGGTGCCGATAGAGCTCGCTCATCGGGCGCGCCAGCAGGTTTCCTTGAGCGGCGTACTGCTCGATCAAG
This sequence comes from Sulfurifustaceae bacterium, assembly GCA_041485885.1. Classification (GTDB taxonomy): domain Bacteria; phylum Pseudomonadota; class Gammaproteobacteria; order Acidiferrobacterales; family Sulfurifustaceae; genus JACQFZ01. Next base: position 31,813 of record JBGPKL010000011.1, read on the forward strand.
TGGTGAATATACGGGACGTCGCCGATCGCGGCCGAGCGAAGCAGCAGCGGCGCGGCGTGGCGGGTGCGTGGCTCAGACGGTGGCACGGCTCAACATATCCTCCGCGTGGGCGATGGTTTTCTTGCTGATCTCGACGCCGCCGAGCATGCGGGCGATCTCCTGCACGCGAGCGGTATCCTTCAGGCGCTGCACGTCGACGTCGGTCGAGCCGTCGCGCGTGTGTTTGGTGATCCGCAGATGATGTTCGCCGAGCGCCGCCACTTGCGGTAGATGCGTGATGCAAAGTACTTGGCGCTTGGTCCCGAGCGCGCGCAATTGCTGCCCGACGATCTCGGCCACACGGCCGCCGACGCCGACGTCGACTTCATCGAAGATGAGCGTCGGGATGCGGCCGAGGCTCGCCGTGACGACTTGAATCGCGAGACTGATGCGCGACAGCTCGCCCCCGGAGGCGACTTTCGCCAGCGGGCGCAACGGCTGATCGGGGTTGGCGGTTACGTGAAACTCGATGCGCTCGCGTCCATGCGGTCCGATCTCGTTCTCCGCCAATGGCGTCAGTTCCACCTCGAAGCGCCCGCCGGCCATGCCGAGCTCTTGCATGCGCTCGCTCACGGCGCGCGCGATTTTCTTCACGGCTTGACGGCGCCCCGTCGATACCGCGTCGGCGGCCTTGAAGTAATCGGCGCGGGCGCGAAGCAGCTCTTCGTTCAAGCGGGCGAGATTGCCCTCCAGATCCTCGGTGTCGCCAAGTTCGGTGCGGCGCTGTTCGAGCACGTGCGGCAGCTCTTCCGGCCGTACGCGATATTTGCGCGCGAGATCGTGGATGCTGCCGAGGCGCGCGTCGAGCCACTGCAAGCGCGCCGGGTCGAGATCAAGCCCCGCGAGGTAGTGATGCAGGCGCGTCGCCGCCTCGTCGATCTGAATGCCGGCGTCGTTCAGGAGCGCGGCGATCTCACCGAGCTGGGGATCGTGGTGTGCCAAGGTTTCGAGCTTGCGCGTGAGTTGCGCAAGCGTGTGGGCGATCGATGTTTCATCGTCGTCGTAAAGCGCCTGTACGGCGGCCTGCGCGCCGTCGAGCAGCTCGGCGCCGTTCGCGAGACGCGCATGCTCGTCCTCGAGCGTGCCGACCTCGTTCGGTGCGAGATTCAGCGATTGCAGCTCGTTGACTTGGTGCCGCAGCAGGTCAAGTCGCGCGTCGCGATCCGCCGATTCGCGATTCAACAAATGCAGCCGGCTCTCGAGCGAGCGGATTGCGTCGTACTGGCGAGTCACGGCCGCCACCGCCTCGCTCAAGCCGGCGTAGTCGTCGAGTGTTTGCCGCTGCGTGTCGCGCTTGAGCAGCGACTGATGCTCGTGTTGGCCGTGGATATCGACCAGGTGCTCGCCGAGCTCTCGCAGCATTTGAATCGGCACCGGCCGGCCGTTGATAAAGCCCTTCGAGCTGCGCTCGCTCTCGACGACGCGCCGCAGCACGCATTCGTCGTCCGATTCGAGTTCATGATCTTTCAGCCAACGCGAGGCATCGGACGACGGTCGCAGCAGGAAGCTCGCCGAAATTTCCGCGCGCGCGCAGCCGTGGCGGATGCAACCGGCGTCGGCGCGGCCGCCGAGGACGAGCGCGAGCGCGTCGACGAGGATCGATTTTCCGGCGCCGGTTTCACCGGTCAGCACGGTGAGTCCGTTCTCGGCGTCGAGCTCGAGCGTCTTCAAGATCGCGAAATCGCGGATGTGCAGTGCGGCCAGCATCAGTACTTGGTACCCCAACGTAGTTTTTCGCGCAATACGTCGTAATGGTTGCGACCGGACGGATGCAGCAGCTCGACCGAGTGCCGGTCGCGCTTCACGACGATATGGTCGCCATCGTCCAGCGTGTAGTTGAGCTGTCCGTCGAGCGTCACATGGGCGTGACCGCCGCTCAAGCCGAAAATCACGATCTTTATAACGGAATCGGCCGACACCACGATCGGTCGGTTGCTCAACGTATGCGGACATATCGGCACGAGCGCGAGCGCCGGTAACGTCGGCTGCAGGATCGGGCCGCCCGCGGACATCGCGTACGCGGTGGAACCCGTCGGCGTCGCGACGATGACTCCGTCGCCGCGGGCGCTGTTGACGAACTGCTCGCCGATATAGGTTTCGTATTCTATCAACCGGGCGAGCTCGCCCTTGGTAATAATGACGTCGTTAAACGCGCGGGCGGCATGCACGACCCGCTCGCCCCGACAAATTTCGGCGTGCAGCAGCAACCGCGATTCCGCCTCGTAGTCGCCGTCCAAGATTCGACTGACTTCGCGCTCCATGTCGGCGAGCGCGATGTCCGTCAGGAAGCCAAGCCGCCCCTGGTTGATCCCGATCACCGGCACGCCGGTTTCGGCCAGGCTGCGCGCCGTATGGAGCAACGTCCCGTCGCCGCCGATCACTATCGCGAGATCGATGGCCGCGCCGATCCGTTCGAGCGGCAACGCGGGTCCGACCGCCTGCGGGAGCACCCGAGCGGTATTTTCATCGACCACCGTCTTAAGCCCGCGCTCGTGCAGGAACTGCCCGAGTCTTACGACATGCTTCCCCACACTGGCGTCCTGGTACTTGCCGAACAGCCCGACGGTTTTGATGGAGGAGCGTTTCATGGAATGCCCTGAAGCCAAGCGCGATAACCTAGCATGCGTGGCGCTCACGCGGCCAGTGAGCGGGGATTCCGTCTCTCGGCGGGGCGATTCAGCCGGTCAGCGGTTCCTAGCCTGGCAGTCACGGGGAGGGAGTGCTAGATTTCCTTGTTAACGTACCGAGCTTGGCACCGGGTGGGTGCCAAAGTGATCTGAAACGAGTAACGGGTGCTATCAATCATGCTCAACCCGCGCGCCGAGCTTCTGCTCAAGACTTTAATCGAGCGTTACATCGCCGATGGCGAGCCGGTCGGGTCGCGAACGCTCGCGCGTCACGCCGGACTCGACCTGAGCCCGGCAACGATCCGAAACGTCATGGTCGATCTCGAGGAGATGGGCTTGGTCAGCTCGCCGCACACGTCCGCCGGGCGCGTTCCGACGCAACGCGGGTATCGGCTGTTCGTCGATACCCTGTTGAAGGTGCGACCGCTGAATGAGCAGCAAGTGCGCCTGCTGAAGGAGGAACTGACGCCGGAGCAGGATCCGCAGCAGCTCGTCGAAAATGCGTCGCATTTGCTCTCCGAGATCACCAAGCTCACCGGCATCGTGCTCGTGCCGCATCGCGACGAGCAGGTCACGTTTCGGCATATCGACTTTCTGAGTCTATCCGGACGGCGCATTCTCGTGATCTTCGTCACCGAGGACGGACACGTCGACAATCGTCTCATCGCGGCCGACCGGGATTACACGCCCTCCGAGCTGGAACAGGCGGCGAATTGTTTCAACGAAAGTTACGCCGGTAAGCGGCTCTCCGAAGTGAAACGCGCGCTCGTGAAAGACATGCAGCAGGCCGGTACCGATCTACAGCGCGTGATGGACTTGGCGATGGAGATGGCGCGTAAAGCCTTCGCCACGGAGAAGAGCGAAGCCGATGAGCTGGTCGTGAGCGGCGAATCGAACCTCATGGACATTCCGGATCTGGGCGACATCAAAAAGCTGCGCAAGCTCTTCGACACCTTTACCGCGAAGCGCGATCTGCTGCACCTGCTCGATCAAAGCCTGCGCGTTAGCGGCATCAAGATTTTCATCGGCGCCGAGTCGGGTTATGCGGCGCTCGAGGACTGTAGCGTCGTGACCGCGTCGTACAGCGTGGATCATCGTCCCGTCGGCACGCTCGGCGTCATCGGCTCGACCCGCATGCCGTATGAGCACATCATTCCCATGGTCGATCTCACCGCGCGGCTTCTGAGCGCCGCCTTAAGCGCGCATTTCGGTCAGCCGCCGCGTCTTGAAAGCTCGGTTTCCTAGTCCCAGGTAGTACAATTCGCGTCAGCGAACCGACTCTCCCTCTCCCAGGTAAAAAAACACGCGCGCTCCGGAGCGCGCATTTTCTTAGATTTGAGGCGTTAGTATGTCCGAAAAACGAGAGCCCACGTTCAACGCACCGCCCGCCGACGCCGAAGCGGCGGCTGAGGGTCGGTCAGCCGACAACTCTCCGACCGGTACAGACGCGCCCGCGACGGAGTCCTCCATCGACAAGCTCTCCAATGAATTGGAGGCGGCGAAGGCGCAGGCGGCCGAGAACTTCGATAAACTTTTGCGGGCGCGCGCGGAGATGGAAAACGTCCGCCGCCGCGCCGAGACCGACGTCGCGAATACTCATAAGTACGCCATCGAACGTTTCGCCGGCGAGCTGTTGTCGGTCCGTGACAGCCTGGAGCTCGCGCGCACCGTGGATATCCATCAAGAAAACCAGACGGCGTTACAAAAGATGCACGAAGGCTTGGATCTCACCTTAAAGCTCCTGGACGATGCGTTCCGCAAGTTTTCTCTGACTACCCTCGACCCCAAGGGAGAAAAGTTCGACCCGGCCAGGCACCACGCGATCAGCATGGTAGAAAGCGACGAAGTCCCGCCGAATCACGTCGTGAATGTCATGCAAAAGGGTTATTTGCTGCACGACCGCGTGCTGCGTCCGGCGATGGTGGTGGTGGCGCGCGCGCCGGCGATATCCGACGCGGACCGGCGCGAATCTTGAAATAGCGGCTTGGATCCCCATAAAGCGGGCATTCGGTGAAGAACGTCTGTATCTATTGAGGATAGAACGATGGCGAAAATAATCGGTATCGATCTCGGCACGACCAACTCGTGCGTCGCGATCATGGAAGGGACCAAGGTGCGGGTCATCGAGAACAGCGAGGGTGATCGCACCACGCCGTCGGTCGTGGCGTTCGCCGAGGACGGCGAAGTCATCGTCGGGCAGGCGGCGAAGCGCCAGGCGATCACCAATCCGCACAACACCCTTCACGCGGTCAAGCGGCTGATCGGGCGCAAGTACGAAGAAGATGTCGTGCAGCGCGATATCAAGATGGTCCCGTATAAGATCGTGCGCGCCAAGAACGGCGACGCTTGGGTCGAGGCGCGCGGCAAGCAGATGGCGGCGCAGGAAATCTCCGCGCGCGTGCTGCAGAAGATGAAGAAGACCGCCGAGGATTATCTCGGACACGAGGTGACGGAAGCGGTCATCACTGTCCCCGCTTATTTCAACGATTCGCAGCGCCAGGCGACGAAGGACGCCGGGCGCATCGCGGGTCTCGAGGTCAAGCGCATCATCAACGAACCGACGGCGGCGGCGCTCGCCTTCGGCATGGACAAGAAGCCGGGCGACTCCAAGATCGCGGTGTACGATCTGGGCGGCGGCACGTTCGACATTTCCATCATCGAGATCGCCGAGGTCGACAAGGAGCATCAGTTCGAGGTGCTCTCCACCAACGGCGATACGTTTCTCGGTGGCGAAGACTTCGACAAGCGCATCATCGATTATCTCTCCGAGGAATTTAAGAAGGACCAGGGCATCGATCTGCACAAAGATCCGCTCGCGCTGCAACGCCTGAAGGACGCCGCGGAGAAAGCGAAGATCGAGCTGTCGTCCACGACGCAGACCGAGATCAACCTCCCCTACATCACGGCGGACGCGAGCGGGCCGAAGCACCTCAACATCAAGCTGACGCGCGCCAAGCTGGAATCGTTGGTCGAAGATCTCATCGTGAAGACCATCGAGCCGTGCAAAGTGGCGCTCAAGGACGCCGGTCTCAAGGCGGGGGATATCGACGACGTTATTCTCGTCGGCGGCCAGACGCGTATGCCGAAAGTGCAGGAGGCGGTGCGCGATTTCTTCGGCAAGGAGCCGCGCAGGGACGTGAACCCGGACGAGGCGGTCGCGGTCGGCGCCGCGATCCAGGGCGGCGTGCTCGGCGGCGACGTGAAGGACGTGCTGCTGCTCGATGTGACACCGCTCTCGCTCGGTATCGAGACGTTGGGCGGCGTGATGACGAAGCTGATTCCGAAGAACACCACGATTCCAACCAAAGCGACGCAGGTGTTCTCGACCGCGGATGACAATCAAACCGCGGTCACCGTGCACACGCTGCAAGGCGAACGCGAGATGGCGGCGGGGAATAAATCGCTCGGGCGTTTCGATCTCACCGGTCTGCCGTCGGCGCCGCGCGGCATGCCGCAGATCGAGGTCACGTTCGACATCGACGCCAACGGTATTCTGCACGTCTCGGCGAAGGACAAGGCCACCGGCAAGGAAAACAAGATCGAAATCAAAGCCGGTTCGGGTCTCACCGAGGCGGAAATCCAGCGCATGGTGAAGGAAGCCGAAGCGCACGCGGAGGAAGACCACAAAGCGCGTGAGCTGGCCGAGACGCGCAATCAAGCGGACGCGATGGTGCACAACGTGCGCCGCACGATGAAGGACGCGGGCGATAAGTTGCCCGCGGCCGAGAAGGAGCGCATCGAAGCGGCGATCAAAGAGGTGGAAGCGGCGGCGCGCACCGATGACAAGGAGGACATCGAAAAGAAGACGCAGGTGCTGACGGAAGCGTCGCACAAGCTCGCCGAGCAGATGTATAAGGCGACCCAGGAAGCGGGCAGCGGCGCCGCCGCGGCTGGTGCCGCCGGCGCGAACGCCGAGGCGCCGCCGGGCGCGGACAAGGACAACGTCGTCGACGCCGAGTTCGAAGAGGTCAAGGAAGGGAAGGGCAAGAAGTAACGTCGGCGGGCGAGCCAATCGCGCGGCTGGCGATGGTACACCGGAGAGAAGCGCGTGAAAGGCACGGTGGGTCGCACTGTGCCTTTTGTACATTTAACAGGTCATAAATTTTCAAAGATCCGAGGTTCAAACCTTTCGGTTGCCGGAGTTTTCGGCGAACACATTAAGGGGCGATTGACGCATGTCTAAGGCGGATTACTACGAGACGCTCGGCGTCGCGCGCAACGCCTCGGAAGCCGAGATCACCAAGGCGTTCCGACGCCTGGCGATGAAGTGCCATCCCGACCGCCATCCGAACGACAAGACCGCGGAGCTACGCTTCAAAGCGGCGAAAGAGGCGTACGAGATACTTGCCGACTCGCAAAAGCGCGCGGCCTACGACCAATTCGGGCACGCGGGTGTCGATCCGTCGATGGCGGGCGCGGGCGCCGGTGGGTTCTACGGCGCGGGCGCGTCGAGCTTCGCGGACATCTTCGGCGATGTCTTCGGCGATATTTTCGGCGCGGGCGGGCGGCGCACGAGCCAGGGGCATCGCGGCGCCGATCAACGCTACAGCCTTGAACTGTCGCTCGAGGGCGCGGTGCGCGGCACCGAGGTGCACATCCGCGTGCCGACGCTCGAATCGTGCGAGACGTGTAAAGGTTCGGGCGCGAAGCCCGGCACGAAGCCATCGGTGTGCCCGACCTGCGGCGGTCACGGCCAAGTGCGCATGCAGCAGGGATTCTTTTCCATTCAGCAGACGTGTCCGAACTGCCGCGGCGCGGGTCAGCGCATCACCGATCCGTGCGCGACGTGCCGCGGCCAAGGGCGAACCGAGCGCGAGAAGACGCTGGCCGTCAAAGTGCCCGCAGGCGTTGACGAAGGCGATATGATCCGGCTCGCCGGCGAGGGTGAGGCGGGAGCGCGCGGAGCGCCCGCGGGCGATCTCTTCGTCGAGGTGCGATTGAAGCCGCATCCCATCTTCAAACGCGATCACGACGACCTTCACTGCGAGATGCCGGTGAGCTTTGCCACCGCCGTGCTCGGCGGCGAGGTCGACGCGCCGACGCTCGACGGTCCGACCACCATCAAGATTCCGCTGGGCACGCAAAGCGAGAAGATCTTTCGGCTGCGCGGTAAAGGCGTGCGCAACGTGCGCAGCGCCCGCGTCGGCGATCTTTACTGCCGCGTCAGCATCGAGACGCCGGTCAATCTTACCGGCGAGCAGAAGGAGTTGCTGCGTCAGCTCGACGAGTCGCTGAAGAACGGCGGCGAGCGCCACAGCCCGCGCGAATCGTCGTGGATGGAGCGGCTGAAAGGATTTTTCACCGCGTCCTAAGTTTGTTATTACTTCTCCCCGGCGGGTGCGAGCGAATAGTCGAGCACCTGCGGGATCGCGGTCAGCGCCTCCGCGAGCCGGCGGAAATCCACGGCATGACGGCTCTGCACCGTCATTTCGTACTCGATGTATTTCCCCCCCTCCGTGAGCCGATAGGCCACCTGTAACGCCCGAACGTGTTGCTGTTCGATGACGACGCGCAGCGCCTCTTCGCGGAGCGAGTTGGCACGCGCGAAGCGAACCATCAATCGCGCGTAGACGATCGTCGGGGTGATGCGCTCCAGCCATCGGAACAGCGACAGCGTCATCAAGGTTACAAGTGTTGCGACCGACGCCGCGAGATAAAACCCGGCGCCGATGATGACGCCGATCGCCGCCGTTATCCAAATGGACGCCGCGGTGGTCAACCCGCGCACCGAGAGACCGTCCTTCATGATGACACCGGCGCCGAGAAAACCGATGCCCGTCATGATGCCCTGCGCCATGCGCGCCGGATCGATGCGCACGGCGTCGATCGGCACGCCCGAAAGCACCGCTGCGTCACGCGTGCTGAGCAGCATCAGCAGACTCGAGGCGGTGCAGACCAGCACGTGCGTGCGGAACCCGGCAGGTCGGCCGTTGAACGTGCGCTCGAGACCGATCAGCGCTCCGGCGAGAACCGCACCGAAGAGATGAGCGAGGGTGGTGAAGGTATCCATTTGCTGAGTTTATACTGTGCGGCGCGCGATGGCTCCCTGCGAAAAAATCCATTATTCTGGCGACCGAACTTTTAGGGGATCAATTTCATGGTTCGCATTGCTATTGCCGGAGCGGCCGGACGCATGGGGCGTGCGCTGATCGAAGTGGCGTCGGGCGCGGCGGACCTCAAACTTTCCGCCGCCATCGAAGACAAGCGATCGACCGCCATCGGCGCGGACGCCGGGATGCTCGTCGGTAGCGGGTCCCTGGGTGTGGCGATCGGTACCGATCTCGGCGCGTCCGATTTTGACGTGCTGATCGATTTCACCAGCCCCGAACCCGCGTTGGCGCACCTCGCCTATTGCGTCAAGGCGCGCCGGAAAATGGTGATCGGTACGACCGGTTTCGATGCCGCTGGGCGCGAGCGTGTTAGCGAGGCCGCGCGCCAGATCGGCATCGTGTTTGCGCCTAATATGAGCGTCGGCGTCAATCTTTGCCTGAAGCTGCTCGACATCTCCGCGCGCGTCCTCGGTCCGCAGTTCGACACCGAAATCATCGAGGCGCATCACCGGCACAAAGTCGACGCGCCCTCCGGTACGGCGGTGCGCATGGGCGAGGTCATTGCTCAAGCGCGCGGGTTCACCCTCGATGCGCAGACGCTGTCCTTGGATCGCAAGGGCGCCCGCCCACCGGGCCGCATCGGTTTCGCCGTCGTGCGGGCGGGTGAGATCGTCGGGGATCACACCGTGCTCTTTGCGGGTCCCGGCGAGCGAATCGAGATTACCCATCGCGCCGAGTCGCGGCGTACCTTCGCCGACGGCGCGCTACGCGCTGCCCGTTGGCTGGTGGTAAAGAGCGAGCCGGGTCTTTACGATATGCAGGACGTGCTTGGTTTGCGTTGAGCGCATGCCGCTTAGTCAAATATGACGACTAGGAAAGGGTTCGGCTCAGTGGCACTATGCTGCGCTGAATCTCCACAATAATGACAGGAGGATCTCTTGAGACCTAGTGTGCAGAAGACGCTTCTCGTATCGGCGGCTGTGCTCTTGAGCATTGCGGCTCCGGCGGCGCAGGCGCTGGATACCACGTTTCACTACAAGGCGGGATACGATACCGGCGGCGATACGTTGGTCATTGTGGTCTTTACGAACGGCGATCGCCAGAATATCAAAGCCAACCGCGGCCTTTTCTTTGGCGGCGGCGTTTCAATCGTCAACGACGCGAAGGACATCGAAACCGAGCTCGCGCTCACCTATAAGGTCGACGACATCGTGGCCTCGAACGGCGACGTAACCTGGTCGCGCTGGCCGATCGATGCGCTCATGTTTTTCCGCACGTCGTCGGTGCGTGTAGGGGGCGGCCTGACATATCACCTGAACCCGGACTTGAGCGGCAGCGGCGTGGCGAGCGGTCTCAACGTCAATTTCAAAAACAGTCTCGGATACATCCTGCAGGCGGATTGGCGCATTACCGAGAAGCTTAGTCTGGGAGCGCGCTATACCATCCTGGACTACGAGCTAAGCGGGACCACCAACTCGAAGGTTGGCAGCAACGGTCTGGGCATCGTTTTCAGCGGACATCTGTAGTACCGCACGTAAGTACGACACGTAACGGTCGGGACGCGTAGAGACGCTACGCGCCATCGCGCGGTGTTTGGCCAGTGGCGCTCGTTTGATCTTCCCGGCCGGCATCCCGTAGAATGGACGCTCAGCGGAAATCCAGTGATTTAGTCGCAACGCAGGGGCGGATCGTCCGCCCCGCGCTTTGCTACGCCCGCGCGCGAGGTTGTTTCGCTGATGCCGTCTGCACTGCTGGCCTTGGAAGATGGCTCTCTGTTCTACGGGGAGTCGATCGGCATTCCGGGCCAGGCCGTCGGGGAGGTGGTGTTCAATACCGCCATGACGGGGTATCAGGAAATCCTCACCGACCCTTCCTACTATAAGCAGATCGTTACTTTCACTTACCCACACATCGGCAATACCGGCGTTAACTCGCAAGACATGGAGTCCTCCCGCGTCTACGTGGAAGGGTTGATCATTCGCGACCTGCCGCCGCGCGCGAGCAACTTTCGTTCGACGGAAACACTCGCGGCTTTCATGCAACGCCACCGTTTGGTGGGACTCGCCGACATCGACACGCGGCGTCTCACGCGTCTGTTGCGCGACAAGGGCGCGCAGAACGGCTGTCTGCTCGCGGCGGAGCCGGGTGCGAAACCGGATAAGAAGGCCGCGCTCGCGGCCGCGCGTGCGTTTCCGGGGCTCAAGGGCATGGATCTCGCGAAGGTCGTCAGCACGCGCGAGCCGTATAGCTGGGAGGAAGGCGGTTGGACGTTGGGTAGCGGCTTCGCGGCGCGCAGCGGCGGGCGGTTTCACGTGATCGCGTTCGATTATGGCGTAAAACGAAACATACTGCGGATGCTCGCGGATCGCGGCTGTCGTCTTACCGTCGTGCCGGCAACCATGACGGCGCCGCAAGCGCTGCAACTGCGTCCCGACGGCGTGTTCTTATCGAACGGCCCCGGCGATCCGGAGCCGTGCGATTATGCGATCGAGGCGATCAAGCGTCTCATCGAAGCCGGTGTGCCGGTATTCGGCATTTGCCTCGGCCATCAGCTACTCGGGCTCGCGTCTGGGGCGCGCACGATAAAAATGAAATTCGGCCATCACGGCGCGAATCATCCGGTGCTCGAGATCGACACCGGTCGCGTCATGATCAGCAGCCAGAACCACGGGTTCGCGGTCGATGAAGCGAGCTTGCCGGTGAATCTGCGGGTGACGCATCGCTCCTTGTTCGACGGTTCGGTGCAGGGGCTGGAGCGTACCGATGTTCCGGCATTCTGTTTTCAGGGGCACCCCGAGGCGAGCCCCGGACCGCACGACATACTGCCGTTGTTCGATCGTTTCATTCAACTGATGGAAAAGTGTGCGGCGCGTTCCGCCGAGCTTCCCGCGGCGGTGGCCGAGAGCCGCGCCTAACCCGATGGTCGCTTCATGCCCAAACGCACGGACATTACCAGCGTCCTGATCATCGGCGCCGGTCCGATTGTGATCGGCCAAGGCTGCGAGTTCGATTACTCGGGCGCGCAGGCGTGCAAGGCGCTCAAGGAAGAGGGTTACCGGGTGATCCTGGTCAACTCCAATCCGGCCACCATCATGACCGATCCCGAAATGGCGGACGCGACGTACGTCGAGCCGATCAACTGGCAGACGCTCGCGAAGATCATCGAGCGCGAGCGGCCAGACGCCGTGCTCCCGACCATGGGCGGGCAGACCGGCTTGAACTGCGCGCTCGATCTCGCGCGCGAGGGCGTGCTCGAAAAGTTCGGCGTCGAGATGATCGGCGCGAAGCGTGAGGCGATCGACAAAGCTGAAGACCGCGAGCTCTTCAAGAAGTCGATGGAGTCGATCGGTCTCGCTACGGCGCGCGGAGCGATTGCGCATTCGCTCGAAGAGGCGTTGCAAGTACAGGCACGAATCGGCTTCCCGACGATCGTTCGGCCGTCGTTCACGCTCGGCGGTTCGGGCGGCGGCATCGCTTACAACAAGGACGAGTTCATCGCCATTTGCGAGCGCGGGCTCGAAGCCTCGCCGACGCAGGAGCTGCTGATCGAGGAATCGATCATCGGCTGGAAAGAATTCGAGATGGAGGTCGTGCGCGACCGCAAGGACAATTGCATCGTCGTGTGCTCGATCGAGAACGTCGATCCGATGGGCGTGCACACCGGCGACTCGATCACCGTCGCGCCGGCGCAGACGTTGACCGACAAGGAATATCAAATGATGCGCGACGCCTCGATCGCGGTGCTGCGCGAGATCGGCGTCGATACCGGCGGCTCGAACGTGCAGTTTGCGATCAATCCGGACGATGGGCGCATGGTCATCGTCGAGATGAATCCGCGCGTCAGTCGCTCATCCGCGCTCGCCTCCAAGGCGACCGGTTTTCCGATCGCCAAAGTCGCCGCCAAGCTCGCCGTCGGCTACACGCTCGATGAGCTGCGCAACGACATCACCGGCGGCGTCACGCCGGCGTCGTTCGAGCCGACGATCGACTACGTCGTCACGAAGATCCCGCGCTTCACCTTCGAGAAGTTTCCGAAGGCTGACACGACGCTCACCACGCAGATGAAATCCGTGGGCGAGGCGATGGCGATCGGCCGCACTTTCCAGGAGTCGCTGCAGAAGGCGCTGCGCTCGCTCGAGATCGACAGCTACGGACTCGAGCCGAAGATCGATGCGGCGGCTGACGCCGAGGACGTTCGCCGGCGCCTGACGCATGCATTGCGCGTGCCGGGCCCGGAGCGGCTATGGTACGTTGCTGACGCATTCCGTACCGGCATGAAGCTCGACGAGATCTATAGCCTGACGCGCATCGATCCGTGGTTCTTGGCACAGATCGAAGAGCTGGTCGGAATCGAGAAGGAGATCGCCAAGCGCGGCAAACGGGAGCCAGCCGCGCGCGAGTTGCGCGGCTGGAAGCGCAAAGGATTTTCCGATCGCCGGATCGCGCAGTTGCTGCAAGTGAGCGAAGCGCGCGTGCGCAAATGGCGGCACGCGGCGAAGGTGCGGCCGGTGTACAAGCGCGTCGATTCGTGCGCGGCGGAATTCGTGTCGACCACGGCCTACCTGTATTCGACCTACGAAGAAGAATGCGAGGCAGCGCCGACCCAAGACCGCAAGATCATCGTGCTCGGCGGCGGTCCAAACCGCATCGGTCAGGGCATCGAGTTCGATTACTGCTGCGTGCACGCCGCGCTCGCGCTGCGCGAAGACGGTTTTCAGACTATCATGATCAACTGCAACCCGGAGACGGTATCGACCGATTACGACACCTCCGACCGGTTGTACTTCGAGCCGCTGACGTTGGAAGACGTGCTCGAGATCATCGATCTCGAAAAGCCCGAAGGCGTAATCGTGCAGTACGGCGGCCAGACGCCGCTCAAGCTCGCGAAGGGTCTCGAACAAGCGGGCGCGCCTATCATCGGCCCGTCGCCCGAGTCGATCGACGTCGCCGAGGACCGCGAGCGCTTCCAGAAGCTCGTCAAGAAACTGAAGCTGCGGCAGCCGCCGAACGCGACGGCTCGCACCATCGAGGCGGCGGTCAAAGCGGCGGCGACGCTCGGTTACCCGTTGGTCGTGCGGCCGTCGTACGTATTGGGCGGCCGCGCGATGGAGATCGTGCACGCGCGCGAGGATCTCGAGTATTACATGCGGCACGCCGTGCGCGTCTCCGAAGAATCCCCGGTGCTGCTCGATCGTTTCCTCAGCGACGCGACGGAGGTGGACGTCGACGCGGTGTGCGACGGTACGGACGTCGTCATCGGCGGCATCATGGAGCACATCGAAGAGGCGGGCGTGCATTCGGGCGACTCGGCGTGCTCGCTCCCGCCGTTCAGCCTCTCCGCCTCGTTGCAGGACGAGTTGCGGCGCCAAACCGTGCAGCTCGCAAAAGCGCTCAAGGTCGTCGGGCTGATGAATGTGCAATACGCGGTAAAGAGCGGCGAGGTATATTTGCTCGAGGTGAACCCGCGCGCGTCGCGTACGATCCCCTACGTGTCGAAAGCGACCGGTCGGGCGCTCGCGAAGATCGCCGCGCGTTGCATGGTGGGCAAGACCTTGCGCAGCCAGGGGGTGGTCGCGGAGATCGTTCCTTCTTATTTTTCGGTCAAGGAGGCGGTGTTTCCTTTCATTAAGTTCCCCGGCGTTGACACTGTGCTCGGGCCGGAAATGAAATCGACCGGCGAAGTCATGGGAATCGGGCGCACGTTCGGGGAGGCGTTCGCGAAGTCGCAGGTCGCCGCCGGCGCGGAGATACCGCAACGCGGTCGCTTGTTTGTGAGCGTGCGCGATGCCGATCAACCGGGTATCGTTGAGATCGTGCGCTACTTCGCGCGCAACGGTTTTGACATCCTCGCGACCCGCGGCACCGCCGCGGTGATCGAAGCGTGCGGTATCCCGGTGCGGACGGTGAATAAAGTATCCGAGGGCCGCCCACACATCGTCGATATGATCATGAACGACGAGGTTGATATCATCATCAACACGATCTCGGACAAGCAGAGTCTGGAGGATTCCTATGCGATCCGCCGCCAGGCGTTGCAGCACCGAGTGACGAATTACACGACGCTCGCGGCGGCGCGCGCGGCCCGCGAGGCGCACAAGCAGATGCAAGAATTACGCGTCAGCCGTTTACAAGACCTACATAGGGAGATAGCCGAGTGAGCAAGGTACCGATGACGGTCGCCGGCGCCGAGCAGTTGCAGGCTGATCTCAGTCGTTTAAAAACCGCGGAGCGCCCGCGCATCATTCAGGCGATCGCCGAGGCGCGCGCGCATGGCGATCTCTCCGAGAACGCCGAATATCACGCCGCGAAGGAGCAGCAGGGTATGCTCGAAGCCCGCATTTCGGATCTGGAGCATCGCCTTGCGAACGCGCAGGTCATCGACCCCGCCAGCGTGAAGGCGAACGGTCGCGTGGTATTCGGCGCGACGATCGACTTGCACGAGGAGCACACCGGCCAGAAGGTGACTTATCAGATCGTCGGCGATCACGAAGCCGACATCGCGCACGGAAAACTTTCCGTCAGCTCGCCGATCGCGCGCGCTTTGATCGGCAAGGAGCAGGGCGACGTCGTCGAGGTGCAGGTGCCGGACGGCGTGCGCCGATACGAGGTCCTTGGTATTCGATATGTTTGATTTTGGAACCGCAGATGAACGCAGATAAACGCAGATCAAAGATTCGGTTTCGTTCTCTTTGCTCTTATCCGCGTTGATCCGCGTTCATCTGCGGTTTCATCGTCCTTTTCTGCCATGCCCAGATCCAAGAGCAGCCACGCGTGGCTGCAACGCCAACGTCGCGATCCTTATGTGAAGCGCGCTCGTGCCGAAGGTGCACGCTCGCGGGCGCACTACAAGCTCGCCGAGATTGATGCGCGCGAGAAGCTGTTGCGGCCCGGGCTGACCGTCGTCGATCTTGGCGCCGCGCCGGGCGGCTGGTCCGAATACGCCGCCGCGCGCGTGACGTCGCGGGGGCGCGTCGTCGCCGTTGATCTGCTGCCGATGCAGCCTATTTCCGGCGTGCAATTCACTCAGGGCGACTTCGCCGATCTGCAGGTGCTAAACTTGTTGAAAACCCAGCTCGGTGGCCCGGCCGATCTTGTAATTTCCGATATGGCCCCCAATATCACGGGTATTGTCGCGACGGACCAAGCGCGCGCGCTTGAGCTCGAGGAACGCGCAATCGAATTCGCGGAAGCTACCCTCCGCCCGGGCGGCGCGCTCCTGCTAAAGGCGTTTCACGGGGCGGGTTTTGAAAGTCTTACGGCGCGTTTGCGGCGGCGCTTCCAGAAAGTGGCGACGCGCAAGCCCGGTGCGTCCCGCGGCGAGAGTCGAGAAGTCTTTCTGCTTGCCAAGGGCTTTATCGGCTGAGCAACGTTGGCGCCGGAAACCATCGGTCCGGAGGTGCTGTAATTACCTTCGCGGCGTAGCACAATGGGAACGCGGTTCGAAACGATGATGACTAGAGGTCGGCCTTGAACAATCTCACGAAAAATCTGTTGCTGTGGCTCGTGATCGCCGTCGTTCTGATGTCGGTGTTCAACAACTTCGGCAATCGACAAGGCGCCGATCGCACCGTCGACTACTCGACCTTCATCAACAAGGTAAAGCATGGAGAGGTCGATCGCGTCACGATTCAGGGGCGCGAAATCAACGGTCGCTTCAAGAGTAACGAGCAGTTCAAGACCTACAGTCCGGAGACGGATAACCGCGCGTTGATCGGCGATCTGCTGACGGCGAACGTTACCATCGAGGCCAAGCCTCCCGACGAGCAGTCGCTGCTGCTCACGATTTTCATCAACTGGTTCCCGCTGCTGCTGCTGGTGGGCGTGTGGATTTTCTTCATGCGCCAGATGCAAGGCGGCGTCGGCGGTCGCGGCGCGATGAGCTTCGGCAAGAGCAAGGCGCGCATGTTGACCGAGGAGCAGAACAAGACGACGTTCGAAGACGTCGCGGGCGTGGAAGAGGCGAAGGAAGAAGTGCAGGAGCTGGTCGAATTCCTGCGCGAGCCGTCCAAATTTCAGAAGCTCGGTGGGAGGATTCCAAAAGGCGTCCTCATGACCGGGCAGCCCGGCACGGGCAAGACGCTGCTCGCCAAGGCGATCGCCGGCGAAGCGAAGGTGCCGTTTTTCTCCATTTCCGGCTCCGACTTCGTCGAAATGTTCGTCGGGGTCGGCGCCTCGCGCGTGCGCGACATGTTCGATCAGGCGAAGAAGCATGCGCCGTGCATCATCTTCATCGATGAGATCGACGCCGTCGGCCGCCAGCGAGGCGCGGGCCTCGGCGGTGGGCACGATGAGCGCGAGCAGACGCTGAACCAGCTACTGGTCGAGATGGATGGTTTCGAAGGCACCGAAGGCGTGATCGTCATTGCCGCGACCAACCGCCCGGACGTGCTCGATCCGGCGCTGCTGCGTCCCGGCCGCTTCGATCGGCAAGTCTACGTGCCGCTGCCCGACATCCGTGGGCGCGAGCAAATTCTTAAGGTTCATATGCGCAAGGTGCCGACGGCCGAGGATGTCGATACGAACATCATTGCGCGTGGAACGCCGGGCTTCTCAGGCGCTGACCTCGCGAACCTCGTGAACGAAGCGGCGCTTTTCGCCGCGCGTGCCAACAAGCGCTTGGTCGACATGGAGGATTTCGAAAAAGCGAAGGACAAGATCGTCATGGGGGCGGAGCGCCGCTCGATCGTGATGCCGGAGAAGGAGCGTCTGAACACGGCGTACCACGAGTCGGGTCATACCGTGGTGGCGAAGCTTCTGCCGAATACAGACCCGGTGCACAAAGTGACGATCATTCCGCGCGGGCGCGCGCTCGGTGTCACCATGCAGCTCCCGACCGAAGATCGCTTCAGTCACGACCGCGACTCGTTGTTTGCCATGATCGCGGTATTGATGGGCGGGCGCATCGCCGAGGAAGTCTTCATGAAGCAAATGACGACCGGCGCCGCGAACGATTTCGAGCGCGCGACCGACCTCGCGCGCAACATGGTCATGCGCTGGGGTATGTCGGACGCGCTCGGCACGCGCGTGTACGGCGAAAATCAGTCGGAAATTTTCCTCGGCCGCGACGTCATGACGCATAAGAATATGAGCAATGCGGTCGCGGAAGCGGTCGACAAGGAAATCCGCCGCATCATCGATGAGCAGTACGCACGCGCGCGTTCGGTCATCGAAGAGAACTCCGACAAGATCGAAAAAATGGCGAAGGCGCTGCTCGAGTACGAGACGCTCAACGCGGAGCAGATCGACGACATCATGGCGGGACGCGACCCGCGTCCACCCGAAGGCGTCAGCGACTCCTCGGGTGGCGACGCCGAGGGTCGCAAGAAGCCCGCGAAAGCGAAGCCGCGGGTCAAGCCGTCGTTCGGTGCGCCCGGTGCCAGCACGAGTTAGATCAAAACAGTAAAGGCCGTTCTTTCCTATTCTCGATCCAATGGAAAGCGCGGCCTTCGCTTTTTCGCCATCAATGAACCTGCTATGCCGCAGGCCGCGTTCCGTTCAACTCACCTCTCTTTGACTCCGCTCGATTGCGGCGGTCGCGCGCTCGACCTCTCGCGCGTCGCGGTGATGGGTATACTCAACGTTACTCCGGACTCGTTCTCCGACGGCGGCGAATTTTTGAGCCTCGCCGATGCGTTAGTGCATGGGCGTTCCATGGCCGAGCAGGGCGCTGCGATCATCGACATCGGCGGCGAGTCGACGCGACCCGGTGCTCGCCCGGTGGACGCGCAAGAAGAAATCGATCGTGTCGTTCCCGTGATCGAGCGCCTCTCCCGGGAAGTCGCGGTCCCCATCTCCGTCGACACGTCAAAGCCCGAGGTCATGCGGGCGGCGGTCGCCGCCGGCGCGGGCATGATTAACGATGTGCGCGCATTGCGCGTGCCAGGTGCGCTCGAAGCTGTCGTAGCACTAGAGCGACCGGTCGTGCTGATGCATATGCAAGGCGATCCTGAGGGTATGCAGCACGATCCGCGCTATGCCGACGTCGTACGCGACGTGCGCGATTTTCTCGCGGCACGCATCGCCGCGGCGGTTGCAGGCGGCGTTTCGCGCGCGCGGATCATCGTCGATCCGGGTTTCGGATTCGGCAAGATGCCCGAGCACAATCTTGAGCTGTTGCGTAGACTGAAGGAGCTCGCGATGCTCGGGCCGATTCTCGTTGGGTTATCGCGCAAATCGATGATCCAAAAACTACTGGGTCTTCCCGTCGAGCGCGGGTTACAACCGAGTGTGGCGCTCGCGCTGATCGCGGTGCAAAATGGAGCGCGTATCGTGCGAGTGCACGATGTCGCCGCGACCGTCGAGGCTCTGCGCTTGCTTGAGGCGGTCTACCCGTCGGGCCGCGAATAGTATCGACGTGTCTGTGATTGCGCCCGGGCCCATGCGGACTCAAATATAGGGAACGCCGAACCATGACTACGCGCAAGTACTTTGGAACTGACGGCGTGCGGGGACGGGTGGGCGAAGAGCCCATCACTCCCGACGTGGTGTTGAAACTCGGTTGGGCGGCCGGACGCGTGCTGGGCAGCAAGAGCGGCGATCCCGGCAAGATTCTTATCGGCAAGGACACGCGTGTTTCCGGTTATCTGCTCGAGTCGGCGCTCGAATCCGGGCTTTCGGCCGCCGGCATCGACATCCGATTGCTCGGCCCGATGCCGACGCCCGCTATCGCTTATCTCACGCGCACCGCGCGCGCGCGCGCCGGGATCGTGATCAGCGCCTCGCACAATCCGTATCAGGACAACGGCATTAAGTTTTTTTCCGCGGAGGGCACCAAGCTACCGGATGAGACCGAGCTTGAGATCGAGCGGACGATGGCGCAACCGCTGCGCATGGTGTCGTCGAACGCGCTCGGCAAAGCGAAGCGTTACGACGACGCCGGCGGCCGTTATATCGAATTCTGCAAGAGCACGTTCCCGCACCGCGCGAGTCTCGAAGGTTTGCGTATCGTCGTCGATTGTGCGAACGGCGCCGCCTACCAGGTCGCGCCGCTCGTATTCAGCGAGCTCGGTGCCGACGTGACGGCGATCGCGAACGAGCCGGACGGATTCAACATCAACCGCGAATGCGGTTCGACGGCTCCCGACGGATTGCGGCGCGCGGTGCGTGAGAAGGGCGCGCACCTCGGCATCGCGCTCGATGGGGACGGCGATCGTGTCGTCATGGTCGACGCCGGCGGCGCTGTCCTCGATGGGGATCAATTGTTATACATCATCGTCGTGGATCGATTGGCCAACGGTGCCCTGCGCGGCGGCATGGTCGGCACGCTCATGAGCAACCTTGGGCTCGAGCTCGCGTGCCGGCAACGCAGCATCCCGTTCGTGCGCGCGGCGGTCGGCGACCGCCACGTCATGAGCGCGCTGATCGAGCAGGGATGGGACTTGGGCGGTGAAACCTCGGGGCATATTATTTGTCTCGACAAGCTCACGACCGGCGACGGCATCATCGCAGCGCTGCAGGTGCTCTCGGCCATGGTCCGCACCGGGCGGCCGCTCGCGGAACTCAAAAGCGGCATGGAGCTTTACCCACAGTGCATGATCAACGTGCGCATGAATCGCCGCTTTGACGTGAAGTCATCCAGCGCCGTACAGAATGCCGTGCGCGACGCGGAGCGAGAGCTGAACGGGCAGGGGCGCATCGTTTTGCGCGCATCGGGCACCGAGCCGGTAATACGCGTCATGGTCGAGGGCGCCGACAACGGTCAGGTCGAGCGACTGTCCCAGCAACTCGCCGACGTCGTGCGCCGGGCTGCGGACGCCGCGGCGTAGAGGCTCGCCTGCCGCGCCGCAAATTGCTTTCCCTCGATCGGATCGGTAACATCGCGCGTTTTTCGAGTCTCGGGTTCGATGCTCATGCGCCGACCACTCGTTGCAGGCAACTGGAAGATGAACGGCACGCGCGCCCAGGCGGTGACGCTCATCGATGGTATCCTGCGTGGCGTCGCGGCACTCGGCGACACCGACATCGCGCTGTGTCCGCCCTTTCTCTTGATTCCGCTCGTGGCCGAGAGGCTCAAGGCGGCGGGCGCACGGATCGCTTGGGGCGGGCAGAATCTCGATGCGCATGCAAGCGGCGCGTACACGGGCGAGATTTCGGGCGCGATGTTGCGCGACGTTGAATGCGCCTATGTTATCGTCGGTCATTCGGAGCGTCGGACCGTGTTCGGGGAAACCGACGCCGTCGTCGCGGAAAAATTCGTAGCGGCGCAGGCCGCCGGTCTGACGCCGATCATGTGCGTCGGCGAGACGCTCGCCGAGCGTGAAGCGGACCGCATGGAGTCGGTGATCGATCGACAGCTGAGCGCCGTGCTCGATCGCAGCGGCGCGCCGAGCCTCGCGCGCGCGGCGATTGCTTACGAGCCGGTATGGGCCATCGGTACCGGCCGCACCGCGTCACCGTCGCAAGCGCAACAGATGCATCGTTTCATCCGTGCGAAGGTAGCCGCGGCGGATGCGCCGATCGCGGCCGCGCTGCGAATACTTTATGGCGGCAGTGTCAAAGGGACGAATGCACGCGAGCTCTTTGAGCAGGTGGACATCGACGGCGGATTGATCGGCGGCGCTTCGTTGCAGGCGGAAGAATTTCTCACGATCTGCCGCGCGGCGAGTGAGTCGAGAACCGCGAAAATGCGCGGCATGTCGCCGCCTTAGGCCGGGACGATTAAAGCGGGTCCGGTTCAATTATACGTGCGCTTGAAGTGGTGTGGAGCACCGGAAAATGCGTGAGCTCATTGTCGTGATCGACATATTGGCGGCCATCGGATTGGTCGCGCTGGTGTTGCTACAACAAGGAAAGGGAGCTGATATGGGCGCCGCGTTCGGAAGCGGCGCTTCGCAAACTTTGTTCGGCAGTCGCGGCACAGCGAATTTCCTGACGCGCACCACCGCGGTACTCGCGCTCGTCTTCTTCGGCGCGAATCTCGCGCTCTATTACCTTACGAACCATGTTCCGCCGCAACCGAGCAGCATTACCGATCAGGCGCCGCTGTCAGCGCCAGCTGTTCCCGCGCCGCCCACGGCACCCACCGCGCCCGAAGCGCCGAAAGCGCCGGAGGTGCCGAAATAGTTTTCCGCGCGATCGTCCTTTCGAGACGGATAGAACGCCGGGTTCCCCGCCGAAGTGGTGAAATTGGTAGACACGCTATCTTGAGGGGGTAGTGGCGCAAGCCGTGTGGGTTCGAGTCCCACCTTCGGCACCATATCGGGGCAGTCAGCGACATGTCTTATTTCAGGCCGTAAACCGCGGCGACCCCTTTCTGCTTGACAGCGACTCGACTTACCGGTTTGTATTAGTCCGTCAGGACCAGGGGTAACGGAGGGGGGAATGAATCAAGCGCTCCTCAAGTCGGCCAGCGCCGTGCAAACGGTCGATGATTTCAAGAAATGGACCAAAGATGAGTTGCGGCGGGTTCTGCCGCACGAGTGTCTCATCAGCGGCTGGGGGCACCGGCACGCTGGCGGGGTCGGTCTCGATGTGATGGTGCTCGTCGACTACCCCATGCAACACATCGACGCCATACGCAATAGCGCCGGCGCTATCGACACTCCGATTCTGCGCCGCTGGCTTGCTACCGAGAAGCCGATCGTGTTCGACGTCGAGAGCCCCTGGCCCGAAACTCCGCCGCAATACCTCGATAGCTTTCGCCGGCATGAGTTGCGCAACGTCTTGGCCCACGCTATGTGGGACATCGACTTGAGCTGCGGCACTTATCACAGCTTTTACCGCATGCCGAATACACCCGGCGAGCGTGAAAAGGAAATTCTGTGCGGCCTGCTGCCGCTCTTGCACGAGACGTTCTGTCGAGTGATTCAATCGATCAGCGCTTCCGACCGTTTCTCCGTTTGCCTTGAAGCGCTGAATCAACGAGAGCGGGAAATCGTCCATTGGCTGGGTCTCGGCAAGACGAACGGCGAAATCGCCACCATCCGCAGTATCAGCGAGAGCACCGTCAAACATTACGTCACCGATATCTTCGACAAGCTCGGCGTATCGAATCGCACACAGATTGTCCGCCGCCTGGCCGAACATCAGTCGCGGCAGGTGCCGGGATACGCGACCAAGGTGTTCTAGACGCCCGTGAGCGCTTCGCGCGGCGAGTTGCAACGCGGCACCAAAGTGCCGTTTACCCATTCATGTGTCGATGGCTAACTGTCTCACGTAACGACGTGGGGTTCGGGGCGCGAGAACCAGGGCAGTGACGCGGAGGGGAAAGCGGCGGTGCGAGCGGCACCGGCCGCGCACGGAGCAATGGCGGTCTCGCGCCCTCTTTTTTTTACGCTGTAGCAGCTCGGTTTCCCTAGGTTTTGCCTTGATTTTGCAGCATCGGGTGCGTAAACTCGCGAGCGCCGTTCACGCTTTGGTTGACTGGTCGCGGGTGCGACTCCGTGCTGCAGAATTATCTCCCCATTCTCATATTCATGGCGGTGGCGCTCGCGCTCGGGATGGCGATGCTCGTCCTGGGCCGTTTCCTCGGTCCGCACCGGCCCGATCCGGCGAAGCTGTCCCCTTATGAGTGCGGCTTCGAGGCGTTCGAAGACTCGCGCATGAAGTTCGACGTGCGTTACTACCTCGTCGCTATTCTGTTCATCATTTTCGATCTCGAGATCGCCTTTCTGTTTCCCTGGGCGACTGCCCTTTCGGACATCGGCATTTTCGGTTTCGCCTCCATGATGTTGTTCCTCGCGATCTTGGTGGTCGGATTCATTTATGAATGGAAAAAGGGGGCGCTCGAATGGGAGTAGCGGAAAACGCGATCGAGCGCGGTTGGTTCACGACAACGATGGACCAATTGATCAATGCCGCGCGCACCGGATCGCTCTGGCCCATGACGTTCGGTCTCGCATGCTGCGCCGTCGAGATGATGCATGCGGCCGCCGCGCGTTACGACATGGACCGTTTCGGGATCATATTCCGCCCGAGTCCGCGCCAAGCCGACGTCATGATCGTCGCCGGCACGCTCGTGAATAAAATGGCGCCGGCGCTGCGCAAGGTGTACGACCAGATGGCGGAGCCGCGCTGGGTTATCTCCATGGGTTCGTGCGCGAACGGAGGTGGGTACTACCACTATTCGTATTCGGTCGTACGCGGCTGCGATCGCATCGTGCCCGTCGACATTTATGTTCCGGGCTGTCCGCCGACGGCCGAGGCCTTGTTGTACGGTATCCTGCAACTGCAGAACAAGATCCGGCGTACCCACACGATTGCTCGTTGAGGTAGCCGGACGCTTAGCCCGATGACGGACGCACTGCAGGCGATCGCCGCACACGCTACGGAAAAACTGGGCGATTCTCTGACCGGCGTCGTCTTAGCCCGCGGCGAGTTGACGTTCGAAGCGCGGCGCGCGGACATCCTTAAAGTATGCCGTGTACTCCGCGACGATCCGGTGTTCGCGTTCGAGCAACTCGTGGATGTGTGCGGTGTCGATTACGCGGAGTACCGGTTGGAATCGCGCGAAGGGTTGCGCCCGGGGCCGCGCTTCGCCGTCGTCTATCATTTGCTGTCGCTCAAGCACAACCGGCGATTGCGCATACGTGCGTTCTTGGACGACGAGCTGCCACTCATCGCCTCGGTGTACGAAATTTGGAATTCGGCGAATTGGTTCGAGCGCGAAGCATTCGATCTTTTCGGTATCGTGTTCGAAGGTCACCCCGATCTGCGCCGCCTGCTGACAGACTACGGGTTCATCGGACATCCCTTCCGCAAGGATTTTCCGCTGATCGGACAAGTGGAAATGCGTTACGACGAAACTAAGCGCCGCGTGATTTATCAGCCGGTGACGATCGAGCCGCGCATCCTGGTGCCGCGCGTGATTCGCGACGAGGGCTTCGCGCGTGGCTGAGATCCGCAACTACACGATGAACTTCGGTCCGCAGCATCCGGCAGCGCACGGCGTGTTGCGGCTGGTGCTCGAGCTTGACGGCGAGGTGATCCAGCGCACCGATCCGCATATCGGCCTCCTGCACCGCGCCACCGAGAAGCTCGCCGAATCGAAGCCGTATAACCAGTCGATCGGTTACATGGACCGGCTCGACTACGTCTCGATGATGTGCAGCGAGCACGCCTACGTGCGCGCGATCGAGAAGCTCGCCGGCATCGAGGCGCCGGCACGCGCGCAGTACATCCGCACGATGTTCGATGAGATCACGCGCATCCTGAATCACCTGCTCTGGCTCGGCACGCACGCGCTCGACATCGGCGCGATGACGGTTTTTCTTTACTGCTTCCGCGAGCGCGAGGATTTGTTCGATTGCTACGAAGCGGTCTCGGGCGCGCGTATGCACGCGACGTACTATCGCCCGGGCGGCGTGTATCGCGATCTGCCGGAGACGATGCCGAAATACCAGCCCTCGAAGTGGCACGATGCGAAAGACGTCGCGCGCATGAATCAGAATCGTGAGGGCTCGCTGCTCGATTTCATCTGGGATTTCACCGAGCGATTTCCCGGTTACGTCGATGAGTACGAGACGCTACTCACCGATAACCGTATTTGGAAACAGCGTACCGTCGGCATCGGCGTAGTGCCGCCCGAGCGCGCGCTCGCTCTGGGGTTTTCGGGCGCGATGCTGCGCGGCAGCGGCATCGAGTGGGATTTGCGCAAGAAGCAGCCGTACGCGATGTACGATCGCGTCGATTTCGATATTCCGGTCGGCGTGAACGGCGATTGCTACGACCGCTACCTGGTCCGTGTCGAGGAAATGCGCCAGAGCAATCGCATTGTGCGCCAGTGCGTGGAGTGGTTACGACGCAATCCCGGGTCGGTCATGGTCGACAACCATAAGATCGCGCCTCCGCGTCGCGAGGAAATGAAGGCCGACATGGAAGCGCTCATCCACCACTTCAAGCTCTTCACCGAAGGCTATTGCCTGCCGGAAGGCGAGGTCTATTGCGCGGTCGAGGCGCCCAAGGGCGAGTTCGGCATTTATATGATATCGGACGGCGCCAACAAGCCGTATCGCGTGAAGATCCGCGCCCCGAGTTTCGCGCATCTCTCCTCGCTCGATGAGATGACGCGCGGCCACATGATCGCCGATCTCGTCGCGGTTATCGGCAGCCAGGACATCGTCTTCGGCGAGGTCGACCGCTGATGACGACGAATCCGAAGGCGAAAGCGGTCGAAAGATTGTCGGCGGCCTCGCGCGCCGAGATCGACCGCTGGACCGCGAAGTTCCCGCCCGAGCAACGCCGCGCGGCGCTGCTCTCGGCGCTCACGATCGTGCAGCGCGAGAACGGCGGCTGGCTCACGCCCGATTTGATGGAGGCGGTGGCCGACTATCTCGACGTGCCGGCGGTCGCGGTGGAGGAAGTCGCCACGTTCTACAGCCTTTACGATCTCGCGCCCGTCGGACGCCATAAAATTTACGTGTGCAACAGCATTTCGTGCTGGCTTTGCGGGTCGCAGCGCATCCTCGAGCATTTGCAGCAGCGATTGGGGATCAAGATCGGTGAAACGACGAGCGACGGCCGCTTTACGTTGAAACAGGCGGAGTGCCTTGCGGCCTGCGGCGGCGCACCGGCGATATACGCGAATGGCGAGTATCACGAGAACGTGACGCCGGAAAAGGTGGACGCGCTACTCGCGCGGTTGAAGTAAGAAATCCCGACATATGAACGATCACTCAAAAATTTATTGCGCTCGCGCTTTCTCATACCGCTCAGGAAAGAGTAGCCGCGCATGACCGCTGTGCTGCACATTTGTTTACCCGATCCTAAGCTCGAGAAGCCGTGGACGCTGGCGAGCTATCGCTCGGTGGGCGGTTACGAAATGCTGGAGAAAGTGCTGAAGGAACGGCGCGAGCCCGCCAGCATCGTCGAGGAATTGAAGGCGTCGGCGCTGCGCGGGCGCGGCGGCGCCGGGTTTCCCACCGGACTCAAGTGGAGTTTCATGAATCCGAAATCGGCCGAGCAGAAATATCTCGTGTGCAATTCGGACGAAGGCGAGCCCGGCACGTTCAAAGACCGCGACATCGTGCGCTACAACCCGCACGCCGTGATCGAGGGCATGACGATCGCGGCTTACGCGATGGGCGCAACCGTCGGTTACAACTACCTGCGCGGCGAATTTGTCGAGCCGTACAACCGCTTCGAAGCGGCACTCAAGGAGGCCTGCGACGCGGGCTACGTCGGAAAAAATATTCTCGGTAGCGGCGTCGATTTCGATTTGCACTCGCACGTCGGCGCCGGCGCCTACATTTGCGGCGAAGAAACGGCGATGCTCGAATCGATCGAAGGCAAGCGCGGTCTTCCGCGCTATAAGCCGCCGTTTCCGGCGCACTACGGGCTGTTCGGGCGTCCGACCACGATTAACAACACCGAGACGCTCGCGTCGGTCCCTTACATTCTGCGTCACGGCGCGAAACATTTTCTAGAGCTCGGCAAACCGAACAACGGCGGGGTTAAGATCTTTTCCGTCTCCGGCCACGTGAACCGGCCGGGCAACTACGAAGTGCCGCTCGGCATTCCGTTCGCGGAGTTGCTCAAGCTCGCGGGCGGCGTGCGTAACGGCCACCGCGTGAAGGCGGTGATTCCGGGCGGTTCATCGGCGAAGGTGCTGCCGGGCCGCTTGATGATGGAGCTCACGATGGATTACGACTCAATCGCGAAAGCCGGCTCGATGCTCGGCTCGGGCGCCGTGATCATCATGGATGAGACGACTTGCATGGTTCGCGCGTTGCAGCGCATCGCGCACTTCTATTACGAAGAGTCATGCGGGCAATGCACGCCGTGTCGCGAGGGCACCGGCTGGATGGCGCGCGTCATCGACCGCGTTGAAGGCGGCCAAGGTCGCACCGAGGATCTCGATCTACTCGACAGCGTCGCGTCCAAAATCGAAGGGCGAACCATCTGCGCCTTCGGCGAGGCGGCCGCGTGGCCGGTGCGCAGTTTCGTCCAGCACTTTCGCGATGAGTTCCAATATCACGTCGATCATCGGGCCTGTCTGCCCGAGACGCGCGACCGACCATGAGCGCGAATGAAAAAGCCGTCGTGCCGCCGGCCGCGGACACCGTGACCATCGAGGTCGATGGCCGGAAAATCGCGGCGAAGAAAGGCTCGATGATCATCCAGGTGACCGACGACGCCGGCATCTACATTCCGCGCTTTTGCTATCACCATAAGTTATCGGTCGCCGCCAACTGCCGCATGTGCCTGGTCGAAGTCGAAAAGGCGCCGAAGCCGCAGCCCGCGTGCGCGACGCCCGTGGCCGAGGGGATGAAGGTCTACACGCGTTCCGAGAAGGCGCGCGATTCGCAGAAAGCGGTGATGGAATTCCTGCTGCTCAACCATCCGCTCGATTGCCCGATTTGCGATCAAGGCGGCGAATGTCCGCTGCAGGATCAGGCGCTCGGTTACGGCAAGGACGACTCGCGCTACGACGAGGCGAAGCGCGTGGTGCCGGACAAGGATATCGGTCCGCTGATTACGACCTTTATGACCCGCTGCATCCACTGCACGCGGTGCGTGCGCTTCGGCCAGGAGCTCGCGGGCGTTATGGAATTCGGCGTGCTTGCGCGCGGTGAGCATTCCGAGATCCGCACCTTCCTTGATCGCAGCGTCGATTCAGAACTTTCCGGTAACGTCATCGACATCTGCCCGGTCGGCGCGCTCACGTCGAAACCTTTCCAATTTAAGGCGCGTCCGTGGGAGCTCGACCATCATGCTTCGATCGCGCCGCACGATTGCGTCGGCTCCAACATCGACGTGCAGACGTTGCGCGGCCAAGTGAGGCGCGTGTTGCCGCGCGTGAACGAGCAGATCAACGAATGCTGGTTGTCCGATCGCGATCGTTTCAGCTACGACGCGCTCAACTCCGAGGAACGGCTGCGTGTTCCTATGATCCGCCGTAACGGCCAATGGGAAGAGGTGGATTGGCAGACGGCGCTCGAATTTACCGTGAGCGGCTTGCGTAAAATCCTGGATCATCACGGCGCGGACGCGCTCGGCGCGCTCGCCTCGCCGATCAGCACGCTTGAGGAATTCTACCTGCTGCAAAAACTGGTGCGCGCGCTTGGGTCGAACAACGTCGACCACCGGCTGCGTCAGCTCGATTTCTCCGACGATGCACAGGCGCCGCTTTACCCCGCGCTCGGCATGAGTATCCCCGAGCTCGAAACGCTCGACGCGGTGCTCCTGATCGGCGCGAATCCGCGCAAGGATCAGCCGCTCATTGGTTTGCGATTGCGCAAAGCTGTGAAGCGCGGCGCGGCAGTGATGGCGATCAATCCGATCGATTACGATTTCACGCATCGCTTGGCGGGGGCGGTGATTGGCAAGCCCGAGGACATGTACGCGGCCGCGGCGGAAGTCGTGAAGGCGCTTGGTGAAATCGGCGGCGCCATCGGCGCGGCGAGCTGGGTCGACGCGCTGGCGCCACGGCCGCAAGCGCGGCGCATGGCGGAAGTTCTGTCGCGTGCAAAGAAGAAAGCCGTTTTGCTCGGACCATTTGCGCTCGGTCATCCGCAGGCGGCCGGGCTGCGGGCGTTGGCGCAGCGAATCGCGGCCCGGTCCGGCGCAACCCTCGGGGTGCTGGCGGAAGGAAATTCGCCGGCGGCGTGGGTCGCGGGCTGCGTGCCTCATCGGGGACCGCTCGGCAAAGCGACCGGCCGCGGCCGGGATGCCGGCGCCATGCTGCGCGAGCCGCGCAAGGCGTATCTACTATATGGCGTCGAGCCCGAGCTCGACGCGCTCGACGGCGCGCTCGCGCGCAAAGCGATGGAGTCGGCCGAGTTCGTCGTGAAGTGTACAAGCTTCAAGCCGTCGGTCTATCGCAGCGGTGCGATCGGTTACGCGCACGCGTTGTTGCCGCTGACGCCGTTTACCGAAATGGCCGGCAGCTTCGTGAACACAGAAGGCCGCGTGCAGCGTTTCGACGCGGCGCTGAACCCGCTCGGCGAGGCGCGGCCGGGCTGGAAAATCTTGCGCGTGCTCGGCAATCAAATGGGGGCGAGCGGTTTTCAGTACAACGTGCTCGATGATGTGAGAGCGGAACTCGGCTTCCCGTCGCTGTTCAAGCCGACCGCGTTCGAACCGGGTGTCGTTGCGGCGCCCGCGCGCGTCCCGCTCGCCGACGGGCAGCTCTATCGCATCGCCGAAGTGCCGCTCTACGCGGTCGACCCGTTGGTGCGTCGCGCTCCGGCGCTCCAACAAACCGCCGATAATCCCCAACCGGCGGCGCGCATGAACGCCGCCGAAGCGAGACGCCTTGGGCTCGAGGACGGTGTGGCGGTGGTCGTGCGCACCGTGGCGGGAGAGGCGCGCCTGAATGTCGTAGTCGACACGCGCGTGCCGGAAGGATCGGTGTTGATCGCCTCCGGATATCCCGAGACCGCCGCGCTCGGTGCGCATGGTCCCGCGAGCGTGGTGCGCGCGTGACCGATTTCGTCACCACGACCTGGAACGATTTGCCGGAATGGAGCCGGATCACCGCGTTCAGTCTGGTGAAGATCGTCGCGATCCTGGTGCCGCTGATATTGTCGGTCGCTTACCTCACGTTCGCCGAGCGCAAGATCATTAGCTATATGCAAGTCCGCATCGGCCCGAACCGGGTCGGGCCGCGCGGGTGGCTGCAGCCGATCGCCGACGTGGTGAAGCTGCTGTTGAAGGAGATCATCATCCCGACGAACGCGAGCCGGTTCCTATTCGTTACCGCGCCGCTCCTCGCGCTCGCACCGGCGCTGGTCGCGTGGTCGGTGATTCCGTTCACCGACACGCTCGTGCTCGCGAACATCGACGCGAGCCTGCTTTTCGTTCTTGCGCTCACGTCCATGGCGGTGTACGGCGTGATCATCGCCGGCTGGGCGTCGAATTCGAAATACGCGTTTCTCGGCAGCATGCGCTCGGCGGCGCAAATCGTGGCGTACGAAATCGCGATGGGGTTCGCGCTGGTCGGGGTGTTGATGGCGGCGGGTAGCCTCAACCTGCGCGAGATCGCGCTGCATCAAGCGGGCGGGATACATCAGTGGCATTTGTGGCCGCTGTTTCCGCTGGCGCTGGTGTATTTTATCGCGGGCGTCGCCGAGACGAACCGCGCCCCGTTCGACGTCGCGGAAGGCGAGTCGGAGCTGGTCGCGGGTTTCCACGTGGAGTACTCCGGCATGGGCTTCGCGATGTTCTTCCTCGCCGAATACGCCAACATGATTTTGATCTCCACGCTCGCGGCGACTCTGTTTCTGGGCGGTTGGCTCTCGCCGCTCCCGCCCGCGTGGGTTCCGTCAATTCCGGTGATCGGAATGCTGCTTGGCGACGGCATTCACTGGCTGCTTTTTAAAATAGCGGCGTTGCTTTTTTGTTTTCTCTGGTTTCGCGCGACGTTTCCGCGTTACCGTTACGATCAGATCATGCGCCTCGGCTGGAAAGTGTTCATTCCCATCACGCTCGTATGGATCGTCGTGATGGGCGGGGTGATGTTCTTGACGCCGTGGGGTTTTATATTTCATTGATACGCAACGACCGACATGAACGCGCTTAAGCGGTACCTGAACAGTTTCCTGTTGGTCGAGCTTCTGAAGGGGCTCTTCGTCACCGGCCGCCATCTGTTCGTACGCAAAGTGACGATTCAATATCCCGACGAGCATACGCCCACCAGTCCGCGGTTCCGCGGGCTGCACGCGCTGCGCCGCTATGCGAACGGCGAAGAGCGCTGCATCGCGTGTAAGTTGTGCGAGGCGGTGTGCCCGGCGTTGGCCATCACCATCGAGTCGGCCGAGCGCGCCGACGGCACGCGGCGCACGACGCGCTACGACATCGATCTCTTCAAGTGCATCTATTGCGGCTTCTGCGAAGAGTCGTGCCCGGTCGACGCGATCGTCGAGACGAGCTTTTACGAGTTTCATTTCGAAAAAAAGGGCGACAACATCATCAACAAGGAGCAGCTGCTCGCGATCGGCGACCGTTATGAAAAGCGCATCGCCGCCGACCGCGCGGCGGACGCCAAATATAGATAAGAATTGGGAAACCGCAGATGAACGCGGATAACAAAGGCGCTCGAACGTTTTTCTTTTTATCCGCGTTTATCCGCGTCTATCCGCGGTTTCAAAAATAATATGGACTTCAAACAATTCGTTTTCTACGCCTTCGCGACCTTGCTGGTATTCGCCGCCGGCATGGTTGTGACGCTGCGCAATCCGGTGAAGTCAGCGCTCTTCCTGGTGCTCGCCTTTTTCAGCGCCGCCGGCCTGTGGCTGCTGCTCTCCGCGGAATTTCTCGCCATCGTGCTCGTGCTCGTCTACGTCGGCGCGGTGATGGTGCTGTTTCTGTTCGTCGTCATGATGCTCGACATCAATCTCGCGCGGCTGCGCGCGGGTTTCGGGGAATACCTGCCGATCGGGGGGATCGTCGCCGTGTTATTGGTGCTCGAAATGGGATTGATTCTGAGCTCCGGCCGTTTCGACCTGCAACAGATGCCGGAGCCCGCGGCGCTCGGCGCCGATCACAGCAACACGCGCGCGCTCGGCCGGCTGATTTACACCGTGTATGCGTATCCGTTCGAGCTGGCCGCGCTCATTCTGTTGGTCTCGATTATCGCGGCGATCGTGTTGACCATGCGCCGGCGCAAGGACACGAAATATCTGAACCCGGCGACGCAAATCAACGTGCGCCGCGAAGACCGCGTGCGCGTCATCAAGATGCCGGCGGAGAAGAAAACCTAAGAACGGGAACCGCAGATAAACGCAGATGAACGCGGATAGCAAAAACTTCAAACAGTCTTTTATTCATTTTATCTGCGTTTATCCGCGTTCATCTGCGGTTCCATAAATCTTATGATACCGCTTGAACACTATTTGATACTCGGCGCGATCGTCTTTGCGCTCGGCGTCGTCGGGATTTTTCTCAATCGGAAGAATCTGGTGATTCTGCTCATGGCGATCGAGCTGTTGCTGCTCGCCGTCAACATGAATTTCATTGCGTTTTCGCACTATCTCGGCGACATGGCCGGGCAGGTTTTCGTGTTCTTTATTCTCACGGTCGCCGCGGCGGAATCGGCGATCGGGCTCGCGATTCTCGTCGCGCTGTTCCGCAATCGCGCGTCGATCGACGTCGAAGATCTGGACACGTTGAAAGGTTGACATGAACGTATCGCCGGAGACGATCTATCTGTGGATCCCGCTGTCGTGCCTCGTCGGCGCTCTGATCGCCGGACTCCTCTCCTTCGGGCCGGCTGGGGACGGGCGCTGGAAGATCGCGCGCGTCGCCGCGCACAGCGTGGCCATACTCGGCGTCGCCGTTGCGTTTTTTCTTTCGGCCTTCGTCGTTCTTCCCGACGTGCTCGCGGGTCATCGCTTCAACGGGACCGTTTACGCGTGGGGCGTGAGCGGCGATCTGCCGCTCGAGGTCGGGTTCCTCATCGATCCGCTCACGGCGCTGATGATGACGGTGGTGTCGTTCGTGTCGCTCATGGTGCACGTCTACACCATCGGCTACATGCGCGACGATCCGGGCTATCAGCGTTTCTTCAGCTACATCGCGCTCTTCACGTTCGCGATGCTGATGCTCGTGATGTCGAACAATTTTTTGCAGCTCTTCTTCGGCTGGGAGGCGGTCGGGTTGATGTCGTATCTCCTGATTGGCTTCTGGTACACGCGCGATTCGGCGACGTATGCGCAGCTCAAGGCGTTTCTGGTGAACCGAGTGGGCGATCTCGGTTTTCTTCTTGGGATTGCCGCGATCGCGCATTACTTCGGTACGCTCGATTACGGCGCCGTCTTCGCCATCGCGCCGCAGCTCGCCGGCAAGACTCTGCAAGTGATACCCGGGGTTGACTGGCACGTGTTGACGTTCGTTTGCATCCTGCTCTTCATCGGCGCGATGGGTAAGTCCGCGCAAGTGCCGCTGCACGTCTGGCTCCCCGATTCGATGGAAGGCCCGACCCCGATCTCGGCGCTGATCCACGCGGCCACCATGGTGACGGCGGGCGTCTTCATGGTCGCGCGCATGTCGCCGCTCTACGAATTTTCCGAGACGGCGCTTTCCGTCGTGCTGGTGATTGGCGCGATCACCGCGTTCACCATGGCGTTGATCGGCATCGTGCAAAACGATATCAAGCGCATCATCGCGTACTCGACGCTTTCGCAGCTCGGCTACATGATGGTCGCGCTCGGCGCCTCGGCGTATAGCATCGGCATCTTTCATCTGGCGACGCACGCGTTCTTCAAGGCGCTGCTCTTTCTCGCGGCCGGCTCCGTCATCATCGCGATGCACCACGAGCAGGACATCCGCCGAATGGGCGGATTGAAGAAATACATGCCGGCGACGTTCGTCACCGCGTGGATCGGGTCGCTCGCGCTCGCGGGTATTCCGCCGTTTGCCGGTTTCTTTTCGAAGGACATGATTATCGAGGCGGTGCATCACTCGACCCTGCCCGGTAGCGGCATTGCGTACGCCGCGGTGTTGAGCGGCGTCCTTATCACCTCTTTCTACAGCTTTCGTTTGCTGTTTTTGGTATTCCACGGAAAGCCGCGCATGGACGAGCACACGCAGCACCAACTGCATGAGTCGCCGCTCGTGGTCACGGTGCCGCTGATATTGCTCGCGGTCCCCTCGGTTCTCGCCGGTGCGCTTATGCTCGAACCGCTCGCGTTCGACGGCTACTTCGCGGAAGCGATCAAGGTGCTGCCGGCTCACGATGTGGTCGGCCGTATCGAGGAGCACTATGAGGGGCTCGGTCCGTTCGTGGCGCACGGGCTAAAGAGCGCGCCGTTTCTGTTAGCGCTCGCCGGGCTCGGCCTCGCGTGGTTCTTGTACTTGCGCGAACCTGGATTGCCGGAACAAATCCGTCAACGGCTTAACGCCGTGTATGTGGTGCTCATGAACAAGTATTACGTCGATGAATTTAACGACCGCGTATTCGCCGGCGGTGCGCGCAAGCTCGGCCGCGTGTTGTGGCGCATCGGCGATGAGCTATTGATCGACGGCTTGGCGGTGAATGGCACCGCACGCGTCATCGGCTGGGCCTCCGCCATCATCCGCCAGATCCAGTCGGGGTACGTTTATCATTACGCGTTCGCGATGATTCTCGGCTTGTTCCTGCTCATCACGTTCTTCGTGCATCGCGGATGATCGGCGCACACCTACTCAGCCTCGCGATCTGGCTGCCGATTGTCGGCGGCGTCGCGGTGCTCGCGACCGGTGATGACAAGAACGCGACGCGCGCGCGCGGTCTGGCGTTGGGATTCGCGGTTCTCTCGTTCGCTGCGACGATCGCGCTTTATGTCGGTTTCGATCAGAGCACGCCGCAGATGCAGTTTGTCGAAAATTACCCGTGGGTCGAGGCGTTCAAAATTCGCTATCACCTCGGCATCGACGGCATCTCGCTGTTGTTGATCCTGCTGACGAGCTTCAGCACCGTGCTCGTCATCATCTCCGCGTGGGTGGTGATCCAAACGCGGGTCGCGCAATACTTGGCCGCTTTTCTTTTCATGGAAGGCATGATGATCGGCGTCTTCAGCGCGCTCGATGGGATTCTCTTCTACGTCTACTGGGAAGCGATGCTGGTACCGATGTTCATCATCATCGGTCTCTGGGGCGGAGCGAATCGGGTCTATGCGACGATCAAGTTCTTTCTCTACACCTTCATCGGCTCGGTGCTGATGTTGGTCGCGCTGATCTATCTCTACTATCAGACCGGCAGCTTCGACATCCTGGCGTTTCACGCGCAACAGCTCGGCCTCACGCCGCAGATTTTGATTTTCTTGGCATTCCTCGCGGCGTTCGCGGTGAAGGTGCCGATGTGGCCGGTGCATACGTGGTTGCCGGACGCGCACGTCGAAGCACCGACCGGCGGCTCGGTTATTTTGGCGGCGATCATGTTGAAGATGGGCGCGTACGGCTTTCTGCGCTTTTCGCTTCCCATTACGCCCGACGCGTCGCACGAGCTCGCGTGGCTAATGATCGCGCTGTCGTTGATCGCGATCGTCTACATCGGCTTGGTGGCGCTGGTGCAAGAAGACATGAAGAAGCTCATCGCGTACTCCTCGGTCGCGCACATGGGCTTCGTGACCCTCGGGTTCTTTGTCTTCAATGCCCAAGGCGTCGAAGGCGGGATCATTCAAATGGTGTCCCACGGCTTTATCTCGGGAGCGTTATTTCTATGTGTCGGCGTGCTGTATGACCGGCTGCATTCGCGCCTGATCACCGACTACGGCGGCGTGGCCAAGTCGATGCCGGTGTACGCGGCGTTCTTCATGTTGTTTGCGATGGCGAACAGCGGTTTGCCGGGAACCTCGGGGTTCGTTGGCGAATTCCTGGTCATCATCGGCGCGTTTCACGTGAATTTCTGGTTCGCGGCGATCGCTGCCACGACGCTGATTTTCGGCGCGGCGTATACGCTGTGGATGTATAAGCGCGTGATTTTCGGCGACGTCAAACGCCCGGAGGTTGCCGCCCTCGCCGATATCGGCCCGCGCGAGGCGTCGTTTCTCGCGGCGCTTGCCGTGGCCGTGCTCGTCATGGGGCTCTGGCCGAAGCCGTTTCTCGACGTGGTACATGCCTCCGTCGACAATTTACTGGTTCAAGTGAGTCACTCGAAGCTCTAGCGCAGAATGGACGCTGACCTACTAAGTCTCGTCGCCGCGGCGGCGGAAATATTCGTGTTCACGATGGCGTGCGTCATTTTGCTCGTCGAGCTCTACTTGCCGCCGCGCGCGCGGTCGATTCCCTACTTTCTGTCACAGCTCACGCTGATCGGTGCGGCCGCGATCACGCTCGCGCTGGCAAAAACATCCGGCCATTTCTTCAACGGCATGTACGTCGCTGATCCGCTCGCGGTGCTGCTCAAGCTCGCGATCTATGTGCTCACGTTCTTCGTGTTCGCGTATTCGCGCGACTATTTGCGCACCCGCGACATGCTGCGTGGGGAATATTTCGTGCTCGGCCTCTTTGGCGTCGTCGGCATGATGGTGATGGTCTCGGCGAGCCACTTCCTGCCGCTCTATTTGGGGCTCGAGCTGCTGTCGCTTTCGCTTTATTCGATGGTCGCCTTTCAGCGCGATTCCGCGACCGCGACCGAAGCGGCGATGAAGTACTTCGTGCTCGGCGCCATGGCCTCCGGCATGCTGCTCTACGGGATGTCCATGCTCTACGGCGCGACCGGAAGTCTCGAGATCTCGGTCGTGCACCGCGCCATCGCGGCCATGAATCCCAACGACATCGTACTGATTTTCGGTTTGGTGTTCATCGTCGTCGGGATCGCGTTCAAGCTCGCGTTGGTGCCGTTTCATATGTGGGTGCCCGATGTTTATCACGGCGCGCCGACGGCGGTGACGGTTTATATCAGCACCGCACCCGAGCTCGCCGCGTTCGCGCTGGTGATGCGCTTACTGGTCGGCGGCCTCGAGGGTCTCTCGGGCTCTTGGCAGGACATGCTCATCATCCTCGCCGTGCTGTCGATGGGCCTCGGCAATGTCATCGCCATCGCGCAGTCGAGCATCAAGCGAATGCTCGCTTACTCGGCGATCTCGCACATGGGGTTCTTCGTGCTCGGCATCTTGAGCGCCTCCGCATCGGGATACGCCTCGGCGCTTTTTTATGTTCTCGTTTACACGGTAATGAGCCTCGGCGCCTTCGGCGTCATCATTCTGCTTTCACGCGCGGGTTTCGAGGCCGATCGGCTGGAGGACTTCAAGGGGCTCAATCAGCGAAGTCCGTGGTATGCGTTTCTGATGCTGGTGTTGATGTTCTCGCTCGCCGGCGTTCCGCCGACCGCCGGGTTCTACGCGAAGCTGCTGGTGATCCAATCGGTCGTCGGTGCCGGGATGGTTTGGCTCGCCGTGCTGGCGGTTTTGTTCGCGGTGATCGGCGCCTATTACTACGTGCGCGTCGTAAAGTTAATGTACTTCGACGATCCGTCGGAGACCGCCGAAATTTCGGCGCCAAAAGACTTTCGCTTTCTCCTGGCGGTCAATGCGCTCGTTCTCATCGGCATCATGCCGTGGATCGGTACGGTGATCGACTGGTGCACCGCGGCGGTCCGCGGCTTGTCCTGACCGGCCCCTCAACGAGCGGCCATTCCTTGCACACAAAAAACCGGGCCGCGCATCAGCGCGGCCCGGGGTACGTTACCTATAAATCTTTATTTTTTAGTCATCAGCTCTTATCTGCCCGCGCGCCTCACCGGCGGGGAAAGTGGCGTTATGCATGTTGGCGTAGGTGACGCCCGCGCGGATCGCTCGTATTAACTTGGCCAAATTGCCCGCCGGGACGCCTTGAGCCGCGGGCCCGACCACATTCGCTGCTGTGATGGTACCGCTGATGCTTCCCGATGTTGCCGCCGGGCAGGCTGGCTGTGCGTCGCCGCCGCACAGGAAAGCGGAGACGCCGCCGTTCGCGAAACGCTCGCCAATGTGGATGTGTGAGGCGGCTAAGTTAGCCGAGAGATTCTCGAACGAAAGCTCGAACGCAATGCTCGTCTCGTCGTCGGAGATCTCGGCGCGGAATTCTCCGCTCGCGTCCGTTATAATGGACGGTATTTCATTGATCGCTCTCAGATGAGCGCGTAGATCGTCCGCTTTCTTTTCGTTCGCTACGGCCGGTAATGCAAAGAGAGCGCAGATCAGGGCTACGACTATTCCGTATTTCATCGTTGTACTCCTCCTAATATAAAGAAAGTTGTGGCGCTTGGTACTCGTATGGATTTTGGGGTTTTACGTACCGCATGAGTGTACGGGTGCAAAAAATACGCGGTCAAGCACCGATCGGCGGATCGCTCGCGAAGTAAGCACTGTCAAAGTGACAATTGTGTTAGGGCAATGCTGCCTGTCGGAACGCAAACGAAGCTGCGAAACGAGTGTGCGCGTTCATATACGATCGAGCCGGAGCCTTAGGAGGCAATGAGGGTCGAACGGCACCTCCGAATCTACGTTAACTCGCGCAACACTCCGGCCCCGTCAAGCGGCTGACCCGAGTTCGGTTGACGGCTTTGGAATCGACTGTCGGATCGGAAAATCCTCGGTCATCGACGTGCCTTCGGAGGAAGACTCGGCGACCATCGGGCGCTCCACCATCCTTTTAGGCGGCGACTTCGATTCGAAATCGTCGCGGAAAGCTACTTATTGGCAAGCCGCCGTACGGCAGAGCAATCCGGAAACTGAATCATCAGCGAGCGCGGCGTCGCAAGTGTGGCAAGACGCGCGTATCCCGTCTCAATCGCGCGCGAGGTAGGCTATCGACAGGCCAACACGCGTGGCCCGCAAAAGCGGGCATTTTCCTTGAATTCCCGGACCTCTGGCGGTAGACTGCCGCGCCTGCTGCGGGGTGGAGCAGTCTGGCAGCTCGTCGGGCTCATAACCCGAAGGTCGTAGGTTCAAATCCTACCCCCGCTACCA
>JBGPKL010000012.1:0-69832 GCA_041485885.1 Sulfurifustaceae bacterium
CACCGATATGAAGCGTTTGCATGACATCCTCCGTGAGCGCTAGAGTGATTGCGCCGGGGTGGACACCCACCGGTGTAAGCTTGCTGTGTAATCGGCGGTCAGCACAGCTGCCGCAAGATTCCTCATCGACACTGGTGGTGTTGGGTGGGAGAGTTCTCAACGGGTCTGTCCGTGGTCACGCACGGCAGAAGCAAGCCGAGCACCGCAGCCAACCCCGAGAGGCTTCGCGAGACGGTGTTCGAGCCCGAGCGCGCGCTGTTATCTTTTGCGCGCCGGCGAGTTCGGCTCGCGCTCGGGGTTGGCGAGGAGCGCAGGGCACCGCTCGTGCTTTTCGAGCGGCGCAGCGACCGGGGTGTCCTTCTCTTTGCGTACTTTCTCTTGGACAAGCAAGAGAAAGTACGCCGACCGCGGTTCGGGAACCGCAATTACAATTTATTACATCGACACAGATCGCGCCCCAAGGGCGCGATCCGCCTCCCGCCTCCCATCACGCGCCGATTCGCGCTAAGATCACATGGCAAGTCGATTCGCCGTCACCGCGTGAGCGCCAATCCGACAACTACTTCTTCCGCCGAAACACTTTCACCTTGGGTGCCGCTGCGCCAGCCGCTCTTTCGCTGGCTGTGGATCGCGGCGTTCGCCTCCTATATTGGCACGTGGATTCAAGACGTCGGTGCCGCGTGGCTCATGACGTCGCTGTCGTCTTCTCCGGTGATGATCGCGCTGGTGCGCACGGCGAGCGCGTTCCCGATGTTTCTCTTCGCGCTACCGGCCGGCGCGCTCGCCGACGTGCTCGACCGCCGGCGACTGCTGTTGTTCACGCAAACGCTCATGCTCCTTGCCGCCGCCGCGCTCGCCGTCCTGACGTTCACCGGGTTGACGACGGCGTTGTCGCTGCTCCTACTCACGTTCGCGCTCGGCGTCGGCACCGCCCTGAACGCGCCCGCGTGGCAGGCCACCATGGCCGAGCTCGTGCCGCGCGCGCAACTCATGCCCGCCATCGCGTTGAACAGTGCGTCGATCAACTTAGCACGCTCCGTCGGCCCCGCGATCGGCGGACTGCTCATTGCCGCCATCGGGCCGGCCGCGAACTTCGCGTTGAACGCGCTGTCGTTCTGCGGTGTGGTGTATGTACTGTATCGCTGGCGGCGGGAGCCGGTCACGACCGTGCTGCCGGCCGAGCGCGTGCTCGGCGCGATACGCACCGGCGTGCGCTACGTGCGACACGCGCCGCCGGTGCTGTCGGTGCTGGCCCGCTCGAGCAGCTTCACCGTGTTTGCGATCGCCATGCTCGCGTTGCTGCCGACGTTCGCGCGCTTCCACCTCGGACGCGGCCCGACCGGTTACGGCATTCTGCTCGGTTTCTTCGGCGCCGGTGCCGTGCTCGCCGCCGTGCTCTTGTCTCGGGCGCGCGCGCGACTTTCGGCCGAACGCATCGTCGCGATAGCGATCATCGTTTTCGCGATTCAACTTTTCGTGCTCGCCTGGGCGCCGTTTCTCCCGCTGGTGCATGTCGCCCTGTTCATCGCGGGGGGCGCTTGGCTGACGTTGCTTTCTACCTTCAACGCGAGCATCCAAGCGGTCGTCCCGAGCTGGGTGCGCGGGCGCGCGCTTGCCGTGTCGATCTTGATCTTCTTCGGTTCGCTCGCGTTGGGCGCCACGTTATGGGGTTACATCGCCACCGCTTTCAGTATGTCCACCGCGTTCACCGCCGCCGGGATCGGCCTGCTGCTCGGTCTAGCCGCGACCCATCGGCTGCGAATCGTCAAAGGTGAGGAGCTCGACCTGTCGCCCTCGGTAAATTGGCCGGCGCCGAACATGGCCACGGAGCTTGCGCCGCATGACGGCCCGGTGGTCGTGACCGCGGAGTACGTGATAGAGCCGGACAACGCCCGCCATTTCCGTCGCATCATGCGTCGTGTGCGCCGTATCCGCCGGCGCGACGGCGCGATCAGCTGGGGCCTGCTCGCGAACGTCGAGCACGCGAATCACTACACTGAAACGTTCGTCGTTGAATCCTGGCTCGAGCATTTGCGGCAACACGAGCGCGTGACGGTGAGCGATCGCGCGGTGCTCGAACGGGCACGCGCGCTTCACGTGGGAAGCGAGCCGCCGCGCGTAACGCACTACGTCGTGGAGCCGCTGTCGCGGTAAGGTGCTGTGCTATGCTAGGCGAACTTGCGGTTGTTCTATTCGCTGAACGAACAATCTTTCCTTGAGCTGCTGACGAAATGAACAAATCGGCCACGACGAAAAAGTGCCTCTATCGAGTGATCTTCATCAATCAAGGGAAGGTGTACGAGATCTACACACGCCACGTCGGGCAAGGAAACCTCTACGGCTTCGTCGAAATCGAGCAACTCGTGTTCGGCGAAAAATCGTCGGTGGTGATCGACCCGACCGAGGAGCGACTGCGCAACGAGTTCGAGGGCGTACGGCTTTCTTATATACCGATGCACGCGATCATTCGCATCGATGAGGTCGAGCGCCAAGGCGCGGCAAAGATCGTCGCGATATCCGGCAAGAGCGACGACGTCGTCTCGTTTCCGACCGTTTATCCCGGCGGGCACTCGCCGAAGAAAGGGCGGGATTAGCAGGTTGTTGAAAAACAGCCTTCGAGAGCCGCACGGGAAGTGCGGCGCGTTTTTCAAACAGGTAAGTGGTTTGAAGAACGGAGCGAGTCGTACGCCCCACTCATTCCGTCGCTACCGGGGACAAGCCGTTTTCCGTCTTCGATTCGCTCAGCGAATGGGCCGCCACGAACGCATGCGCCTGCGGTAAGAACTCGCGGAAGTGCTCCTCGAATCGCCCGTAGTTGTCGTGTAACTCCGTCACCGCCGTTCGCAGTACGCGCGCGCGCTCGGCGTAGCGAAACCGGCGCGCGATGCCATTCAGCGCGAGATCGACCGACGCCACCTCGGCATACGCGGCGAGCCAATCATCGGCGGCCATCCGGGGGAGAATCCGCTGCAACCGTTCGGGAAATGTCGCGCGCCGCGCGAGAAGCGCCGTGTACACGGAGCGAGTGAACTCCGGCAACGGGCGGTCGTGGTAGCGCACCCAGTGTCGCGCGAGAAAGTGATCGTAGAAGACATCGACGAGAATGCCGGCGAACCGCCGGCGCTCCGGCGTGACCAGCGCGCGACTGGCGCGAACGATGGCATGCGCATCCGTGTAACGATCGACCGCGCGGTGGAGCAATATCGCCGCGCGCACCTCCGCGCTCCATCCTTCCACCGATCGGCCCTTCACGAAGTCACCGAGCATGGCGCCGACGATCGCGTCCGGCGTTTGATGCGACAGGAATACGTGGGCGAGGTAGTTCATAGAGGAACCGTCGAACGGTTGGGATCGCGATGGCCTCGCGCTACAGCCTCTTCGACGAATCAATCGAATAAAAGAAACCCCGATTAATTCGATATAGGGTGCGTTCCACGCACCACCTCGTCGATCGGTGCAGGGCGCACCCTACATTTTTAATTGTTCAGAGCTTCACTTAAATCAAATCGGGGGCGGATCGCCCCCGATGCAGTTAGTGCCTCACCACCGTCCGCCGCCGCCACCGCGCGGCCGATTGCCCCAGCCGCCGCGCCCGCCGGCACCGCCGCCTCCGCCACCTCCGCCGCCACCTCCGCCGCCACCGCCCCCGCGCTCGGTCTTCGGACGAGCTTCATTCACGTTTAGCGTGCGGCCTTTCAGATCCTTACCGTTCAGCCCGTTGATCGCCGCCTGCGCTTCGGCTTTCGCTTCCATCTCCACGAAACCGAAGCCGCGCGGCTGGCCGCTGAATTTGTCCTTCAGGACGGTGGCGCGCGCCACGCGCCCGTAGGCGCCGAACGCTTGTAGCAGATCGTCTTCGGTGACATCGCGCGATAGATTTCCGACAAAAATGTTCATCAGGGACTCCTGAACTAAGGGTTATGGTGGTGATACAGCCGCGATTCCCGTTCGCTCATGAAGATCGAGACGGCACGTTAACGCGCGCGCTCGGCATCATACCCCGCACGACGTTAAACGGATAGCCGACACTGACCAACTACCCGCCTCGGCCTTTCATCGGGTAACCTCGTCTCATGGTCAGGAATCGAATGCCGCCGGCAAGGCGGTCCGTCTACATCACGCCGCCGGGGGCGGAACGATTGCGCGCGGAACTCGATCACCTGTGGCGCGTGAAGCGACCGCAGGTCACGCAGGCGGTTTCCGAAGCCGCGGCGCTCGGCGACCGTTCGGAGAACGCGGAATACATTTACGGCAAGCGGCAGTTGCGCGAGATCGATAGCCGCCTGCATTTTCTGCAAAAGCGTCTCGCCGAGCTCGTCGTCGTCGACCAACCGCCGTCGGATCCGACTCGAATCTACT
Source organism: Sulfurifustaceae bacterium (assembly GCA_041485885.1). GTDB lineage: Bacteria > Pseudomonadota > Gammaproteobacteria > Acidiferrobacterales > Sulfurifustaceae > JACQFZ01. The sequence continues at coordinate 4,360 of JBGPKL010000012.1, forward strand.
TCGGCGCGTGGGTAAGGCTCGAGAACGAAGCGGGAACCGTGTCCGAGTACCGCATCGTGGGCTGTGACGAATTCGACGCGGCGCGCGGATGGATCAGCGTCGACTCGCCGCTCGCACAGGCGCTCTTGAAGAAAACGCTCGACGCCGAAGTCGCCGTGTCGGTGCCCGGCGGAAGCACCGTCTACACCATCGTCGACATTCGCTATATCGATTGATACTCACCCTCGCTGCGCGAGCGAGGGTGAGACCATGCTTCGAAAACGGTCAGCTCATGCGAAGGCGTGATGCGTCGCCTGAGTCGCGACGATCATCCAGGTCAGCAAAAACGCGCTGACCAACGCGCCGACGTACACACGGCCGGTCTTATAGAAGAAATACGTCGAGATCAGCGCGACCACCGGCAACCAAATCACGAACTGGATCGCCAGAATGGTGTAAAGGTGCGCCTGTGGAATCGCGAGCGTGGCTCCGGCGAAGAGTGGCGCGTATTGAATGATGAGCAACAACGCGAACCCGAGCCCGAGCAGAATCGCGTTTTGAATCATCGCATGCCGCAGGTCCTTGCCGCTTCGGCGTAACTGGCCGTGCAGGATCACGCCGAGCATCACGAAGAAGAGTGCGATCGGAATCAGATAGCTCAAGAAGATGCGCAACTGCAGCGCGCTCATCGGCTTCAGCGCATACACCCAAAAGCGGGCGTCGGTTTGAAAGATCCAAGCGATGATCGCGAGCAGCAGGTACACCGTGCCGACGATCGCGGCGGCGAGCAGCACCGAGCGCCAAAACTTCGGCCCGCCCGCGCCTTCGTCGCGCCACGTGAGGCCGTAACTCATCGGCATCGCGCCGCGCTTCTTCGCGCTCGTGTAGTGCCACAGTACGAAGAGCACCAGCGAGAGAAGCGCGTTGGCCAGCGCCCAACCCATGATGCCGGTGGTGATCTCTTGCGGGAACAATGCACTGGTCTTGATGAGCTTCGGCGTCCCTAACATCAGCGCGAAGTAGCTGAGCGTGGGAATAAGCACGACCAACGCGGCGGCGAACCACCAACCCGGCCCACTCATGTTCTTCGGCTCCGCCGGAGCGGTGCGCAGCTTGCCGAAGAACGGCGTGTCGAGCAGCAAGCTCCCGAACGGAAATATGAACAACAGCAGGCCGATCAACGTGAGCAGCGTGCCGAATTCCTTCCATTGCCAGATCTGATTCGTCGGCGCAATTTCCTTCGGCGCCTTCGTCGTCTGTTGCACCCAGTCGATAACCGGGGCGACGCCGGTGCTCGTGATGTGATCGCCCGGATGCGTGACCGCCGGCATGTACAACATGCGCGCGGTGCCTTGCTCGATCGAGCCGTACAACCGCCCGACCTGCACCGGTTCGCTCGTACCGAATACTTTCTGGAGCTTGGCGGTGCCGACGATGTCCCTCGAGATTTTCGCGCCCCACATCAGATCCGAGAACTCGTCATAGCGACTGAAGACGAGACCGAAGTTGCGGGGAAACTTTTCATCGCCCTCCGGGGCGCCGAACGTGCCGGTCGACGATCCCGACACCACGATCGAACGGTACGCGTCCGGAAACGTCTTCGAAGCGATCAGCACGGCCCAGCCGCCCATCGAATGTCCCTCGAGCACGACTTGGCTCTGGTCGACGAAGTCGAGCGTCTTGAGGTAGCGCAACCCGTCGGGTCCGCCATAGCCGTTGGCAAAAGCCGGAGGATCGGAATAGCCGTGGCCGGTTTGATCGAGCGCGAGCACGACGTAGCCGCGTCGAGCGAGCTCGATCGCGTACGGCGACTGCGTCTCGCGGGAGTTGATGTATCCGTGTATGGCAACGACACCGGGCGCCGGCCGTTCTTTGCTGGCGCCTTTGGGCACATACAGCAACGCGCTCATGACAATTCCGTTCGTGCCGACAAACCGGATGTCCCTGACGCGAACGTCTCCTCCTACCGTTTGAACGGTGCACGCAAGCAACGCGCCCACAACGATCATCACGAGCGCGGCAATCAAGGTCCACTGGGTACGCGACAAGGATTTGCGGGGCATGTTTCCTCCATTCTTTTTGATCGTTAAAGTCTCGATCCGAACGCGCGGATCGCAAGCTGGAACGCCCAATTCCCTTTTTGTAGCGCGGGCTTTATCGCACTCGCCGCTTCCGAGCGCAAGGGGCGGGTGGCCCGTTTCCTCGAAAAGCCGGTGACTGCGTACAAACGACGCCGGCTCGACCTTATATCAACCGGGATTCGGCGTACGACAAAGCGCCGTCGACAATGCGTGCCGGCTTCGTATAACGGTGGGGTTCGGCGGTGGAGGCGTCGAGGATGTGGGCCACGGATCGGTCGCGCGCGGTCAGATAGTCCGCGATCAGCGAGCGATGGCAACGCCACCATAACGCCTCGGCACAGAGGATCGCCGCCGTCTTTTCGGCGGCGATTGCTTCGAGCCGCTCGATCGCGGCACGGAACGCCGGCGTCTCCATGTAATCCGCGTAGCCGCGAAACGAGCGGTTACGCCAGCTCGTGTTGTGCGAATCGGGGCGCGGCGCGCGCCGGCCGCCAAGCTCTGCGATCCACGTATACGCTATCCCCACCGCCGCCAACCGCTCCGCCAGCACATCGCGATTGAAATGCGGGTAACGACGCGACGCCGGAAAGCGACGCACGTCGGCGAGCGCCTCTACTCGGTGTGCGTTGAGCAGCGCGAGGAAGTCATCGAGCGCGTGGGTCGAATGACCGACGGTCAAGATGACGCCTTGCGTCATGCTACTTCGGAAACAATTGCGCGGCGTTGCGGAACGCGATTTTCTCCACTACATCGGCGGGTAATTGCGCGAGCCACGCGCGCGCGAAACGGTTCTCCGATTCCACTTGCTCCCAGCGCGGCGTTATCCAGGTATCGGTTCCGATCATGAACCGATCGGGATATCGTAGAAACAACTCGCGCCACGCCGAATCCAATCGTCCGCCGGGCGCGATATCGCCCCCGCGTATCGACAGCTCCACCCACAGCGTGGCATGGCGATCGAGCAGCGTCCGTATCGTCGCCGGCGGTGACGACATGCCGGCGTGCGCCCAGATGATTTTCACCGTCGGATCGATCGCGAAAAGCTCGCGCACCGCGCCGTCATCGGAATGCGCGTGCAACGGGATACCGCGCTCCACGGCGAGCGCGACCACGCGCCGCACCACCGGCGTATCCGTTTGCCCGGCGTGCAGATGAAACTCGCCGATCGAACGGTAGATTCCGCGCTTGAGCTCCGTCTCGATGAAGGTAGCGATGTTCGGATCGCGATACCACAAACCCATATCGTCGCGGTTGCGATACGGCCGCAGCTCCGGGACGATGCGCGCCGGGTCCTTCTCGTGCAGTGCGATCGTTCCGTCGTTCGGCGTGCTCGATACCAGCGCGCGTTCGATCCCGGCTTGCTTCAGAATGGAAATAATTTTATCAACGCTGTACGTGTTGCGAGCGTCGGCGCTGTAGTGGATGTGGCCGTCGAATACGGGAGACAATGTTTCCGCTTGGGCGACAACGAGGAACAGCAGAACTAAACTGCCGGTCGCGTAATAAAGAATGGTTGTGCGCAAAGCGTTTGCTGCAATGGCGGAGGCAGGAACAGTCATCATGGTAACCTCGATCTACTTTATTCCCTCTCCCCTCCGGGGAGAGGGTTAGGGTGAGGGGCGCGAGATCAACGCAAGTCGGATGCTTTCTAGCACTGCGTCGGTATCGCTCAAAACGTCATTATCCCAAAATCTCAAAACTCGAAACCCGCGGCTTTCTAGGAATTCAGTGCGTTTGTCGTCGTATCGAACTTTCTGGGTATGTTGACCTCCATCCAACTCGATGATCAATTTCCGTTCGGTACACGCAAAATCGGCGATGTATCTGCCAATGACGTACTGGCGTCGGAACTTCGCACCGTCCACTTGACGATTGCGCAATGCAAACCACAGCCGCTGCTCTGCGTCAGGCGCTCCATTGCGCAGCTGTCGCGCGCGCGTCTTTAGTATGGGTCGCAGCCTCGCCATTCCACCCTCACCCCTACCCTCTCCCTAGAAGGGAGAGGGAAATGGTTACTATCCAGCTTTGGGTCAATGCGTGTTTTCTCTCGCATCCTCCGCCAACGCCTCCATCAACTCGCTCATGTCCTTCGGCACCGACGCGGTCCAACACGATACTGCGCCGGTTTCAGGATGCGTCAGCGACAACTTCGCCGCGTGCAGCGCCTGGCGGCGAAAACCCCGCAGCAGCTCGATGAGACGCGGGTTCGCCGCGCGCGCAACGCGCGCGCGTCCACCGTACACCGGATCGCCGACGACCGGAAACCGCAGGTGCGCCATGTGCACGCGGATCTGATGCGTGCGCCCGGACTCGAGCGCGACGTGCACCAGCGTGTGCGCGCGGTATTTTTTCATAACGCGATAGTGGCTCACCGCTTGCCGGCCGCGCTCGGTCACCGCCATGCGCGTGCGATCGACGCGGTGGCGCCCGATCGGCGCGTCGATGCTGCCGCCCGCGACGATGACGCCGTTCACAATGGCGATATACTCGCGCGCGATGGTGCGCAACTGGAGCCCGCGGATCAGGTGTTGGCGCGCGCGCTCGGTCTTCGCCACGACCATGAGGCCGGAGGTGTCTTTGTCCAGGCGATGAACGATGCCGGCGCGCGGAAGCCGCGCGAGATCGGGCGCGTAATGCAGCAACGCGTTCAGCACCGTGCCGCGCGGATTTCCCGCGCCGGGATGCACAACCAAACCCGCTGGCTTGTTGATGACGATGAGACTGCCGTCCTCGTGCACGACATCGAGGGCGATTGCCTCCGCGGTTTCCGCGCTCGTCTCGCGCATCGGCTGGCGCAGCTCGATTCGCTCGCCGCCCTGGACTTTATCGCGCTTGCGCGGCACCCGTTCATCGAGCAGCACGTGGCCGGCGGCGATCCATTGCTGGAGCTGCGAGCGCGTGACGTCGGGAAAAAGCGACGCGAGCGCCTGATCCAACCGCCGGCCGGCGAAATCCGGCGGGATTCGCGCGACCCGCGTCTTTGCTTTGCTCATGCCAGTCAGTATGATTCTTACCATTACGCGCGAACCCGCGACGGACCGCGACGCGATTTTTTCGGCGATTCAGTGTAGCCGCTTCCCCCGGAATTTAAGAGGACCCGATGCATCGACTCATTCGAATGGCACTACTCACCGCCGTCTGCGCGCTGGCCGGTTGCGCCAGCGTGATCGATCCGACCCGCGACTGGACCGCCGAGCAGTTTTATCAAGACGGGAAGGAAAAAATGGAGTCGGGCAGTTGGGCCGAGGCGATCAAAACCTTCGAGCAGCTCGAGTCGCGCTATCCTTACGGCCGCTATACCGAACAGGCGCAGCTCGAGATCGCATACGCTCAATACAAGGACAACGAGCCGGCGCTGGCGCTCGCCGCCACCGATCGCTTCATCCGTTTGCATCCGACGCATCCGAACGTCGACTACGCCTATTACCTAAAGGGCGTGACCAATTTTCATAACGAGAAGAGCCTCATCCACACGCTGCTCGGATACGACGAGGCCCTTTGGGACCGCGACGCCAAGGGCGCGCGCGAGTCGTACAACGCGTTTCGCGAGCTCGTGGAGCGCTTTCCGAACAGTCGCTACGCCAAGGACGCCGGCGAGCGGATGAAGTATCTGCTCGACGCCCAGGCACGCTATGAGGTGCACATCGCGCAGTTCTACCTCGATAGCGGCGCCTATGTCGCCGCCGCCAACCGTTGCAAGTTCGCGCTCGAAAACTATCCGCGCACACCGGCAATCGAGGACGCGCTCGGCATCCAAGCGAAGGCGTACCAGCTCATGGGATTGACGAAGCTCGCCGACGACACGATCCGCGTGCTGCGGGCGAATTTCCCGAGCAGTCGGTATCTGAAAGAGATCGACGAGCTTAAGGCGGCGGGATAAGCGCCCCTATATCGCCGCTTCGCCGCGCTCGCCGGTTCGGATGCGCACGACTTGCTCGATCGGATAGACGAATATTTTGCCGTCGCCGATCTTGCCGGTGCGCGCGGCCGCGATGATCGCCTCGACGCAGCGATCGACTTGTTCGTCGGGGATCACCACCTCGATCTTCACTTTCGGAAGAAAGTCGATGACGTACTCCGCGCCCCGATAAAGCTCGGTGTGCCCTTTCTGCCGGCCGAAGCCCTTTACTTCGGTGACCGTCAGGCCGGTGACGCCGGCCTCGGACAACGCCTCGCGCACGTCGTCGAGCTTGAATGGCTTGATTATTGCTTCGATTTTTTTCATTGCTTCGCTACCTCGAGCTAAACGACGTTCATTATCTCCCGGCGTGCATCGCGCGATTACTCGGTCAACCGCGGGCGAAACCGGACGTAATAGGATAGCGCCGGTCGCGCCCGAAAGCGCGCGGCGTGATGCGCACACCGGGCGGCGCTTGCCGGCGCTTGTATTCGTTGCGATCGACCATCGCGATCACCCGGCGCACGGTGGTGTCATCGAAGCCGGCGGCGACGATGTCCTCGGCCGACTCGTCGCGCTCGACGTAGCGCTCGAGAATCGCATCGAGCATTTCGTAGGGCGGCAGCGAATCCGTATCTTTTTGGTGCGGCGCAAGCTCGGCCGTCGGCGGCCGATCGAATACACGCTGCGGGATCACGGCTTTTCGCCGGTTGCGCAACGCGGCAAGGCGATACACCAACGTCTTCGGAACATCCTTGATCGCGGCGAAGCCGCCGGCCATGTCGCCGTAGAGCGTGGCGTAGCCCACCGCCATCTCGCTCTTGTTGCCGGTGGTCAAGACCATTTTCCCGGTCTTGTTCGAAATCGCCATGAGCAGCACACCGCGCACGCGCGCCTGGATGTTCTCCTCGGTCGTGTCGGGCTTCAATCCCTTGAACTCCTCGCGCAACGCGTCGAGGAAGGCCTGGAACATCGGCTCGATTGGAACCATTCGATGGCGCACACCGAGCGTCTGCGCCTGTGCGCGCGCGTCCTCGATGCTCATATCGGCCGTGTAGCGCGACGGCATCATCACCGCTTCCACGCGCTCGGCGCCGAGCGCATCGACAGCGATACATAGGGTGAGGGCGGAATCGATGCCGCCGGAAAGACCGATCACGACGCCGGCGAATCGGTTCTTCTCGACGTAGTCGCGCACGCCGAGCACCAGCGCCGAGTAGACGCTCTCGTCTTGTTCAAGCTCGGGTGCGATGTCACCCGGTATGGGCTCGATCCGCGAACCCAGCTCGAAATCCACTGCGTAAATCCCTTCGACGAAAGCGGGCGTGCGCAGCGCGAGCTTGCCCGAGGCGTCGAGCACGAACGAATCGCCGTCGAATACCAGCTCATCCTGGCCGCCGACGAGATTAAGATAAACGAACGGCACGCCGTGCGTGCGCGCATAGCGCTCGGCAATCGCGAGCCGCTCCTGTCCCTTGTTTATATGGAATGGCGAACCGTTAATGTTGACGATCAATCTCGCTCCCGCGGCAACCGCTTGCTCGATCGGCCCCGGAAACCACATGTCCTCGCAAATGGTGAGACCGACCGGAACCGAGTTCACGTCGACCACACACGGGTCGTTGCCCGACGCAAAATATCGACGCTCATCGAATACACCGTAATTCGGCAAATGATGTTTGCAGTACGTCGCGTGCACCGCACCTTTGCGCAACAGCGACGCGGCATTGTAAAGCTCGGCGCCGACTCGGTGCGGGTGACCCGCGATGATGTCGATGCCGGCGGCGGCACGCGCGAGTTGCGCCAGGCCACCCGCGGCACGCTTGATCAGCTCGGCGCGAAACAGCAAATCTTCGGGGGGATAGCCGGTGACGGAAAGCTCGGGGAAGACGACCAGGTTCGCCTTGAGCTCGTCGCGGGCGCGCACGGCTTGCGCCGTCATCTTGCGCACGTTGCCCGATACGTCTCCAACCAGCAGATTCGATTGCGCGAGCGCTATCCGCAATCGGCCGCTCACTTAACGCAACACCTCGCGCATGCGTTTGCCGATCTCCGCCGGCGAGCGCACGGTGTTGACGCCCGCGGCTTCGAGCGCGCGAAATTTTTCATCCGCCGTACCCTTGCCGCCCGCGATCACCGCGCCGGCATGTCCCATGCGCTTGCCTTTCGGCGCGGTCACACCGGCGATGTACGCGACGACGGGTTTCGTCACGTGCTCTTTAATGTAGGCGGCGGCATCTTCTTCCGCTTGTCCGCCGATTTCTCCCACCATCACGATACCCTTCGTCTGCGGATCGGATTGGAACAGTTTCATACAATCGACGAAGTTCAGCCCTTGAATCGGATCGCCGCCGATACCGATACAGGTGCTCTGCCCGAGACCTTCTTGTGTCGTTTGATACACCGCTTCATACGTGAGCGTGCCCGAGCGCGATACGATTCCGATCACGCCCGGCTTATGGATAAACCCCGGCATGATGCCCATCTTGCACTCGCCCGGCGTAATGACGCCCGGGCAGTTCGGGCCGATCAACACCGAGCCAGTGTACTTCGTGCGCAGCACCAATTTCACGCCGAGCATGTCGCGTACCGGAATACCCTCGGTGATGCAGGCGATGACTTTAATCCCGGCCGCCGCCGCTTCGAGTATCGAGTCGGCTGCATACGCAGCGGGAACGTAGATCATCGTCGCATCGGCGCCCGTTTGCTCGACGGCATCGCGCACCGTATTGAATACCGGAAGGCTGAGATGTTTTTGTCCGCCCTTGCCCGGGGTGACGCCGCCGACCATTTTCGTTCCGTAGGCGATGGCCTGCTCCGAATGGAACGTGCCTTGCTTGCCGGTGAAACCTTGGCAAATGACTTTAGTGTTTTTGCTGACGAGTACGCTCATTTCAAGATCTGCTCTACGGCATGGGTTTATTTGGAGGCGGCGGCGACAACTTGCTTGGCGGCTTGCGTGAGACTGTCCGCCGCCATCACTTTGAGACCGCTCGCCTTCAGCATTTCGCGGCCCTTCTCGACATTCGTGCCTTCGAGACGAACCACCACCGGCACGGCGACGTTAACTTCCTTAACCGCTTTGATAATACCTTCGGCGATAAGATCGCAGCGCACGATGCCGCCGAAAATGTTGATCAAGATCGCCTTAACCTTCGGATCGGAAAGAATGATCTTGAACGCCTCGGCGACTCTCTCGGGAGTCGCGCCGCCGCCGACGTCGAGAAAATTCGCCGGCTGTCCGCCATGGAGCTTGATCAGATCCATCGTCGCCATCGCGAGGCCAGCGCCGTTGACCATGCAGCCGATGCTGCCGTCGAGCGTGACGTAGTTGAGATCGTGCTCGCGGGCGCGCGCCTCTTTCGGATCGTCCTGCGAAGCGTCGCGCAAGTCGGCAAGCTCTTTGCGGCGGTAAAGGGCGTTGTCATCCACCTGGATCTTGGCGTCGAGCACCATCAGCTCGCCGTTCTTCGTCACGACGAGCGGATTGATTTCGAGCAGCGCGAGATCGCAAGACGTATAGACCTCGTAAAGCGCCGTCATCAGACGCGCCAGTTGCGCGGTTTGTTTATCGTCGAAGCCGAGGGCGAACGCGATTTCGCGGCATTGATACGGCTGCAGTCCGACCGAGGGCTCGACCACCGTTCGCAACATTTTCTCCGGTCGGTTCGCCGCGACCTCTTCGATGTCCATGCCGCCTTCGCTTGACGCGATAAAAATCAAGCGCTCGAGCGCACGATCCAACAGACACGCGAGATAAATCTCGCGCGCGATCTCGCTTGGCGCTTCGATGTAGAGCCGTTCGACCGGCTGCCCGTTGGGACCGGTCTGATGCGTGACGAGACGCGTGCCGAGCAAGCTCTTCGCGACCTTCTCCAGCTCCTCGCGACTTTTGACGAGCTTGACGCCGCCCGCCTTGCCGCGACCACCGGCGTGGATTTGCGCTTTCACCACCCACGCGCTACCGCCCATGGCCTGCGCCGCTTGGATCGCTTCCGCCACCGAGAACACCGGGCGGCCGCTTGGAACCGGAACGCCGTATTTTGCGAGCAGAGCCTTCGCTTGGTATTCGTGCAGATTCATTCTTGTATTGCCGTGCCCTTTCGATGAGGCGCGGATTATCCCTGAGAACCCCATCTTTGTGAACCGCCGTTCGCAAATCGGTCGGCGAGCTGATCGATACTAATTCGGAACGCAGATGAACGCAGATTATGAAGATGAACGCGGATGCGGAGAAGCTAATCTATTGTTCTTTACATCTGCGTTTATCTGCGTTCATCTGCGGTTGCAGTTGTCCCTTTAGAATCCGCCGTCGCATCCCACCCCCCGCCGAGCGCTCGAATCAGCGCCACACTCGCGGTAAAACGCTGGCTCAGAATGCCGAGCGCTACGCGCTCGTTGTTGTACGCCGCCGTTTGCGCGATGACGACGTTCAAGTAGCTGACCAACCCGGCGCGATACTGGTTCGTGACGAGGCGCAACGATTCACGCGACGCCTTCACCGCTTCGTCCTGAACCTGCGCCTCCTGCTCGATCAATCGCAGCGCCGCGAGGTTGTCTTCGACTTCCTGAAAGCCGGTGAGCACCGTCTGGCGATAGCTCGCGACCGTCTCATCGTACACTGCGATCGCGGATTCGTTCTGCGCGCCGCGCAAGCCGCCGTCGAACAACGTCTCCGCCAGCGCCGCGCCGACGGACCAGTAGCGGCTCGGCGCGTCGAACCAGCGCGCGAGGCTCGCGCTTTGAAACCCGCCGGTTGCGGAAAGCGTAAACGCGGGGAAATACGCCGCGCGCGCGACGCCGATCTGCGCGTTCGCCGCGGCGACGCGGCGCTCGGCGCTCGCGATGTCCGGCCGGCGCTCGAGCAACTCCGACGGCAGGCCGAGCGGCAGCGCCGGCAGGCGCGCGTCGAGCGCGGCCGGCGCGATGGAAAAAACGGCCGGTGCCTTGCCGACGAGCAACGCGATGGCGTGCTCGAGCTGCGCGCGCTGGATGCCGGCGTCGAGCACTTGCGCTTGCGCGGACTTGAGCTGGGCCTGCGCCTGCGTCACGTCCGCGCGCGGCACCACACCGACGTCGTACTGGTTCTGCGTGAGCTGCAGCGACTTCTCGTAACCCGCGACGGTGTCGTTGAGCAGGGCGATCTGCGCGTCTTGGATGCGCAAGAGAAAATAAACGCGCGCGAGCTCCGCCTGCGCCGAGAGCCGCGCGGCGCGCAGATCGGCGGCGCTTGCTTGCGCCGTCGCCACGTTCGCTTCGACGGAACGCCGCACCCGCCCCCAGAGATCCAGCTCCCAGTTGGTGTCGAGCGCAACGTTATAGTTGGTGCCGGTCGTCTGCACGCCGGTAGTCGCGCCGCGGTTGCTCGATATCTTGCTGCGCGACACCGACGCATCGGCCGCGACCGTCGGAAAATATGCCGCGCGCGCGCTGCCGACGAGCGCGCGCGCCTGGCGAAAGCGCGCTTCCGCGAGCTTGATATTTTGATTCGAGACGTCGACTTGCTCGGCGAGCGCATTCAACGGCGCGTCGCCGAACACTTCCCACCACTTCGCTTGCACCGCGTCGTCGCGCGGCTCAGCCTGCTTCCAGTCCTGCGCTTCTTTGTACCCGGCCGGTACGTCGACGGTCGGCCGCACGTAGTCAGGCCCGGTGGCGCACGCCGCGAGCAGCATCACGATCATAGCCGCCAACGCAATACGCATGACGCTCATGGCGTCGGTGCCTGGAGCGATCGTGCCGCGCCGCGCCGCCACTTGCGTTGCCACCAAAGCCGAAAGCGATCTAAATAGAGATAAACGACGGGCGTGGTATAGAGCGTGAGCAATTGACTGACGATCAACCCGCCGATGATGGCAACGCCAAGCGGTCGGCGCAGTTCCGCGCCGTAACCGAAACTGACGGCGAGCGGGATCGCACCGAATAGCGCCGCCATCGTTGTCATCATGATCGGGCGAAAGCGCAGCACACATGCCTGGTAAATCGCGTCACGCGCGCTCAAGCCTTGGCGGCGTTCCGCGTCGAGCGCGAAATCGATCATCAGGATCGCGTTCTTCTTGACGATGCCGATCAACAAAAACACGCCGATCAGTGTGATGATGCTGAATTCGATTCGGAACAACAGCAGCGTGAGCAGTGCGCCCACTCCGGCGGACGGCAGCGTGGAGAGGATCGTGATCGGATGCACGCAGCTCTCATACAGTACGCCGAGCACGATATAAACCGTGAGCAACGCCGCCAGAATGAGCCACGGCTGGTTCTTGAGCGAATCTTGGAACGCGCGCGCGGTGCCTTGGAAGCTTCCGCGAATCGTGTTCGGCACGTGGATGCGAACCAATGCGTCGTCCACTACGCGTGTCGCCTCGGACAGCGATACGCCTTCGGCAAGGTTGAACGAGATCGTCGAGGCGACGAACTGACCCTGGTGCTGCACGCCGAGCGGCGTGTTGGTCGCCGTGTAGCGCGCGATCGCCGACAGCGGCACTTGTGCGCCGTTCGGCGCGCTGACGTAAATGTTGTCGAGCGTCTCGGGCGACTGCCAGTATTGCGGCGCGGCTTCCATGACGACGCGATATTGATTGAGCGGCGCGTAGATCGTCGATACCTGGCGCTGGCCGAACGCGTCGTTCAACGTGGCATCGATTAGCCGCGGCGTGATGCCGAGGCGTGCCGCCGTGTCGCGATCGATCGCGAGCGAGGTTTGCAGGCCTTTATCCTGCTGATCGGTGTTGACGTCCTCGAGCTCCGGGAGTTGCGATAGCGCGCGCCGGATGCGCGGCTCCCACGCGCGCAGCTCCGCGAGGTCGTCGGCTTGCAGCGTGTATTGATACAGCGCGTTCGCTTGGCGGCCGCCGACGCGGATGTCTTGCACTGGATTCAGAAATAGATTCGCGCCCGGCTCTTTCGCGAGCTTCACACGCAGCCGGGCGACCACTTGCGCAGCGGACTCGCCGCCCAGCGACAGCGGCTTTAGCGCCACGAACATCGAACCGCTGTTGCGCTGCCCGCCGCCGGTGAAGCCGACGACGTTCTCGACCGCCGGATCGGCGCGCACGATATCGATAAAATCGGCGAGCTTCTGGCGCATCGCTTGAAACGAAATGCTCTGATCCGCTTGAATAAAGCCGGCCAGGCGCCCGGTATCCTGCTGCGGAAAGAAACCCTTGGGCACGATGCCGTAAAGATACACGTTCAAGCCGATGGTCGCCGCCAGCACGAGCATCATGAAAACGCCGTGGCGCAGCGCCCAGCCGAGACTTTTTTCGTAGCGGCGCAACGCGCCGTCGAACACGCGCTGGCTCCAGCGGCGCACGCGGCCGGGCGCGCGCTCCTTTTCCGGACGCAACAGCCGCGCGCACATCATCGGAGTCGTGGTGAGCGATATGACGAGCGAAACCAAAATGGCGACGGACAACGTCACCGCGAACACCCGAAAGTAGCGACCGACGATACCGCCCATCAGCAAAATGGGAATAAATACCGCGATGAGAGACAGGCTCATCGACAGCACCGTAAACCCGACCTCGCGCGCTCCTTGCAGCGCGGCGGCGCGGCGCGGCACGCCCGCCTCGATGTGCCGCCGCACGTTTTCCACGACGACGATGGCATCGTCGACGACGAAACCGGTCGCGACCGTGAGCGCCATGAGCGAGATGTTGTCGAGGCTGTAGCCGCATAAGTACATGACGGCGAATGTGCCGATGAGCGATACCGGCACCGCCACGACCGGGATCAGCGTCGCGCGCGCGTCGTGCAGGAAAAACAGCACGACGAGCGCCACGAGAAATATAGAGATCGTCAACGCGGCTTCGACGTGGTGCAGCGAGGAGCGGATCGTGGCCGTGCGCTCCATCGTCACCTCAAGATCGATCGCCGCCGGGATCGCCGCGCGCAACGACGGCACAAGCCGCGTGACGCGATCCACCGTCTCGATGATGTTCGCGTTCGGCTGACGGCTGATGATGACGAGCACCGAGGGCTTGCCATTCGCGGAGCCGGCGTTACGCAGATCCTGCACCGAGTCGACGACGTCGGCGACGTCGGACAGCCGCACGGCGGCGCCGTTGCGGTACGCGACGATCAACGGAAGATACTCCGCGGCGGTCGTCGCCTGATCGTTCGCCGCGATCTGCCAGTGACGCTCGCCGTCCTCAAGCGCGCCCTTCGGCCGATTGGCGTTCGCTTGCGCGATCGCGACACGCACGTCTTCGAGACCGATACCGTATTTGTTGAGCACCGGCGGGTTCAATTCGACGCGCACCGCGGGAAGCGAGCTGCCGCCGATCTGCACTTGCCCGACGCCTTCCACCTGCGAAAGCTTCTGCGCGATGATGGTCGACGCGGCGTCGTACATCTGTCCCTGCGTCTTCGTGTCGGACGTGAGCGCGAGAATCATGATCGGCGCGTCGGCGGGATTCACTTTGCGGTACGTCGGATTGCTCGGCAGCCCCGAGGGCAAGAGCGTGCGTGCCGCGTTGATCGCCGCCTGCACGTCGCGCGCCGCGCCGTCGATGTCGCGGTCGAGATCGAACTGCAGCACGACGCGCGTCGAGCCGAGCGAGCTCGAGGACGTCATCTCGGTGACGCCGGCGATGCGCCCGAGCGCGCGTTCGAGCGGCGTCGCCACCGTCGCCGCCATCGTCTCCGGGCTCGCGCCCGGCAACTGCGCTTGCACCGAGACGGTCGGAAAATCGACCTGCGGCAACGGCGACACCGGCAGCAACCGGAACGCGATGGCGCCGGCGAGCGCGATGCCGATCGTGAGCAGCGTCGTCGCCACCGGCCGATTGATGAAAAGCGCGGGGAAATTCATACGGGGGTCTGCGCTTTCCGGCGTGCGCGCCGGGAAGCGACACGGGTCGCCAGCCGATCGAACGCGAGATAAATCACCGGCGTGGTGAAGAGCGTCAACACCTGACTCACGATCAGGCCACCGACCATCGTGAGTCCGAGCGGATGGCGCAGCTCGGAACCCACACCCGAGCCGATCATGAGCGGCAGCGCGCCGAGCAGCGCCGCCATCGTCGTCATCAGGATCGGGCGGAAGCGCAGCAGGCACGCCTGATAAATCGCATCGCGCGGACTCATGCCGTGGTGGCGCTCGGCGTCGAGCGCGAAATCGATCATGAGGATCGCGTTCTTCTTGACGATGCCGATCAAGAGAATGATGCCGATGATGGCGATGAGCGAGAGATCATTGCCGGTCAGCATGAGCGCGAGGAGCGCGCCGACGCCGGCGGAAGGCAGCGTCGACAGAATCGTGACCGGGTGAATGAAACTCTCGTACAGCACACCGAGCACGATGTACATGGTGACGATCGCCGCGAGGATCAGCCACAGCTCGTTTGCGAGCGACGCACGAAACGCCGCCGACGCGCCTTGAAACCGGATCTGCGCGCTGACGGGAAGACCGATATCCCGCGCCGCCGCATCGACCGCCTGTACGGCGTGGCTGAGCGACGCATGCGGCGCGAGATTGAACGACACGGTTGCCGCCGGGAACTGCCCGAGATGATTGATGACGAGCGGGCTGGTGCGCTCGACGACGCGCGCGATCGAGGACAACGGCACCTGCCGCGCCGGCTGCCCGGGGACGGTGGTCGTCACATAAATTTGATTCAGCGCCGCGAGCCCTTGCTGAAACTCGGGCTTCACTTCGAGCACGACGCGATACTGATTCGTCTGCGTGAAGATCGTCGAGATAAGCCGCTGTCCGAAGGCGTTGTACAGCGCGTTGTCGACCGCCGCCGGCGTGATGCCGAGCCGGCTCGCGGTGGCCCGATCGATGTCGACGTACGCCTGCAATCCGCCCTCTTGAAGATCGGCGGCGACGTCGGCGAGCTCGACGCTTTGCTGCAACCGCTCGACGAGACGCGGTACCCAGTCGCTCAGCTCCCCCGCGTTCGCGTCCTCGACGGTGAATTGATATTGCGTGCGGCTCACCCGGTCCTCGATGGTGAGATCCTGCACCGGTTGCATGTAGAGCGAGATGCCAGGAACGTCGGCGAGCTTCGTTTGTAAACGACGAATGACCTCGGTCGCGGATGCATCTCGTTGCGCGAGCGGCTTCAGATTGATCAAAAAGCGGCCGCTATTGAGCGTCGCATTGGTACCGTCGACGCCGATGAAGGACGACAGGCTCGCGACCGCGGGATCTCTCAAAATCACTTGCGCCAGCGCTTGCTGGCGGTCGGCCATGGCGCTGAACGAAACGGTCGGCGACGCTTCCGAAATCCCCTGGATCGCGCCGGTATCCTGCACCGGGAAGAAGCCTTTCGGAATGAAAATGTAGAGCAGCACCGTGAGCACGAGCGTGGCGATCGCGACGGCGAGCGTCGCGCCCTGCCGGTCCAACACCCAGCGCAACATCTCGCCGTAACGCCGGATAATGCGATCGAAGATCTCGCCGCTCTTGCGATAGAAGCGGCTTTGGTCTTCCTTGCGTTGGTGCCGCAGTAGCCGCGCCGACATCATCGGCGTCAACGTCAACGACACGACCGCGGAAATTAGGATCGACACCGCGAGCGTGATCGCGAACTCGCGAAACAGCCGCCCGACGACGTCGGCCATGAACAGCAGCGGAATCAGCACCGCGATCAGCGAGAACGTGAGCGAGATGATGGTGAAGCCGATCTGCTCCGCGCCCTTGAGCGCCGCTTTGAACGGCGACTCACCGGCTTCGACGTAGCGCGCGATGTTTTCGATCATCACGATCGCATCGTCGACCACGAAGCCGGTCGCGATGGTGAGCGCCATGAGCGTCAGGTTGTTGATGGAGAACCCGGCGAGATACATCACGCCGAACGTGCCGACCAGCGACAGCGGCACCGCCACGCTCGGGATGATGGTCGCCGAGACGCTCCGCAGGAACAGAAAAATCACCATCACCACGAGTGCGACCGCGAGCAACAATTCGAATTGCACGTCGTGCACCGAGGCGCGGATGGTGATCGTGCGGTCGGTCAGCATCGCGACATCGACCGCCGCCGGCAGCGACGCTTGCAACTGCGGCAGGAGCTGCTTGATGCGGTTCACCGTTTGAATCACGTTCGCGCCCGGCTGACGCTGGATGTTCACGATGACCGCGGGTACCCGGTTCGCCCACGCCGCGAGCCGCGTGTTCTCGGCGCCATCGATGATGTCGGCGACGTCGATGAGCCGCACCGGCGAGCCGTTGCGGTACGCGAGGATCATGCTCTGGTATTCGTCGGCGGACTTGAGCTGATCGTTGGCGTCGATCGTGGACGCGCGCGTCGGTCCATCGAAGCTGCCCTTCGCCTGGTTCGTGTTGGCGTTGTTGATGGCGGTGCGCACGTCATCAAGCGACAGCCCGTATGCCGCGAGCGCGGTCGGGTTCGCCTGCACCCGCACGGCCGGGCGCTGTCCCCCGGCGAGGCTGACTAAACCGATGCCCGGCAGTTGCGACAACTTCGTGGCCAGGCGGGTATCGGCAAGATCGTAGAGCTTCGGCAGCGGCAACGTCTTCGACGTGAGCGCGAGCGTCACGATCGGCGTGTCGGCGGGATTGACCTTGTTATAGATGGGCGGCGTCGGCAAATCTTGCGGAAGAAAACTGCCCGAGGCGTTGATCGCCGCCTGGACTTCCTGTTCCGCCACGTCGAGCGAGAGGTTGAGCGAGAACTGCAGCGTGATCACCGAGGCGCCGCCGGAGCTGGTCGACGACATTTGGTTGAGCCCCGGCATCTGACCGAACTGGCGCTCGAGCGGCGCGGTGATCGAAGACGTCATCACCTCCGGACTCGCGCCGGGATAAAGCGTCACGACCTGGATCGTCGGGTAGTCGACTTCGGGGAGCGCCGAGAGCGGCAACACGCGGTAGGCGACGATGCCGGCGAGCAGGATCGCAACCATCAGCAACGACGTCGCCACCGGTCGTAGAATGAAGGGACGCGATGGATTCATCTCCAGCGTCCTTAAAAAACTCGACCGCGCTCCCTCATCCCTTCCTTTCTCCCTTCGGAAGAGGGGTTGGGGTGAGGGAGAGCGGCAGCGACCTTTGTCATCGTCTCGCGATGGACCGGAAACATTACGATTGCGGTCCGCCGGGCTGTCCGCCTTCGGCGCGCCGGCGGCGGCGCTCGCCTCGCGGTGGGCCGTCACCGCTCGCCGCATCACCCGCGCGCGGCGCGGCTGCCGCATCCGCGCCGCGTCCATCGCTCGCGATTAATTGGACTTTGCCGCCTTCGCGCAATTTGTCGACGCCGTCCACGACGACCCATTCGCCGGCCGCGACGCCTTCGGTAAGGGCGGTCTTCTCGCCTTGCATCGGTCCAGCTTTCACCGGGCGCACCGTCACCGACTGATCTTCCTTCACGACGAACACGAACGTCCCTTGCGTGCCGCGCTGAATCGCCGCGGTCGGGACCAGCGTCGCGTCGCGCAACACATCGACGAGCAAGCGCACGTTGACGAATTGGTTCGGGAAGAGCGCGTTGTCCCGGTTTGGGAACTCGGCTTTGAGCTTGACCGTGCCGGTCGTCGTGTCGATCTGGTTGTCGATCGCGACTAATTTCCCGCTTGCGAGCTTCGCCTTCTGATCGCGGTCGTAGGCTTCGACCGGTATGGTCTCGCCCGATTGCAGCCGCTTCATCACGCTCGGCACTTTGTCCTCGGACAGCGTGAAGAGCACGGTGATCGGCTGCAACTGCGTGATGACAACGAGGCCGTTCGTATCGGACGCGCGCACCATGTTGCCCGGGTCGACCTGACGCAGGCCGACGCGGCCGTCACTCGGCGCGGTGACGCGGCAGTAGCTCAGCTGCAGCTTGGCATTGTCCACCTGGCCCTGATCGGACTCGACCGCGCCTTGATACTGGTGCACCAGCGACTCTTGCGTGTCGCGCTGCTGTTTGGAAATCGAATCCTGCGTGTACAGCGTGTTGTATCGTTCGAGATCGCGCTGCGCGTTCTTGAGCAGCGCCTGGTCGCGCGCGAGCTGGCCCATCGCTTGCGCCAGTTGCACTTCGAACGGGCGCGGATCGATCTCGGCGAGCAGCGCTCCCGACTTGACCAATTGGCCTTCACGGAAATCGACCTTTATGAGCTGACCGTCGACGCGCGATCGTACGGTCACCACGTTACGTGGCGTCGCCGTACCGAGAGCCGTGAGGTAAACGTCGAGGCTGCCCTTAACCACCGGCGCGGCCGAAACCGGTAGCGGACGATTGCGTGCGTCTGCGCGAACACCAGCCGGTGTGCCGGGCATCAGCGCCCACCACGCGACGCCGGCCACCACGACGAGAACGGCAACAATCCAAATCCAGCGCTGCGGTAGGCGCAAAGACGCGACGAGGCGATGACGCAGCACGCGTTTGTAAGTGTCGGATAGCATCGGCTCGGCCATTTGCTGACTCGTTAATATGCGATTGAACTGACGAATCGATGCCGGCGTTGGGAATCGATACAAAAGGTCGCGAGAGACCGCCCGCGCCACCCATCTCTTTTTCTACCCGCGTCTGCGATGGAACAGAGCCCCGTCCTATGTGAGCGCGGTCTCCGGGACTGCCTATCCGGATATTCCTTGACGACGGGCATGCAACCACCGTTGGCCGGCATCGATCGGTTTGACGGTATCATAGCGTTAGTTATGCGCGCGACCCTGTTTGACATGACGACGGTATTGTTGGATGAGCCGAAACGCGAGACATGGGAAAGAAAACGCGCGAATTCAGACCCCGTTGACCTGCGCCGGAGGT
Organism: Sulfurifustaceae bacterium; assembly: GCA_041485885.1. Lineage (GTDB taxonomy): Bacteria > Pseudomonadota > Gammaproteobacteria > Acidiferrobacterales > Sulfurifustaceae > JACQFZ01. The sequence goes on from JBGPKL010000012.1 coordinate 24,033, forward strand.
AAACTGCTCCGTCGGTACTGACGCTATGCGTGTAACTGCACTGCCAAACTTAGAGTCCGTGCCACCCGACCAGTGGAACCTGCTGGCGGGGGATGACCCCTTTTTGCAGCACGAGTTTCTGCTCGCGCTTGAGCGCGCGGGATGTGTCGGCGGGGACAGCGGATGGGAGCCGCGTCACATCGCTCTCCATGCCGAAGGCTCCTCGCGCCTGATCGGCGCGGTGCCGCTTTATCTCAAACACCACTCTTATGGGGAGTATGTCTTCGACTGGGCCTGGGCGGACGCGTACGTCCGTAGCGGACGCGAGTACTATCCGAAGCTCGTCGCCGCCGTGCCGTTCACTCCGGCCACGGGCAAACGATTGCTCGTCGCCGATACGGATCGCGACGAAGTCGCCGCGCTGCTGATAGAGGCGACGCGGGAGGTGGCCGACGCCACGGGCGCCTCTTCGCTGCACTGGCTTTTCCCCGCGGCGACCGATCTCGACCTTTTGACGAAGCACGATCTGCTCGCGCGCACCGGCTGTCAGTTTCATTGGTCCAACCCCGGCTATAGCGACTTTGAAGATTTTCTAAGCGGGATGACGGCGCATAAGCGCTACAACATCCGGCGCGAGCGCAGACGCGTGCGCGAAGCGGACGTCACCGCCGAGGTGCTGCAGGGCGCGGCGATCTCGAGCGAGCTGTGGGACGTGTGTTACCGGTTCTATCGCGCGACGATTCGCGCGCACGGCGGGATCGCGTACTTGACGCGGGAGTTCTTTCACATGATCGGCGAGACCATGGCTAACCATACGGTGCTCGTCGTCGCCAGACAGAAGCGCGAATACGTCGGGATGGCTTTCGGATTGCGCAACGCGCATACGTACTACGGCCGCTACTGGGGCGGCCGGCCGGACATCCCGGGACTGCATTTCGAAACCTGTTACTACGCGCCGATCGAATACTGCATCGCGCAACGCATCGGGCGCTACGAAGCCGGCGCGCAAGGCGCGCACAAGCTCGCGCGCGGCTTCGTGCCGACGCCGACCTATTCGGCGCATTGGCTGCGCGATCCGATGCTGCGCCGCGCCGTCGCCGATTTTCTGAAACGCGAGCACGGAAGCGTCGGTCAGTACATGGACGAGCTGAGCGAGCATTCACCGTTCCGCCGGCCGGCGATTTCGCCCCGCGCGAGTCGGAATTGACCGTGCATCTGCTGAATCCCGGCGTGAAGGACATTCGCTTTCCTCCCGTCGAGCTGGCGTCGCGCGAGGGGCTGCTGGCGGTCGGCGGGGACTTGAGCGTCGCGCGTCTGCTCGAAGCGTATCGCCACGGCATCTTTCCTTGGTACAACGACGGCCAGCCGATACTTTGGTGGAGCCCCGATCCGCGCACGGTGTTGTTGCCCGATCGACTGAAGGTCAGCCGCAGCCTGCGCAAGAACGCACGGTCGGGAAAGTTTTGCGTGACCTTCGATCGATGCGTGGCCGAGGTGATGCGCGCCTGCGCCGGACCAAGACGCAAACAGCCGAACGGCGGGACCTGGATCAGCTCGGCGATGATCGACGCTTACGTGGAGCTGCATCGTGGAGGTCACGCCCACTCGGTCGAGACGTGGCAGAACGATCGCCTCGTCGGCGGACTCTACGGTGTCGCGCTGGGCGGCGCGTTCTTCGGCGAATCCATGTTCAGCCACGTCCCGGACGCTTCCAAGGTCGCGCTGCTTTATGCCGCGCGGCAATTGGAACGGTGGAGTTACGCCTTTATCGACTGTCAACTCCCCTCGGCACACCTGGAACGGATGGGCGCGCAATCCATCCCGCGCAAGGTTTATCTCGCGTTGCTGAGGGCAGCGCTCGAGCGGCACGGACACCCGCCGCCGTGGCACTTTGACAGCGATCTGGCCATCGGTTAGCGTCTTCCCATGAGCGGGCATCAACGCACCCCCGATGTCTTTCTCTCCATGCCGCACCCGTGCAGTTATCTGCCGGGAAAAACCGCGGCTACCCTCTTCATCGATCCGCGCTTTCCGCTCGATCGCGACCGCTACGGCGCTTTCACTCGGCTCGGCTTTCGGCGCAGCGGCGATCTCATCTATCGGCCGCATTGCGCCGGATGCGTCGCGTGCGTGCCGGTACGCATCCCGGTCGAGCGGTTCAACGCGAGTCGCAGTCAGCGACGTCTTTGGAAACGGAATCTAGACGTCGAGATATTGCCGCGGCCTGGCGTCTACGTGCATGAGCACTTCGAGCTCTATCTACGCTATCAAGCAGCGCGCCATCCGGGCGGCGGAATGGACGATCCCGATCCGCTGAAGTACATGAACTTCTTGACGGGGCGGCGTGTGGAGACAATTTTCTACGAGATGCGCCGAGCGGACCGCTTGCTCGGGGTAGCCGTGGTCGATCGCCTCGACGACGGGCTGTCGGCGGTTTACACGTTTTACGAACCCGCGGAAGTGGCGCGGGGGCTCGGCACCTTCGCCGTTCTCTGGGAAGTTCAGTACGCGCGCTCTGTCGGGCTGCAGTGGGTCTACCTCGGCTACTGGATCGCCGAAAGCCGCAAGATGGCGTACAAAACCAACTTTCGACCGCTCGAAGCCTATCGCAACGGACAATGGGCCGAGATCGAGCCCGATACATCCCGCCTTGTCCAGCCCGAACCCGACTCGGAAGGCTAGTGCGGACCACGGTCAGCGTCGACCGCATCGCACGCCGGAACTTTACCGCCGCTCACGACTGCGGCATCATACGCCGCCCAAGAAACTCAGGAGTACCCGTCGCGCGTGGCCAAAGAAGAACACATCGAAATGGAAGGGACGATTACGGAAACCCTCCCGAACACGCTATTTCGCGTAAAGCTTGATAACGGTCACATGGTAACGGCACACATCTCCGGCAAAATGCGCAAACATTATATTCGCATCCTAACCGGCGACCGCGTTACCGTGCAGCTCACGCCGTACGATCTCTCGAAAGGGCGCATCACCTTTCGGGCTCGGTAGTCCCGAAACTGCTGAACCGCAGATGAACGCGGATAAAAGCAAGATGATGAACGCCGAACCGGGATAACACGAAGCAAGCTAATTATCCGCGTTTATCGTCCGTGTTATCCGCGTTCATCTGCGGTTTAACACTCTTAGAGTTCCAAAAACGAAGCCCCGGAAACCCGGGGCTTGGTTTAGCGGCTAGTACAAACGGATCATTCCTCTTCCACCGGCGTCGCGCGCGCGACGTTCTCCGGCCGCGACTGGATATCGAACGTCGGGCCATTGTCGTCAACCGACACTTTCACGTGACCGCCGTCCGCCAACCGGCCGAATAGCAGCTCGTTCGCCAACGCCTTCTTGATCTGCTCTTGAATCAAGCGTGCCATCGGGCGTGCACCCATGGACGGATCGTGGCCGCGCGACGCGAGCCACGCGCGCGCGCGATCGTCGAGCTCGATCGTGACATGCTTCTCAGCCAATTGCGCTTCCAGCTCGAGAATGAACTTGTTCACGACGTGTAGAATCGTTTCCTCGTCGAGCGGCTTAAAGTGAATCACCGCGTCCAGCCGATTGCGGAACTCCGGGCTGAACATGCGCTTGATCTCCTGGAAATCCTCGCCGCTGTGATCTTGCTCGGTAAAGCCCATCGACGAGCGACTCATCCGCTCCGCTCCGGCGTTGGTCGTCATGACCAGAATCACGTTTCGAAAGTCGGCCTTGCGGCCGTTGTTGTCGGTCAATGTGCCGTGATCCATCACCTGCAGCAGTAAATTGAACACGTCCGGATGCGCCTTCTCGACTTCATCGAGGAGCAACACCGAATGCGGCTGCTTGGTGATGGCCTCCGTCAGAAGTCCACCTTGATCGAAACCGACGTATCCCGGCGGCGCGCCGATCAGCCGCGACACGGTGTGCCGCTCCATATATTCCGACATGTCGAAGCGGATCAGCTCGACGCCGAGCACGCGCGCCAACTGGCGCGTCACTTCGGTCTTGCCGACGCCGGTCGGACCGGAAAATAGATACGAACCGACCGGCTTCTCCGCATGACCGAGACCCGAGCGCGCCAACTTGATCGACGTCGAGAGCGCCTCGATCGCTTCATCCTGGCCGAACACGGTCATTTTCAGATCGCGTTCGAGGGTGCGCAGCGCCTCGCGGTCCGAAGTCGATACGGTCTTGGGAGGAATGCGCGCCATCTTTGCGACGATCGCTTCGATGTCGTGCACGCCGATAATCTTCTTGCGCTTACTTGGCGTCAACAACTGTTGGCCGGCACCGGCCTCGTCGATAACGTCGATCGCCTTATCGGGCAAATGACGATCGTTGATGTACCGATTCGACAGCTCGACCGCGGTACGCAGCGCCTGATTCGTGTAGCGCACGCTGTGATGTCGTTCGAAGCGCGTCTTCAATCCGCGCAATATCTCCACGGTCTCGTCGACCGACGGCTCGGTCACGTCGATCTTCTGGAATCGGCGCGACAGCGCGCGATCCTTTTCGAAGATGTTGCGGTACTCCTGATACGTGGTCGAACCGATGCACTTCAGCTCGCCGGTCGAGAGGGCCGGCTTCAGCAAATTCGACGCGTCCATGGCGCCGCCCGAGGCCGCGCCGGCACCGATGATCGTGTGTATCTCATCGATGAAGAGCATGGTCTTTTCCTGTCGCTTCAAGTGATGCAGCACCGCCTTCAAGCGCTTCTCGAAATCGCCGCGGTACTTCGTGCCCGCGAGTAGACTGCCCATGTCGAGCGCGTAGATCGTATTGTTCGCGAGCACGTCCGGCACTTCGCCGTCGACGATTTTCTTCGCGAGACCTTCCGCGATCGCGGTCTTGCCGACGCCGGCTTCGCCGACGAACAACGGATTGTTCTTGCGACGACGGCACAACACTTGGATCGTGCGCTCGATCTCGCGCTCGCGCCCGATCAACGGATCGATCTTGCCCTGGCGCGCTTGTTCGTTGAGGTTGATGCAGAACGCATCGAGCGGACTGCGCTCGCCCGAGGGCTGACCCTCTTCGTTCTCCTCGGGAGCCGGCAGCTCGTTGCCTCCCTCGCCGGGGATTTTCGAAATGCCGTGCGAAATAAAATTCACCACGTCGAACCGGCTGATGTTCTGCTTGTGCAGGAAATAGATCGCGTGCGATTCCTTCTCGCCGAAAATCGCGACTAGTACGTTGGCGCCGGTGACTTCTTTCTTACCCACGCCTTGAACGTGCAGTACCGCCCGCTGAATGACGCGCTGGAAACCGATGGTCGGCTGCGTGTCGATCTTGCTGTTCGACGGCAGGACCGGAACGTTCTCCGTAAGGAACGCGAGCAGGTTGCGCCGCAATTCCTCGATGTTGCCGCCGCACGCTCGAATCACGCGCGACGCGCTCGGATTATCGAGCAGCGCCATCAAAAGATGCTCCACGGTGATGAACTCGTGGCGCCGCTCGCGCGCGCTCTGGAACGCGGCGTTCAGGGAAAACTCAAGTTCCTGCGACAACATCGATGTGCCCTCCGGGTTTAGCCCGTTTTATGCATACCTCTTGTCTATTCCGGCTCCGACGTGCACTGGAGCGGATGCTGCTGCTCCTGCGCGAAGGCCAGGACATGGCGCACCTTGGTCTCCGCGATCTCGCGCGTGTAGATTCCACACACGCCGATTCCTTTCTGATGTACATGCAGCATAATCCGAGTCGCCTCTTCTCGATTCTTGTAGAAGAAGCGCTCGAGCACGACGACGACGAACTCCATCGGCGTGTAGTCGTCGTTCAGCAAAATAACTTTATAAAGAATCGGCCGCTGGAGTTTGGGGCGCGCTTCTTGAACGATCGGCCCTTCGGGGTACTGCGGCTGTTTCTCTTTCATATTTGCAAGCTTAGACCAAAGTCTTAATGGCCGGGTCGGGCGATTCGAATCGACAACGACTCCATTGTCCGACCTCGCCGCAAAATTTCAACCCCGCGGACAGTGGCACGAATTTTGAGAGCGCCGCGGCATCATCAACGGCAAAATGAAGCGCTACGTGCTTGACTGACAGGCAAAAAGAAGGATGATGATCCTGCTTCGTCCAACCGGCAGCCGGTGATCGGGGCGGACACTTAAGTGAGATGTTCGACGGCGGAATTTGTTCCGCCGAAGCAAGGGGGATGTATGGCAACAGGAACCGTGAAGTGGTTTAACGCGGGCAAGGGGTACGGCTTCATAACCCCGACGGATGGCGGCGATGACGTGTTTGCGCACTTCTCCGCGATCGAAATGGAAGGCTACAAGACGCTCAAAGAAGGCCAGCAGGTCGAGTACGAGGTGCAGGAAGGCCCGAAAGGCCCGCAAGCCTCCCATATTCGCGCCGTCGCAAAGTAACCCGCGCACCACTTTCGAATTGAACGATGAAACCCGACCCCGTCGGGTTTCTTTTTCCCCTTAGTCCGTGCTACGCCGGCCCTGTCGTTTCGGCGGCTCCATGTCCATATAACGAATGATAGCCTCGCCAAAACCGGACGTGGTGACGAGCGTCGCACCGGGCATCAGCCGGGCGATTTCCTGTTGCGCGCTGGGGCGCTCCCCGGGTTGGCGCTGAGGAGCGGTAAAGGCGGTGCGCACGCGCGCCAGGTCGTAGGTCACTTCCTTTGCCGCGATGGCGCCGGCCATTCCCCGGATGATTAGGTCGGCCGCTTCGGTCCACCCCATGTAACGCAACATCATTTCGGCCGAGAGGATGATCGAGCCGGGGTTGACTTGGTTTTTGCCCGCGTATTTAGGTGCCGTGCCATGAGTCGCCTCGAACACGGCGACCGCGTCCGCGATATTGGCACCGGGCGCAATGCCGATGCCGCCTACTTGCGCGGCCAGGGCATCCGAGATGTAGTCGCCGTTCAGATTTAGCGTCGCGATAACGTCATAGTCCTCGGGCCTTAGCAGTATTTGCTGTAGAAAGTTGTCCGCAATGACATCTTTGATGACGATTTCCTGGCCGGTCTTCGGATTCCGCACCCGGCACCAGGGACCCTTGTCGATAACCTGCGCTCCGAACTCTCGTTTTGCCAGCTCATACCCCCAAGTTCGAAACCCGCCCTCCGTGTATTTCATGATATTGCCTTTGTGCACCAGGCTTACCGAGCGGCGGTTGTCGTCGATCGCGTAGTGAAACGCTTTACGGATCAGGCGTTCGGAACCCTCGCGCGAGACCGGCTTGATGCCGATCGCCGACGTTCGCGGAAAGCGGATTTGGGTCACGCCCATCTCTTTGATAAGAAAATCGATGATCTTCTTTACTTCTGCGCTCTCAGCGGCCCATTCGATACCGGCGTAAATGTCCTCCGTATTCTCGCGGAAGATGATCATATTGGTGTGCTCGGAATCCTTCATCGGAGTCGGCGTACCCGGAAAGAAGCGAATCGGCCGCACACAGGCATAAAGATCGAGCTCCTGGCGGATCGCGACGTTCAACGAGCGCATACCGCCGCCGACCGGGGTGGTCAATGGGCCTTTGATGGAGACGACGTACTCCTGCAAGGCGTGCAGCGTCTCGGCCGGAAGCCACGAATCCCCCCCATATGTCTTCACCGCCTTCTCGCCGGCATAGACCTCCATCCAGACGATCGCGCGCTTTCCGCCATACATCTTGCGAATTGCAGTATCCACCACGTTGCGCATCGCCGGAGTGATGTCGATGCCGATGCCGTCTCCCTCGATGAAGGGAATGATCGGTTGATCGGGAACGTTCAGCGTGTGATCGGAATTGACGGTAATTACCTGGCCCTGGGTGGGCACTTGTATCTTCTGGTACTTCATGAGGGGCCTATCTCCCGGAGGATCCGCAGCTTGAGTCTAGGGGCGCGTAGTATAACGACAATCGCGCGGACCTGCGCGAATCGTGGCAAAGCCGATTCGAGCGCACGTGAGAAAATTCTCACAGCGAACCTCGCCGGTCGCTTGCGTGGTTCTCTGTTTCGAACGCGCTCCGGCGCGTAAAATTGACACGCTGAATGCTAATATAGTGAATATGCCAACCCGCTAAATACTTCTCCGTTCGCGTGGGACGCTCGGGCAATCGACTGTATTACAAACAGAACCGGCTGAAACAGCTGCGGGCCTTTTGCTGCGCGGCGCAGACCGGCAGCGTGTCGAAGGCCGCCGAGCGGCTCTATCTCAGTCAGCCGTCGGTCTCGCTTCAAATTCAAGCGCTCGAGCGCGAGCTCAACGTCACGCTCTTCGAACGCCGGGGACCGAAGATCCAACTCACGCCGGACGGCCGACGATTGTACGAGTTGTCACAACCGCTGGTGCACGGCATGGACACACTGTCCGAGACGTTCGAAGCCGACAGCGGTCGCGTCACTTCCGGGGAGCTGTCGATCGCGGCCGGCGAATCGACGTTGCTCTATTTGCTGCCGCGCTTGATCAAGCGCTTTGCGGAGGATCATCCCGGCATCCGCATCAAGCTGCAGAACGTCACGGGCCGCGACGGCTTGGCGCTGCTGCGGGCCGATGAGGCCGATCTCGCGGTCGGCTCGATGCTCGACGCGCCGGACGACATCACCTACCAGCCGATCTTCACCTACGATCCGGTGCTCATTACTTCGCTCAACCACCCGCTCGCGCGCAAGAAGCAGGTGCGCCTCGAGGAAGTCAGCCCGCATGGGCTGATACTTCCGCCACGGCACTTATCGACGTGGCGTGTGGTCGATACCGTTTTTCATCAGCACAATTTGGATTACAAAGTGACGCTCGAGGCGGGCGGCTGGGAAGTGGTGAAGAAGTACGTGGAGCTGGGACTTGGCATTTCGATCGTCACGAACATATGCATCAGCGGCAACGAGCCGCTCGCCGTCCTTCCGCTCGACCGCTACTTTCCGAAGCGCTCCTACGGCGTGGTCCTGCGCCGGGGCAAATTCCTGACGCCGCAGGCTCGGTTATTCATCGAGTTGATGGACCCCGAATTTTTCAACCGCGCGGAAAATCACACGCCGAAGCGCAAGCTCGCGACTACTTAAGGCGGCGAGCGCTGGTGGCGCGCCTAATCCTCTTTAACAAGCCTTATGGCGTTCTTACGCAGTTTACCGATCGCGCGGGCCGAAACACCCTGGCTGCGTATGTACCCGTTCGCGACGTTTACCCCGCCGGGCGACTCGACCGTGACAGCGAAGGGTTGCTGCTTCTGACGGATGACGGACAACTTCAGCATCGGCTGAGCGATCCCGGTCACAAGCTGCCGAAGATCTATTGGGCGCAAGTCGACGGCACACCCGATGACGATGCGCTCGAACGCCTGCACCGCGGCGTGATGCTCGATGGCGAACGCACCCAGTCCGCAAAAGTACGGCGCATCTCGGCGCCCTCTCTCTGGCCGCGCGATCCACCGATCCGCGTTCGCAAAAACATTCCGACCTCCTGGCTCGAGGTCACACTGACCGAGGGCAGGAATCGTCAGGTGCGCCGCATGACCGCGGCGGTCGGCCATCCGACTTTGCGGCTCGTACGCGTCGCTGTCGGCGATTACACGCTCGACGGGCTGATGCCGGGAGAATGGAAAGAAGTAGTGCCGGAAAAGCTAAGATTGTTGAAACCGCAGATAAACGCAGATAAACGCAGATAAACGGCAAGAGAGTCTGGAACCACAGATGCACACGGATAACACAGATAAAAAAGCGAACAACAAAAGAAGTTCGTTCGTTATCTGCGTTTATCTGCGTTCATCTGCGGTTCCAAATTCTTATATCTCTATTCGAGCTTTTCGTACAGTTGCAGCGTCAAAAACTCCGCGAAGGTTTCCGACGTCGACATCTGCTCGAATATTTGCGCGGCCTGCGTGTACGGCATGCGCTGGAACGTCGCATCGCCGTGCTCCTTGCGGATGCCTTCCAGCACTTCGGGAATCATCTTGCGCACCATATCCGCTGTAACCTTGCGGCCGTCTTCGAGCTTGCCTTTAGTCGAGCGAATCCACTGCCACACTTGCGAGCGTGAGATCTCGGCGGTCGCGGCGTCTTCCATGAGATTATGAATCGGCACGCAGCCGTTACCTGCCAGCCAGGAACCGAGGTACTGGATACCGACGTCGATGTTCATGCGCACGCCGACTTCGGTGATCGGCTGCTCGGGCTGAAAATTGAGCAGATCGGCCGGTACGGCGTTCACGTCCGGCCGCTGCTTCACGATTTGATTCGGCCGATCGCCCAGCGCGCGCTTGAACTCCTCCATCGCGATCTGCACCAGGCCCGGATGCGCGATCCAGCCGCCATCGTACCCATCCGATGCGTCGCGCGCCTTATCGGCGCGCACACCGGCGAGCGCCTTTTCGTTCGCCACCGGATCGTTCTTGATCGGAATTAGCGCGCTCATGCCTCCGATCGCCGGCGCATTGCGCCGATGGCAGGTCTTCAGCAGCAATAGTGAATAGGCACGCATGAACGGTACCGTCATGGTGATGAGGCCGCGGTTCGCCAAGCAGAAATTCTTGTCGGTTTTGAATTTCTTAATGCAAGAAAAAATATAGTCCCACCGACCCGCGTTGAGCCCGGCGCTGTGCTCACGCAGTTCGTGCAGTATTTCGTCCATCTCGAACGCCGCGAGGATCGTCTCGATCAGCACCGTCGCCTTGATCGTGCCGCGCGGAATCTTCAGCTCGTCCTGCGCCATACAGAATATCTCGTTCCACAGCCGCGCCTCGAGATGGCTTTCGAGCTTCGGCAGATAGAAATACGGACCCGAGCCACGCGCCATCAATTCCTTCGCGTTGTGAAACAGGAAGAGCGCAAAGTCGAAGATGCCGCCCGACACGCGCTTGCCGTCGATCAGCACGTGTTTCTCGTCGAGATGCCACCCGCGCGGGCGCACCAGCAGCGTCGCGATCTTGTCGTTCAGTCTGTACTGTTTGCCGCTTTGCTCGAAGCTGATGGTGCGGCGCACCGCGTCACGCACATTGAGCTGGCCGCGGATTTGGTTGTTCCAGTTCGGCGTGTTGGAGTCCTCGAAGTCGGTCATATACGCATCAGCGCCGGAGTTGAGCGCGTTGATGATCATCTTGCGCTCCACCGGTCCCGTGATTTCGACGCGCCGGCACTCGAGATCTTTCGGAATCGGCGCGATGGTCCAATTGCCGTCACGAACGGATTTTGTCTCGGCCAGAAGATCGGGTCGCTTGCCCGCGTCCAATTCTTTCTGGCGTTGGACGCGTCGCGCCAGCAACTCCTGGCGCCGCGGCTCGAAAGCGCGATACAGTTTGGCGACAAGCGCCAGCGCTTCCGGCGTAAGAATTTGCGCGAACTCGGTATCGACCTTCGCCTTGATATCGACTCCAGCGGGCATGTTGCTCATGATCACTCCGGGACGGGACAGTAATAAAAGGAAAAGCCACACCCGCTCGCGCGGGTGTGGCTTCGGAATACTACCGCTTTGCTGAACTAAGAAACAGCGGCTTTCTTACCGGTCTTACTGTCGAAGAACTGCTCGTCCTCGGTGGAACCCTTGAGCGCCGTCGTCGAGGACTGGTTGCCTTCGATCGCCTGCGTCACCGCGTCGAAGTAGCTGGTTCCGACCTCGCGCTGATGCTTGACGGCCGTGAAGCCTTGATCGGCGGCGGCGAACTCACCTTCTTGCAGTTCGACGAAAGCTTTCATCTGCTCGCGCGCGTAACCATGAGCGAGATGGAACATCGAGTAGTTAAGGCTGTGGAAACCGGCGAGCGTAATGAATTGGAACTTGTACCCCATCGCGCCGAGTTCTTTCTGGAACTTCGCGATCGTGGCGTCGTCCAGGTTCTTCTTCCAATTGAAGGACGGCGAGCAGTTGTAGGAAAGCATCTTGTCGGGATACTGCTTCTTAATGGCTTCGGCAAATTTTCTCGCGTACGCCAAGTCCGGTGTGCCGGTCTCACCCCAGATGAGATCGGCATACGGCGCGTACGCGAGACCGCGCGATATCGCCTGGTTCACACCCGCCTTGGTGCGGTAGAAGCCTTCGACGGTACGCTCGCCGGTGCAGAACGATTTGTCGTTCTCATCGACGTCGGCGGTCAATAGATCCGCCGCTTCGGCATCGGTGCGTGCGATGAGAACCGTCGGCACGCCGAGCACGTCGGCCGCCAGGCGCGCCGCGACGAGCTTCGCGACCGCTTCGCGCGTTGGGACGAGCACTTTGCCGCCCATGTGGCCACACTTTTTGACGGACGCGAGCTGGTCCTCGAAGTGAACGCCCGCCGCGCCCGCCTCGATCATCGCCTTCATCAGCTCGAAGGCGTTCAGCACGCCGCCGAAACCGGCTTCGGCGTCGGCGACGATAGGCGCGAAGTAATCGATGTAGCCGGCGTCGCCGGGACGCTTGCCTTCCATCCATTGAATCTGATCGCAACGCTGAAAGGTGTTATTGATGCGGCGAACTACGGCCGGAACCGAATTAATGGGATAGAGGGATTGATCGGGATACATTTCGCCGGCAAGGTTGGCGTCGCCTGCCACTTGCCAGCCGGAAAGATAAATGGCCTTGAGACCGGCCTTCACCTGCTGCATCGCCTGATTGCCGGTCAGCGCACCCAGTGCGTTAACGAATGGTTCCTGACCCAACAACTTCCACAGTTTCTCCGCGCCGCGCCGCGCGAGCGTGTGCTCGATTTGTACCGATCCGCGCAGGCGCACGACTTCTTGCGCGCTGTAGCCGCGCTTAAGGCCCTTCCAGCGCGGGCTGGTGGACCAATCTCGTTCGATTTTTGAAATTTCCGGTTCGCTGCTCATTACCCACCCCTCTAATCTTTACGGTTCGCTTCGCCTTGCCCAGCGTCTACGTAGCCCTGACCGAATTGTCGGAAATGCCCAGGGGAACGCGGCTGTTCCAGTTAGGCGAGCAGTCTAGAGACGAATTCCAAAGCCGCCAAAGAAAATATATTAATACACTCTATTAAATCAGCCGGTTCCCAAGGCAGCGTTAATAGCTCCGCGCGGCGCGTCTTCCCTCGGGTGCCTGTTCCCATTTGGAGCTATTAGCGTCAAGGTAGTTCTGTCGCCATCATTGTTTTCGGTCACCAAGTTGGGCGCGTTGGGTGATTCGCCGCGGCTAAGGCGCCAAGAGAATGGGTCTCGCACACAAACATGAACGCACAGCCGTTGTGGCAACCTTCGGCGGAACGCATGGCGCTGTCCAATATGGCCGCATTCATGCAAAGCGTGAACGCGCGCTTCAAAAAAAACTTCTCCGATTACCCCTCGCTCTACCAGTGGTCCGTTGACCGGCCCGAGCAATTCTGGAACGCGGTGTGGGACTTCTGTGAGATTCTCGCCGCGACGCGCGGCGCGCGCGTACTACTGGACGGAGACAGAATGCCGGGCGCTACGTGGTTTCCGGATGCACGCCTGAACTTCGCGGAGAACCTACTGCGGCGACACGACGCCACGGATGCGCTCGTGTTTTGGGGCGAGGATAAAATCACGCGCCGCCTGTCGCACGATGCGCTCTATCGCGCCGTCGCGCCATTCGCCGCCGCGCTGCGGGCGCAGGGCGTGAAATCCGGCGACCGCGTCGCTGCGTACTTGCCCAACATGCCCGAGACCGTCATCGCCATGCTGGCGACCGCCAGCATCGGCGCGACTTTCTCTTCGTCATCGCCCGACTTTGGGGTGCAGGGGGTGCTTGATCGCTTCGGTCAGATCGAGCCGACGATCTTGATCGCCGTCGACGGCTATTACTATCGAGGCAACATCATCGATTGTCTCGGCAAGGTGCGCGAGATCGTCGCCGCGCTTCCGTCGCTGCGGCGCACTGTCGTCGTTCCTTATGTCCATTCGCATCACGACATCGCCAGCATCCGCGGCGCTGAGATGTATACCGACTTCATCGCGCCGCATGCCGCGCAAACCGAGGTGCAGTTCGAACAGCTACCGTTCGATCACCCCCTCTATATCATGTATTCGTCGGGCACGACGGGCGTGCCGAAGTGCATCGTGCACGGCGCCGGCGGCGTGCTGCTGCAACACGCGAAGGAACACCGGCTGCACGGAGATCTCAAGCCGGGCGATAAGTTGTTTTACTTCACGACCTGCGGCTGGATGATGTGGAATTGGCTCGCGTCGGGTTTGGCCGCGGGCGCCACGCTCCTCCTCTACGACGGCTCGCCGTTCTTGGAACGTCGCGGCGGCGCGATTCTGTTCGACTACGCCGACGCCGAAGGCGCGACGCATTTCGGTACGTCGGCGAAATTCATCGACGCCATCGCGAAGGAAGGCCTCGAGCCGATCAAGACGCACAAGCTCGATCGGCTGCGAACCATCTTCTCGACCGGCAGCCCGCTCGTGCCCGAAGGTTTCGATTACGTCTACCGCAGCGTCAAGCGCGATGTATGTCTCTCATCGATCTCCGGCGGCACCGATCTCATTTCCTGCTTCGTCCTCGGCAACCCGCTGCTGCCCGTCTGGCGCGGCGAGATCCAATGTCGCGGGCTCGGCATGAAGGTCGAGGTCTACGACGAAAGCGGCAAATCGGTGGTCGGACAAAAGGGAGAACTGGTTTGCACCAAACCCTTCCCGACGATGCCGATCGGATTTTGGAACGACCCCGACGGCGCGAAATATCGCCGCACCTATTTTGAGAAATATCCGAACCTCTGGTGTCACGGCGACTACGTCGAGCTGACGGCGCACGACGGGATGATCGTGTACGGCCGTTCGGACGCCGTGCTGAATCCCGGCGGCGTGCGTATCGGCACCGCCGAGATCTATCGCGAAGTAGAAAAGTTGCCGGAAGTGGTCGAGTCGCTCGTGATCGGTCAGAACTGGCCGCCCGGAAATATCGGCGACGTTCGCGTCGTGCTGTTCGTGCGGCTGCGCGACGGGCTGGTTCTGGATGACGCGCTCGCGGCAAAGATCCGACAAACCATCCGCGCCAACGCGACGCCACGTCACGTACCGGCCAAGATCCTGCAAGTGCCGGATATCCCGCGAACGAAGAGCAACAAGATCGTCGAGCTCGCGGTGCGCAGCATCGTGCACGGCGAGCCCGTCACAAATATCGAAGCCCTCGCCAACCCGGAAGCGCTGGCACATTTCCGCGATCGACCGGAGCTGCGAAGCTAACCAGGTGTCGAAAAAGTCCTTCCCGGATTTTTTCAACTCGCGCGGTACGGAACCTGCTTCTATTTTGTTAAAGCGATGTCTTCAACACGCGCCCGAGCTCGCCGATCACGCCGCGGCGGAACGCCAGCACGCACACGACGAAGATCGCACCCTGCGCCGCCGTTACATAGGCGCCGAGCTGCGCCAGATAATTTTCCATGCCGACGATGATGAGTGCTCCGACCACGGGACCGAATACGGTACCGAGTCCGCCGAGCAGCGTCATCAAGATCACTTCGCCCGACATCGTCCAGTGCACGTCGGTGAGCGAAGCGAGCTGAAACACCAGCGCCTTGGTCGCGCCCGCGAGGCCAGCGAGCGACGCCGAGAGCACGAACGCCAGCACCTTGTAGCGGTCGGTGTCGTAGCCAAGCGAAAGCGCACGCGGCTCGTGCTCGCGAATCGCTTTGAGCACGTTGCCGAAGGGCGAATGAATGATTCGATAGATGAGCAGAAAACCGGCGACGAACACGACGAAGACCAGCGCGTACATCGCCGTGACGTTCGCGAGATCGATCATCCCGAAGAGCTTTCCGCGCGGCACCGCTTGAATGCCGTCTTCCCCGCCGGTGAACGGTGCCTGGATGCAGAAGAAATAAATCATCTGCGCGAGCGCCAAGGTGATCATCGCGAAGTAGATGCCTTGGCGGCGGATCGCGAGCAAGCCCGTGAGAACTCCGAGCAGCGCCGAGGCTGCGGTGCCGAGCAGTATGGCGATCTCCGGCGTAACGCCCCAGACTTTCGCCGCGTGCGCACACACGTAGCCGGCGGCGCCGAAATACATCGCATGCCCGAAGGAAAGCAAGCCGCCGTATCCGATGAGCAGGTTGAACGCACAGGCAAACAGCGCGAAGCACATGACTTTCATCAGCAGCACCGGATAGACGAAGAACGGTGCGATGGCGAAGAACGCCAGCATCACCCCGAAGGCGACGCGCTGCGACTTGAGGTTCGCCGCCGTCGCGGGCATTCCCAACGTGGTCGATTCGGTTTGTGTGCTTGCCATGCTAGCGCTGCCCGAACAGTCCGGCCGGGCGCCACATCAGCACGATGGCCATGATGACGAAGATCACCGTGTTCGACGCTTCCGGATAAAACACCTTCGTCAATCCTTCGATAACCCCCAGGCCGAAGCCGGTGACGATCGAGCCCATGATCGAGCCCATGCCGCCGATCACGACCACGGCGAATACGACGATGATGAGGTTCACGCCCATCAGCGGGTTCACTTGATAGATCGGCGCCGCCATGACGCCCGCAAACGCCGCGAGCGCGACGCCGAAGCCATAAGTGAGCGTGATCATGCGCGGCACGTTGATCCCGAACGCCTGCACCAACGCCGGGTTCTCGGTCGCGGCACGCAAATAGGAGCCGAGTTTCGTCTTCTCGATGACGAACCACGTCGCGACACATATGACGAGCGACGCCACGATAACCCAGGCGCGATAATTGGGCAGAAACATGAAGCCCAAGTTCTGTCCGCCGGAGAGCTCGGACGGCATGGGATACGGAATACCCGACGTGCCGTACTCGTGCGTGAACGAGCCCTGAATGATCAGTGCCAAACCGAACGTAAGCAGCAGACCGTACAGATGATCGAGCTGGTAGAGTCGCGATAGCATCAGGCGCTCGATCACGATACCGATGGCGCCGATCGCGATCGGCGCCAACAGCAGCGACCACCAATAACCGATGCCGAGCTTCGTCGAAAGAAAATACGCGCAGAACGCGCCCATCATGTACTGCGCGCCGTGCGTGAAGTTGATGATATTGAGCAGGCCGAAAATCACCGCGAGCCCGAGCGACAGCAGCGCATAGAAGGAGCCGTTGATGAGGCCGATCAGAAGCTGCCCGAACAGCGCTTGGATCGGCACGCCGAAAATCGTGTCCATTATTTTTTATTCGTTCGCTGGTCGGTTCGTTTGAACGAATCGGCGAAGACCCGCGCTACTTCACCAATGGGCACTCGCCGTCTTTCTCCGGACGAAACGCTTGCTCGGCCGGAATGGTCGCGCGGACCTTGTAGTAATCCCACGGATATTTCGATTCGGACGGTTTCTTGACTTCGAACAAGTACGCCGGATGAATCTTGCGCCCGTCCTGGCGGATCCGACCCTTGCCGAACGCCGGATCGTCGGTCGGCAGCTCTTTCATCTTCGCGATCACTTTGGTGCCGTCGTCGCTCTTCAGCGCCTCGACGGCCTTCAGGTAATGCAGCACGCCGGCGTACACGCCAGCCTGCACCATGGTCGGCATCCTGCCGTTATGCAAAGCGGCGAAGCGCTTGCTGAACGCGCGCGTCTGATCGTTCAGGTCCCAATAGAACGTCTCGGTGAAGATGAGGCCCTGCGCCTTGTCGAGCCCGAGCGAGTGCACGTCGCTCAAGAAGACCAGCAACCCGGCAAGACTCTGCCCACCTTTGACGATGCCGAACTCGGCCGCCTGTTTGATCGAATTGATCGTATCGCCGCCGGCGTTGGCAAGACCGATGACCTTGGCCTTCGACGACTGCGCCTGCAACAGGAACGAAGAGAAGTCCTGCGTGTTGATCGGATGGCGCACCTTGCCGAGCACTTTGCCGCCGTTCTTCAACACGACCGCCTCGGTGTCACGCTCGAGCGCGTGGCCGAACGCGTAATCGGACGTCAGAAAGAACCACGTGTCGCCGCCGGTTTGCACAATCGCCCGGCCGGTGCCGTTTGCGAGCATCCAGGTGTCGTACGCCCAATGCACCGTGTTCGGCGAGCACGCTTTGCCGGTGAGATCGGCGGTCGCGGGACCGACGGCAATGAAGGCTTTGCCCTTATCGCGCGTCAGTTGATTGACCGCGAGCGCGACGCCTGAGTTCGGTACGTCCACGATCATGTCTACCTTGTCCACGTCGTACCACTGGCGCGCGATATTCGATCCGACGTCGGCCTTGTTCTGGTGATCGGCCGCGACAATTTCGACCTTGATCCCTTTTTTGGAAGCGCCGAAGTCTTCCGCCGCCATGCGCGCGGCGACGACGGAGCCCTGTCCTCCCAGATCCGCGTAGAGACTCGCCTGATCGTTGAGCACACCGATCTTGACCATGTTATCGGATAAGTCCGCTTGCGCGGCACCGACCGTGAGCACCATGGTGGCGGCGATAAATAAGATTCGTTTCAACATCGCTGATCTCCTGTGTAGGTGGAACGAGTGCGATTACACCCCGAGATAATCGTGCAGCTTTCCCAGGTTCGCCTCGAGCTTCGAATTGGGAATCATATCGACGATACGCCCGCCGTTCTCCATGACGTAGTGGCGGTCCGCGACTTTCGCGGCAAACCGGAAGTTTTGCTCGACCAATAGGATCGTGAATCCTTGCGACTTCAATTGCGCCACGGTGCGGCCGATCTGTTGCACGATGACCGGCGCCAAGCCTTCCGTCGGCTCGTCCAGCAATAGCAATCGCGCACCCGTGCGCAGGATACGGCCGATGGCAAGCATCTGCTGCTCGCCGCCCGAGAGCTTCGTGCCTTGGCTCGACAACCGTTCCTGGAGATTGGGAAAGAGTTCGAATATCTGCTCGAGCGAGAGCCCACCGGAACGCAGCGCGGGTGGTAACAACAGATTCTCCTTCACACTCAAGCTCGCGAAGATGCCGCGCTCTTCCGGGCAAAACGCGATGCCCAGGCGCGCGATGCGATTCGACGACAGCGCAATCGATTCCTGCTCGCCGAATCGAATCGAGCCTTGCCGGCGCCCAACCATCCCCATGATCGACTTGAGCGTGGTCGTCTTGCCGGCGCCGTTGCGGCCGAGCAGTGTGACGACTTCGCCCGGATAAACGTCGAAGTTCGTGCCGTGCAGAATATGCGACTCGTCGTACCACGCGTGCAGATCGCGCACGGCGAGCAGCGGGTCTATGACGGGGGCGGGGGCGGGGGCGGGGGCGCGGGCCGCTTCAGCCATGCTCGGAACCCAAATAAGCTTGCTTCACTTCCGGATTCGCGGATATCGATTGGTAATCTCCCTCGGCGATGATCTCCCCGCGCGCGAGCACGGTAATGTGATTGGAGAGATCCGCGACCACGCTCAAGTTGTGCTCGACCATCAGCACCGTCCGATCGGTGGCGACGCGCTTGATTAGCGCGGCGATTCTTTCGACGTCTTCATGTGTCATGCCCGCGGTCGGTTCGTCGAGCAGCATCATTTCCGGATCGAGCGCGAGTGTGGTCGCGAGCTCGAGCGCGCGCTTGCGCCCGTACGGCAGCTCCACGGCCACGTTATGCGCATACGCGGACAACCCCACGGCGCTGAGCAGCTCGCGTGAGCGCTCGTCCAGCTCCGCGAGCACTTTTGCGGAACGCCAGAAATCGAACGAGTGGCGGCGCTTACGCTGCACCGCGACGCGCACGTTCTCAAGCACCGTCAGATGCGGGAACACCGCCGAAATTTGAAATGACCGAACCATTCCCCGTCGCGCGATGTGCGCCGGTCGGTCCGTGGTAATGTCGCTACCCTTATATAGGATCGTCCCACGCGTGGGCGTGAGAAATTTGGTCAGCAGATTGAAGAACGTCGTCTTGCCGGCACCGTTCGGGCCGATCAACGCGTGGATCTGACCGCGCTTGATCTTGAGGCTCACGTCCTTGACCGCGACGAATCCCTTGAACTCCTTGGTGAGATTTCGCGTTTCGAGGATGGCGTTCTCAGTCATTTGGGGAAGGCTTGATTAATTCGTTAAGAATTTTGGAACCGCAGATGCACGCAGATAAACGCGGATCAAAGAAAACTAGCCGTTTGTTTTTCATCTGCGTTCATCCGCGTTCATCTGCGGTTCAACAATCTTACCTATCCGTGGCCGGGTGGAGCCGCGCCATCCTACAAGGTAACCCAGCCCGGCTCCACCCGCACTACGCAACTTACGGAGCTTTTGATCCGCGCGCACGCAGCTCCCGCCGGATTATTTTTCCCGTAGCCGTCAGGGGGAACGCGTCGATGAATTCGACCTCGCGCGGATACTCATGCGCGGCCAGCCGCGTCTTGACGTGATTCTGAATTTCGCGCGCTAGCGCCGCGTCTCCTTCGAATCCGGGTTTCAACACGATGAAGGCTTTGACCACCTCGGTGCGCAAAGGGTCCGGCACACCGACCACGGCCGCCATCCCAACCGCCGGGTGCTTCAAGAGACAATCCTCGATCTCTCCGGGTCCGATCCGATAGCCGCCGGACGTGATCACATCATCGGCGCGCGCCTGGTACCAAAGGTAACCGTCTTCATCTTCCGATCCCATGTCGCCGCTGATCAGCCAATCGCCGACGAACTTATTCGCGGTCGCCGTGGGATTCTTCCAGTATTCGAGAAACATCACGGGATCGGGGCGGCGGAATGCGATCTGTCCAATCTCGCCCGGCGGCAACACATTGCCGGCGTCGTCCACGACTTTGACCGTGTGCCCGGGAACCGCGCGGCCCATCGACCCGGGCTTCACCGGCATGACGGCGGCGCAGTTCGCCACCATGACGTTACATTCGGTCTGTCCGTAAAACTCGTTGATCGTGACATCGAACGTTTCGCGTCCCCACTCGAGCAGCGGCGCGCCGAGCGTCTCGCCGCCACTCGCGATGGAACGCAATTTCACGCCGTGGTTCCTCGGCACTTCAGCGAGCCGCAGCATCTTCAAGGCGGTCGGCGGGAGAAACACGTTTCGCACGTGATGGCGCGCCATGAGCGCAAACGCCGCAGTCGGATCGAACTTAGGAAAGCGTCGCGCGAGCACCGGCACGCCGTGATGCCATGCCGGCAGCAGCACATCGAGCAGGCCGCCGATCCACGCCCAGTCGGCCGGTGTCCAATAGAGATCGCCGGGCTGCGGAAAAAATTCGTGCGGGAATTCCACACCGGGCAGGTGGCCGAGCAACGTGCGATGCGCGTGCAACGCGCCTTTCGGTTGTCCGGTCGTACCGGAGGTATAGATGATCAAGGCGGGGTCGTCGGCGCGCGTGTCGACCGGCTCGAAAGCATCGGAGCTTTTTTCCATCGCGGTCGCGTAGTCCGTCGTGCCGTCCGCGCCCTTGCCGCCGACGACCAAGACCGACTTCAGGTCGGGCAGCTTGTCGCGGATCGCCATCACCTTCGGCAGATTGACCGCGTCGGTGATAAGGGCACGCGCTGCCGAATTTTGCAAACGAAATTCGAGCGCGTCTTCGCCGAACAGGACGAACAAGGGAACCGCGATGACACCGGATTTATACGCGGCGATATGCGCGATACCGGTTTCGGGCGATTGCGGCAGCAAAATGCCGAAGCGATCGCCGGGTACAACGCCCTGCGCTTTGAGCCAGTTCGCTAACCGATTGGAATGCCGCTTGATGTCGACAAAGCGGTAGCGCGCGACTCGCCCGTCGTCCTCAAAAATCAACGCGACCGCGTCCGGGTTGATCTCGGCGTGACGGTCGCACGCGTCGACCCCCATGTTGTAGCGGGCCGGAATCCGCCATTGAAACGCGGCGCGGGTCGCTTCATAGCTCGATGCTGGCGTCAGCATGCTCGTACCTCGGCGGGACCGATGAGGATTATCGACATGCCTGGGACCGCGAGCAACCCAGGCGCCCGATCAATCGCTCCTTCCCACCGGCCAGCTACGGTAAACTTGCGTTCATGGTTTGGAAACCGAACGTAACGGTGGCCGCGGTTGTGGAGCGCGCCGGCAGTTTTCTGCTCGTCGAGGAAGAGGCGGACGGACTGCTCGTGCTGAATCAGCCGGCCGGACATCTCGATGAGGGCGAGTCGCTGCTCGACGCCGTTGTGCGCGAGACGTTGGAAGAAACCGCGTGGCATATCGCGCCCGAAGCCCTGCTCGGCGTTTACCGCTGGCAGCATCCGGAAACGGCGATCACGTATCTGCGCTTCAGCTTCATCGGCCGCGCGCTCAAGCAGGAGCCCGAACGCAAGCTCGATCACGGCATCGTGCGCGCGCTTTGGCTCACGCCCGAGGCGGTGCGCCGCGAGTGCCATCGGCATCGCAGCCCCCAGGTGCAGCGCTGCATCGACGATTACCTGGCGGGTCAGCGATATCCGTTGGACTTGATCAAGGATTTGAGCCTGTCGCCGAGATAATTTGCAGCTCCTAAAGTCAGATCGGTCTGCGGAGATATCAAAAAAATCATGAAAGTTGTCGTTGGAATTTCGGGCGGAGTCGACTCCGCCGTCGCGGCGTTGCTGTTGCAGCGCGCGGGTCACGACGTGACCGGCGTTTTCATGCAGAACTGGGAAGACGACGACGTCGACAGCGCCTGCGCGGCCCTGCAAGACATGAAGTCGGCGATCGCGGTTTGCGAGCATCTCGACGTTCCGCTGCGTACCGTCAACTTCGCCGCCGAATATTGGGAGCGCGTGTTTAGTCATTTTCTCGACGAGCATCGCGCCGGGCGCACGCCAAACCCCGACGTGCTGTGCAACAAGGAAATAAAGTTCAAGGCGTTCCTCGACTACGCGGTTGCACTTGGCGCGGAACGAATCGCCACCGGTCACTACGCGCGCCTCGTCGAGCGAACCGGCCGGCCGCGACTGCACAAGGCGCGCGATCGTAACAAAGACCAGACGTACTTTTTGTGCGCGATCGACGGGAGCGCGTTGGCCCGCACGCTCTTTCCGATCGGTGAGCTGACGAAGCCCGAGGTTCGCGCGCTGGCGCGTGCGGCCGGTCTTTCGAATCACGACCGGCCGGATAGCACCGGTATCTGTTTTATCGGCGAGCGCAACTACAAGAATTTCCTTGCGCGCTACTTGCCGGCGACTCCTGGCGACATCCGTACGCTCGAGGGCGCGACAAAGGGCCGGCACGACGGCCTCATGTATTACACGCTCGGCCAGCGACAGGGGCTTGGCGTCGGCGGCGCGGGCGCGGCGTGGTATGTCGTCGCGAAGGACATGACGGCCAACGTGCTTTATGTCGCGCAGGGCACTGAGCACACGGCGCTGTATCACCGCGCCTTGATCGCGGAGGCGGCGCACTGGTTGCACGACGCGCCCACCCTCGACGCCCGCCTCGCCGCCAAAACGCGTTACCGGCAGACCGATCAGGCGTGCTACGTCGAGCGGTTGCGTGACGGGCGATTGCGCGTCGAGTTTGATGCGCCGCAGCGGGCGCTCACGCCCGGGCAGTCGGTCGTGTTTTACGATGGCGAGGAATGCCTCGGTGGCGCGCGTATCGCACAAATCGAATCGCCCGGCGTGATCGGATCGTTACAAGCGGCGACCTGTTAGAATGCGATGTGACGTTACCGACCGCATGGCAAGAGATATGATCCAACCGCCCCCGAGCCCTATCGCCGATCCCTCGCTCACCGCGCTGTCGCCGCTCGATGGTCGGTACCGGTCGCAAACCGAGCCGCTGCGAGCGCTTTTCAGCGAGTACGGATTGATTCGTCAGCGCGTTCACGTGGAGGTGCATTGGCTCTTGGCGTTGAGCGCGAATCCGCTCATCTCCGAAGTTCCGCCGTTCTCGGCGGGGACGTTGAAATTTCTCCAAGCACTGGTGAGCGACTTCTCGCTCGCCGATGCGCAGCGCGTCAAGGAAATCGAAGCCGCCACCAATCACGACGTGAAGGCGCTCGAGTATTTTCTCAAGGAGCGCACGCGCGATAATAAAGAGCTGGCGAACTGCGCCGAGTTCATCCATTTCGCCTGCACGTCGGAGGACATCAACAACCTCGCTTACGCGCTGATGGTGCGCGAAGGGCGAAACCATATTCTGCTTCCGCGCATGGACCGGCTGATCGCCGCGCTCGAAGCGATCGCGACGCGCTACGCGGACCAGCCGATGCTCGCGCGCACCCACGGCCAGCCGGCGTCGCCGACGACGCTCGGCAAGGAGATCGCGAACTTCGTCCATCGACTGCGGCGCGCGCGCGAGCGCTTCGCCGCCGTGCCGATCCTCGGCAAGATCAACGGCGCGGTCGGCAATTACAACGCGCATTTGGTCGCGTATCCCGAAGTGAACTGGGCGGCGTTCGCGAAGATGTTCGTCGAGAATCTGGGGCTGCGCTGGAACCCGTACACGACACAGATCGAGCCGCACGATTATCTCGCCGAGCTGCTCGACGCGATCGCGCGTTTCAACACCATCCTGATCGATTTCGATCGCGACATGTGGGCGTACATCTCGCTCGGCTACTTCAATCAGAAAGCGGCGAGTGGCGAGGTCGGCTCCTCCACCATGCCGCACAAGGTGAACCCGATCGACTTCGAAAATTCCGAGGGTAACCTGGGTGTCGCGAACGCACTGCTGAGGCATTTGTCCGACAAACTTCCGATCAGCCGCTGGCAGCGAGATCTCACCGATTCGACGGTGCTGCGCAACTTGGGGGTCGCGTTCGGTCATGCACTGCTCGCCTACGACGCGTGTGCGAAGGGAATCGGGAAGGTCGAAGTGGACACCACGCGCCTGCAACACGATCTCGACGCCAATTGGCAGGTGCTGAGCGAGGCGGTGCAAACGATGATGCGTCGTTACGGAGTCGACAATGCCTACGAGCAGATCAAAGAGCTGACGCGCGGCAAGAACGGCATCAACCGCACCACGTTTCACGCGTTTATCCGCACCTTGTCCATCCCGGAAGACGCCAAACAGCGCCTGCTCGCCCTCACACCGGATAGCTACATCGGCAACGCCGCCGCCCAAGCGGCCGCGATTGCGCAAGAGCGGCGCTGAGAACTTCCGCATTACCCTTACCGGCATGCCGTGAAAATCGGCGATCGGCGTTTTATATTCCCGGTCGGCCCCATTTTTCGCGTACGATTTTCCCGCTCTATACTGTGGTAAGACGGTACGACGCCCATAGAACGTACATTGCGTGACAGATAAGACCCCATCAGCGGAGACGAGCGAAACGGCGCTCGCGGAGGGCGCCGTCCGAGGGCCCGAGGAGATTCGCCGCGCCGTCGTGGCGCTCGTGCGTCTCGGGCATCGCGTCGTGCGATTGTCCGCTCCGCATCTCGATCCCGCGGTTTTCAACACGGCGGCGGTTGCCGACGCCATCGTGGCTTTCGCCAAGCATCCGCAGAATCGCATGCGGGTGCTCATCGAGGACGTAACGCAAGTGCGGCGCGACAACGATCGACTGATCGTTCTGGTTCGCCGACTGGCCGACGCGGTCGAGCTGCGAGAGATCGATGACAGCTTACGCGGTGCGCGCGATCTTTATCTCCTCATCGATCGTTCGGCTTGCTTGGTCCAGGAAGACGTCGACCGAAACGATGCCGTGATGTCCCGCGCGGCGAGCGAGACGGCGTTGCGCATCGGGCGTTTCGACGCGGCGTGGGATCAGGCGAGCCCCGTCGCGCTGCGTACCCTCGGCCTCTGACATGGGCTCGGCGCTGCGTCTTAGTCTCATGCTTGGAATCGCCGCCGCGGCGACCGGTTGCATATCCACGCCCCGCCAAGCGGACTCGGAGGCGTTCGGCGCGCGCGCCGCGCAACACGCGGCGGCGATGCAGGGCAAGCCGTATCGCTACGGCGGAAACACGCCGGCCGGATTCGACTGCAGCGGACTCGTGCAGTACAGCTACGCGCAAGCCGGCTGGCGCCTGCCGCGGAGCACCGAAGGGTTGTGGGACATTTCCCGCGCCGTTTCGTTGCGCCAGCTTCGCGCCGGCGATTTGCTTTTCTTCACGCAGGAAGGCAAGCGCTGGTCGCACGTCGCGCTCTATCTCGGCAACGATCGCTTCGTGCACGCACCATCGAGCGGAAAGACGGTGTCGCTCGCGAACGTGAACGATGCGTATTGGCGCCGGCACCTCGAGGGCGCGCGCCGCCCGCGCTTCGATTGATGTCATGGCGCGCACATCGATCGCGGATCGGCTGTGCTTCGCTTCACCGTTTGCCGGTAAGTTAATGGGTCGGTCTATCGCGCTCTTGCTGCTGCTATCCGCGAACATGAGCGTCGCCGACACGCTCCATATCATCGCGTTGCGAAATCGGCCCGCCGCCGAGATCGAGCCGATGCTTCGACCGTTGCTGCGGCCGGACGAAGCGCTCAGCGCCTCGGGCTATCAGCTGTTGCTGCGCGCGAGCGAGTCGCGTCGCGACGAAATCGCGCGGATCGTCGCGACGCTCGACGTCGCGCCGCGGCAGCTCACGGTCACGCTGCGGCAAACACTCGTGCGCGATGACCGGCGCCAGCGCGACGCCGTCAGCGGAGAGATCAACGTCGGCAACACTCGGATAATAGTCCCGGCGGACGGAGGCAATGAGCGCGACCGCAGCGGGCGGGGGCGCGACTCGCTCCGCTACCGCACCGAACGCCGTGCCGCCTCCGCCGACGAAACGCGTACCCAAATGCTTCGTGTACAAGACGGGCAGCGGGCGTTCATCCGCATCGGACAATCCGCGCCCGCGGTCGAGCACATCGTGGTCCTGACCGGACGTGGTCCGGCGCTCGCGGCGCAGGGTATCGAGCCGCGGGATTTTTCCACGGGTTTCGACGTGCTGCCGCGCGTACGCGGCGACAACGTGCTGCTCGAAATCACGCCGCGCCTTTCGGGTCCGAGGGACCCCGACGGCACGTTTCGATTTCAAGAATTGCAAACGACCGTCACGACTCGCCTCGGCGAGTGGATCGATCTCGGCGCCGTCGTCGGCCGGAGCTCCGAGGTCAATCGCGCGATCCTCGAGAGCGCCTCGTCGCAAACGGGCGAGCAGGTCGGCATCGCCCTCAAGGTGGAATAGTTGTCGATCGAGCGCCATGCCCGCGCGTGCGAAGCAACCGCGGCGACGGTGTACGGTCTGCCCGCGATCGGTATCTCGATTCCGCTCGGCAACTACCATAACCAGGGGCGCGGAAAAGAAACTATATAAGGAGCGGCTCAGGGGGTATCGACGGCTGCTCTAGTATTTAAGATGCTGAAAAAGTCCTTCCGTGGACTTTTTCAGCTCGCGAGTCGCGGCGCATGTCCGCGCCTCGCTCCGTTTTTCAAACACTTAACGGGTTTGAAAAAACCGTGCGGCACTTCCTGTGCCACCCTAGCAGGCCGTTTTTAGCAGCCTGCCAGCACCGCTCATCCGTTCGGGCCATCGGCTCGTCCGTCCCTCCCTCTTCCGTCGCGGCACCTTGTGCCATATTTAATTGACCTATGCCCTTGTTCCAGCATCGCTAGTCGTTAGATGAGCATCTTCAAAAAAGACTGCCCCGAGTGCGCCACACCGAACATGGTCGACGCGGTGCGCTGCGATTGCGGTTATTGCTTCGATCCGGATGCACTAGGCGGCACCGATGCCGCCGAATACGCGGACGAACAAGATCGGTTATACCTCGACTATCTCGCGGCGCGCGTCGTTCAGACGGAAGCGGAAATGATCGTGGCGCGCGAACAGGCGAACGCCGACGGCGGAAACACGTACAAAGCCGCCGCCGCGCTCGTCGCCGAGCAGGCGTTGAACGCGATGCAGGCCGAGATGAAGCAATTAGCCGCGCGCGTCCGCTCGAGACCCGCGCGTCCGGTCGCTGCCAAACCGGCCGTACGCACATCGACGCCAGCTCCCGCGCTGAGCGCGCACTCGCGTAAGGCGGAGCTTAAGAAGAGCGCAACCGTCGCGCCGCAACGCGAAACCCCGCGCTTCGCGGCTCCGAAGCCGAAGTCGTCCGCCAAACGCGCTGGGCTACAACCCGACATCGTCCCCCGATCGGAAAAGACGACAATCGCGAAACCACCCGCTGTTCGGCACGATGCGGTCGCGAAGCCGTTTTCCACGCCACACGTGATGGCAAAATCAGTCGAGCCCAAACCACAGGCGACGCGCTACGCCGCTGAAACCACGTTAACCCAGCAACACCGCGCGCCCGTTGCGCCCAAGTCGACGTCGGTCCCGAACTCGAGCTTCAGAGACTTACAATCTCGTAGAGCCGAAGCGATCGCGCGCGCGCAACCCGTCGCATCCACGCCCACGCTCGACGACACGCTCGGCGCGCCCGCCAAGCGCCCCGAACCGGCGGCACGCAGCGAGGCGTTGGTATTCCGCCCGGCGAGTAAAGCGACAACGCAGGACTGTCCGAGTTGCGGCGCGACCGTCGCGCTCGCCGCGACACGCTGCCGCTGCGGTTACCTCTTCTCGCGCGCCACCAACGTGCCGGCGCTTACGCCGGAGGCGCCGATCGCGCTCGCGCGCCTCGATCAGGAATCGATGCAGGAATGCCCGAATTGCACGGCAACCATCGCCGCGCATCTCACGCGCTGTAATTGCGGTTACACGTTTTCCGACGCAACGGAACAGGTACCGGCGCTATCGCTCGACGCCACCGCGCTCAGTATCCTCACGGACGGCATCGCTGCGAGCCGCACATCCCGCCGGCGCTGAGACTACACCGTAGTCAACAACAAGTCGTTCAATCGCCGCACGAACGCGGACGGGTCCTCCAGCTGACCGCCTTCGGTCAAGAACGCCTGCTCGAACAACAGGTGACTCCAATCGGAAAATCGCTTGGCGTCGGTTTCACCTTTCAATCGCTTTACGATCGGATGGTCGGGATTGATCTCGAGAATCGGTCGGCTCTGCGGCAAGGATTGCCCCGCCGCCTTGAGCAGACGGCTTAAGTTCACGCTGATATCGCTTTCCTCGACCACCAGACAGGCCGGAGAGGTGGTCAAGCGCCGCGTCGTTCGCACCGCCTTCACCCGCTCTCCCAGCGCCTGCTGAATCCGCTCGACCAGATCCTTGAATTCGCTTTCCGTCTGTTCGCGCTGCTTCTGGTCCTGCTTGTCTTCGAGGCCGCCGAGATCGAGGCCGCCCTTCGCGACCGACACGATCGGTTTGCCTTCGTACTCGGTCAGGTGCGTCATCACCCACTCGTCGATACGGTCGTACATCAACAGGACTTCCACACCCTTCTGGCGAAACACCTCCAAATGCGGGCTGTTCTTCGCGGCGGCGAACGTCTCGGCCGTGACATAGTAGATTTTCGATTGTCCCGGCTTCATGCGCGCGAGGTAATCGGCGAGCGAAACCTCTTGGACCTCGGTGTCCTTGTCTGTCGAGGCGAAGCGCAGCAGACGCGCGACGGTTTGCCGGTTGCCATGGTCCTCCACCACGCCTTCCTTGAACACCGCGCCGAACTCGCGCCAGAACGCCGCGTACTTTTCTTTGTCTTTCTCCGTCAGATCGACGAGCAAGTCGAGGATCTTCTTCACCGAGCCGCCACGGATAGCCTCGATATCCTTGCTGTGTTGCAGGATCTCGCGCGAGATATTGAGCGGAAGATCGTTCGAATCGACGACGCCGCGCACGAAGCGCAAATACGCGGGCAAAAGCTGCTCGGCGTCGTCCATGACGAACACGCGGCGCACATAGAGCTTCACGCCGTGCCGACGCTCGCGATCCCATAGATTGAACGGCGCGCGCTTCGGGAGGTAGAGGAGCGACGTGTACTCCTGCTTCCCTTCGACCCGCGAATGCACGTAGGCCAACGGCGACTCGAAGTCGTGCGCCACGTGCTTGTAGAATTCCTCGTACTCCTCCGGCTTGATCTCCTGCTTCGGCCGGGCCCAGAGCGCGGAGGCGCGATTGACCACCTCCTCTTCGCCCTTCTTGTCCTCGGACGCCATCACGATCGGGATCTGAATGTGATCCGAGTACTTCTGGACGATGGCGCGCAGCCGGTATCCATCGAGAAATTCGTCCTCCCCCTCGCGCAGGTACAGAATCACCTCGGTACCGCGGGTGGCGCGCTCGACGGTCTCGACGCTATATTCGCCCTTGCCGTCCGACTCCCAGCGCACGCCGTGTTCCGGACCGAGGCCGGCGCGACGCGCGGTGATCGTGACCCGGTCGGCGACGATAAACGTCGAGTAAAAACCGACGCCGAACTGACCGATCAGTTTCGCATCGCGCGCCTTGTCCCCCGAAAGGGCCGCGAGAAACTCGCGCGTGCCGGACTTCGCGATGGTACCGATGTTGTCGATGATTTCCGCGCGGCTCATGCCGACGCCGTTGTCGGTGACGGTGACCGTGCGCGCCTTCTTGTCGTAGCTCACGCGGATCTTGAGATCCGTTTCGCCTTCCAACAGCGCGTCATCGATCAGCGCCTCGAAGCGCAGCTTGTCGCCCGCATCCGACGCGTTCGAAATCAACTCGCGCAAAAATATTTCCTTGTTGCTGTACAGCGAGTGGATCATGAGATCCAGCAATTGCCGGACCTCGGTCTGAAAACCTAGGGTTTCTTTGTGGGTTTCTACGGCCATCGACGCGCTCCTCTGTACACCCGCGGAACCTGCGGCAAATTGGGGTCGGAATTCCGGCGCTTCAAGTCCCGGGAGCCACCTGTCGGGCAGCCGCTCCCAGTAATCGTCCTTTCCAGCGGTTTTACCGGACTCGCCACGAACGCCGCCTATACTTTTTTACTGTGTTTACTTGTGCCACTGGATCGGGAAGTCATGACGACGAACGACAGTTTCAACATCGAACCTCCAGTCTGCCCGCATTGCCACGCGAGCCACGCGTCCGCGTCGCCCTGTGTAAGCGTCGCAACGCAGACTACGTCCGGCCCGCTCGTGGCTCAAGCGGAATCGCTGTTCGAGTCTTATCTAGCGGCGCGACTGGTCCGCTCGCGCCGAAATCTGACCGTCGCCAAGGTCGCGCTGCTGCGCGACCCGCGCAGCAGCGAGAAGCGCGACGCGCTGTTACGCACCGAGGCGGAAACGCAGACCCTTCAGACCCAACTCCTCGAGCAAGCACGTCGGACAGCGCCGGCGCGGGAGCGCGCGAAGATTGCCGCTCACCTCGAATCGCTGTCTGCCGAGTCGGCGAGCGCCACGTCGGCGCGGGCCACCGACGACTTTCGCACGTTGCAAGCGGCCAAGGCCGACAACACCGTGCGATCGAACGCGTCCGACGGGCGTTCGCGTCCCGATGATCGCGAGTGCCCGCGCTGTGGCGATCGCATGTCGGCCGATCACACGGTCTGTCGCTGTGGCCATCGATTCACCGCCGGTAACAAATCGCGCGCCGAGCCGTTCCTGAGCGATGAGGAAGCCGCGGCGTTGCGGCCGCCCAAGTTCACGGAGTAGCTGCACGTTGGGGAGATAGAAACCGTGGAAATGACTCAACCGAAGGCGCCTGAATCCCAAGCGACGATCCCATCGACTGTGACCGACGAAGAGCTCTTCTGCGACTATCTCGGCGCGCGACTACAGCAGGCGCTCGAATCGCTAGACGAGTCGCGCGAGGCGCTGATCGCGCAACCGCAAGAGTACAGCCGCGCGATGGAAGTGATGCGCAAGGTTTACGAGTTGCGCGACCTCAAGAAGCAACTTGAGTACCAACGCAGCCGATTGAACACCGCGCGCGAAGCGGCCGGGCTCGCACCCGTCGCCGCGACCGACATCTCCTTTACCCAGACCCCGACCGAAGGGTTTCGCGCCGCTCAAGCGGAGCAAGCCGATAAGATCATGGCGGCGCTGAAAGCTCAACCGCGCACCTGTCCGTCCTGCCAGGCGCTGCTTGGCGTCGACGCGACGCAATGCGGTTGCGGCTATGAGATTAGTGCCGACGCGACCGAGGCGCCTGACGGCGCGAATGCGCCGGCGAATCCGCTGTCGTCGTCTTACGACGCACGCTAGCTTCATCCCTCCTGCTCGGCGATCCGCTCAGTCTCGCGCCGCTACGGCGCTAGACAACGATAGACGTTGAAAATCTGTTTGCCGCCTTCCATCGTCGACGCCAGCACGAGCGTGTCTCCTCCCATGTCAGCCGCCGTATTTTGCGCGTTCAACGTCACGTCGTCTTGCACCGCGTCGCGTGCGCGGGGGATTGCGCCGATATAGTCGGCCACCGAAGACGTTAGCGTTCCGAGCGAACGGCAGCGCTCGACTTCGCCCGCGGTGAGAATCCGCACCTTCTTGCCTTCGACCGTCGGTTGTACGAACACACAGCCTGCCGCCAGGGCCGCGGCGGCGAGTATCGAGAACACGGACTTCGCACTATGCATCACGAACCTCCTGGTTTCATTCTTTGAGCACGCACTTGGCATATAAATCCTTCAGTCGTCCGGCCGGATCGTATTTTTGCTTCAAGCGTTCGTAGGCCGCGCGGTTGTAAATTTGCCAGAATTCTTCCGGCGTGAAAAAAGAATCCGAGTACAGCGATTTGATTCCGCCGAGCTTCGCGACTTGGCGCTCGACCTGCCGATTGTAGAACCCGGGCGGTAACGGCGCGCGCCCGCGAATCACGTCCCAGAAACCGAAGTTCACGTAGAGCTTGCGCGGATCGAGCCGATAGAGATCGAACTGCGCGTCCGCGCGGTACGCCCGCGTCGGACACACCCAAACAGGCAGAAAGCGAATCGTGTCGTGGTAGAAATCCACGAACTCGACACAGCGCTCGATCGGTATCTCCACGTCCTGTATGACCGACTCGGTGTGAACGCCGCGAAGCCGGTTCACTTGCTCCATCAGCCTCCAGCGGCTATTCCACCGCATAATCTTGGTGTACGTGATCGAATTCAGCCGGGCGCGCCCGTACAGCCGACGGATGAGCGGATTCTGCGCGCCGAGATTCTTCGAGCACCAAAACCAGTCGGTGTCCCAGCGCCATAGATAGTCCGACGTCGTTAAATAATCCGTCTCGCGCTTTTGGATCGAGCGATAGTAAATCTCCCGATACGTGTAATCGCTCACGTGAGGGGCGGCGTCGCTGAACCGGCCGAGCGTGATGTACATCTCGTCGCGAGAGAAAATGACGCCGTCGACAAAATCGACGTCGCTTTCGGACCAACGCTTGAGCTCTTCGAAGTACGCCTTCGCATCGCGATGGCGCACATGCGTGAGTTGCACGAAACGCTTCACGGGGATCGCTTTAACTTTTAGCCGCAGCGCATAGCCGAGCGTGCCATATGAATTCGGAAAACCGTAAAAGAGGTCGCGATGCTCGTTCGTCGGCGTGCAGACAACGATGCGGCCATCCGGAAGTAGAACCTCCAGCTCCGCCACGGTCTCATGCACCAACCCATAGCGAAACGATGAAGATTCGATGCCGCATCCGGTCACGGCCCCGCCGATCGTGATCGACTTAAGCTGCGGCACCACGGTCGGCATCACGCCATACTCGAGCGCCGCGGCGACCAGGCTCGCGTAGGGCGTCATGCCCTCGACCTCGATGACGCCCGCCGCGCGATCCACGCTCAATACATTGTTGAAATCGCGGACGTCCAATCGTTGCGCCGGGGTTTCTGGTCGGTCGCGAAAAAGATTGGACGTGGACTTATCGAGCCGTAGGCCGCCACCGCGATTGTGCCTTAGGAACTCGCTCAATCGCTGTTTGCGTTCTTCGTACGCGAGCGTCGTCATGGCGTTGGGGAAGACGTCCGACGTTACTCTTCTTGGGAGAAGCTCGTGATGATGTAACCGCCCGATTTCTCGTCGGGCTCGAGCTTAAGCAGTCCGCGCGTTTGCGCGTCCTCAAGCAGTTTGCCGAACGTGCGAAAACCGTGGTAGGTCTCGTCGAACCCGGGTTTGCGGCGCTTGAGCGCCTGCTTCACCATCGAGCCCCACACTTTGTCTTCCGACCCGCGCTCCTTGAACAACGCCTCGACGGTCTCCAGCACCAGTTCGATCGCCTCCTGTCGCTTTTCGTCTTCGGTCTTTACGACCGTCGGCGCCGGCGCTTTTTTGTTCTCGGGCTTGCGGCTGCGACGTTTCTGTTTTTCTTCCCGCACCAAATCGTCGTAAAAAATAAATTCGTCGCAATTGGCGATGAGCAGATCCGACGTCGCGTTCTTCACGCCCACGCCGATCACCACTTTATTGTTCTCGCGCAGCTTGCTGACCAGCGGCGAGAAATCGGAATCGCCGCTGACGACAACGAAAGTATCGACGTGCGATTTCGTGTAACAAAGATCCAGAGCGTCGACGACCATGCGGATATCGGCGGAATTTTTCCCCGACATGCGCACGTGCGGAATCTCGATCAGCTCGAACGCCGCCTCGTGCATCGCCGCTTTGAATTCTTTGTAACGATCCCAGTCGCAGTACGCCTTCTTCACGACGATCGTGCCCTTGAGCAACAACCGCTCCAACACCTTGGTGATGTCGAAGTCCGCGTACTTGGCGTCGCGCACGCCGAGCGCGACGTTCTCGAAGTCGCAGTAGACCGCCATGTTCTCCGTGGTCGGCTTATAGGTCACAGCAATTCCTCGCTTGAATGGCAGCTATTGTCGCATGTTTAGCGTGCGCGGCGCACCGCGCGCACTCCCCCGCTCCGAGCGTTTTGTTTTAGAATGCACCGCATGTACCCGGAAGGCTCACCCGTGCTCGCGGAGAAACGCACATGATAGACGTCAACGTCAACGGACTGCTCGGTTTAATCGTCCTCGTCCTCGATATCTGGGCGATCGTCACGGTGGTGCAGAGCTCCCGCCCCACCGGCACGAAGGTTCTGTGGATTGTGTTGATTTTGTTGTTGCCGGTGGTGGGGTTGATCCTTTGGTTCCTTCTCGGACGCAAGAGTTGATTTTTTCCTCTGCTCTCTTGGGTTTGTCATTCCTGCGAAAGCGCGAATCCCATTCTTATATTTATTACCCTCTCCCTTCTAGGGAGAGGGCAGGGTGAGGGTTGATAGTCGAGCGCCTACTCGGCGCGCTTGTCGAATGTAATAAATCTACTTGTGGGTGGTTGGCCCATCGCTCCCGGCATCCTGCCTCCCGCGAAATTCGTACGTCCCTGTACAGCACGGCAAGTAGCTTTTCTTTGCTCGTGGTCGCTCCGCGCATCCATGCGCTCTCGCGACATTCGTACATCCCTGTACAGCACCCGAAAAGCTACCAAAAGAAACACGCCCCGGTTCGGGAACCGCAAGTACAATTTATTGAAGCTCGATGAATCGCGCGCAGCGCGATACCGACTACCTGTTGCTGCCCAGGGTCCAACGAACTTCGTTGCACCCGTTCGGCGGCGTGAATGCACGTTGCGCCGCTCCTGCGCATCCTGCGCTCGCGAGCATTCGTACGTCCATGTACAGCAGGTGCATTCACGAAACCTCCGCCTCACCCCGCTTTCGCGGGAATGACAAGGAAGGTTTTTTGCGATGACGGAGGCGCACCGCGCTTCCTCAATAATGATGCAACCCAATATCCACCTTATGCCGAAACACCCGATAGGTATGCACCGTGTACGCCAGAACGAACGGCAGCAACAACCCGACCCCGATCAGCATGAACGCCTGCGTGCTCGGCGAAGCCGCCGCTTCCCATATCGTCACCGCGCGCGGAACCGCGTACGGCCAGGTGCTGATGGTGAGACCGAAGTAGCTCAGGAGAAAGAGCGCGACCGCGTAAACGAACGGCGCGAGCTCGCGCCGACGCGCGACAGAGCGCCACAACGCCGCGGCGGCGCCCGCGGTCAGCAGTGGCACCGGTGAAAGATAGAGCAGGTTCGGCCAGCTGAACCAGCGCGCGGCGATCTCGGGTTGCATGAGCGGCGTCCAAACGCTCACGATTGCGATGAACGCCGTCATGACAAGCGTCAAACGCCGCGCAACCCGGTAGCACCATTCTTGCAACGGCCCCTCCGTCTTATAGACGAGCCACGTCGCGCCGAGGAGCGCATACCCGGCAACCAATCCCGCCGCCGTCGTGAGACTGAACGCCGTCAACCAACCCCAGACTCCGCCGACGTAAACACCGGCGCGTACGTCCAATCCTTGTACGAAGCTGCCGAGTAATGCGCCCTGCGCAAGGGTGGCGAGCAGCGAGCCCACGCCGAACGACCAACCCCAAATCCGCTTGCGGCGCGCCTGCGGCCGGAACTCGAAAGCGACCCCGCGAAATACGAGTGCGACCAGAAAGACAAGCAACGGCACGTACCACGCCGGCAAGAGCACGCTGTAGGCGCCCGGAAACGCGGCGAGCAGCATCACCCCGCCGAGCACGAGCCATGTTTCGTTGCCGTCCCAAACCGGCGCGATGCTGCTCATCGACAACTGCCGGTCACGCTCCTCTTGCATGAATAGAAACACAATACCGACGCCGAGATCGAAACCGTCCAACAAGACGTACATCGCGATACCGAATGCGATCACCAGGCCCGATAAAAGCGTCAGTTCCATGCTAACTCTCGATGCGCCACGCGGTGCGCGGCACCGAGCGCACCTTCTCCGGTATCTCGTGCTCGGGTCCGGCGCGCGCGATGCGATAGGAAAAAATCAGGAACGCCCCGAGCAATACGCCGTAGGCGAGCAAGAACAAAATCATCGACGCAGCGACCGCGGAAACCGGCAGCGGCGTCGCCGCGTCCGCGGTGCGCAGCAATCCCTGAACGACCCACGGTTGCCGCCCGGTTTCGGTTGTGATCCAGCCGGCGATCACCGCGACGAACCCGAGCGGGCCGACGCACATGCAGACGATATGAAAGCGACGCGCGTCGTCCAGGCGGCCGCGCCACCATAGAACGAAACCCCACCAGGCGACGGCGAGCAGCAAAAATCCGATCGCCAGCATGATCCGAAAACTGAAAAACACCATCGGTACCGGCGGACGCCGGTCGGGCGAGACCGCGTCGAGCCCCACCACTACTCCGCGTGGAGAATGAGTGAGGATGAGACTAGCGCCGTACGGAATTTCGACCGCGTATCGATTGGTCGCACGCGACTGATCCGGCAGCGCGAAGAGGACGAAAGGCGCGCCCGCCCTGGTTTCCCACAGCGCCTCCATCGCCGCGACCTTCACCGGCTGGTCGCGGTGCACCTGCAAACCATGCAAATCGCCGAGCAGGATCTGCGTCGGCGCGAACACCGCCGCCGATAGGATCGCCAATCGAAGCGCGCGCCGGGCCACGTCGGTATGCAACCGCCGGTGCAGATGCCACGCGGAAACACCCGCGATCACGAACGCGCCGGTCAGCAGCGATGCCATCAGCATGTGCGCCAAGCGGTAAGGAAACGACGGGTTGAACACAATCGCCCACCAATCGGTCGGATAAAACACGCCCCCGCGCAGCTCGAAGCCGGCAGGCGTATGCATCCAGGAATTCGCCGCGAGTATCCAAAAAGCGGAGGCCATCGCGCCGAGCGCCACCATCAACGTCGCGAAGAACTGCAACCGGGGCCCAACGCGCCCCCAGCCGAAGAGCATGATCGGCAGAAAGCTCGCCTCGAGAAAAAACGCCATCAACACTTCGTATCCCATCAGCGGTCCGATGACATTCGCGGTAGCGGCCGAGAAGCGGCTGAAGTTCATGCCGAACTCGAACGAGAGCACCACCCCGGAGACGACACCCATGCCGAAGCCGAGTGCGAAGAGCTTCAACCAAAATCGGTAAAGCCGCAGGTACGCTTCCACCCCGGTCGCGAGCCAGGCGCCGTGCAGCATCACAAGGAAACCGGTGAGGCCGATCGTGAGCGTGGGAAAAAGAATGTGAAACGCGAGCGTGAATCCGAACTGCGCGCGCGACAATAAAACCGCGTCGAGCTCCATGTGCTATGGCTCCGTGCCCCACGTGTGGTTAGCCATCGTGGCGCTACGCAATCGGTTGCTTGTTAATCGAATCGCCGCGGCTCTCGAACGCGACGTCACACTCGGTGTCGATGCCCATCGAGCGATTGTTGATATTCGACGAACCGATACGCGCAAAATCATAATCCACCACCATGTCACCACTCGCGCCGTCATGGCATTACCACTCCGCGTCTCACGCGTTTTAGAGCGTAACATACGCGCCCGCGTTTGATACCCACCGAAGCCGCGCGCGTCACGGACATTCCAGGA
The DNA here is from genome assembly GCA_041485885.1 of Sulfurifustaceae bacterium. Taxonomy (GTDB): domain Bacteria; phylum Pseudomonadota; class Gammaproteobacteria; order Acidiferrobacterales; family Sulfurifustaceae; genus JACQFZ01. Next base: position 61,815 of record JBGPKL010000012.1, read on the forward strand.
TAGGAACATGAAGTCCGAGGCTTTGAAAGCAAACCGCTTAAGCGCGGCTTCCGATTCGCCTCGTCGCGCTTCGTATACCGAATTCACGCAACCGCGGTCGCGTGCACGGTTGGAGTGTCTTGCTCGGACGGTGACACGTCTGTCTCCTCGCGGCGACAACACCGTCGCGCTTTCTTCAAGCAGATAGACACGAGCGCGCGCACGGTGTCGGCGGCAACCGACAGTGGCCGTATGTTTACGCCGGGTGTCTTACGGATATTCGGGCTCCGAGTCGAGGGGTATAAAGATTGCTAGCGAATGAACGCGGTCGACTGCGACCCAGTGTTTTTTCGCACCGGCAAATCGGAGCTAGACGCATGAAAGGATTCTCTGAACTTATTGTGGCTGTATTCACTCTCGGTGTTCTTCCAAGCGCGCCATCCGCGGATACGGCGGACCGGAAATTCGCCAAGGAAGCGGCCGTCGACAACATCGCGGAAGTCGAGCTCGCAACGCTCGCGCAAGAAAAGGCGTCGAGTGATCAAGTGCGCCAATACGCGGCGCGCCTGCGGCGCGATCATCAACAGGCGAACGAGAAACTCAAGGCGCTCGCCTCGCAAAAGGGCGTACCGCTCCCGAGTGAAATGGACGCGAAGCACAAGCGCGAGAAAGATCGCCTCACCAAGATGAAAGCGTCCGACTTCGACCGCGCTTATATCGACACGATGGTAAAGGAGCACAAGGAAGACGTGCGGGAATTCGAGAAAGAGGCTGAGAAGGGCAAAGACGCCGATCTCAAGGCGTTCGCCGCCGAAACCCTACCGACGCTGCGCGAACATCTGCAGCAGGCGGAGCAATTGCAAACGACCGTCAAAGCCGAGAAGAAATCGCGGTCGTAAACCCACTGACGTTTTGCGTTAACCCTCAAGGAGCGACCCATGCGAGTCAGCAAGTTAGTACTTCCGGTTGTCGGGCTTATCGGGCTCTCGGCGGTGCCGTTGTGCGCCCAGGCAGAGCGCCCGGGCGCCTATTTCGGCGGTTCGTACGGACGGTATCGGATCGACGAAAACGCACTCAAGAAAAACGATTCGCTGTGGAAGGCCTTCATCGGGACGCAGTTTAACGACTGGTTCGGGCTCGAGGCCGCTTTCGTCAACTTCGATCGCGCATCGAATCAGAATTCCTCGTTTGAAACGGACGGATGGAGCGCCGCGGCGGTGGTGTCGCTTCCGCTCGGCCCGAACTCAGCGCTCTACGCGAAGGGCGGCGAGTATTGGTGGAGCGCCAAGTCGAATTTCGCCGGCGTGCGACGCGACGACAACGGCAACGATCCGTTCTGGGGCGGCGGAATCCGTTTCGGTCTGTCGGATGTTCTTAGTCTGCGCGTCGAATACGAGCGCTATAAGGTCGTGAACGTCAACCTCGACAGTATCTCGGTCGGTCTACAGGCGACGTTTTAGCGCGAAGACGTTACATCGCATTTGAATGCGTCTCCAACCCTGAAGAACAGCAAGGAGGTCACACCATGAATGCGTTAGTGCGTAATGTGGGATTGGTACTGTGTTGGTTCGTTGCGGCGCCGCTCATCACGAGCTGCGCGCATTCGGAGCAGCAGCGGTCGGCGGGACAGACGGTGGATGACGCCACGATCACGGCCAAGGTGAAGGCGCAGTTGTTCGCCGATCCCGATGTGTCCGCCCTAAGTGTCAACGTCACTACCTATAAGGGTCAGGTGCAGTTGAGCGGATATGTCGACAACCCGACGCAACGGTCGAAGGCGGAGCAGATCGCGAAGACCACGAACGGCGTGAAGTCCGTGTCGAACGATCTGATCGTGAAAGCGCAGTAAACGAGCGGTATCAGAGGAGAGAGCACCATGGCGACGGATAAACCGCATCAGGCGGTCAGCAACGCCGAGAAGACGTTGCAATCGACAACCGAACGCGCCGCCAAAGCGACGCACGAGGCGATCGACTCATTGAGCGACTACGGCACGCGCGCCGAGGCGCGGTTGCGCGAAACCGGCCGGCGCGCGACCGAGCGCACGCGCGAGTACGCGGAGGACCTGGGCAGCTATGTGGCGCGTCGTCCGATCGCCTCCTTGGCCATGGCGCTCGGCGCCGGGTTCTTGCTCGGCGCCATCATCCGCGGCCGCGGTTAATCCGCGGTGACGGGAAGCGGGAATCTCGGTACCTCGGGACCCGCGACGACGCCGGAGACCGCCCCGCCTATCGGGGCGGAGACAAGCCTGACCGGGCTTCTCGCGACCATCGTACGGTCGGCTCGCGACGTTGGTCTGCACGTGCTCGAGGTGATGGCGCTCGAATCGCGTCTCGCGGGCGTCGCGCTCGCCGGGATCGTCGGTGTCGGCGTCGGGATCGTGGTGACGCTTATCTCGGCGTGGGGCTTGCTCCTAGCGGCGGGCGTCAGTTGGATGGTGGACGCGGGCCTCGCGGTGGGTGCGGCGCTCCTCGTCGCCGCGGCGGCGAATCTGGTCATCGCCGTGTTGTTGGCGGCGCTGGTAGTACCGTGGCTCGCGCGCCGCATGATGTTTTCGGCGACGCGGCGTGTAATCGGAAAAATGGGATCGCACTCGTGACGCGGATGGAACGCATTCGTTGGAAAGAAAGACAGATCGAGCAAGCGCGTGCGGCGCTCAGGGAAAGCGTCATCGAGCTCAAGCGCGTGCTTCACCGGCGGTTGTCGTCGCGCACCGCGATGGCGGTGGGATTCGCCGCCGGCTGGTTGCTGGGATGGCGGCGTCCGCGACGCGCAGGAGGGAACGCGGCGCGCGCAACGGCAAGAGCGCGTCACAACCTTCCGTATCATTGGATGAGAAATTATTTCGTCTGGCCCTTCCTGCTTCGGATCGCGCGAGACTTGGTGCTCGCGCAGCGCCCGAGCCGGAGGGAGGCATAGGGCATTTCAACCTTAGACTAAGGAGAGTCGTTATGCGTAAGCAATCCACTTGGACAGTTCTACTTCTTGCGATTTTGATGAGCCTCGGCGTCACGGCGTGTCAACGCGACAACGCCGGCAGCGGATCCGCGGACCGCTCCGGCTCGAGCGCCGGATCATCGCGCAGCAGCCCGTCGTCGCCCTCCCCCTCGCCGTCGTCGCCCTCCCCCTCGCCCAGTTCTCCCGGATCGTCGAACAGCGGCTCGAGCGACAGCGGTAGCAGCAGCGGCAGCCGTTAAACCAGGCACGGTGGGATGACTCAAGTCGTTACTGGCGGCAGCACCGCCGGGAGGTAGTTATGTTGTCATGGTCTGTGACGTTTCTCATCATCGCCATCATCGCGGCGCTTCTCGGTTTTACCGGCATCGCCGGTACCGCCGCCGGCATCGCCCAGGTACTCTTCTTTATTTTCCTCGTGCTCTTTGTCGTGTTCCTTGTCATCGGCCGGCGGCCACCGGTATAGCGCGACGTAGCGAGCGTCCATCATAGGAGGTCGTAATGAACTGGAATCAGATCGAAGGCAATTGGAGACAACTCAAAGGTAAGATCAAAGCGAAATGGGGAGACCTGACGGACGACGAGATCGATACGATCGATGGTCGACGCGAGGAGCTTCTGGGAAAAATCCAGGAAGCGTACGGCGTCGGACTGGACGAAGCGGAGCGCCAAGTCCACGACTTCGAACACTCGTTGTAACGCGGTCCGTACAACCGCACTGATAAACGTATCACGTCAAGGGAACCGTAAATATGTTGTGGGCCGCCCCGTTGTGCGCGGCCCTTTTTATTTCTTTGCGTACAAGGAAACCCTGAGACCGGTTGGTACAACTCCGGATTTCGAAGCTCACCCGTAGCTCGTACAGTCGGCATCGCACCGAGCGGCCCGCCGAGGCGCGGTCTCGGGCGAGGAGACGAGAAGCGGTGCGAGACGGCTCGCTGCTCGGCTGAGGAGGCAGGATGGAAATCGGCAAAGTGAAGTGGTTCAACGAGAGCCGGGGTTACGGCTTTATCGCGCCAAGCGGCGGGGGCGATGACGTCTTCGCGCACTATTCGGCGATCGAGATGGACGGCTACAAGACTTTGCGCGAAGGGCAGCAGGTGGAGTTCCTTCGGGAAGAAGGCCCGAAGGGACCGGAAGCGTCCTGCATCCGGACCGTCAGCTAAGCAGTGCGAGCACGGGGTGTACATGGGTATGGAGCATCGCTGCGGTACCCGACGGAGGATCGACGCGAGCGTTATCGTCGATTGCCGGCCCGTCGGGCTGGTACGCGCCCGCATCCAGAACATCGGCGTGGGCGGGTTGTACCTGAAGATGCGGCCGGTCACGGGAATCGCGAACGATCGGGTGCGGATCATTTTCATGCGCCGCGACCGCGGGGTCTACCGGCTGTACCGGATGCCCGCGGTCGTCATTCGCTGGACCCGAGAAGGCGCGGGCCTCATGTTCAGCGAGCTCGCATCGACCTCGTTCTACGCGCTCCTCGCGATCTTGCTCGCGGAGGAACGGCGCACCGCGGCGGAGAAAGTGGCTACCCATCGCACCGGCGCAACGAACCGCAAGCCCGGCGGGTCTTGGTTCAAACAGTAACGGCCGATGATCGATGTTTCAGATTCGGGAACCGCTGACCGATCCGGTGTAGGGTGCACGCGCCATTTTGTCGATCAGTGAGACCGAGCGCACCCACTTGGTTGAATTAATTAAGCCCCTTGCTAGAACAGGAGGTAGAGATGGAGTTACACAAACAAAGCAGCGCGGATCACCGCTGGAGCGCGCGTCAGCATTTGACGTTACCCGTGAAACTGTACAACGGCAGCGAGCCAGTCGGCCAAGGCCGTACGCACAACGTCGGGATCGGCGGAATGTTCGTGGAGGTCAGTGCGCTGAACGGCAATACGCTTCCCGCCGAGACGCCGGTGTCGATCGCATTCAGCGTGACCAACAACGGAAACACGACGCATCACCGGCTGCCGGCCACCGTCATTTGGTCCGCCGAAGAAGGCGCCGGTCTCATGTTCACCGATTTCAACCTGGAGACCGTTCACACCTTGCGGGATATTCTTTACCCGCAATGACTAGCGGGCGTCAACACGGCGTCGATAAGAATATCCATCCCATCCACGCGGTCCCCGCGAAAGCGGCGAACGCGATCAGCACCGCGGCTACGCGCAACCGAAAGTCCGTCGGGCGGTCCCCACCGCGATGGCGGCGGCGTATCGCGCGCAATACACGCAATGAGTGTAGGCCTGCAAAAACAATGAGAACCAGCGCCGCCACGGTCAGCGCCGCCAACAAGAACAGCGTTACCCGCACGCCGAAAAAATCGACGTCGGAAAACATTGGGATGCATCCGATCGTTACCAGGACGTACGCGACGGCGGCGTAGACGACCGCGATCGCGGGCGCGTTCAACGCGAGTTGCACGAATGGGTTGCCCTTAGTCATTACGAGCATAAGCAGACTCGACCCGTCGCTGATGTGCGGTGCAAGGATATATCCGGATTTCCCGCCGACGCGGCGCGCGGCATGCTGTGCAATATACGCGAGCGCGCGACTGCTTGGCAGCGGACGCATTCATTCATGGAGCGTCGTCGTAAAGCGACAAAGGATGCGCGCGCGATTCAGCGGCTTGGAGGAATTCGATTGCACACCGTCGACACCTACGCACTTGACATTCGAGCGTGGATCAGGTCGTCGAGTGCGGTACATCGCGCACGTAGACGTTGCGCGCGACACGGGGATCGCAATACTATGGCGAAAATTATAATTGGGCTGGGGGTATTGATCGGGTTGCTGGGCGCCGGACCGCTCGTTGTCAGCGGTTGCGCCGGCACGCCTGAACGCGAAAGCACCGGGGAATACTTCGACGACGGCGTCATTACGTCGAAGGTGAAGACCGCGCTGTTTCGCGATCCGGACGTGAGCAGCCTGCAGGTCAACGTCGAAACCTACAAGGGGCAAGTCCAGCTCTCGGGTTTCGTCGACACGTCACAACAGAAAACAACGGCCGAGCAAATCGCCCGCTCGGTGCCGGGGGCTAAATCGGTGACCAACAGCATCGTGGTCAAGTCGAAATAGGCAAGGAGACTACACATGGCAACGGAACAACATACCGCCGTCAGCGACGCCGAGCACGCTCTGCAGTCGGCGACCGAGCGTCTGGCGAATGCCGCGCACCGGGCCGTCGACACGCTGAGCGAATACAGCGGTCGCGCCGAGGAGCGGCTGCGCGATACCACGCAAGGGGCGAGCGAGCGTTCACGCGAGTATATCGGTCAGATCCGCGAGTATGTCGAGGAGCATCCGGTGGCCGCGATCGGCATCGCGGTCGCGATTGGTTTCGCCTGTGGTGTGTTGATGCGTCCACGCGCGTCGAGTCAACCGTCGAGCGAAGTATCGTGAAGACACCGCAGTCGATTAGCAGAATCGGGGCGATGGCGCTGCTGCTCGCGTTGGCCGCCGCAGGCTGCCGGTCGGGCGAGAATCCGCAGCCCGTCCGCTCCGCCGACCTTTCCGCGCGCCAGCAAACGGCGGCGCTCTACGCCACGGATGCGTTGCTCGCGAACCAACTCGCCGCCGCGCTGAAAGTGGACCCGATGACGCAAGACGCGGAAATCCAAGTGGCGGTCACGCAAGGACACGCACGGCTGAGCGGATTCGTGAACAACGCCGCCGCCAAACTCCGCGCGGGCGAGCTGGCGCAGCAAGCCGATGGCATCGTCGCTGTCGAGAATCGACTGATCCTGCGCTACCACGCCAACCTCGCCACCGATCCGCTTGGGGGAAGCCGGGTCCGGTTGTAAGGCGCCGGCCCGCGAGCTCATGACGTCACGCACCCGCGAGAGGCTGGACCGGAAATAAACCGCACAAAGACAGAAATGGAAAAGGAGCGGAAGTAAGAAACACACAACCGATTCCAACGGACGAAAACTTTTTTAAGAGCAATGCAAGGAGACGCACGATGGCCACGGTAATGGACGTACCAACCGCAGAGATCCAACTCCGACGACCCTATCTCTCCGCCATCCGGTGGAGCGCGATTTTCGCCGGCGTCGTCGCCGGCACGGCAAGCTACCTGCTGCTCACCCTGCTCGGCGTCGCGGTTGGATTGACCGCGATCGATCCGAACTCCGCCGAGCCCATCGGCCGCGTGCCGCTCGCGACCGGAATCTGGACCGGCGTCAGCATGCTGGTCGGCGCCTTCATCGGCGGCTACGTCGCCGGCCACATGTCAGGGCTCATGCGCAGCATCGATGGCATGTTGCACGGCTTCGTCGCGTGGGGCGTGACCACCCTGCTCTACGTCGTGCTCGCCACCACCGCCGTCGGCTCGATACTCGGCGGCACGTTCCGCATCATCAGCCAAGGCGCGCAGACCGCGGCGACGGCCGCGCAAGGCGGTGGATCACAGAACGTACTCGATCAGTTAGCCGGCACCATCACCGGCGACGGCCAAGGCCGAGTAAGCGCCGAGACGTTGAGCCAAGTGCACCAGGCGATCGTCGCGGGCGATCGCGAGGGCGCGATCACCATCATCGTCGATGAAATGGGCATACCCCAGGATCGCGCCGAGCAGATCGTCAGTCGCATGACGCCGCTCTTGCAACCGCAAACCGCGCGCGAGACCGCCGAGCGAGCGACGGACGTGCTCACCGCGGCATCGTGGTGGCTCTTCATCGGCTTACTCCTCTCCCTCGCCTTGGGAATCATCGGCGGCGCCGCCGGCGTACGCGCCAGCGGCAATCGCCTGGCGGGCGATCACGTGAGCGAGCGACACTCGCAATTGTAGCGAGCGCGTCGTGTAGCGGCGCGCTTTGTGATTTGTTGTTTTGTTCGATTCGTAAGCGGATCGTTGGAAATAATAGTTGTTGCGTCTTCTCCTCGGGGCGCGGCCGTCGAGGAGAAGACGCAGTTTCCGGCTGCGTGGCCGGAAGAAGGGAAAACTGGGTCATCGCGTACTCGTGTGGGTAAAAACAGAGCGTGAACCTCGCTTCTGTCCTGTAATTCCCGGCGTAGAACGCATTTGACGTATCGCGGAGATTCGCCATGATGCTCCGATGCCTACTCTCAAACGTAAACATCGG
>JBGPKL010000013.1:0-67407 GCA_041485885.1 Sulfurifustaceae bacterium
GCTCAACAACAAGATCCGCGTCCTGCAGCGTCGTGCATACGGTCTGCGCGACGAGGAATACCTGCGGCTCAAGATACTGACATGCATGTTGCCGGTGCTCTAAAGTGATCGAAATCACCCACACGATTTCACGAAGACCCCATTTTATGAATGTACCGCGGGCAATTGTCGAAAATCTCGCGCACCGCGACGCGCACGATGAGTTGTGCGTCGGGATATTCCGCCAGCAACGGATCGTGCGCCTCGATGCGCGCCTCGCCGTTGACGCGCAGGCGTAGCTGTTTTTCGAAGTCGATGAAAAGCATTCCGACCTGTCCGACATCGAGCACGTTCCCCATGGACAAATACATGCCGTTGCCGTTGTAGCTCGGAAACGCGAGCGTTGCATCGTCGACGACGCGGACGAACCCCGGATCGCCGCCCTTGTACGAGCAGTTCACCCGCCCGCGCTTGTCCACACTTGCGAGAAAAAACATATCCATGCGTTCGATGAATTCGCGATCTCCCGGCTGAAGCCGATCATGCACCAGCGCTTCTTCCAGGCGATCGGCAAGCCGGCGCGTATCGAATTGGTCTTGCAGTTGTCGGTGATTTTCACCGTAAATGTTGGACATCGGTGTTCTCCAAAATCGTCGTGGCTACCGCCGCGCGTTGACGAGCGCGCTACTCGATCATTCCGAGCCGCCCGTTATGGCTGCCCATGTACCAGTAGCGGCCCTTCGCGTCGATGATCGCTTTGCGAATACCGACGTTCGAGGACGGCAGCTTGATGACGCGGAACGCTTCGGTCTTCGGATCGAACAGCGCCACCGTGTCGGTGTGGATCTCGTTCGCCCACACGCGCCCGGCGCCGTCGACCACCACGGCGTAGGGTCCGCCGGACATGCCGGCCGGCATCGCGTATTGTTTGACGATCTTCACTTCGCGCGGATCGACTTTAATTAGTTTGCCGTTGTTGTAACCACTAACCCAGAGCATACCGTCAGGCGCGACCGCCATGCGCCGCGGCGCTGAGCTCGCGCTGGTGTCGAGATCGGTGATCTTGCCGGTCGCGGGATCGAGGCGCCCAAGCTTGTTGATGCCCATGCGACAGAACCACACGTAGCCTTGTTTGTCGACGGCGACGCCGTAAGGGCGCCCGGAGGTTTCGTACTCCGTGATTTTCCCCGACGCACGATCGAGGCGGCCGATCCGATTGCCGCCTTGCACGCTGAACCAGATGATGCCCTTGTCGTCGATCACGAGCGTATGCGGATCGTCGCCCGACGGCGCCTTATGCTCGATCACTTTCCCGGTTTTGGGATCGAGCTGCCCGATCGTGCCGTTGCCGTTGCCGGTGTACCAGACGATGCCGCTGCTATCGACCAGCAATCCGTGCGGTCGCGCGCCGCGCGGCAAATCCCATTCGTTGAACTTCTCGGTCTTGGTGTCGAAGCGGGCGATCTTGTTGCCGTTCATGACGCTGATGTAGATATTGCCGTCCGGTCCCGGCGCCGGATCGCGTGCGAAGTTCGGCGTCGGCACCGGCCACTCGCTGACTTTGCCCGTCACTTGCGGCAACGCGCCGGGAACGATGCCGTAGTTGCTGCCGCCCGCGGCCGCCGTGAGCGAAATCGCGGAAGCGATGACGGCAGCAGCGCCGAGGAGAGCAACTCTTGCTGACCGAAACATAAAACCCCCTGTGCCTAAGGACCTATTCTTTCCGTGTCGGTTCATTATCCCCGCGCATCCGATGTGGTGCGAGCGCGTCCTCGGTTGCACTGAAACGATCGGGCGTGCCGCGATCGTGCGGGCTGAACGCTGCATTCTCCGGGGAAATCGTCGTCGCCCCGATGCACCGGCGCTGGCACAAGTTCTGCTCATGCTTGGGCCGAGGAGGTTCCTCATGTCCACCGAACCGACGATTGCGAGAGACCGATCCGCCGTGCGGCGTAACACGCGCGGCGCGCGCGCTCAGGCGTCATCGGACCAGCAGGTCCAAGACGCGAGCGCCGCCAACCGAGGGGGCGAGGTGCGTCTGTCCGACGTTCCGGTTCTCCCCGCGCGCGATGAGGACATTCCCGCGATCGCCGGTATCTACGCCTACCACGTGCGCAACGGCCTGGCGTCGTTCGAAACCGAGCCGCCCACGCTGAAAGAGATGGGTCAGCCGCGCATCGAGCTGCGCTCGAACGGCTTTCCCTATCTGGTCGCGTTTTGCAATGATCGACTCGTTGGCTACGCCTATGCCGGTCCCCATCGCGAGCGGCGCGCCTATCGGTTCACCGTCGAGGACTCTATATATATGGATCCGACCTATGTTGGCAAAGGCATAGGCCGCATTCTGCTCGATGCGTTGGTCCACGAAAGCGAGCTGCGCGGCTTTCGCCAGATGATCGCGGTGATCGGCGACAGCGGCAATCAGGCCTCGATAAAGTTGCACGCGAGTTGTGGTTTCGCGATGATCGGTACTTTTCCTGCGGTCGGCTTCAAGCACGGCCGCTGGGTCGATACGGTGTTGATGCAACGATCTCTCGGCAACGCCGACCACACGCTTCCCGAGTCGAACGACGCGAAATTCTATTAACGCTCCAGCCCGAGCCGTTTATGCCAGTCGGCAATCGACTCGTTCGGGTATTCGTCGAATTTCTGGTCGCGCGGCCCGGCGTGCACTTCCACCCAGGGCGCCTTCGACCCCAACATCAGGTGCGTGCGCTCCGGAGGCGTCGGCAGCTCGGTATCGATCGCCGAGGCGAACGGGTGTATCAGCTCCGGCCAACCGGGATCCCATACCCAAAGGGCGCTGCCACATCTTTTGCAGAAGCTTCGCTGCGCCGTGCTTTCTTTCAATTCGCCGGTCTCGTCGTCCGGTAGTTTCGCCTGGTACACGGTGATGTGCTCCATTCCCTCGACGCTGAGCGTGTCCGCGTCGCCCTCCAAGTTGATCCCATAGCCGCCCGCGCCGGCCGTTTTACGGCAGATCGAGCAATAGCAGAGGTTGAACGGATACGGGTGCGCCGAGTACGCCGTAAACGTCACGCTACCGCAGTGACACGAGCCTTTGAGTTCCATCGGAACCTCCGAAATAGTCGGCGACGCGACGCACCGGCCGAGGATATATAGAATTTCACTATTCCATTGTCGCAGCAACCGGCGGATGAATCGGTTGGAAATACGGGCGTATCGCAACGAAGATCTGCCGCTGCTTGAGGATCTCGTCTATCAGCTGCACGAACAACTGCGACGCTTCGACGCGTACTTGCCGCCGGCCAATGAGATTATCGACGGTTACGTCGTGTACCTGCTCGGCACGAGCACCGCGACGTCCGGTACATTTTTTGTCGCGGAGGCAGACGACCGCATCGTCGGGTACCTTTGCCTATTCGGCTTGGTATCGCCGCCCGAGCCCGATCAATATCCCGACAAGTACGCCGCGGTCGCCGATATCTACGTGCTGCCCGAATATCAAGATCGGGGAATCGGAGGCGCGCTCATGCAAAGCGCGGAAGACTGCTCACCGCGCTGTTACTGGCGAACGCCGGTGAACTCCGTGTCTCCCATCATGGTGCTGTAAGTCCCCTTTATCATGTTACCGTCGACTTTCGCGCTGAACGACACCGGAAAACTTCCCATCGGTGTCGAAACTTTTGCGCTGAAGCTCACGCTCGCGCCATCGACCTTTAGCCCTTCGAGCGGTGCAGTACCGTTGGCGCCGGCCAAGGCCCCGCTGTAGGAGTTGTTCTCGTTCTTTATCGTGAGCAACGGCGTTTGCACGCCGAACGGCGTGTTCATCGTCAGCTTCCAATTTCCAGGTACGCTCATCGTCGTTCTCCTTGATTCGAGATTGATATTCAGCGGTAGCGCTATCCGCCTTTGCCCATTTCCTTCAGCGCTTGCGCGCGCAAATCTTTGCGCAGCACCTTGCCGATCGGCGTCTTCGGCAGATCCGCACGGAACACGATCTGCTTCGGGATCTTGTAGGGCGTGAGATATTTGCGGCAGTGCTCGCGCACGGCTTCCTCGGTGAGGCCCGGATCGCGCTTGACCACATAAGCGCGCACCGCCTCACCGGTGTCGTCATCCGGCACGCCGACCACGCCGGCTTCGAGCACGCCGGGATGCTTCACGATCGCATCCTCGACCTCGGTCGGATAAACGTTAAAGCCGGAGATGATCGCCATGTCCTTTTTGCGATCGACGATGTAGAAAAAGCCGTCCGCATCCATGCGCGCGATGTCGCCGGTGTAGAGCCATCCGTCCTTGATCACGTTCGCGGTTTCCTCGGGCTGTTGCCAATAGCCCTGCATGACCTGCGGGCCTTTGACGATCAGCTCGCCTTGTTCGCCGACCGCTACGGCGTTGCCTTCTTCATCCACGATGCGCACTAGCGTGCTCGCGAACGGGATGCCGATGCTGCCGATTTTGTCCAAGCCGTCGACCGGCGTCGAGGTGACGCTTGGGCTGGTTTCGGTCAGACCGTAGCCTTGATACATGCGGAAGCCGGTTACCTGCTGCCAGCGCTGCGCGACCGCGTCTTGGACGGCGGCGCCGCCGCCGACGGTGACTTTCATGTCCTTCGGCGGGTTGTTGCGAAACCATTCCTCGTTGAGCAGACCGACGAACAGCGTGTTAACCCCGGTCATGAAGCGGAAGTTGAACTTCTCGAACGCCGGCTTCAGATTCGAGATCGGTCGCGGCGAGGGGATGAGCACGTTGTGTCCGCCGACGCGGTATATCACCGCGCTCACTCCCATCGCGAAGATGTGATACATCGGCAGCGGCGTGAGCGACGTGCGGTTGTCTTCGAGCTGGTCTTGCAAATTGTTAAACGCCTGCACGACGTTCGATACCAAGTTGCGATGCGTCAGCATCGCGCCCTTGGGTCGGCCGGTGGTGCCGCCGGTGTACTGCAGCGCGAGTAAGTCGTCCAGACCGACATCGAGCGAGGCGACCGATCGTCCCTTTGCCAACTGCTTGGCGCCGAGCTTTAGCGCGTGCGCGAACGACTGCGCGGGGACGGCATTTTTCGGAATCATCTTCCTCCGTCGCTGTACCAGCTTCACGATGAACCGCGGCACCGCGGGAAACAGTTCCACGACGCTGTTGATGAGAACCGTCTTGACTTGGCCGTTCGGAATGACGGCCGCCAGCTTGTCCGCGAACATGTCGATGATGAGGAGCAGCTTCGCGCCCGAGTCGTTCAGCGCGAACTCCATTTCCGGCACCGTGTACAACGGATTGAGATTGACGATCACGCAGCCCGCTTTGGCGGCGCCGAACAGAAAGATCGGGTAAGCGAGACAATTCGGGCTTTGAATCGCGACGCGATCGCCTTTCTGCAGGCCGAGCTCGAAGCGCAAGTACGCGGCGAACTCATCCGTCATCCGATCGACTTGGGCGTAGGTCAGCGTGCCGGTGGTTCCGGTTGGCAAGCAAGTGGTGAACGCGGGAGAGGCCGCGAACTCGCGACTCGCCTTAGCAACCAGGTCGCCCAAGTTCTTATAGGTAATCTCATCGAGGTCGGCCTTGCTGCTGCCCATGTAGTGCTTGAGCCACGGGCGCGAATCGTACGCCTGAAATCCCGACTTCTGCGTCTGCTTGGACGCGGACAATTTGGTTTTGTCGACCGTAGTCTCTTTCATCGCTTCTCTCCTCCACGTGCAATGGTCGTCGGTGTCGATATCTTGTGTTGTGTCACTGGTGCCTTACGCGTCGATCAAAAAGTCGGCTTCGTTGATATCCATCAGGTTGCCCGCGCCGGACTGAATCGCCGCCGCATGGGTCCGCGTGCGCGGCAGTATGCGCTGAAAATAGAAACGCGCCGTCTGCAGCTTCGCTTTGTAAAAACCTTCTTCCGTCGTTGCGGCGGAAAGTTTTTGCATCGCGACTTGTGCCGCCGCCGCCCAGAAGTAAGCGAGCGTCACGTAGCCGGAATACATCAAATAGTCTACCGCCGCCGCACCCGCTTCGTCCCTATTTTGCATTGCCGCCATGCCGACTTTCATCGTGAGCTCGCCCCATTCCTTATTAAGTAGGCTCAGGGGCTCGATGAAATCCTTGACCGCGGCATTGCCTTCGTTGGCCTGGCAGAATTTGTGGACGAGCGCGGTGAAGATCATGAGCGCCTGACCTTGGCTGCCGAGTATCTTGCGCCCGAGGAGGTCGAGCGCCTGGATACCGGTCGTGCCTTCGTACATCGTCGAAATGCGCGCGTCGCGCAAGTTCTGTTCCATCCCCCACTCGGTGATGTAACCGTGCCCGCCGAACACCTGCATGCCGAGATAAGCGGACTCGACGCCGACTTCCGTGAGGAATCCTTTGGCGATCGGCGTGAGCAAGGCGAGCAACGACTCGGCCTGCATTCTTTCCGCACCATCGGGATGGTGGTGCGCGATGTCGACCTGTTTCCCGCAGAAGTAGATCAGCGCGCGCCCGCCTTCGGCGAACGCTTTAGTAGTGAGCAACATGCGCCGCACGTCGGGATGCACGATGATCGGATCGGCCGGTTTGTCCGGCGCCTTCGGGCCGCTCAACGAGCGCATCTGCAAGCGCTCGCGCGCGTAGCGCGTCGCTTGTTGAAACGCCACCTCGGCGTGCGCCAATCCTTGCGTCGCGGTGCCGATGCGCGCCGTGTTCATGAAGGTGAACATGCAGTTCAAGCCCTTGTTCGGCGGACCGATCAAGAATCCGGTGGCGCCGTCGAAGTTGAGCAGCGCGGTTGCATTACCATGAATGCCCATCTTGTGCTCGAGCGAGCCGCAGACCACGCGATTGCGCCTCCCGACGCCTCCGTTCGGACTTGGAAGAAACTTCGGCACGATGAAAAGCGAAATGCCCTTGGTGCCGGCCGGCGCGCCGGATAGCCGCGCGAGCACGATATGGACGATGTTCTCCGCCATGTCGTGCTCGCCGGAAGAAATGAAAATTTTCGTGCCGGTGATTTTGCAGCTGCCGTCGGCTTGCGGCTCGGCTTTCGTGCGCAGCAGACCGAGGTCGGAGCCGCAGTGCGGCTCGGTCAAGCACATGGTCCCGGTCCACTGTCCCGACGTCAGCTTGGATAGATAAATATTTTTCTGGTCAGCCGTGCCGTGCGTCTCGATCGTCCGCTTCGCGCCGTTGGATAGTCCCGGGTACATGGCCCACGCCCAATTCGCTTGGCCGATCATCTCGCCGAGCGAGAAGCCGAGCGACTCGGGCAATCCTTGTCCGCCGTACTCGGGCGATGATGCGAGGCTGGCCCAGCCGCCGTCGACGTACTGCCGATAGGCTTCCTTGAAGCCGGTCGGCGTTTTCACGACACCGCCTTCGCTCCAGGTGCAGCCTTCCAGATCGCCGACGCGATTCAGCGGCGCCAGCACCTCTTCGGCGAACTTGGCGCCTTCTTGGAGCACGCTGCGGACGAGATCCGGCGTCGCCTCCGCGCAGCCGGGCAGATTCTTGTAGTGCTCGGGAAAACCTAAGAGCTCGTCGCGCACGAACAGAATGTCACGCAGCGGGGCTTTGTATGCGGGCATGGCAGAGGACCTTTACGATTTGCTCACTTATATTAAGGATGGCTCTAATTTGGACTTTTGCGCGGTCTATCGTCACACGACTTCGAATAAGCCCGCGGCTCCCATCCCGGTACCGACGCACATGGTCACGACGACATACTTGGCTTTGCGGCGCTTACCCTCGATCAGCGCGTGGCCGGTCAGACGCGAGCCGGTCATGCCATACGGGTGACCGACTGCGATCGCGCCGCCGTTGACGTTCAACCGATCGTCCGGAATGCCGAGCTTGTCGCGGCAATAGATCACCTGCACGGCGAACGCTTCGTTCAGCTCCCACAAGTCGATATCTTCGACTTTCAAGCCATGGCGCTTCAACAGCTTCGGCACCGCGTACACCGGGCCGACGCCCATCTCATCCGGTTCGCAACCCGCGACGGCAAAGCCGCGAAAGATGCCGAGCGGCTTTAAATTGCGCCGCTCCGCTTCCTTCGCGCTCATCAGCACGCAGGCCGATGCGCCATCGGAGAATTGGCTGGCGTTGCCGGCGGTGACGACGCCGCCCGGCACCGCCGAGCGAATTTTCGACACCCCTTCGAGCGTGGTATCGGGACGAATGCCTTCGTCCGCCGACACCGTGACTTTCTTCGTGATCATCGCGCCGGTGCCGGCATCGGTCGCGCCCATGACGGTTTCGAACGGCACGATCTCGTCGTTGAACTTGCCCGCGTCCCGCGCGGCCGCCGCGCGCTGCTGGCTGCGCACGCCATACTCGTCCTGCTTGTCCTTCGGGATTTTGTAACGCTTGGCGACGATCTCGGCGGTTTGCAGCATCGTCCAGTACAACTCGGGCTTGTTTTCCTTCAGCCACTCTTCCTGGATGTATTTGGTGTTGACGTTCGCTTGCACGGTCGAGATCGACTCCACGCCGCCCGCCACCATGATCGGTGCTTTGTCGACGATGATGTGTTGCGCCGCCATGGCGATGGTCTGCAGGCCCGACGAGCAAAAACGATTCACCGTCGCGCCGGCGACGCTGACCGGAAGGCCGGCGCGGATCGCCGCCATCCGAGCGACGTCGTTGCCCTGCGATGCTTCCGGCAGCGCGCAGCCGAAGATCACATCGTCGATCTCGGCGCCCTCGACCTTAGCGCGCTCGACGGCATGTTTGATCGCGTGCGCGGCGAGCGCCGCGCCGTGTGTCATGTTGAAGCCGCCGCGCCACGATTTCGCGAGCGGCGTGCGGGCGGTTGATACGATCACTACGTCGGTCATGGGTTTCTCCTACTCCCAGAGGTGACGTATCACCTCTTCGAAAATCAGTTGAACGTCCTGCCTTCCGCCGCCAGCCTGGCAAGCAACGGCGCTGGTTGCCAGAACGCGCGATCAACGAACGGATTGCGCGCGAAGCCTTCCATGAAGCGGACGACGTTCATCAGCCCCACCATGTCAGCGTAGAGCATCGGGCCGCCGCGATGGATCGGGAAGCCGTAGCCCATCAGATAAACGAGATCGATATCGGAGGCGCGCTGCGCGATACCTTCCCCCAGAATGCGCGCACCCTCGTTGACGAGCGCGTAGACGCAGCGTTGGACGATCTCCTGCTCGGAAATTTTTCGCGGCGTAATGCGCAACTCCTTGCGCGACCCCTCGATGATCTTATCGACGATCGGATCGGGTAACGCGTCGCGTTTGCCCGGCTCGTATCGATAATAACCGGCGCCGGTCTTCTGGCCGAAGCGGCCCATTTCACACAATCGGTCCGCTATCAACGCCTTCGGCATGCTCGGGTTGGCGGCGTACAAACGCTTGCGCACCGCCCAACCGATGTCGCCGCCCGCGAGATCCGCCATCTTGAACGGGCCCATCGCGAAGCCGAACTTTTCGATGGCACCGTCGACGTGTTGCGGCGCGGCGCCTTCGGTCAGTATCGTGAGCGCTTCGCGGGCGTATCGTCCGACCATGCGATTGCCGATGAAGCCATCGCACACGCCGGACAGCACCGCGGTTTTCTTGATCGTCTTGGCGAGCTTCATGGACGTGGCGAGCACGTCCTTTGCGGTTTTGTCGCCGCGGATGACTTCGAGCAACCGCATGACGTTGGCGGGACTGAAGAAGTGCAGGCCGATCACGTCCTGCGGGCGCTTCGTGAAGCCCGCGATCTTGTTAATGTCGAGCGTCGAGGTGTTGCTCGCGAGGATCGCGCCGGGTTTGCAGATCTCGTCGATTTTTTTGAACACCGCTTCCTTCACGCTCATCTCCTCGAACACCGCCTCGATCACGAGATCGACGTCCTTGAGATCGTCGTACGAAAGCGTCGGTTTTAGTAAGCCCACGCGCTGCTCGGCTTTGTCGGTCGTGAGTTTGCCTTTGGCGACGCGGTCGTCGTAAATCTTGCGGATCGCTTTGACGCCGCGATCGAGAGCGTCCTGTTTGGTTTCGAGAATGACGACCGGGATACCGGCGTTGAGAAAATTGATGCTGATGCCGCTGCCCATCGTGCCGGCGCCGATCACGCCGACCTTTTTGATGTCGCGCGTCTTGGTGTCCTCCGGCATGTCGGCGATCTTCGAGGCCGCGCGCTCGGCGAAGAAAATGTGG
This sequence comes from Sulfurifustaceae bacterium, assembly GCA_041485885.1. Lineage (GTDB taxonomy): Bacteria > Pseudomonadota > Gammaproteobacteria > Acidiferrobacterales > Sulfurifustaceae > JACQFZ01. The sequence continues at coordinate 10,071 of JBGPKL010000013.1, forward strand.
CGCAGCGCCCGCGACTCGTCGCTCATGACCAGTTGCGTGAACGCCTCGCGCTCGACCTTCACGCCTTCATCGAAGCTCTTGAAGACCGCCGCCTCGACGGCGTCGATGCACTTGAGCGGCGCGGGAAAATTTTTCGCCATCTGACCGACGCCGGTGCGGGCCCATAGCAAGAACGCTTCCGGCTTGGCGTGCGTCACTTTGAGGTCGCGCACCCGCTTGAGCGGCATATTGTCCTTGATGACTTTCTCGGCGAGACCGAGCGCATCCTTTAGAAGATCGCCTTGCGAGAACTGGTCGAACAGCGCGCTCCCCATGAGCATGCCCGCCGGCACGCTCTCGCCCGAAACGATCAGATTCAGCGCCGGCTCGAGGCCGATCGCGCGCGGCAAGCGCTGCGTGCCGCCGGCGCCCGGCAATAAGCCGAGCTTCACTTCCGGCAGTGCGACTTGCGCGTCCGGCTTGGCGATACGGTAGTGGCAGGCGAGCGCCAGCTCGAGCCCGCCGCCCATGCACGTTCCCGCGATCGCGGCGATGACGGGCTTCGTCGCGGTGTCGAGATAGTTGATGACGGTGAGTAGATTCGGTTCGGCCAACATTTTCGGCGTGCCGAATTCCTTGATGTCGGCGCCGCCGGAGAACATCTTATCGCTGCCGATGATGACGATCGCACTAACGTTGCTGTCTGCTTCCGCTTTCTTGATGCCCTCGACGAGGCCGCGACGCACCTCGTAGCCGAGACCGTTGACCGGCGGATTATCCAAGCCGATGACAGCGACCCTGCCGTGCAACTCATACCGGGTGCTACTCATAGTGACTCCTGTATCGCTGCGATGATGTTCGATTGGTAAAGACGCATTCTCGGGCGGCTGTTGTGTTCGCGCTGAAGCGCCGGTCGGAGGTCGCTCAGGAAGACGAACGAACGGGGCGATCCGACGTCGGTGGTGCGACTCCATACACAAGTGTACTGTGAATGTCATACACTAGTGCATCGGGGTACGGAGCGTCAATAAACCCATCAGCATCATGGCGAGTGCAAAAGTATCTATCCTACGAGGCCGACCCTTGGAAAAAGAGCGGAAGTTAAGCCGCGATACGTGGCTGGACGGCGCCGCCGCAGCGATCACCGAGGGCGGTTTCGAGAATGTGCGGGTGCTCACGCTGGCCAAGCGGCTCGGTGTCACGCGCGGCAGTTTCTACTGGCATTTCAAGGATCACGCGGAGCTCGTCGCGAGCTTTCTCGATCGCTGGCGGGACCGGCGCTTGGGCGAGCTCGCTTACTTGCGCAAAAGCGGTGAGGACGGCAAATCCGAGTTGCGGCGAATATTCCGTATGGTGCTGAGCGAACCCGCGCGCGCCACGCGGCAAATGCGGGTCGAGCTTGCCGTTCGCGACTTCGCGCGCCGCGACACCCATGCCGCGAAGATCGTCGCCGAAGTCGATCGCGGGCGGATCGAGCATTGCGCGGCGTTGCTTCAGGAATCGATGGCGGACAAAAAACAGGCGCGCGATCTCGCGCTTCTGGTGTATGTCGCGACTATCGGCGGGCGAGTCGTGCTGACGAGCTTCCGCGAAGGCGAGGCCGCCATCAACCGCATGGACAATCTGATCGAGGAAATTTTGGCGGCGAAAGGGTGACATGCTTAGCTCCGTAACCGCCGTCATTCCCGCGAAAGCGGGAATCCAGGTAGTAAGCGACCTTTCTTAAACCCTACCAAGAGTCTCCGTTTACAGCGTTCTGGACTCGATGCGCAATCGAACGCTGGCAGCAACAGAACAACCATGTTCGCGTCGCCTTGATCCGATAACCGTTATCTTTAGGTGCAACGTGCACGCATTTGTATTCTCGCGGTGCACGTTGCGCCACTCCAATGCAGGCTCCATTTGGACGCATCGCCGCGGCGATGCGGTGATTCCGCACATTGTCGCCATCACTCGCGTTTGGCATCCCATTTGCAATACGTCCAATGCATAGTCGCGCCCTCCGACGCAGGTCCGGCGTGTACGAGCAAGGGCGCTCATTGTCGCATGGTGGTCAACCTCCTCCACCACCATGAAACGATGAGCGCTCTTTCTTTTTCCGCCGCCGGAGCCGATGGAAGAGGCAAAGGAGATAGTTATGAAACAGGAAACGTTGGTGTTCCGCCAAGGCGGCATCGTGCCGGGCGGCGACAACCAGGCCGTGCAGTTGAACGCCGTCACCACGCCGCGCGAACGCGAGATCCAAAACGAGATCGAAGGGCTGTGGAACCCATATCACGCGCTGCTCCAGCTCATCGTCGACAAGCCCGAGTTCACGAGCGAAGAGCTGGCGGCTGCGCTTGCGTACAGCCGCGCGAACAATTTGCCGCTCCTCTCCGCCTGATACCGCTTCGTCACGTGCTTCTAGCAAGCTCTCGATGAGCGATTAGCAAAAACGCGCTCCTATCAATCCGACCCTGTTCGGATCTATCGGACGCATTTGTTCGATCTTCATACGATGCGCGTGCACCAGAATCGAAGAAGTAGAGTAAAGTGCGCGTGGGGCGGGGCGGGGTTGACCGCAGAACACAACAAGAAGCGGGAGACTCAATCATGAAATTATTCACCACTGCAACAATCGCCCGGTGCCTGCGCGCGGCCGCTGTTGCGCTGTTCGCGTTGACGGCGCAAGAAGGACTCGCTGCCACGACGGTCAAGTTCCAGCCCGGTGCGGCGGACGCTTGCGGTGTCAATGTAAACCGAATGACCGGCGGCATGGCGCTCGCCAATCTCGATCAGTACGAAGACGCCGGAACATTCGAGTGGGCGATACTGAACAACAGTCCGGCCGCGACCACCGGATTGCCGGACGATCGGCACATCCTGTTCGAGGTCAATACCACGGCGACCAACAAACTGTTGGCCGGCGCTAATTTCAATCTCGCGTTTACGATGCGCTTGCTCTCGGTGCTCGGAGTCGGCGGCTCGAAGCAGTACGGCGTCGATAATGCCGCGGCGAATATCTACACCGACAACTCACGCACGACCCTGACCGGCGCAACGGTCCGCTATCCGACACACGTGTTCGTCCAAGCAAACGTGCAAGGCAGTTTGCGCACCACACGCAACATCGTGTCCTTTCCGGCGTTCGATTTGGTCAAATCGAACCCGGAATTTTTGCAGGCACAGTTCCGGATGTATTTCGATGCGGACGGCGATCCCGCGACGACGGGCGATCAAGTGTTGATCGCAAAATTTGGCACGACTTCCGCCCCCGATCCTCTGAGCTCCCTGGCCGGGACAGTGTTTGCCGATGTCGAGGTGGTCTCCTTCATCGTGAATTGGGATGCGGCGCTGCCGGGCGTCTTCGCGGACCAGAATGGACACGAGCTGGCGATCGGTCCCCCGGATGCGACCGACATATTTTTGCGTCGAGTGAGTACGGCGACTCAACCCACGTCGCAGGTGGAAGTCGATTTTCGCTTCGAGTGCGCGCTGAGCGGCCCATGCTATGTAGCGACCGGCAACACGTTGCGCCTGCGGTTGCACACCCTAACGACGGGGCAGAGCACCATTTCCGGCGTGCCGCCGAGCACACAAACGCCGGCCGCGCTTTGCCCGCCCGATCTGCGTCTCCCGAAGTCCGACGATGTTTGCTTCCCGTTCGCCTTTTGTCTATTCCCGTATTTCGGGATCGTGGTCCTGGTTTTAATCGCCGTTGTCGTTGTCGTCGTGATCGTAGTTGTGGCTAAGAAAGTCTCGCAACGCGCAAGATGATTCGATGGCTCCTCTCCGGCGAAGCGCATTACGCCGCTGCATAAGAAGGTCGGATTCACTTTTGTCGTTCGGCGCACGACGGAGATAGTGACTGCGCTCTCATGTTCAAAGTCGCCGCCCGGTATTGACGAAAGACGTCTAGACGTCCACTATTCCGCTTCAATGAAAAAGCAGAATAACGATAGAAATCCACCCGGCCGTATTCGTGACGCCATTCTTCATGTTCTTTCCGAATCTTCGAAGTCTTTGTCCGTTCGCGAAATTAAGACGCGCGTCAATAAAGTTGTCGGTGCCGCGCCCACTTCCCCTATCCGATCGTACTTAAGACTCAACACTCCCGAACTTTTCGTTCGAGAGCAACGCGGTGTTTACCGCGCTCGGCGTGGTGGTTCTTCTGGTGTAGCCCAAAGGCAGTTGGTTGAATTCGAGAATCGGGAGACCCCGTTCTCTTTTGGCAAAGCAACGCTCGTTCATGCCGATTGCTTCGATTGGTTGGAGCAGCAAGAGGACAACAGCTTTCAGGCGGTCGTGACAGATCCACCGTACGGCTTACATGAGTACACGCCTGAGCAACAGACCAAGCTGCGTAACGGACGTGGAGGCGTTTGGAGGATTCCTCCCTCATTCGACGGACGTGTAAGGTCACCTTTGCCGCGATTCACGACCCTGTCATCTGAACAGTTGGAGGAGCTCCGACTATTTTTTATTACCTGGGGAGGACTTTTGCTTCCCAAATTAGTCTCAGGAGCACATGTCGTCGTGGCCTCTAATCCGCTCGTTTCGTATATCGTCTCTTGGGCGCTGGCGGAAGCGGGACTTGAAAGAAGGGGTGAAATTGTTCGTCTAACGATGACGATGCGAGGCGGGGACCGCCCCAAGGCGGCTCATAAGGAATTTGATGAAGTCAGTGTCATGCCTCGTTCAATGTGGGAGCCGTGGCTGGTATATAGAAAGCCACTGGACGGTCGTGCGCAGGACAATCTAAGAAAGTGGAAAACCGGTGGGTTTCGTCGACCGTCCAAAGACAAACCTTTTGGTGACGTAATTAGTTCGGCGCCTACACGCGCGAACGAGCGGACTCTTGCTCCGCACCCCAGTTTGAAACCACAGGCATTCCTGCGGCAGGTGGTTCGCGCCGTGTTGCCGTTGGGAAAGGGAAAAGTTCTAGATCCGTTCGCGGGCGCCGGCTCTACCTTAGCCGCCGCGGAAGCGATGGGGTATACAAGTATTGGGATCGAAAAAGACAGCCACTATTTCAAGTTGGCTAGGGAAGCGATTCCAAAGCTATCGCGGTTTCGCCCAAACGGCGAGCATTGAGTTCTACAGTTTGTATATCCAATTCTCCCGAAGCTTTTTTTACGCCTTCTTTATGTAGAGTCGCCGTACGTGTTCCTAATTCTCCTCGCGCATTCTTTCGAAAGTCGTCGGTAGTCACCTGTCCCAAGTAAATCTCGGTAAATTTCATCGGCTGTCGGTTGGTTGCCGGTTGTGAATTAATGTCCACATCGTAAACAAAAACGCACATCCATTGATTTCTTGCGCCGTGCGTATCGACGGCGCCACCCGTCTTTCGCGTAGTCTTCACTTCGATCCCATCGGCTCCCGCTTTGGTCGCATTGTTTGGGTATACGCCTTGGACAACGAGATCGGGATGACCATTGAAATAACAGTTTTCGGCGAGCACGCGAGAGTGCTTCGCCAAGCTCCCGGTTAGCATGTCGGATAGCACGCCCGACATAATTGCCGGTCGTAACATGTCATCCAGGCGACGCAGGCCCTTAGTAGTTAGATGAGAATTTACGTCGTAGAAAAAATCGTAGATATCCTGGATCGCTATCTGAAAATCCTGAAGTCTGAGCTCATACGGCAACCGGGCACTCTTGTTGAACTTGGTTTGATCTACCGTGTTTCGAACGATTGCCATTACGTTTCTTCTGAGTTGGTTACCGTTTGTTTCTCTTTTTCGCCCAACGATGGCTTCCGATTGCCGCTAGAGCGTAAACACCTAGACATTTTGCGGCAAGATATGGCGATATGCCGCCTTTACGAGGTCACTACGCTTTCGCCGCTTCATTCAACCCACCGCGGCACTGCTCCAGCGCTTCCTTCATCTCGTCGCCACTCTGAAACCGCTTCGTCACCTGCTTCTGCAGCAAGCGCTTGATGATCGCGACCAGCCGCATCGGTGTGTCGGGGCGGAGCTTGCGGATGTCGGGCGTCGGGGCGTTGATGACTTGGTGCGTGAGCGCGGCGAAGGTGTCGCCGCCGAATGGCGTGTCGCCGGTGACGAGCTCGAACAGCATGCAACCGAAGGAAAATTGGTCGGAGCGGCCGTCGACGCGCTTGCCGGAGATTTGTTCGGGCGACATGTAGGCGGGTGTGCCGAGCACGAGGCCGGTCTTGGTGCGGTTCGCGGCGGTGATGCGGGCGATGCCGAAGTCCATCACTTTCACGCCGCCCGTCGCCTCGTGATAAAAGATGTTGTGCGGCTTGATGTCGCGATGGACGACGTCGTTGCGGTGCGCGTAGGCGAGGGCGTCGGCGATTTTGATCGCGACGTCGAGGATCCAATCGAACGGCAGCGGTTTGCCGGGCTCGATGTAAGTCGACAGCTCCTTGCCTTCCAGGTATTCCATCGCGATGTAGGCGAGGTCGTGCTCTTCGCCGACGTCGTAGATCGTAACGATGTTCGGGTGATGCAAGCGCCCGGCGGTCTCGGCTTCGCGGAAGAAACGCTCGCGCACGTTGCCCAAGTCCTTCACCCCCATCTCCGGCGACAGCGCCATCGTCTTGATCGCGACGCGGCGGTTGATCTTCGGATCGCGCCCGAGGTAGACGATGCCCATCTCGCCGCGGCCGATTTCCTTTTCGATGCGATAGCGCCCGAGCGTCGGCCTCTCCGCGCCGTCGAGGATCAGCGTCTTGCCGAACGCGAGCGTCTGATCGCCTTGGCTCGCGCGCTTCTTGCGCTCGACGCAGTCGCGGAAGTTGCGGCGATGATCGAGTATATAGTCGTACGCGGCGGCGGCTTTGTGGAATTGGCGCTTGCGCTCGAAGTCGAGCGCGAGGTTGTAAATGAGGTCGAGCACCGATTCATCGACCGGCAGCGCGCGGAACTTGTCCAGCGCCATGTCGAGCTGGCCTTGCGATTGCAACGATAGGCCGAGCATGCGGTCGCTCTGCATCGAATCGGTCTCGGCGCGCTCGCGCTCGCCCAGCACGAAACGTTTGATGACGATCGCGAGGTATCCGACGAGCAGCAGCAGCGCCGGCGACGTCGCTTGCAGCCAGACCTTCTGCGTTACCATCAGGAACTGTTCGGCGCCGAGCAAGCCGACGAGCACCAACAACGACACCAAGAGCGCGGTCTTCCCGCGCATGCGCGCCAGCGCGAGCATCATATATAAGAGAACCATCAGCGCGATGGCGGGCTGAGCCCACGCGGTCCAGTCGGGCGTAGTGTAAAAATCTTCGTTGAGTATGCTCGCGGTAACGTTCGCTACCAGCTCGGGCTCCGATATCGGCGCGCCGTTGGTCGTCGTCACCGGTGTCGCGTACGTCGCGCCGGCGCCGGTTGCGGCCGGCCCGATCAGTACGATCTTGTTCGTGAAGGCGGACGGCGGGAGCTTGTCCTGCTGCACGTCGCGAAAGGAATAAATCGCGAATGCGTGTTCCTTGCCCGGGAGCGGTTGGTAGAAGCCGATGTAAGTCTGCGCCGCGAGATCGGTGGGCACGAACAGCTTGCCCAGCTTGATGCCTTTGTCGATCTCGTACTCGATGTGGCGCACGTCGAGGCCGAAGCTGCGCGCCGCGAGCAACAGCGGTAGCGCGGGGTAATATTGGCCGTCGTATTGGAGCACGGGGCGAATCGCGCGCACGCCGTTGTCCGCGTCGATGCGCACGCTCAGGTGACCGACTCCACTCGCGTACCGGCCGAACTGCTCGAGCGGCACGCGCAGGCCGGCGATCGGATACGGCCAGTTGGAGTCCGTCGCCGACCCGGTCGCGTTGGCGAGTCGGTGGCGCTCCATGTAGTCGGGAATCTTCGCCGCCGGATGGCGCGGCGTCCCACCGACATCCGGAAACATGGGCAGATGCAGATTCGGCGTCTTGCGCAGCGCTTGCGCGAGCGCGCGGTCGGCGTCGAGATCCTTTTCCGCTTGATTTAATAGTGCGCGCAGCTCGGCGAATTCGGAGCTCGCCTGCCTCGGCACCGCCATTTGGCTGAGCTTCTCGCGGATCTCGCGGATGGAGGTGAGCCCCGGATCGACTCGCGCCTCGGTGAGATCGAGTAGCACGGCGACGGCGCGCGGCTCGGCTTTCGCCAGGCGCTCCAGCACCTCGGTGTACGCGCTACGCGGCCACGGCCAACGGCCGATCTCGGCGATGCTGGCGTCATCGATCGCGACGATGGCGATCTGATCGGCTGCGCCCGGCGCGCGGTGCGTCGCGTTCACGCCGATGTCGTACGCGATCAGCTCAACCCGTTCGAGGAAGCTGCTGCGGAAAAGAATGGCAACGCCGAAGACGATCCCGACGAGGAGGGCAATGAACCAGTCCTGCTTGTAGTACCCGCTCCTCCTCATCTCCCCACCCCAATTAGATTTCTCAGTATAGCCGGCGGGAATTCGGCTCCGACATCACCGGTCGAAGAGCCAGCCCTTACCAACGCGTTTTACCAATTCCCTCTCCCGCTGGGAGAGGGTTAGGGTGAGGGAGGAGGGTCCGGAGTTCGTGGCGCCGCTTACCTCACCGTAGCATCACCGGCAACGCGCGTTTGCGCGGGGGCGCCTTTGTTCTTGTTTTTCGCCTCCCACGCGCGCCGCATCTCCGCGTTGATCCAGTCATAGAGCAGATCGAACGCCTTGCTGTTTCGTCCGTCATCCTTCACGACGACCTTCCGATCCGGTCCGTAAATAATCACGAACGGCGTGTGGCCGATCACGCGGCCGAAGTCGCGCAACGCACCGTTGGTCGACCAATCGTTCGCAAGCGCGATCCGCCTGACGACCACGTCCCCGCGCAGTTGCAACAGTTCCTTGATGTCGGTGTCGAGTCGCTTGCAACCGGGGCAGCTGTCCCAATGGTAGTAGACGACGGTGAACCGATCGGCCTCGGCGAAATCTCGATCGTTGATCGGCCGGCGACTGTAATCCGGATCGACAAACTGGTCTTGCGCCTTGATGTCCACAGGTGCCGCCGCAGCGGGCTTCATCAATTTGTCCAACTCGTTCGGTCGGAAGCCGAAGTAATATACGCCGAACGCGATGATCGCCAGCACGACGATATGCCTACGCACGATAGTCCCCCCTCGTTATTTTGCGCTGGCGATACCGGCGCCAGCCGTAGTAGCCAAGATAGAGAACGCCGGCGGACGCGAAAGCGACGGCGATAAGCGCGTCCGCGGAGATCACGAAGAACTGGGCGTACTGCCCGGGCGCGGTTTCCTCTTTCTGTGCGGCCGCAATCAGCGCGTCGATGGTGTTATTTATCCCGTCCCACCACTGCTGTTTTTGAAGGTTCGGCTCGAGCTGTTCGCGGTAGATGTGACGCAGTTTTATGTCGGGAATCGCGCCGGAGATTCCCGGCCCGGTAAATAGGTGCACCTTCCCTTGCTGTGCGCTGATTAGAAACAACACGCCGTTGCCGTCGCCGTTGTGACCGATGTCCCATTGCGCGAAGACCCGCTCGCCATACTCGCGCATTGGTGTGTCGCCTGTCGTCGGTACGATCAGCAGAACGATCTGCGTTCCGTTTTTGTCTTCCAGCGCGTGCAGTTTTTCATTCAACGTCATGGTCTGGCGAATCGTCAAGAAGCCATGATAATCGTTGACCAGCGCGTACGTGGGCGGAATGGGGAACGGTTCGTTGCGTTCGTCGCCGTGAACGACCGCGCACACGCCGATCAAGACGATCACCAAGAGCACGAACCGGGTCACGCGCGGCTACTCGACGTTGACCGACGGAGCGCGCGACACGGCTTGCTCGTCCTCGACGGTGAATGTTGGGCGCGTCGCGTAACCGAAATACTTCGCGGTTAGATTGCTCGGAAAGCTTCGCACCGTGACGTTGTAGGCCGCTACCGCGCCGATGTAGCGTTGCCGCGCGAAGGCAATGCGGTTCTCCGTGCCTTCGAGCTGCGTCTGTAGATCGAGGAAGGCGTTGTCGGACTTCAACTGCGGATAGTTTTCCACCGCGAGCAGCAATCGATACAGTGCGCCGCCCATTCGCTGCTGCGCCCGGCTATACCGTTCCAACGCGTCGGCGTCGTTTATCGAAACCCGCATCGTGTCGAGCTCCGCTCGCGCTTCGGTTATTTCCTTAAATACGGTTTGCTCGTGCACGGCATAGGCACGCACGGTGCTCACCAGAGCGGGGACCAGATCGGCGCGCCGCTGATATTGGCTCAGCACCTGTGCCCACGAGTACTTTGTATATTCGTCCTGTTGTTGCAGGTCGTTGTACCCGCAGCCGCCGAGCGACACGACAACAAGAGCGAGGATTGAGAAACGTTGCATGTGGGTTGTTTTGTGTGGCTACCGCGAGTCGGTCGTCGTGGATCGTTATCGTTAATTTAATAGTGAACTCTGAGGGGCGCCGCCGCTTCGCGGCACCTTTTGACACTCACGGTTCTTCACTATCCGCGTCGCTCTATATCGGTTTTTAGTATAGCCGGGGCAGCTTCTCTTCCGGGTTAAGCGGGTGAGCGGGACCGTCTCTAGTCAAATCGATCTTGGCGGCTGGCAAAGGACGAGATTTGGGGTCCAGAAATCGGTCCCTAAAAGAAGCAACCGCAGAGGACGGCAGCGCCGTCAGCGCGGGGACAAGCGCTGATTGGCGTCAGCGATACGAGTGGTCGACGGCGATTACCTTTGAAGTAATCGCCGCGCAAAGGTCATCCGGTAAACTAGGCGAAGGGGGTGCGTGCCATGAATGTTGCCATCAAACCGCGCGAGCGTCCGGCTTTTGGATCGTTGCTTCGCCATTGGCGGCTGGCGCGCGGTATCAGCCAGCTCCGGCTTGCGACCGAGGCGGAGATTTCCGGTCGGCATTTGAGTTTCCTCGAAACCGGACGCGCGCAGCCGAGCCGCGAGATGGTGCGGCTCCTCGCCGGTGTGCTCGATGTTCCTCTGAGCGAGCAGAATGCGTTGTTGATAGCGGCCGGTTTCGCGCCGATCTACGGCGAGCGCGAGCTTTCGGCACCCGAGCTCGATCATGTTCGCCGGGCGCTGGAGTTTATGCTGCGACAGCAGGAGCCATTTCCCGCGATCGTCATGGACGGACAGTGGAACATCGTCATGCAAAACGAGGCGACGCAGCGAATCTTCGGATTGTTCCGCCCGCCGCCCAAGGCCGGCCGCGCGCACGCGGGCAACGCTATGCGTACGATTTTTCATCCCGACGGTATAAGGCCGTTCCTGGTGAACTGGGAGGAGATTGCGGGGCCGTTGATTCAGACGCTCCATCGTGAAGCCGCGGGCGGTACGAACGCCGCCGCCGTGCGTTTGCGCGATGAGGTACTCGCGTATCCGGGCGTGCCGTCGCCGTGGAAGATTCCGGATCCGTTCGCGCCGGTTCCGCCGCTCCTGACGCTGCGACTCCGGAAAGGCGACACGTCGCTCGCGTTCTTCTCGACGCTCACGACGTTCGCCACGCCGCGCGACATCACGCTGCAACAACTCCGAATCGAGTGTTTTTATCCGGCGGACACCGTGACGGAGGAGACGGCGCGGCGGCTCGCGGCGTCGTGATGCACTCCGACTATGTTGTCGACTCAGCCGCCGTGCGCTGGCGCACTTGCCAATGCTCGCGTAAGGCGTCGGCGAGCTCGTCGGGCCGTTCCTCCGGGAAAAATAGGCGCGCGCCCTCGAGCTCGATCACCTTACGGCATCCCGGAATCGTATCGCGCAGCCAATGCGCCCACTTGACCGGAAAATAAATATCGTCGGTGCCCCAGACGACCAGCGTCGGCGCTTCGAGCCGACGCAGCAACGGCTCGATCGCGACGGTTTGGGAGTTTTCGTGGGACGATCCGAACCAGCGTTCCAGGTTGCGCGTCGCCGCGGGCGTCGCATAGAGCGGCTTGAGATAGGTCCGCACGGTCTCGATCGACAATCGTTCCGGGTGCTCATAAGCGGCGGCGAAGCGCGAGCGCGCGAAGTCGATATCACCGAGCATTCTCCGGCCAAGCTCGGGGAGGCGGCCTTGCGCTGCGGCGTTGCGCGTCGCCTCGAATGCCTTCGGCGGCCAGTTGTCGTGCACGTCGCAGTTGGTCAGCGTCAAGCTGCGGATCCTCTCGGGATGGTGCGCCGCGAAGATCTGGGCGATCCCGCCGCCGCTATCGTTGGCGACTAAATCGATCTGCTCGAGGCCGAGGTTCTCGCAGAACGCTTCGAGCATCTGGGCCTGCGCCGTGAAGGAAACGTCTTGATCGGCGGACGTTCGCGTTGCGCCGTGAGCGAGCAGGTCGATCGCGATGCAACGGCGAACATCGACGACGCGATCGATGACGTGGCGCCAGAGATAGCCGTTGAGGAATACGCCGTGGACGAACAGGGCAGCGGGACCTTGGCCCTGCTTGGTATAGGCGATGTCACCGAACGGCGTTGCGGTGTGCTTCAGGTTTCGTGTCATGGCTGCTTCCTGGTTGGTATGCGAGCAGACACAATGGCGCCGTGCAAAGCGGGCCACAATTACTTGAGAGGTAAGCGCCGAAGCGAGGGGAGCTGCGCGAGGCGAGAGCAATCGTTAGGACGACCCTAGGAAAAATCGAGAACGATCTTCCCGAAATGCTCGCCCCGCTGCATCGCCTGCAACGCCGCGCGTGCTTCGGTCCACGGAAAGACTTTGTCGACGACGGGTTGAATCTCGTGCGCCGCCATCGCGCGCGTCATCGCTTCGAACATCTCGCGCGATCCGACGGATATTCCGTGAAGGCGCGCGCCGGTGGTGATGACGGCGGGGATGAGCAGCGATTCTCTCGAGCCGGAAAGAATGCCGATGATCGCGATGTGACCGCCGAGCGCGATCGATTTGAGGCTTTCCTTGAGCGTGTTCTGTCCGCCGACTTCCATCACGAAATCGACGCCGCGCTGCGCCGTCAAGCGGCGGACTTCCTTGTGCCACTCGGGATGCGTGCGGTAGTTGATGGTGTGGGTCGCACCCAGCGCGCGGGCGCGCGCGAGTTTTTCGTCGGAGGAGGAGGTGATGATCGTTTGCAGTCCGGCCGCGTGCGCGAACTGGAGACCGAAGATCGAAACGCCGCCGGTGCCTTGCAGCAGCACGGTTTGGCCGGGCAGCAGTTGCGCGTCGTGAAACAGCGCGCGCCACGCGGTGAGCGCGGCGCACGGGAGCGTCGCGACTTGATGGTCGGTCAAAAAGCCCGGCACTTTCGATACGCCGTGCTCGGAGTAAACCGCCCGCTCGCGACCGACGCCGGGGATCGGATGCCCCAGCGCGGAGATTAACTTTTCCGGCGTCGGCGGGCCCGCGAACCAGTTCTGAAAGAACAACGTCGCGACGCGGTCGCCCGGATGCACGCGCGTTACGCCCGGTCCGATTTTCTCGACGATGCCGCAACCGTCGGAGAACGGCGTGATCGGAAAAGCGAAGTCGCTGCGTGCGTAGCGGCCTTCCACCATGAGCAGGTCGCGATAGTTGAGCGACACCGCGCGCATGCGAATCAAAACTTCGCCGGCGCCGGGAGTTGGGTCCTGCCGATCCACGATCCGGAGATGGTCTAATCCGCCGGGCGCGGCTACCTCGATCGCTTTCATTGTTGCCTAGAGTTATTCATTTCGTTGCCGATGGCTAGAGCTCGCGAGCTTTCGCGATCTTCGCCGCGAGCCGCTCCTTCATTTTCGCGACGTCGACGATAAACCGACTGTGCGTGCAGCGACCGACTTCGTCGAGCGGATCGCGGACGATGGCCTCCAGCGTCACCGCGCGCCGGTCGATGGTCGTCACGGTGGCGGTGATCTCGACCCACATGCCCTCGGGCGTGGCGGCGAGATGCTGGATATCGACGCGCGTGCCGACCGAATCCTCGCCGGCGTCCAGATGCTCCAACAAAAAATCGCGGCACACCATTTCAATGTCGTTCACCATCGCCGGCGTCGCGTAAACGCCCAAGGTCTCGCCCATATGCCGTGTGACGCGCGCACGGTCGACGGTTATGCGTCTGGTTTTCTGTAAACCGGGTTTAAGGGTGTCCTTCATTTCGCCTCGTCGTGAGTCTTACGTTGACTCGGTTTTAGCGTCTTCGCGCTCAATGGACTCGCGTGCCAAACAAACGATAGCCAATTCTAGTTTTCGAGGATACCGCGGCTGAAATGAGGTGCTCCTTGATTGCGCAGGATCTGAACCGCCGCGGATATCCGACGCCACGTGTAGGAGAATTTCGGCGGTTCCGCCGGGAGTTGACCGGAGTGGGGCTCAAGGTCGAAAGTGAAGCGCGCTACGGGACGATCGGTTCCCAGTAGCCAAATTTCCTTAACGACACAGGAGCGAACGATGAATAAGAAATTCTGGATCGCGGTGATTGCGATCTTCGTCTTGTGGATGGCCATCGACTACGTCGTGCATGGATTGCTTCTCAACGCCGATTACTCGCACGTATCCGGCGTGTACCGCACGCATCAAGATTCGATGAATTATTTTCCGTACATGCTGCTGGCGCATGCGCTGATGGCCGTCGCCTTCGTCTGGATTTACCTACAGGGAAAGGAAAATAAGCCGTTCCTGCCGCAAGGCATCCGCTATGCGGTCGCCGTAGCCGTGCTGACGACCATCCCGATGGCGTTGATCTACTATGCCGTGCATCCGCTCCCGGGCATGCTGGTGTTCAAGCAAATCGTGTTGGGTACGATCAGTCTTGGCGTCCTCGGCATCGCGGTTGCGTGGCTGAACAAATAGCGCGAGATGCCGGTTCCGCCGATCCCCTCTTCGGAATCGACACATTCGTTTTGCGTCGCGCCGCTCGCCGCCACTCGATGGTCCGCTCCCCGGGCCGGCGGCGGCGTGAGTTTCATAGCCGCTGAAAATTGATTGCCCACAACGTCGTCGCCCCTCTATCTCGAAGGGAGCGTCGCGGTCCGGTGGAATATCGGCGCGTAGTAGCCCCCCATTTTCGGTTCTCGGCGAGAAAGGGTCTGCTGCCATTGGCATTCCATCAGCGCAGATCTCACCTTCGTCCGCCGGAGCGGGCAAAGGACGCCGAACAACCGCGACACGCGCCCAAGAACTCTTTCGACTTGGTTCTCCGCAGGTTTGGCGCCGATCATCCCATAAGCGGGATTATCGAAGCCACCGCTTCGTCCTACGTCGATGAAAAAACAGCGCAGTCGTCACACATATAGACGCGGACCCACGGCAAAATATTCCCGCCTGACGGAACGTCGGCGGTCGTGAACGTTTCCTGGGCAGGAAAGCGCCGGGAAAATATGTATGAAACCGGGATTGGTCCGTGCGTTGCGCCGCGGCGTCGCTTTGAGACCTCGACGGGCAAGGCGTAGAGTGGCGGCGCCACGTCAGCGAAGAAGAGGATTAGCGCATGCCCCGCATTCCCTATTTCGATCTCAACAAAGCACCGCCGGCGATCGCCGAGCTGCTATCGTCCCGGCCGCCGCTCAATATCTATCGAATGCTGCCGCACGCGGTTGCGGCGGCGCCGGGTTTCCTCAAGCTCGGTGGCGCGTTGTTGCGAGAGAGCGAGCTCGACGCGAAGCTGCGCGAGTTGGCCATTTTGCGAGTCGGAGTATTGAGCGGCGCGACTTACGAAGTGCATCAGCACAAGCGTGTCGCCCGTTCCGTCGGCGTGCCGGACGGCAAGATCGAAGCGATCGCGCGTGGACCCGAGGCCGGCGAGTTCACCGAGCTCGAAAAGCTCGTGCTGCGCTTCACCGATGAGGTCGTGCGCAAAGTCAAAGCGCCGGAGGCGATGTTTCGCGAGCTGCTGGCGCAGCTCAATCATCGGCAGATGGCCGAGCTGGTGTTAACTATTGGGTTTTATATGATGGTGTGCCGCTTCCTCGAAAACTTCGAGGTCGAGATCGAGCCGCCGGGCACTATCCAGTGATTTGCGTTACCGACGCTATGAAATTTAGGCGCAAGCGATAGGACGACCGCTGCGTAGCGGCACATCGATCGACGGGACTGAACCGAATGAACCTCGCACCGAAAGAACTCGACCCGAGTTGCCAGATGTATCCGGAAACTCTAGGCCAGGCGCCGGGACGCGGGCGACTGAAGGGGCGGCGTGTCATCGTCGTCGGCGCGGGCCAGCGTAAGACTGTCGACGACGATCCGCCGATCGGCAACGGCCGCGCGATCTCCGTGCTCTTCGCGCGCGAGGGTGCGGCGCTGGCGTGCGTCGACGTCTCGCGCGAGGCGGTCGAAGCGACGCGCACACAGATCGCGGCGGAAGGCGGGCGCGTGTTCGCCGAAGTCGCTGACGTTAGCGATGTCGGTGCGATCGACTCGCTGGTCGAGCGTTGCATCCAGCAACTCGGTGGTCTCGACGGCTTGGTCTGCAGCGTCGGCATTTCGCACGGACTGCCGTTCGACAAGATGACCGCCGAGAAATGGGATCGCGAATACGCGGTCAACGTGCGCAGTCACATGCTGATCGCGCAGAAGGCGTTGACGGTGATGGAGCCAGGCGGCTCGATTGTGCTCATGTCATCGATCGCGAGCCAGCGCGCGAACAGCCGCAATCCCGCCTACGAAACGTCGAAGGCGGCGCAGCTCGCGCTCGCGCGGGCGATCGCCAGGGCCGGCGAGCCGCGCGGCGTTCGCTGCAACGCTGTGGCGCCCGGTCTCATCGACACGCCGATGGGCCGCGACGCAACGCGACGCCGGCCAAACCGCGCCGCCGCGGTTCCGTTCGGACGACAAGGCACGGGCTGGGAGGTGGCGTACGCTACACTCTTTCTGATATCTAACGAGTCCTCGTACGTGAACGGCCATTGCCTAAACGTCGACGGTGGCTTGATCAGCGGCATCGCGCGCTGAGTGATTGAGCACACCGGCCTAGACTCGGCGCTTGTTCGCGGCGGCTAAATTAAGTCGCAAAGAGAAGCGATACTAATACGAGTCAGCATGACACTCGCGAACCGAGAATCGACGCGCACATAAGACGGCGGGCGTCGCGCGAAACGTCGCGAGTGCATTTCTTGGTATACGCCGAGCCCGTGACATTCAGCAAGCAAATCATGCGGGTCTTTCAAGAGCATTGCCAAAACTGTCATCTCGAAGGCGGTATCGCCCCGTTCTCGCTGACAAACTACCAGTCAGCGTATCCGTTCGCATTCAGATGCGGACGCCACCAAGGCGCGCCGCATGCCGCCGTGGAAACCGGCCGACGGTTTCGCTGCGTCCCGACACGTGCGCCGACTGTCCGATGCCAACCTTATCGCGCGTCGGGTCGCTGCCGGCGCACCGGCGCAGGGTCGATTGCTTCTGGCGGCAGCGGATGTCTGACGCGAGTGGCTCTTAACGTAGCCTGGATGACGGCGTGCCGCGCCATGATGCGTAACTCCGAGAGTGGAGAGCGAGATGTGTGCGATGTCGAGCCGCGCCGAATACGGAACACTTCGCGATGACGCATGACTTGCGCGACAAGATGGCGCGCGGCGCCGCGTGGATGGTGCTATTTAAGCTGGTGGATCGAAGCATCGGATTCGCCAGTACTCTGATCCTGGCGCGGCTGCTAACGCCGGACAACTTCGGTATCGTCGCCATGGCGACATCGTTGATCGCGATGCTGGAGCTCATCGCGGCGTTCGGGTTCGACATGGCGCTTATCCAAAGGGCGGATGCAACGCGCGCGCACTATGACACCGCATGGACGTTTAGCGTCATTCTCGGCGGCGTGCTGTGTTTGTTGATGATCGCTTTTTCGTGGCCGATGGCGCATTTCTACGGCGAGCCCGCGTTGGTCTACGTCATTTGCGCACTGGCGATCGGCTCGCTGCTGCAGGGATTTCAAAACGTTGGAACGGTGGCATTCCGCAAGGAGTTGGAGTTTCACAAGGAGTTTCGCTTTCTGGTAAGTAAGCGCATCGCCACCGTGCCGATCGCGATTGCGCTGGCTTTTTTGTTGCGCAACTACTGGGCGTTAGTCGCCGGTATGGTTTCCGGTCGATTGGTGGATCTTTGGCTTAGCTATCGATTCCATCCGTATCGTCCGCGCTTCGATTTGAGCGCGGCGCGCGATCTCCTGCATTTTTCCAAGTGGCTACTGTTTTTGAACGCCTTGCAATTTTTGCGCGACCGCTCCCCCGATTTCGTCATTGGCCGTATTGCTGGCGCAAGTGCCTTGGGTATTTTCAGCGTCTCCTACGAGCTGGCGAATATGCCCGGGACTGAACTCGTGGCGCCAATCAACCGCGCGGTCTATCCAGTGTACGTGAAAATCGCCGGCGATCGCGAAGCGTTGCAACGCGAGTACTTATCAGTGATGTCGATGATTTGTCTGTTCGCGATTCCAGCGGTTGCAGGCGTCGCTGCGACGGCCAATCTAATCGTGCCGCTGGCCTTGGGGCCCAACTGGCTCAGCGTAATACCGATCCTGCAAGTGCTGGCGTTCTTCGGAATCTCGCAAGTCATGCAGAGCAATGCCTATGCGCTGTGTCTGGCCCTCCACCGCGGCAATATATTTGCGATGTTGAACGGCGCATTTGTGACGATCCTAATCGTGCTACTAGTGACACTGGTTGGTCGGTATGGACTCGCCGGCGCCGCGTACGCTTACTTGCTGGCGGCGGTCGTAATGCTACCGCTCGGCGTCGCCGTCATTCTCCGCGTCTTGAACTTGTCGACGTTGCGCTTCGTCGCAGCCGTGTGGCGGCCGTTAGTTGCCGCAAGCGCGATGTTTTTTGCCGTCGAGCGATATTCGTTGTCCAGGGCTGTGACGAGCTCAGTGTCGGATCTGATGTCGACCATGGTGGTTGCGGTAGTGCTGGGTATCGGCGTTTATGTTGCGGGAATCGCGTTGTTGTGGACGTTGTCTGGCAGACCGGATTCTGCCGAAGCGACAGCCGCAAACAAGCTGCGCTTGCTTTGGCGAAAAGTCGCCGCGCGGCTTCGCGGTCAAGCATCTGCCGGCTCGAAATGAAGTCCGCCACCCCTTAATACTTGGTTTGCAGCCGGTCGGCGCTTATCTGAAGGCGCGCCATCGACGCGACGAGCGCTTCCGCCGACGTTGACCAGTCGAAGCGGCGTGCATACTCCAAGATTGCGGGCGCCGAATACTCACGCGATCGAATTTGCATCATTGACCGAAAAAGTCCGTCCTTCGCTTTGGCGTCGTACAACAACCCGCATTGTTCGGTAATTACGTCCGCCATGCCGCCGATATCAGGAACGATGACCGGGACGCCGAAACTCAACCCGAGCATGGCCGAACCCGACGTCAGGATTTCGGTGTAAGGCAAGACCAATGTGTCGCTCGCGACCACGTAGTTTTGAACTTTCTCGTTGGCGATAAAGCCCGCGTCCATACGGAAACGCGATGCGGGCAGCTGCGCCAGCAGCTGCCCGATCCGCGTTTGGTAATCGTTGGATTGGAATCGTCCGGCGATCAACAAGAAGCAATCGCCGTCGAGACGTTTGAATGCGGCGATCAGCGCTTCCAGGTTCTTGTAGGGGCGGCACGCACCGACGATGGAATAGACATAGGTACTCGCGGGAATACCCAGAGCTTGGCGAGCGGCATCCTTCGTCACCGTATGCGGGTGATAGCCGATCCAATTGCCGTGTGGAACTTCGGCAATCTTGTTGTCGGCAACGCCGAACTCGGATTTCAGCGTTGCTTTTGCGGAAGGGCCATGCGTAATAATCATGTCGGCGCTGCGGGCGATGAAGCGACGCACCAACCGATGACTCCATTCGCGCCGCCCGCCGTCGTGCGGGTACAAATTATGAGCGGTCCAGACAATGCGCCCGCTGCGCCACCTGACGATGGCGTACAGCAGAAAAAATCGCGCCAGGCTGCGCAACTTGTTGAATGGCGAGCTGGCGTCGTAATACAGAAACGAGGGCCAATGGATATGCACGATGTCGCCGGCGCTTACGTGCGAAAGCAGCCAACGACCCGCCCAGACTCCTTCCTGCACCGTCAGTCCTTTTTGTGCCGCCGCCGCGTACAAACATTCGTTGTAGGCAATGCCGCTCTTAGGGAATGCAAAAACACGCGGCAGCGTGATCGTTGCGGAATTCATGCGTCCGGAAATCGATGGCCTCTTAACTACGCAATGTCGATCGATGCAAATAGCTCGCCAGATTCAGCGCATCGCGTTCGGTTGTCGAGAGCAGCCAGCCCTGCACGGATTGCATTCTCCCGTTTTCATAGTCGGCAACGATATTTCGATGCATGCGATTGCGCAACTCGACATCGGACATCGAGGCGAAGCGAACTTGACTCTCCCCCAACAATCTTTCGACTAATGCAGAAAGCTGCGAATCGTCCAGGATGTCGGTGTGAGCAACGCCGGTTGGCGTCGGATGGCCGGTTAAGCCAAGCACGCGGACCAGACGTTTTGCAAATGCGGACAGGTCAGCTTCATCGTTTTTCCACCAACGCGATCGCGACAAGCATGCCGTGCCTAAAGCGGCAAACGCCGCAGCGATAACGGTTCTGCGATTAATGTCCGGCTGATCGCGGCGTGATGTTGTGATCGGAAACATAAGCAATGAGCGTCAAGTGTGATGGTTCGCCACGCGTAAATATACTATGCCAATTCCTTGCAAAAACGTCCGTTAATCATGTGAAAGTCGAAATCGATAAGCAACGGAAAGTGGCCGTCATTGTTCGGAAAGATGCCGCTCGGTTCGAAGCCGTGAGCCTCTAACGTCTGCAATACCGTCGAAAAATTCGGCATGCCTTCGTAAATCGGCCGCACCGACGCCTCAGTTTGCAACGCGCGCATTTGTTGCATGCTTTGACCGGCGCCGCGCACGACTTCGAGGTCGAAGCCCTGCGTATCGAGTTTCAAGTACGGGCTTTGAAAGCCAATGGATTGAGTCAAAGCCGGCAAAAGCTCGTCGAGAGTTTTAACGGGGACCTCGATGCGTTCGCGCACATCGTTACTCTCTTTAAAACGTTGAACGGAATGTCTCGGTTGCAGGAATGAGCTAAACGTCGTGCTCGACATCACGTTGAGAATTGCTGTTTCGCTGCTCGCGCCGAGCGCGCACCCTTCGATGATCCAATCCGAGTCTTGTCGCGCGCGCTTTCGCAATGCGTTTGCATGAGCCGGGATCGGCTCGAACGATACGATCTTCCCGCGAAAGCCGACTTCTCGGCGCAGAAAGTCGCGATACTGACCCAGATTGGCGCCGACGTCCAGCACGCAATCGGTGCCTAGAGCGCCGAAGAGTTTTCGCAAATAGACCGTTTGCGGGTAGCGCTCCATTCGCCAGTTGGGTACGACCGTGTACCCAATGGCCTGCGCCGCGTTAAAGAGTCCTTCTCGGATGGAGGAGATCATGATTCTAGTTTCTTCCGTCGAGTTCTGTTGCGTATGCCGACACGGCGCTGCGTTAGTGAGTTCATCGCACCGCAATTCGTTTTGCGAGTATGCACCCGCACCAAATATTGTCGCTAACGCAGGACGCGGCGAATGCGAGCGGCGAGTCGCAATGCGAGTGCGACGATGGTCAAGGTTGGATTCCCGTGTCCATTGGTCGGAAATATCGACGAACCCGCGATGTAAAGATTACCGATACCGTGGACGTTGCAGTCGGCATCGACGACTCCGGTGCTCGGGGAATCGCTCATGCGCGTCCCGCCGCAATGATGCCAACTTCCGCGCAGATGGCCGGGCCACTCGTCCTGCGTGAAGTCCATCGGAATGTGGAGTCGCGCCAGGCCCACCGAACCAAACGCCATACCGATCTGTTGCAACGCATAGACGATCGTGTGTCGATCGAGTGCGCTAAGCCTCCAGTCCAAGCTCGCTCTGCGCATGCCGAGCGCGTCGGATTTGTCCGACAAGCGCACGCGACTCTCCGGATTCGGAGCCTGTTCTTGCGATGTGACGATTTTGTAGAACGTCGTGGGTTTTCGTCCGGGTAATCGCTCGAGCGCCATCGAGCTCGCATCCTTGAGGTTAGCCCATAGGGTCGTGATCGCATCGCCTAGCGATCGCCAACTGGATGCGGCGGTGGAATCGTGCGAACGCTGCGCATGCAAAAAATAGTCCGACCAATACGATTGCTGAAGATTTGCGCTGTAGTTCAACGTGCGTGCCGCACGCTGCGCTTCCGGCGCGATCGTCAAATAGCCCATCAAGCCAACGGCGCGGCCGGGCTTTGTCGGCTGGAGCGGCGTGTGCCGCATGTTTAGTTGGTACAAGTCGTAAGACGCGTTCTGTTCCAAAGGCAGAACCGCAGCCGAATCCAATTGCATATGTTCGCAGAAGTAACGACCGACAACGTCATGATCGTTGGCAAGGCCTTGCGGCATGACTTGCGAAGAGGCCAACAGCAGGCGCGGGTTCTCGATGCCGCCGGCGGCCAACACGTAGACGCGCGCGCTGGCGCTGAACTGATTGCCGCTCAGTGTCTTAATCGACAAGCCGACGATCTTCTTGGCATTGGCGCTCGCATTCATACTGACGACATTCGAATTGAGATACACGGTGATGTTCTTCGCCCGCGCGAATTCGTTCCGGTACTTGGTGTTGAATCGAGTCGGCGGACTGAATTGGAACAGCCGCGTTTGCACCACATTCCCGCCAAGGGGCAGAGGCGGCGTGTTCGCGAGATCCCATCCGCTCGTCGAATACTCGAAAGGACCGAGGTCGCAAATATCGTGGGCCGCCGGGTAGTGCTCCGCGACGGCGGAATATGGAATAGGCCAGCCGCTATGGGGCACCCACTCGCGCGATTCGAAGTCGATGGGATAAAACGGGCGACAAAACCCGCCCCAGTGTCCGCTGGTGCCGCCGAAATAGCGCAGTCGCGTCGTTTCGAGCGGATAATACGGAAGACCAACGTTATCGCCCTTCGCCATGTCTTGCGTGGCGATATCGGGCTCCAAGCCGCCGCTTTCGATACAAATGACCGATAGGGTATTGCTGGCGATATTGCGCGCCAGCGTGATTCCTGCCGGCCCGGTACCGACAATGCAAACATCGGCGGTAATTTTTGTGCCTGGCGGGATAGTTCGACCGTCGATAAACACGATTTCGCTGTCGTTCGAAAACGTAGTTATAAGAGTAATGTGCCTATTATGCTACGAAGCAACCGCCTACGGTGTAAGTTTGCGCACAGGGAACGGCCGATTTCAGAAATTCTCGCCGGGCACTGGTTCGTTCGGTGGATAACCGAGGATCCTGCGGACTACATCGATAGGACGATACCGCTCGCGGCAACGTCGGTAGCGGTATGCGTCAATTCATTCATGTCTCGTGAGTGCGACCGTCGGTACGCTTCACCGCGCATGCGGATATTCGCCAAATGGCCCTCAAGCGTTGCACTTTGGATCGCGACCCCAAAGTCGTTCGGCAGGCTCGGATTCGGTCGCCCGAATATTCGATCGAGCACGAGATCGCCGAGCGCCTTCGTGTAGTGCGACGACTCCCAATACCAACGCATACGACTCGTGACATCGCCTCGTTCCGGAACTGCCTCGGTCGTGAGTTCGCTGTAGTCCGAGAAATCCCAGAGAGTGAAACGCTGTCCCGTGAGGCGCATGTGATCACCCTCCGCGATTCTCGCGACTGTGCGTTTCCAATTCTCTAGCATATCCAACAAGCCGAGCAATCGATACACCTCCAACTGGCGCGCGTGCACGGGAGCAATGAAAAGCCGGACGCTTATACCTCGCTCGGTCGCTCGATCCAATATATTGGCGAAGTGTTGCAAGGTCGATTTGTCCTGCGAATCGATGAGCGAATGTCGCTGTTCGAGCGGCAGGTTCAATCGCGCTCGGAAATAGCGCGCTTCCGAGAAAGCAAACATGTATTGTTGGCCGAACCGTCGTGCGGCGTTTTCGAACACCAGCGCATTGCGTCGGCCGGTCGGTTCGAATTCGATCAGCTTCGGATCTTGTTTGCGCAGTGTCTCCACGGAGTCGTGCAGCATCGTCCATGACGCGAAATAACGCAGTGCATTGAGCGCTGTCAGCGCGCGCGGGCGATGCTCCGATACCAGCAAGTCCGCGTCGAAATTCACCGCGCCATGAGTATTGGCGTCGAACATGTTCAAGAAGTCGAGAGCAATGACAACTTCCTTCACATCGCCGACACAGACGAGGTGCTCGAATAATCGCTCGATATCGATGATATTGGCGGCGTCCATGGCCATGTTGTAACGACTATCGGGTGGAGTCGGCCACGCCGCATAGTCGGGATCGATCCCATGATTCTCACGCGACGTACCGAAAACCACCGCCATCGGTTGGAGGCGCGCTGCGATGAACGGCTTGCCGAGCGCATGATGATCGCCGAAGGCAGGCTTGATCGCGTTCAAGCCTTGCGGCAACCGAACACCACTCATGCCGTATGGATCGATTAGGTAATTCGCCCCGGTCAGGAGCAAGAGCGGCACAATCGTTACGAATGCGAGAATCCGCAGGTAATTGCGCATTGCCGATGCTTAGAATTGAAAATAGAGAAAGTCGCTCACTTGCGTGAGATTGAGCAACGCGGCGGTTAGAAGAATCGCGCTCGCCGCTGCCCATAGCGGACTAGGCCGCCACGTCCAGAACGGCGAAACGTTCGGTGCCGGAAGATTGAGTGCCGGGGAGAAGTGCCGCATAAGCTCTTGAGCATTCGGGGCGGTCGCTATCCAGATCAAACCTGCGACGATCGCAAGAATCTCCATGCGATCCTGGAGCACGGCGACCGTTCCGAAATGAAGAAAATCCATGCCAAGCGGAACGGCGGTCAAAATATGATCAACGGCGGGTCGCCATCCCTCCGGCAATAGGATTCCATCGAAGCCCAGCATTGCCTTGAGCATCGTGATCGCGTGCGACGCGCTTGGCGAGCGGAAGAACACCCATGCGATAACCACAGCGAGAAACGTCAACAGTCCGCTCGCGGCTTTCGCCACTCGCGCGGGCGGCGTTGCGGCGCGCGCTGGACGCAAGCCTTGCCAGGCTTGGTGAATGACCAGATAAAGCCCATGCAACCCGCCCCAAATCACATAGGTCCAACCGGCGCCGTGCCATAAGCCGCCGAGTAGCATCGTCGTTGCAAGGTTCACATAGCGTCGAAATTTTCCTTTGCGATTGCCGCCCAACGGGATATAGAGATAGTCCCGGAGAAAACGCGACAGGGTCATATGCCAGCGTCGCCAAAACTCGCTGATATTGGTCGCCTTGTACGGCGAATTGAAATTAAGCGGTAGGCGTACGCCGAACAAGCGCGACAAGCCGATCGCCATATCGGAGTATCCGGAAAAATCGAAATAGATTTGCAATGCGTAGGCGAGCGCCGCCGCCCAACAATCGAATAAGCCGAAGGAGTGGCTTCCTTGGGTATCGAACACCGGCCGTACATACGCCGCAAAATTGTCGGCGAGCAGCACTTTTTTAAACAAGCCGAATGCGAAGATCGTCAGTCCCACCGCAAAGTTTTCGCCGCGCAAACGATAGGTTTCGCGGTGCTGAAATTGCGGCATCATCTCTTTGTGGTGCAGCACCGGTCCCGCAATGAGGTGCGGGAAATAAGTGACGAAGAGTCCATAGTGAACGAGACTGTACTCGCTCACCTTCTTACGGTACGTGTCGACGAGAAATGCAATTTGCGTGAAGGTAAAAAAGGAAATGCCGATGGGCAAGATCACGCGTGCCGGTGCCCAATTCGCGCCGATCAGAGCATTTGCGTTATCGACGAAGAAATTAAAATACTTGAAGTAGGCCAACAACCCGAGATCTGCGCATAGCGCAATAACAAACCAGACGCGCAGCGCCCGAAAACGCTGCGCGACGATAGCGCGGAGCATCATTCGCGCGGCGAAGAAATTAAGCAGTATCGATCCCAGTAGCAGCGGCACGTAGCGATAGTCCCACCATCCGTAAAATACGATCGATGCAACGGCGAGCCAACCTGCGGCCGCCATGTGGCTCAAGCGCGCCAAGACGAAGAAGCCGACCACGACGATCGGCAGGTATAAAATGAGGAAGCCGTAAGAGTTGAAAAGCATGAGGGTCCCGTCGCTAGAATTCTTGTCGCCTCGCATCGAGCGGAATCACAAAGCGTTTCGACTGCGTGCGCTGCCGCTAGTATAGCGTCGCGGCTTGGCCGCCGCAGGCGGCGGAATGATGACCGGGAGCGGGTCCGTGTCCTTTTGAATTCGTCGGGCGTCGGTTGGTGGCGTGACAGCGATTTGCAAAAATCGGTGCGATCGCGCGGCGCGGCTAACGCTACCGCCGTGGTTTATCGAATGTGCGAGAGATAGTTACGCGTGAATTCGTCCCGCGTTTCGTCAAGTGAGGGCAGGTGCTGGGACCCATGCCGAGCGTGGCTCGCACCAGTGCCGCGCTCGCGCGGGCCATCGGGAGAGTCGATGAGCCGTGCGGCATCCGTTGTAACACGGTCGTGCCGGGCCGCATCGATGCGCCGATGGGACGCGACGCCACGTGCCGGCGTCCGAACCGGGGGCCGCTGTTCCCTTCGGCCGGCAAGGCGGCGGGTGGGAAGTGGCGTATGCCGCGCTATTCTCAATATCTGGCGAGTCGTCTCACGTGAACCGCCATTGTCTGAATGTGCGGTGGGCTGCTTAACGGAATTGCTCGCTGACAGTGTCGTGGAGCGAGACGCAGGGGGGGGTGGACGGCGCATTCGTTTTGGTGAAGGATACAAGTAGTCGGAATTTTCCGATCGCTATCGTCGCAAAGCTAGGAGTAGCCATGAGATTCGTATCGAGCGCAAAAGAAAATTCGAGCAACGGCGCACGGGTGATGCGTTGGGCGTTGCCCGGTGCCGCGGCGATTGTGCTCGCCGCGGCAGTTGTCGGACGCGTGCTTGCCGTCGAAGCATCGAGAGCGTCGGCAGAGCCCGTGACGTTCAGCAATCAGGTCGTGCGAATCTTTCAAGAGAATTGCCAGAACTGCCATCGCGAAGGCGGCATCGCTCCGTTCGCACTCACGACGTATCAAGCGGCGTACCCGTTCCGTAACCAGATCGCCGACGCGACGCGCGCGCGTCGCATGCCGCCGTGGAAACCGGTCGAGGGTTACGGCGAGTTCCAGCACGTGCGCCGCCTGGCCGATGGCGACATCGACCTCATCGCCAAGTGGGTCGCCGCGGGTGCGCCCGAAGGCGACAACACTAAGCTGCCGCCGCCCAAGCAATTCGCTTCCTCGTGGATGCTCGGCGAGCCGGATCTCGTGATCGAGCCGTCCGACTCGTTCACCGTGCCCTCCGGAGCTTCCGATCTTTATCGCTGCTTCGTGCTGCCGACGTCTTTCAAAGAGGACCGTTACGTGACGGCGGCGGAATTTCTTCCGGGCAACCGGCAGGTCGTACACCACATCGTTACGTACATGGATACCACCGGCCAAGCCGAGGCGCTCGATCGCGCCGAGCCGGGCTTGGGCTACACCTGCTTCGGCGGGCCGGGGTTTACGGGCAGCGGTCTGCTCGGCATCGGTGGCTGGGCGCCGGGCGCGCCGCCGCTGCAAATGCCGGATCAAGTCGGAATGCTGCTGCCCGCGGGTGCGCGCGTGGTGATGCAGGTGCACTATCACAATCACACGGGCGCCAAGACGAGCGACCGGACGAAGATCGGTTTGCGCTTCGCGACCGGGCCAATCGATAAGCGCATGCGCGTCATTCCGGTTATCAATAGGACGTTCGAGATTCCGGCCGGCGTGGCGCGGCACGAGGTGCGCGCGTCGTGGACCGCGCCGGCGCATTTGAATTTCCACGCCATCAGCATCTCACCGCATATGCATTTGCTCGGGCGCGAAGTGAAAGCGACCGCGACTTATCCGGATGGCACCGTGCGCCCGCTGATTTACATCAACGACTGGGATTTCAATTGGCAGGGCGGTTATGCCTTCAAGGAACCGATCGCGCTTCCGGGCGGTACGCGGATCGACATCCAGGTGATCTACGACAACTCGACGGGCAACCCGCGCCAGCCGAACAACCCGCCGAAGGTCGTGCGCTGGGGCGAGAACACGACGGATGAAATGTGCATCGTGTTCATCCGTGCGACGGTCGATCAAGAGCATTTGGCGGATCGGCGGAAGTAGGTAAGTCGTAGGTAGTCTTTGAAGGTGTCGTCATTCCCGCGAACCGGGGTGAGGCGGGGTTTTCGCGAACGCATTTAACATGCATTCGCGCCGCCGAACGGGTGCGACGAAGTTCGTTGCACCCTGGGCAGCAACAGAAAAACTACCGTAATATCTGGATCCCCGCTTTTGCTGGGCAGGAGCCCGAATGCCGCGAAGCGCATGGATGCGCGAGAGCGGCCGCAGGGATGACGAATAGACGTATTGACGTATTTGTGAGTAGACCGAGCGTCGTTACAGGAGAATGACCATGTACATCTGGAACAAAAGAGCGCGCGTCAGTTATATCGGTGTTGCGCTGCTTGCACTCAACTGGCCGCTACTCGTTAGCGCTGCGGACAAAAAGACCGAAGTGCTTTGGCTCGGCCAGGCGGCGATGCGCATTACGACGCCCGGCGGCAAGGTCATCGTGATCGACCCGTTTCTCACGAAGAATCCGAAAACGCCGGAGAAGTGGAAGAATCTCGACGAGCTGGGCAAGGTCGACCTGATTCTAGTGACGCACGCACACGGCGATCACCTGGGCGATGCGCCGGCGCTCGCGAAGAAGACCAACGCGCCGGTATACGGTCCGGCGGGATTGAACCAATCGATGATCACGCTCGGCATCTTGCCGCCTGAGCTTTCGCCGCGCATGAACAAGAGCGGCACGATCACGCCGCTCGGGCTCGACATCAAGATCACCATGGTGCACGCCGAGCACAGCTCGGAGCTCGTATGGCACAACCCCGCGACCGACAAGGACGAGACCCACGTCGGCGGCGAGCCGGTCGGTTTCATCATCGAGCTCGAAAACGGATTCAAGATTTATCACATGGGCGACACCGCGCTCTTCGGCGACATGAAGCTCTACGGTGAGTACTACAAGCCCGACCTTGTCATGATTCCGATCGGCGGCCACTTCGTGATGAATCCGCGCGACGCGGCCTACGCGACGAAAAATTATTTGAAGCCGAAGTTCGCGATTCCCATACACTACGGTACCTTTCCGCAGCTCAAAGGTACGCCGGAAGAGTACCAGCAGGCGCTCGGCAAGACGGCGACGAAGGTGATGGCCATCAATCCGGGAGATAAGCTCGAGTTCTAGCAGGCGCCCAGCAAGTAGGGAAACGCGGACCGGCCGGAGATCCGGCCGGTCTTTTCGTTTCACAAGCGACGAACGGAAATGATCCGTTGGCAAGTAGGCACTGTCCTGCGCTTCACCGTTATGTGAACATACGCATCTGCCGTTGCGTTTACGGTCGATTTCCTCTTTTAAGGTTTGATCTAAAATTGCCCTCATGAGCTTGTCGATACTCGGAGCGGTACCGCTCGCGCCCCGCGATCCCATTCTTGGCGTTACCGAAGCGTTCAACGCCGATTCGAATCCGCGCAAGGTGAACTTAGGTGTGGGCGTCTACTACGACGACAGCGGCAAGGTCCCGGTGCTCGAGTGCGTGCGACGCGCGGAGCGGCTAATGATCGAAACCTCCGCGCCGCACAGTTACCTCCCGATCGAGGGCATGCCGAGCTATCTGCGCGGCGTTCAAGCGCTCGTCTTCGGGGCTGAATCGGCGCTGCTGCGCGAAGAAATCGTGGTGACGGCGCAAGCGCTAGGCGGCACCGGCGCGCTCAAAGTCGCGGCGGATTTTCTCTATCGCATCGATCCGAAGGCCGAGGTGTGGATCAGCACGCCGAGTTGGGAGAACCATCGTGCCTTGTTCGAAGGCACGGGCTTCAAGGTGAGCTCGTATCCTTATTACGATCCCGCGGGCCGCGGGCTCGATTTCGCCGGCATGCTGAAAGCGCTCGAAGCGTTGCCGCCTCGGGCGATCGTCGTGCTGCACGCCTGCTGCCACAATCCTACGGGCGTCGATCTCGATCCGCAGCAGTGGAAGCGCGTCATCGCGACGGTGAAAGCGCGCGAGCTGGTGCCAATCCTGGACATCGCGTACCAAGGATTCGCGGAAGGGCTGGACGCCGACGGCGAAGTCGTGCGGCGGTTCGCGGAACAATGTACGCCGGTGTTCGTCGCGAATTCGTTCTCGAAGTCGTTTTCGTTATACGGCGAGCGCGTCGGCGCGTTGAGCGTCGTCACCGCGAGTCGCGATGAAGCGGCGCGCGTGCTGAGCCAACTGAAGCGTCTCATTCGCGCGAATTATTCCAACCCGCCGATCCACGGCGCCCATGTCGTCGCGACCGTGTTGACGACGCCCGAGCTGCGCAAGCTCTGGGAAGAGGAGCTGGCGGGCATGCGCAGCCGCATCAAGTCGATGCGGCACGCGCTCGTCGAGCGCGTGCAGGCGAAGACGCCCGGTTTCGATTTCCGCTTCGTGTTGCAGCAGCGCGGTCTGTTTTCTTATTCCGGTCTGTCGAAGGAAGCGGTGGAGCGGCTACGGAAGGAGTTTTCGATCTACGCCGTCGACAGCGGACGCATCTGCGTCGCCGCGCTCAACAGCCACAACGTCGACTACGTGGCCGACGCGATAGCGGGTTTGGTGCGGTAGCTTCGCGTTTGCATCGGACCGCGCGGTTCATTTTCATTTGATCGCGCGGATCTTCGCCTGAATGCTTTTCTTGCGCGCCGGCGACAACGGCTCCTCGTCGACGCCGCGCAAGAGTCTCGCCGTCCAGTGCTCTTGCGTTTCTTTCCTGAGGCCGTGTGACTTTTTGACGGTCGCGAGATAAGCCGCTCCCTCTTCGTAAAGCGAAGACCCGATGTATTGCTCCATGATGGGAGCGAGATACTCCCCCAGCGGGCCCGACACCGAGAGACTGTCGGGGCGCAACGCGCGGACCTCCGCGATGACTTTGTCGAACCGGCCCGTCGCGATCAAGATCGTCACGTAGCGCGTGAAGAACCGCGGAAACTGCGGAGCCGATTTGCGCACTTCGGTGATCGTGCAAAGCGCGGGGTCCCCGTACCGCTCGATGGCCGCCTTGTCCCAAATTTTCCGCTTGTACTTCTCGTGCATCCACCAGACATCGTGGACAATCGGATCTTTCGGTTTCCCGTCTTGGAAGAACATGAACCGGTCGTGTGGGTTCTGCAGACCGCTCTTGATCGCGGCGAGCGCGAATAGCGCCTCGCCGACCCAGCCGACGTCCTCGAGCGTGTAATCGTTCTTGCGATACGCATCGTCGAAGCGGGAGACGGCTTCTTCG
The DNA here is from genome assembly GCA_041485885.1 of Sulfurifustaceae bacterium. Taxonomy (GTDB): domain Bacteria; phylum Pseudomonadota; class Gammaproteobacteria; order Acidiferrobacterales; family Sulfurifustaceae; genus JACQFZ01. Next base: position 41,200 of record JBGPKL010000013.1, read on the forward strand.
TAATATCTTTTTTTCATCAGCCACGCGTAGCCGAGACCCTTGCCCCAGTAGGTGGGCGCGTCGGGATTTTTCCCGAAGTACGCGCCGCAACATTCGCAGCGGTACGCTGCTTCGTCCGCCGCTAGGATCGGCAAAGCGCCGAGTGCCAGCAGAATGAACGCAACAATCGATTTCATGGCGCCGTCCTTTCGCAGATGAGTGAGGTCCCCATTCGCCAGTCGCAGTTTATCTCCGCGACGAGCTTAATCCTACTCGCGCCGTCGGTCGCGAGCGCTCGCCGTCGCGTCGCTTACGAATCGACGCACGACCGCCGCTGCTTCGTTGGGCACGGTTTGGAGCAATCCGTGCGGGGCGACAAACTCGCGGATAACCGTGGGCGGATGATGCGCTTGGATGAGCTCCGATGCGTGCCGCGGAACGAGGCGATCCTCGCTCGCGCGCAGATAGAGAACCGGCACGTTGATCCGCTCGAGCGTCGTCGTCGCATCAACCGACCGTACCGCGCGAAAGCGCGCGCGGAGCACGGCCGGCGGCACTTGGCGTAGAACGCGCCGAAGCTCGCTTTTGAAACGCGAGGTCGAGAACCGGCCCAGCAGCAGCCAATCCACCAGCGGCATCGGCACGGGAACGGCCGGCAACCAATTCAATAGCGACGGCCAAGCGCGAAACCCGCGCGGCGGCGCCATGCGCGCGAAGGTACAACACAAAATCAAACCGACGAGATTGTCCGGCGCCGCCGCGGCGATGGAAATCGCGATCGGACCGGAGAACGATTCGCCGAGTAAGACGAATGGGCGATCTTTCGGCAAGAACGATCGCGCAACGGTTTCGAGCTCCGCATATCCGAGGGCGGGATCGAGCGGATAGCGTCCGACGACCGAGTCTATGGCGGCGCCGAGCGCGGGGACGAAATCGGCGAAGAACGATCCCGTTCCGTCCATGCCCGGAAGCAGGACTAACGTAGTGGCGGCGCGCCGATCAGTTTGAGCGCTCACCGAACATCTACGACGACGCGCGGCGTCGGCTCACGCTGGCAGCGGATGCCCCGGCATCAGCTCGTACGGATGCACCCAGCCGGGCAGCGCCTTGATGCGTTCGAGCCAGCGCGGAATATTCGGGTAGTCCGCGAAGCTCAAGCCGCATTCCTCGTTCCAATATAGATAACCGCACAACGAAAAATCGGCGATGGTCGCCTGTTCGCCCACGACGAACTGGCGATCGGCGAGCCGACCGTTCAGTACGGGCAGCGACGCCTTAAGACGACCGCGCAGCCATTCAGTCACGGGCGTTTCGCCGGTCTTGGCGAACTGGATCAGGTAGCGAAGGGTGGCGAGGTAACTCGACACCTTATGATTGTCGAACAGCAACCAGCGCAGCACCTCGCGGCGCCCGTCGGCGTCCTTCCAACCGAAGCGGCCGAACTGCTCGACCAGATAATCGAGTATCACGCCCGACTGACTCAGCCGTTTTCCGCGATGCTCGAGCACCGGAACTTCGCCCATCTCGTTGATCGCTCGATACTCGGGGGTGCGCGTCGCACCTTTGAAGAAGTCGACGAATCGCGGTTCCCAATCGGCGCGACAAAGATTCAGCATCAGCGCCGTCTTATACGCGTTGCCGGATTGCGCAAAACAATACAGCCGATATTCCGCCATGACTTCCTCCTGTCTCGAGTGGGCGAATATTCTACCGCGCAATCCGCTTCACGCCTTCTCGAATCGCGCGCTCGCCGAGCGTCGAGAAGCCGAGCACGAATTCGTTGCGCGGCGCCTTCGTGAGGTAGTAGACGCTCGCGCTGGAGAGCTGGACTTTGCGTTTCAGCGCGCGCTGCTCGATCGCATCGTCCTCGAACCGCGCCAGTACACTCATCCCGGCCGGATCGCCGTATAGGCGAACGGCCTCGCCGAAGTGACGGCCCAACGCCTCGATGAGCGCGTCCCGCCGCCGGCCGTAGAGCCGCCGCATGCGGCGGACGTGGCGTTCGAGGTGGCCCTCGCTCAGAAAATCCGCGAGCGCGGCTTGTTCGAGCATCGGCGTGTGCCGGTCGGCGAGCCACTTCGCGCGCGTGAATGTCGGCGCGAGAGACGGCGGCACGATAACGTAGCCGACGCGCAAACCCGGGAACATCACCTTCGAGAACGTTCCGCAATAAACGACCGGCACGTCATGCGCCAATCCCTGGAGGGCGGGCAGCGGCGGTCCGCTGTAGCGATACTCGCTGTCGTAGTCGTCTTCGATGATGACCGCTCGGCTCCGACGCGCCCACTCGATCAACGCCAGGCGACGCTTGAGCGACATCGAAACACCCGTCGGAAACTGATGCGACGGAGTGACGTACACCAATCGCGCTCTCTCACCGATGTCATCGACCATGACCCCCTCGGCGTCGATCGACACCGGCCGAAGCTCGGCGCCGTGGGCATTGAAAATCCGACGCGTGCCCAAATAGCCGGGGTTCTCGAAAGCGACCGTTTCGCCCGGTTCGAGCAGCAGACGGGCGCTGAAGTCGAGTGCTTGCTGCGAGCCGTTGACGACGATGATTTGTTCCGGCGTGCATTGCACCGCGCGCGAGCGCGCGACGTACGCGGCGATTTCACGGCGCAGCCGAGGATAGCCCTGGGCGGCTTTCGCGTAATCGAAAAGTTCCGGCTCCGCTTTGCGCAAGTGACGCGTCATGAGGCTGCGCCACAGAGCAAACGGAAAGTGATCGAGATCCGGCCCCCAGCGCGAGAAGCAGATGAAGCCCGGGGGTGTCGCCGGATAAACGAAGTCGTCGCGCAGCCGCGCGCCGAAGCGCGACAGGTGTACCGGCGCCGGTTCAGCGGCGCGCCGCCGTGGCGCCAACCGCGGGCGCAGCAGCTCGTCCGGCAGCTCGCGGCACACGAACGTTCCCGAGCCGTGCGTCGCTTGCAGATAACCTTCGGCGATGAGCTGCTCGTACGCTTGCGTTACCGTGCTGCGCGACACGCCGACGCCGTCCGCGAGCTCGCGCGTGGACGGCACGCGTTCGCCGCCGCGGAATCGGCCGGTGAGTATTCCGTCGCGCCACGCCTCGTAGATCTGCCGATGGATTGGCATGGCGGACGCGGTATCGACGACGATGGCGGAGCGCATAAGTGGACTGGCCAAGATTAGCAGAAGTGGTACTTTTTAGTAACCAATTTAGGCGCTACCTTTCGCCGTCGCAATCGATCGCGGGAGGCAACAAATGATCAAGCCGCATCCGGTTACGCTCGAGGGCCACGGCGTTCGGCTGGAACCCTTGGCGCGTGAACATCACGACGGCTTGGTGGCCGCCAGCAACGACGGCGAACTTTGGCGCCTCTGGTTCACCGTCGTCCCGGAGCCGGAACAGACGCATGCGTACATCGCAACCGCGCTCGCCGGTCAACAGTCGGGCCACATGCTTCCGTGGGTGGTGCGCGAATTGAGTAGCGGCGACGTTGTCGGCAGCACACGCTATCACGACGTGGTTGCGGCGATCGATCGGGTCGAAATCGGCTACACCTGGTACGCCCAACGCTGGCAGCGCCGCTACGTGAACAGCGCCTGCAAGCTACTGCTGCTCGCGCACGCGTTTGATACGCTGGGTTGCCGTGTCGTCGGCTTGCGCACCGACAATTTCAATTTCACGTCGCAGCGCGCGATCGAAGCGTTGGGCGCGAAGAGGGACGGCGTGATCCGTCATCACCACGCGCGCCGCGATGGGTCGGCGCGCGATACGGTGATGTACAGCATCCTGGCGAGTGAATGGCCGGACGTGAAGCGACATCTCGAGCTGCGCTTGGCGCGCCACGGTGGTGTCGCGCTACGTAAGGTTTGAAGCAAAATGGTTCGTGTCGTGAATTCCCAGTTTCTCTGGAATGGCGACTTTGCGCTTGATCGGCGCTCCCGTAAATTTCGTGATCGGTTAGGAGGCAAGCAACCATGAGCAGCTCACCACAACTACGTCGCGCCGACCGACAGCTTAGTGAAGCGCGCGTCGTGGAAATGCTCGCGCGCGGTTACTGCGGGCGGCTCGCGACGATCGGCGCGGACGGTACGCCCTACGTGGTGCCGCTTCTTTATGTATTGCTGGACGGACAAGTGTACGTGCACAACACGAGTGCGCGCGGACATCTGCGCGAAAACATCGATCACAACGCGCGCGCCTGCTTCGAGGTCGATGACCGGGCGACGTCTTCGCTTACGGGCGCTTCGAGTGCGACACCGCGATCAGCTACCGTAGCGTCATCGCGTTCGGCACGGTGCGGATCGTGGAGGATCGCGAAGAGAAAACGCGCTTCTGCACGGCGCTCATGGAGAAGTACGCGCCGAACGTATCATCGCCAGCATCCGGCGGGGCGAGTCGGTCGGCTCGGCACGCCACGCGCGGCGAGGCGCATCCGCCGATGTCGCTGCGCTGGCAGCAGCGCCCCGACGAAGTGAAGCGGATCGACACGTACAACCAGCAGCAAAAGTCGTTGTTGCTGCGCTCGCCGGGAAAGCCCAAGCACGACCCGGCGCTCCGCCAGAAGTTTCGGGTCGACCCACCGGACGGAACCACACCACCCGGTAAGCCCGCGCAAAACGCCGCTGCCGGCAGCAGTAACTACGCCTCCCTACGGGCGCCGTCGCTGACTTCACGCGGCCGTGCAAGTTCGTTGCAAGGAATCGACTAAGGAAGGTCTGAACAATTCGATGTAGGGTGCGTTCCACGCACCATTTCATCGATTCGGTATCGTCGCGCAGAGCGTGGCTGATCGCTGGTGCTCGCGGCGCACCATGGTGCATCACATCCGCCGATTGTATTGCCGCGGTGCAAGCCGTTTCCCCGGCATCGTTCCCTCCCGGTCTCTGCTCAAGCTGATCAACAGCTTGAGTGATCATCGCCATCCGGCACGCCGTTTGCTCAGGCAATGCGAAGTCGCCGGCGGCCGATGCCGGTACGGCGAAGAGGGGACGCGTTTATCGCCGCACGTACATTCCGAAAGGAATGGACGCTCGCTTGTTGCTGTTCGACGCGGTGATTCAGCGAGAGACTGTTCGGGCAAGGACGCTTTCGGATTTTTGCGATGGCGTCAATAACAATGGGGCGTGCCAGATTGTATGAACACGTCCAACGATAGGCGCGCACATGAGGCCCGGCCGCTATGCAAACCGCTAAACCAGGTTTTCGTCTCGGTATCTACGTGTTCAAGGACGCGGAGATCGTCGACTTCGCCGCGCCTTACGGCGTGTTCTCAGTCGCGCGCCGCTACGATCCCGAGCTCGACGTTTTTCTGATCGCCGATTCGAATCGTCCGGTGCAGGCGCAGGCCGGCTTCACGATGCTGCCCAACTACAGCTTCAACGACGCGCCGGCGATGGACGCGTTTCTCATCCCCGGCGGTTTCGGCACGCGTCAGGAGATGCACAACCAGCGCCTGTTTTCCTACGTGCGAAATCTGCCCGACGCGTGTTTGCTGACCAGCGTATGCACCGGCTCGTGGATTTACGCGCGCATGGGGCTGCTCGATGGTCTCGCGGCGACCAATCGCAAGGAACCGGACCGGCTCGAATCCTCGAGCCTCGGCATGATTCCGATCGATCGTCTCGCGAAGCTCGCGCCGGCGTGCCGCGTTTCGCGTGCGCGCGTCGTCGACAGCGGACGTATCGTCACCGCCGGTGGCATCGCCGCGGGAATGGAGATGGGTTTCCATCTGCTGCGCCGCGCCGGCTACGCCGAGGACTGGATCGCCGACGTCGCGCGCACCATGGAGTACAAAGCCGCGTACGACATCTATCGCCGCGACGTGGAGTACGCCACGCCGAGCGCCCGTCCACTTGAAGCTATCAGCTAACCCCTCGGGAGAAGCACATGTCTATCTTTCGCAACCCGTTCGATCCGAAACAAAAGCTGTCGTGCAGTTGCGGACAGCACGTCAACCAAGCGGCACACGATGCCGCCGACGCGACGCCGTCGCTCGAAGACTCGCACCGGCGCGTACTGGAAACCGCGGTGATGCGCGCCGTGTTCCCGCGCGATGGCGAACGCCGCCGCTTCTTGCAGACCGTCGGCGCCGGTTCGGCTTACAGCATCCTCTCGTCGATCTTCCCGTTCGCCTCGCTGCAGGCGATGGCGGACGAAAAGAAGCCGCTCGAGAAGAAGGATCTCAAAGTCGGCTTCATCCCGATCACGTGCGGTGCGCCGATCATCATGGCGCACCCGCTCGGCTTCTATAGTAAGTACGGGCTGAACGTCGAAGTCATCAAGACCGCGGGTTGGGCGGTGATTCGCGACAAGACGCTCAACAAGGAATACGACGCGGCGCACATGCTGTCGCCGATGCCGCTCGCGATTACCATCGGTGCCGGTTCGGCGTCGCAGCCGTTCTATATGCCCGCCGTGGAGAACATCAACGGTCAAGCGATCACGCTGTCGATGAGGCACAAAGACAAGCGCGATCCGAAGCAGTGGAAAGGCTTCAAGTTCGCCGTCCCGTTCGACTATTCGATGCATAATTTTCTGTTGCGCTACTACGTCGCGGAAGCCGGCCTCGACCCGGATAAGGACATCCAGATCCGCTCAGTGCCGCCGGCCGAAATGGTCGCGAACTTGCGCGCCGACAACATCGACGGCTTCCTCGGCCCCGATCCGTTCAATCAGCGCGCCGTGTACGAGGGCGTCGGTTTCATTCATATCCTGAGCAAGGAGATTTGGGACGGGCACCCGTGCTGTGCGTTTGCGGCGAGCGAGGAGTTCGCGAAGACCAACCCTAACGCGTTCGCGGCGCTGTTCAAGTCCATTGTCGATGCCACGCACTACGCGTCCAAGAAGGAAAACCGCGCCGAGATTGCAAAAGCGATCGCGCCGAAGAATTATCTGAATCAGCCGGAGGAAGTTATCGCCGCCGTGTTGACCGGTCAGTTCGACGACGGTCTCGGCAACAAGCGCAGCGTGCCGGATCGCATCGACTTCAACCCGTTCCCGTGGCACTCGATGGGTGTATGGATTCTGACGCAGATGAAGCGCTGGGGTTACATCAAAGGCGAGGTGAACTACCAGCAAATCGCCGAGCAGGTCTACCGCGCGGCCGATTGCGGCAAGATCATGAAGGAGCTCGGCTACACGCCGCCCGCGAGCACGTACGCGAAGTACACCATCATGGGCAAGCTGTTCGATCCGGCGCGGCCCGAGGCGTACGTGAAGAGCTTCAAGATCGCCAGGGCGCAAGAGGCGTAGCCACGTGCTTTCGCTTCCGCTGCGCGCGGCGATCCTCTCGGTACTGCTGCTGGCGGTTCTGCTCGGCGCGTGGGAGCTCGCCACCCAGGCGCCAAGTGGCGGCGCGCCGGTCGGTGCGCGCCTGCCGGGCCCGTCGAAGATCATCAAGCACGCGATCACTGAGCTGTCGCATCCGTTCTACGACGCCGGCTCGAACGACAAAGGCATCGGGATTCAACTCGCGTACTCGATCGGGCGCGTGCTCGCCGGCTACTGGCTCGCGGTGCTGATCGCGATCCCGGTCGGGTTCGTCATCGGCATGTCGCCGATGTGGCAGCGCGCGCTCGATCCTTATATACAAGTGCTGAAGCCGATCTCCCCGCTCGCGTGGATGCCGCTCGCCCTGTATGTCATCAAAGATTCGGCGATGTCCTCGATTTTCGTGATTTTCATCTGTTCCATTTGGCCGATGCTTATCAACACCGCCTTCGGCGTCGCGACCGTACGGCGCGATTACATCAATGTCGCGCGCACGCACGAGCTGTCCCGGTTCGAAACGGCGATCAAGGTCATTCTGCCGGCGGCCGCACCGACGATTCTCACCGGCATGCGCATTTCGATCGGTATCTCCTGGCTGGTCATCGTCGCCGCCGAGATGCTCGTCGGCGGCACCGGCATCGGCTACTACGTCTGGAACGAGTGGAACAATTTGAACTTGAACAGCGTGATCTTCTCGATCCTCATGATCGGTTTGATCGGCATGCTGCTCGATCAAATGCTCGCGCGGGCGCAGCGATTCGTGCAGTACGTTGATTAGGAACAGCGCCAAACGTGTGTATGTAGGTTGGGTGGAGCGCAGCGTAACCCAACAAAATATTATTTCGGTGGGTTACGGCGCTGCGCGCCTAACCCACCCTACATGGGTTACTCGCCTCCGATAAAAATGTCCGACACTTTCTTAAAAGTAGAAAACCTCGCGCGCCACTATCCCGCGCCCAAAGGTGCGGAAGCGCTCACGGTGTTCGAGCAGGTGAACTTCTCGATTCAGAAGGGCGAGTTCGTTTGCATCATCGGCCATTCCGGTTGCGGCAAATCGACGATCCTCAACATCCTCGCCGGTCTCGACGAAGCGAGCGAAGGCGCCGTGATCATGGACCACAAGGAAATCGCCGGTCCCAGCTTGGACCGCGGCGTCATCTTTCAGAATCACAGTCTGCTGCCCTGGAAGTCGGCGCTGAAGAACGTGACGTTCGCGGTGCACGCGCGCTGGCGCGACTGGAGCAAGCAGAAGGTGCTGGAGCACAGCCTGCGTTACCTGGAGCTGGTCGGGCTGAAGGGCACCGAGACGCGCCGGCCGGCGCAGCTATCCGGCGGCATGCGCCAACGCGTCGGTATCGCCCGCGCCTTCGCGGGAACATTCAGGAGGAGCTGATCCGCATCTGGGACAAGACCGGCCAAACCGTGTTCATGATTACGCACGACGTGGATGAAGCCATTCTCCTCGCCGACCGCGTGCTGCTTATGACCAACGGGCCGAACGCCGTCGTCGCGGAGTCGGTCGCCATCGACATTCCGCGCCCGCGCGATCGCACGCAGATCATTCACCAACCGGCGTATTACGCGATCCGCAATCACCTGGTGGAGTTCCTGGTAAAGCGCTCGAAGACGTTCCGCGGCCAGCCGCCGAAGAACTATGACGCCAAGCATCCGCCCGTACTGCGCCCGGGTCTCGACGCCGGCGCGCTGGCGGAAGCCGCGAGCCTCGCCAAAACCGCATCCCGTCATTAACTTTTCTTGCACAAAGGAGTGCAACCCATGACTCGCATCGACGTTACCGAACAAATCATCGCCACCAAAATCAAGAAGGGTCTGAAGTGGGCCGACGTCGCGAAGGCCGTCGGCCAAAGCAAAGAGTGGGTCACCGCCGGCCTGCTCGGCCAGATGACGTTCACCAAAGAACAGGCGGAGATTATTGGCAAGACGTTCAGTCTGTCCGCGGATGCCGTCCAGTTACTGCAAGTCGTGCCGTACAAAGGCTCGCTTCCGACGGCGGTGCCGACCGACCCGCTCATCTATCGCTTCTACGAGCTGGTCAACGTCTACGGCACGACCTTGAAGGAGCTGATCCACGAAGAATTCGGCGACGGCATCATGAGCGCCATCGATTTCAAAATGGATCTCACCCGCGAGCCCGACCCCAAAGGCGACCGCGTGCATATCGTCATGAGCGGGAAGTTCTTGCCGTACAAGACGTACTGACTAGCTGACGGTCAGGGCCGACGCCAGCACGCGCGCCACGTGCAGCGCTTCGCGGCCGGCACCGTCGCGGATCTGCTGTCGACAGCTCGTGCCGTCGGCGACGATGATCGTGTCGGTCGCAGCCGCTCGAACGGCCGGCAATAATCCAAGCTCGCCCATCTTCATCGACACGTCGTAGTGCTTCGACTCAAAACCGAACGCGCCGGCCATGCCGCAGCAGCTGGATTCGATCGTCTGTACGGCTAGACCCGGGATGAGACGCAGCGTTTGTTGCGTCGCGCTCATGGCGCCGAACGCTTTCTGGTGACAATGGCCGTGCAGCAGCGCGCGCTTCGCCGCGAGCGGCTTGAGTCCAAGGCGCAAACGCCCGAGCTGTTGTTCGCGCGCGAGAAATTCTTCGAGCAGCATGGCGTTGCGCGCGATCAGCTCGGTCTGGGCGCGCGGTAGCATGACGCCGAGCTCGTCGCGCAACGTCAGCAGGCATGACGGCTCGAGCCCGACGATCGGCACGTCGCGCGCGGCCCACGGTTTCAATGCATCGACCAGCCGGCGCGCTTCGAAGCGCGCCTCATCGACGAGACCGGCGGCGAGAAATGTCCGCCCGCAACAGAGCGGTCGGCCGCCATCGGCGGCCTGCGCGAATATCACTCGGTAGCCGGCGGCGCTTAATACCGTCGCCGCCGCGCGCGCGTTCTCGGGCTCGAAGTAGGTATTAAAGGTATCGACAAGCAAGATCACTTCGGGCGCGTTCTCGTTTCGCGCGATCGCCGATCGCTCGGTCCGCGCGTCGAACGTATCGCGCCGCCAACGCGGCAGCGGACGACGCGCGCTGAAGCCGAGGAGTCGCTCGCTCAGCCACGCGACGCCGGGCACACGGTCGCGCAAGTTCAGCAAGAATGGCACGCGGCTCGCCCACGGCGCGTAACGCGGCAGGTAAGCGATCAGCCGGTCCTGCATCCGCAATCCGTGGCGGCGCCGATAGTGGTGGAGAAATTCGATCTTCATGCGCGCGACGTCGACGCCGGTCGGGCACTCGCGCTTGCACCCCTTGCAGCCGACGCATAGATCCATCGTTGCGTACATATCGTCCGAAACCAACGCGTCGCGACCGAGCTGACCGGTCAACGCCAGGCGCAACGAGTTGGCGCGGCCGCGGGTGACATGTTGCTCGTCGCGCGTGACGCGATACGAGGGACACATGACGCCCGGCTCGCTTTTCCGGCACGCGCCGTTGTTGTTGCACATCTCGACGGCCTGAGTGAAACCGCCCCATTCGGACCAATCGAGTGCCGTGGCGAGCGCCGTGGCGAGCGCGGTGTCGAGCGGCGCCGCCGCGTAATCCGGTTTGTAGCGAAACAGACTCCGGTCATCCATGCGCGGCGCGCGCACGATCTTGCCGGGATTGAACCGGTTCTGCGGGTCGAACAAATCTTTTAATTCTTCAAAGGCTCGCACGATGCGCGGCCCGAACATCGGTTCGTGAAACTCCGAGCGCGCGATACCGTCGCCGTGCTCGCCGGAGTGCGAGCCTTTGTACTCGCGCACCATCGCGAACGTCTCTTCGGCGATCGCGCGCATCTTCTTCGCACCCTCGGCGTCCTTCATGTTCAAGATCGGCCGTACGTGCAAGCAGCCGACCGATGCATGCGCGTACCAGGTACCGGTCGTGCCGTGCTTCTGGAATACGCGGGTCAATCGGTCGGTGTACTCGGCGAGATCTTCCAGCCGCACGGCGCAGTCCTCGATGAACGACACCGGCTTACCGTCGCCCTTCATCGACATCATGATGTTGAGGCCGCTGGTGCGGACTTCCCATATCGCTTTTTGAAACTCCGGATCGACCGCCTCGACGACCGCGCCCGGAAAGCCGAGCGTGCCCATTAGCTCGTGCAGTTCCTTCATGCGGTGCAGCAACGTCGAGTGGTCGTTGCCGGAGAACTCGACCAGCAACAACGCGTCCGGCGTTCCTTTCACGAGCCGGTCCACCGTGGCGCGAAACATCGCGATCTGGCGCGACAAATCGATCATGGTGCGATCCACCAACTCCACCGCCGTGGGATCGAGCTTGACGACGTGCTGCGTCGCGTCCATCGCCGCGTAGAACGTCGGGAAGTGACACACGCCGAGCACGCGGTGCGGCGGTATCGGCTGTAGGTCGAGATGAATACGCGTGAAGAACGCGAGCGTGCCTTCCGAGCCGACCAAGAGTTGCGCCAGGTTGCCATCGGCCGCGGACACCCTATCGAGGTTGTAACCGCCGACTCGACGCAACAGCTTCGGAAAGCGCTCGGCGATTTCGTCGCGCTCGCGCTCGGCGATCGCGCGCACGCCGCGGACGATCTCGCGGTAACGCGGGTTGTCGGCGCCAGCGCGCCGATCCATGGCGCCGATTTTGTCGAAGCGCAGGAACGTTCCGTCGGCGAGCAGCGCGTCGATCGCGCGCACGTTGTGAACCATGTTGCCGTAGCGAATCGAGCGCGAGCCGCAACTATTGTTGCCGGCCATGCCGCCGATCGTGGCACGACTCGAGGTCGACACATCGACCGGAAAGAAGAGGCCGTGAGGTTTGAGATATTGATTCAAGGAATCGAGCACGACGCCCGGCTGCACGCTCACGCGGCGTTGCGCCGTGTCGAGTTCGATCAGCTGATTGAGATATTTACTGGTATCGATGACGAGCGCCGCGCCGACCGTCTGGCCGATCTGCGACGTGCCGCCGCCGCGCGGCAACACCGGCACGCCGTGCTCCGCGGCGATCTGGATCGCGCGGCCTATATCGGCCTCCGTGCGCGGAATGACGACGCCGATCGGTTCGATCTGATAGATCGACGCGTCGGTGCTGTAACGCCCGCGCGTGAACGCGTCGAACAGCACTTCGCCTTCCAACTCGCGCCGTAACCGCGTTGCGAGCGCGCTATCTCCGGCGCGCACGCGGCGCGGCTGCGCGCGATCCGCGGGCTCGATCGGAATTGAGTCCGCCGAGCTAATGGCGAGACGCCTTGCGCGAAAACCACCGCTTATCGTTGTCGGACGCCATCGGTGTTCGGGGACGTGGTTGCGACTCTCGTCGTCCTGACGCGCGCTATTGCGTTGCGCGGGCGACTGTGAAGAATAGCGGCATTATGCATTCATAATGCGAATGGCAACAACGGGCGTCGGCGCCGCCGTTCGAGCCCGCACCGCCGCCGCATGTGTTGCCTCATGTCTTTAGGAGCGCTGAATGTCTTTTCGAAGCGGGCGCCACTTTCTCCAGATCCCGGGTCCGACCAATGTCCCCGATCGCGTGCTGCGCGCGATGGACATGCCCACCAGCGATCATCGCGGTCCCGAATTCGCGAACTTGACGCGCGAAATCTTCGAGCGGCTGAAGCAAGTTTTCAAAACCTCGAGTGACGTGATTATTTTCCCGGCGTCCGGGACCGGTGCGTGGGAAGCGGCGCTCGTCAACACGCTGTCACCGGGCGACAAGGTGCTCATGTTCGAGACCGGACAATTCGCCGTGCAGTGGCATCGCATGGCCATCGATCTCGGTTTGAACGTCGAACTCGTGCCCGGCGACTGGCGTCACGGCGTCGATCCGGCCGGAGTCGAGACGCGCCTGCGCGAAGACAAGAGCCATGTGTTCAAAGCGGTCGCCGTGGTTCACAACGAGACGTCAACCGGGGTCGTGAGCCGCATCGGCGAGATTCGTAAGGCGATCGATCGCGCCAATCATCCGGCGCTGTTCATGGTCGACACGATATCCTCGCTCGCCTCGATCGATTATCGCCACGACGAATGGGGTGTCGACGTGACCGTCGCGGGCTCGCAGAAGGGATTGATGCTGCCGCCGGGAATCAGCTTCAACGCCGTGAGCGGCAAGGCACGCGCGGCGGGCAAGACCGCGCGTTTGCCCAAGGCGTATTGGCGTTGGGAGGAGATGATCAAGGCGAACCAGAGCGGTTATTTTCCTTACACGCCGGCGACCAATCTGTTGTATGGATTGCGCGAGTCGTTGCGCATGCTTGAGGAAGAAGGTCTCGACAACGTGTTCGCGCGCCACGCGCGGCTCGCGGAAGCGGCGCGCCGCGCCGTGCGGGCGTGGGGCCTCGAGATTCTCTGCCTCAACCGCGAGGAGTACAGCAATACGCTCACGGCCGTGCTGATGCCCGACGGTTACGACGCCGATACGTTGCGCAAGGTAATACTCGATCGCTTCAACCTGTCGCTCGGTGCCGGGCTCGGCAAGGTGCAGGGCCGCGTTTTTCGCATCGGCCATCTCGGCGACTTTAACGAATTGATGCTCGCCGGCGCGTTAGCCGGCGTCGAAATGGGATTGGCGGCGGCCGGCGTGCCGCATCAACGCGGCGGCGTAATGGCGGCGCTCGATTATCTCGCGGGCGTCGATGCGCCGGCCGCGGCTCGCTCCGCGCCGCAGAGAAATTTGCGGTAAAGGTATTGGATGTAGGTTGGGTGTAGCCGCGCAAGCGGCGAAACCCAACAAGATAGTCTTGGATGGGGAACGTCACCAACACAGGAGAGTACTGTGAACTTCAAAAAACTATTCGCTGTTACGGCGCTGTTGGCCAGTGTATTTGCTCTCCCCGCATTTGCCGCGCCGATCGAGCTTAAGTTCGGACACGTCGGCGGCCCGGGATCGCTGTTCGAAGTCTCCGCCGAGGAGTTCGCCAAGCGCGCGAACGCGAAGCTCGGCGACAAAGCCAAGGTGGTGGTGTTCGGTTCGAGCCAGCTCGGCGGCGACAAGGAGATGCTGCAGAAGCTGAAGCTCGGCACGCTCGATCTGGCGTTGCCGTCGACGGTCATGTCGACCGAGAACGATTTGTTCGGCGTCTTCGAGATGCCGTATCTGGTGAAGGACCGCGAGCACATGAAGCGCATCGAGAAGGAAATTTTTTGGCCGAAGCTCGCGCCGACCGTGGAGGCGAAGGGACTGAAGATTCTCGCCGTGTGGGAGAACGGCGTGCGCCACATCACCAACAACAAGAAACCGATTCGTGTGCCGGACGATCTGCAAGGCATCAAGCTGCGCGTGCCGGAAGGCAAATGGAGACTGCGGATGTTCCAAGCGTACGGCGCCAATCCGAGCCCGATGAAGCTGTCGGAGGTGTTCGTCGCGCTGCAAACCGGCGTGATGGACGGCGAGGAGAACCCGCTCACGCAAATTTACAGCTCGAAGTTTCAAGAAGTGCAGAAGTACCTCTCGCTATCCGGCCACGTGTACACGCCGGGCTACGTCGCCACTGGGAAGAAGCGCTGGGAGTCGCTGCCGGCGGACGTGCGCAAAATTATCGAGGACACCGCGAAGGAAACGCAGGCGTTCGTCTACGAGGCCGCCGCGCGGTTCGACAACGAGCTGCTCGACAAGATCAAGGCCGCCGGCGTGCAGGTGAACGAGGTCGACAAGGCCGCGTTCGTCAAAGCCAGCAAAGTCGTGTACGAGGAATACGGCAAGGAAGTTCCCGGCGCCAAGGAGCTGATCGACCGCGCGCTGGCGCTCGCCAAGTAAGCAACGCGTGGCGCGCTCGCAACCCACGCTGACACGTCTGCGCGCCGGCTTCGATCGCTTGCTCGAGGCGATCGTCATCATGTTGATGATCGCGCTTGCTGTCGAGGTAATCCTCGGCGTCAGCTTTCGTACATTCGGCCGAGCGCTCGTTTGGTACGACGAGATCGCCTCGGTCACGCTCGCTTGGCTGACGTATTACGGCGCCGCCTACGCGGCTCTGAAAGGCGCGCACATCGGCGTGCCGGAGATCATCCGGCTCATGCCGCCGTGGCTCCGGGTGCCGCTCGTCATCCTCGCCGAAGCGATCGTGCTCGTGTTCTTCGCGGTGCTCGCCTGGACCGGCTGGTACGTGATCGACGTGCTCGCCACCGATACGCTCGTAAGCCTCCCCAGCGTTTCCGTGCAATACACGCAGTCGGTCATCCCGATCAGCGCGGTGCTCTTCATCGTCGCGGAGTTGCTGCGATTGCCGCAACTTCTCGCCGAAGCGCGCAAGCGCCGCACCAACCTCGGCGAAACCGAGGAGATCGGGATTTAGCATGGGCACGCTGCTCTTGCTCGTGAGCCTGATGGCGCTGATCCTCATCAACGTTCCGATCGCCATCGCGCTTGGCATCGTCGCGATCGTCGCGACGGTCATCGCCGGCGGATTCGGCATGATCGCGAACCTGCCGCTCGTCATGTATCAGGGCTCGACCAATTTTCCGTTGATCGCCATCCCGCTCTTCTGTCTCGCGGGCGCGATCATGAACGCCTCCGGCATTTCGCGCCGGCTGATCGCATTCGCCTCGGCGCTGCTCGGTTTCATCCGCGGCGGGCTCGCGATGGTCAACATCGGCGCGTCGATGTTCTTCGCCGAGATTTCCGGCTCCGCCGTCGCCGACGTCGCCGCGATCGGCTCGATTCTGATTCCGGCGATGAAGAACAAAGGCTACCCCAAGGCGTTCGCCGCCGCGGTCACGTCGTCGGCCGCGTCGCTGGCCATCATCATCCCGCCGTCGATTCCGATGATTCTGTACGCGGCGATGGCGGATACCTCGGTGGTGAAGCTGTTCGTCGCCGGCATCGTGCCCGGCATCATCGGCGGACTCGCGATGATGGTGCTCGCTTACTGGTTTGCGGTGCGTTACCACTACCCGGTCGAGGAGGCGTTCCGGCTGAAACGCGTGTGGCAGACGTTCAAGGAAGCATCGCTCGCGTTTCTGCTGCCGGTGATCATCCTCGGCGGAATTTTCAGCGGGCTGGTGACGGCGACCGAAGGTGCCGGGCTCGCGGTAGTGGCGGCAATTCTCATCGGGCTCGCGTACCGCGAGCTCAACTGGCGACATCTGAAGCAAGCGATTCTGGACGGCGGTGTTCAAACCGCAGTAGTGATGCTGCTCGTCGCGACCTCGGCGCTGCTAGGGAATTATTTGACGGAGGCGCAGGTGCCGCAGCAGCTCGCGCGCGCGATGAGCGCCTGGACGAGCAACCCGTACGTGGTGCTGGCCATCCTCAATATTTTTTTCCTCATCATCGGATTATTTTTGCATTCGGCCGCGGCGATCATCTTGGTAGTGCCGATCGTCATGCCACTCATCAACGCGGTGGGCATCGATCCGGTGCACTTCGGCCTGATCGTCACGCTCAATCTCGCGATCGGCCAGCAGACCCCGCCGGTCGCGAGTGTGCTGATGGTCGCGTGCTCCATCGCCAAGGCCGACATCTGGGACGTGACCAAGGTCAATATTTACTTCATCGCGGCGCTGTTGCTGGTGCTGATTCTCGTCACCTATGTGCCGGTCGTCCCGATGGGCCTGGTTCATCTGTTCTATGGATGAAGTCGCCTAAGAAGCGCTTATGTCGAGGAAAGTCCTTCGTGACCTATTCTGCGCTCTTCCCCCAATCCGCAGGGCGGGCGGCCCATCCGCTTCCGTCGCCGGGCGCGGTCTGCTAGCTTTGGTGGCCATGGAAAACCGACGATCCGACCTGGAAGCAAAAAATACGGCGGGATGCTTGGAGGGGAGCGACTTCACGCAGGTCGCGCGCGGCGAGCCCGCGCGCGACCTGCGCGATATTCCGATGCGCAAGCTGAACCGGCCGCCGCCACGTATCGAGGTACGCGATGGGTCGGACGGCGTCACGTACGTTGCGTGCGCCTATGCGCTCAAGACCTCCGATGAGTTGCTGATCGACTATCTTGGGCGCGGCGCGGCGATACGGCCGGACCAAACGTTTCTTGCCGAGCGCGGTTCCGATCGGCAGTGGCGGCGGTTGACCTACCGGCAAGCGTTGCGCGATACGGCGGCTGTGGCGACCTGGTTGATTCGCCAAGGCTTCGGGCCGGACGCACCGCCCGTGGCGATTCTCTCCGAAAACAGTATCGAGCATGCGCTCCTCATGTTTGGCGCATTGCGCGCCGGTGCGACGGTCGTACCGATCTCGCCGGCGTACGCCATCGACGGCGATCTCTCCCGTCTTGGTTATGCGCTCGATTTGGCCGAGCCCGCGCTCGTCTATGCGCGCGAGGCCGACCGCTACGATAAAGCGCTCAAGCACGCAGCAGCGCCGGGCCGGCGCCTCGTCAGCGGCGGCGCGTTCGACGCGATGTTGCGAGAAGTCGATGACGCCGCGATCGCGGCGCGGCGCAAACAAATTACCGGCGACACCGTGGCGAAAATTTTGCTGACGTCCGGCTCGACCGGCCTGCCTAAAGGCGCGGTCAATACGCACGCGAATATCACGCTGGGCTCGCAGATGACGCGGCAGATGGCCGAGCCGTTCGATCCGGAGCGCGTGCACACCGTGCTCGACTGGCTCCCATGGCACCACACCTTCGGCGGCAACGCGGTGTTGAACGGCGTATTGCGGGTCACGGGAACGCTGTACATCGACGGCGGTCGTCCGCTCCCCGGAAAATTCAACGAAACGATCGAAAACTTGCGGGATGTTTGCCCTACCGGTTTCGGATCGGTGCCAGCGGCGTATGCCATGCTCGCCGACGCGCTCGAGCGCGATGCCGAGCTGCGCCGCAGCTTCTTCAAGAATTTGCGCGGGCTCTCCTACGGCGGCGCGGTTCTGCCGCAGACGCTGTGGGAACGGATGCAGCGTCTTGCGGTGCTGGAACTCGGCGAACGCCTGCCGTTCGGGACCGGCTGGGGGATGACCGAATCGACGGCGACCGGGACAGCGGTTTATTGGAACGTCGAGCGCACCGGCTTGATCGGTTTGCCGTTGCCGGGCGTTACGCTGAAGCTCGTGCCGTCGGGCGATCGCCACGAGCTACGCATCAAAGGCCCGCACATCATGGCACGCTATCACCGCAACGACGAGCTCAACCGCGCGGCGTTCGATGACGAAGGCTACTTTCGCACCGGCGATGCGGTGCGCTGGATCGATCCGGGCGAGCCGCTTTCCGGTCTCGAATTCGCCGGTCGCCTTGCCGAGGATTTCAAGCTGCAATCGGGCACGTGGGTGCAGGCCGGTATTTTACGGCGTGACTTGGTGGATGCACTGCAGCCACTTGTGTACGAGGCAGTTATCGCGGCACCCGACCGACCCTGGCTCGGTGCGCTCGTGTGGCTCGGCGCGCCGAACGGCGGTGACTTGCGCGGCCGACTCGCGGAGCGGCTCGCCGCATTCAACCGCGCGCGCAAGGGCAGCAGCACCCAGATCGCGCGCCTGCTGATACTGAGCGAGCCGCCGTCGCCGAGCGCCGGTGAAATCACCGACAAGCGCTCGATCAATCTGCGCTGCGTATTGGAGCGGCGCGCGGCGGATGTAGTCGCGCTTTACGCCGACCCGCTCGATCCGCGTGTGGTTCTACCGGCGGGAGGCTGAGCTGGGTTTGTCTGGACAGCGTGATAAGAAGCCCAGGGTACGGCCGATGTTTCCCGCGCCATTGCCACAAAAACGACAGCGTCGCCGCGAACGGCTTCACACGGCGAAGCGAGGTAGATTAAAGTAGCGCGTCACCTACGGTACCGTCGCCGCTGGAACGGTAAACACAGCGGTCAGGTCAGTCCTGAAATAAGAGTGCGTCTGAGAGGGTAGACGATGCGCGACAAAAGTAACCGCTCGCGACGATGGGCTCCGCGCCCATGACGCCTATTTCCCCCGCCGAGCGCTGAGCGATGCAGGCATATATTATCCGCCGGCTGCTCGCGCTCATACCGACTCTCATATTCGCGAGCCTCATCGTTTTCGTCACCGTGCGTCTCATTCCGGGGAGCATCATCGATTTGATGATGACCCAGAACGTATCGGCGACGGAGAAAGACCGGGCGACGCTCGAGGCGGCGCTCGGGCTCGATCGACCGATGTACATCCAATATTTTCGCTGGGCTGGCAACGTGCTGCGCGGCGATCTCGGCGAGTCGTTGTGGCAAGGCACGCCGGTGGCGCACGAGATCTTCGCGCGTCTGCCGATCACCCTCGAGCTTGCGCTGCTGGCGTTGGTCGTGTCCATCGCTGTCGCCATTCCGATCGGTGTTTACTCGGCGATTCGCCAAGACACGGCCGGCGACTACTCGACGCGCTCGATTTCGATTTTGATGCTCGCGATCCCGAGCTTCTGGTTGGGTACGCTGGTGATGGTGTTCCCGTCGATCTGGTGGGGCTGGTCGCCGCAAATAAAATTCGTTCCGTTCTTACAGGATCCGTTGCAAAACCTGAATCAAATGTTTCTGCCCGCGATCATTCTCGGCACCTCGCTCGCGGCCATCACCATGCGCGTGACGCGCACGACGATGCTCGAAGTACTGCGCCAGGATTACATCCGCACCGCGTGGGCGAAAGGCTTGGACGAGCGCGTGGTGGTTCTGCGCCATGCGTTGCGCAACGCGTTGATCCCGGTGGTCACGCTGATCGGCGTCGAAATTGCGGCGGTGGTGAGCGTGGCGATCGTGCTGGAGCAGATCTTCGTCATCCCCGGCATCGGTCTGTTGTTGATTGACGCGGTTAGCCAGCGCGACTACCCGATCATCACCGGAATATTTCTCGTCGTCGGCGTGTGCGTGCTGCTGATCAATCTGCTCATCGATTTGAGTTACGGGCTGATCGATCCACGGGTGAGGTACCGCTGATGACGGATCTCGCCGACCGCGCATTGCCGCGAATCGCGCGCGAGCGCAGCGCGTCGCTGCAGTTCTTGATCCGCTTGTTTCGCGAGAAGCCGCTCGGCGCGGCCGGCGCGGTGATTTTTATTCTGTTCTTGTTTTGCGGCGTGTTCGCGGGTCTGCTGGCCCCCTTCGGCGTGAATGAGATCAGTCCGATCAACCGGCTGCGGCCGCCGTCGGCGGCATTTCCGCTCGGCACTGATTTTCTCGGTCGCGACATGCTCTCGCGCCTGCTGTATGGCGCGCGGCTCTCGGTCATCATCGGTTTCTGCGCCGCCGGGCTGTCGATCATCGTGTCGGTGGTGATCGGCATCGTTTCCGGCTACCTCGGCGGTCGCACCGACATGATCACTCAACGATTCGTCGACGCCTGGCAGTCGTTTCCCGCGCTCGTCATTCTGATCGTCGCGGTGGCGGTGCTCGGCCCCGGCATGCCGCAGATCATTGGCGTGCTCGCGCTGCTGTTCGGCATCGCCGGCTCGCGCATCATCCGCGGCGCGGTCGTCTCGGTGCGCGAACACATGTACGTCCACGCCGCGCAGTCGATCGGCGCCGGAACGGCGTGGATCGTGTGGCGCCATATATTGCCGAACGTGGTTCCGCTCGTCATCGTGCTGTTCACGTCGCGTGTCGGTGCCGTGATTCTCGCGGAAGCGGCGCTCTCGTTCCTCGGGTTCGGAGTGCCGCCGCCGGCGCCGACCTGGGGCGGGATGTTGAGCGGCAGCGCGCGCACTTATATGTATCAGGCGCCGTGGCTCGCGCTCGCGCCGGGCCTGTGTTTGACGATCGTCGTTTACGCGGTCAACGTTTTTGGCGATGCGCTGCGCGATCTGCTCGATCCGCGCATGCGCGGGAGCCGCTAATGCAAGAGCAAGGCGGCGCTAACGATAACTTGTGGGAGGGTAGAGTGTCATGACGAACGCAGCAACGAAACCAAGTACGAACGACCGCGCGACGCGCGTTCCGTCCAAGACCCGGATGCTGGTGGGTACTTTCGTGCTCGCACTGGCGACTAGCGCGGGCGCAGCCGTCGCGCAGGGGCCGAAGCCGCAATACGGCGGAACTTTGGAAGTCATTACTCTTTATCCGACCCTGACCGCGCTTTCCTGGGACCCGGCCGACTGGGTTTGGAAAAACAATCACGACACCGGCAGCTACTACGAGCAGCTCTTCTCCGGCGATCTGGACAAGAGCGTGCGCAAGGGCGGCAAATACAAATTCTTCTTCGATGGCTGGCTGCCGAGCGCGGCGATCCGGGGTGAGCTGGCCGAGCGCTGGGAATGGAAGGAAAAGCCGCTACGTGTCGTGGTCACGTTACGCAAAGGCATCATGTTTCCGGATAAGCCGGGCGTCATGAAATCGCGCGAGCTGACCGCGGAAGACGTTGCCTTCAGCTGGGCGCGGGTCGACAAGAGCCCGAAGAAGATCGCGGGCTACTACGACTTCGTCGAGAAGGTGGAGGCGCGCGACAAATATACGGTGGTGTTCACGTTCAAGGAGTACAACGCCGAATGGGACTACCGCTACGGCTGGGGCTATTACTCTGCGGTCGTACCCAAGGAGATTGCCAACGTCGACTCGCGCGACTGGAGGAATGGCGTTGGTACCGGGCCGTTTCAAATCGCCGAGTTCGTCCCCGGGAATTCCCAGACCTACGCGAAGAATCCGATTTACTGGGACAAGGAGAAACTCGACGGTGTTGCGTACCAGCTTCCGTTCGTGGACAAGATCATCTACCGCACCGTCAAGGACGAAGCGACGCAGCTTGCGGCGCTGCGTACCGGCAAGGTCGACATGCTCGAGCTGATCCGCTGGAACAACGTCGATGAGATGAAGAAGAGCGCGCCGCAACTCAAGTGGTCCAGGTATCTGGCGAACGCCGGGCAGTTTCTGGTAATGCGCACTGACCAAAAGCCATTCGACGACATCCGCGTGCGCCGCGCGCTCAACTTGGCGGTTAACAAGCAGGAGATCGTGCAGAGTTACTACGGCGGAAACGCCGAGCTCTTCGCCTACCCGATGCATCCCGATTTCGTCGGCTATTACGAGCCCTTGGAGAAAATGCCGGCGTCGGTGCAGGAGCTTTTTACCTACAATCCCGAGAAGGCGAAGAAACTCCTCGCCGAGGCGGGCTACCCGAACGGCTTTACGTTCAAGGTGCAATTCACCACCGCCAATTTCGATCACGTAGATCTGCTGCCGCTCGTTGCGGGCTATTTGGAGAAGGTCGGCGTTAAGATGGAAATCGAGCCGATGGAATACAGCGTATTTCTCGCGGCGATGACGAAGAAGACGCACGCGGCCGGCTACTTCATGCTGCTCGGCCACACCAACCCGACGACGGTGATCCGCAAAAGTTTCGTCAGCGGAGAAATGTGGAACCCGTCGATGTGGGCGGACGCGGCGTTCGACAAGAAGATGGCCGACGTCTTCCACACGCGCGATGAGGCGAAGCGGCAGAAGCTGATTCGAGAGATGTCGGTCGAGGTGTTGGAAAAGGCGCCGCACCTCTGGTTACCGACGCCCTATGTCTACGCCGCGTGGTGGCCGTGGGTGCAGAACTACAACGGCGAGCTGCGCGCTGGCGCGGTGCGCCCCGGACCGATCTACGCGCGGCTTTGGGTCGATCAGGAAATGAAAAAGAAGATGGGGTACTGACGACATCGATCGAGCCGCCGGCCCCGCATCGAAGGGCAGCGCAACGATGACTCAGTCCACTCTCAGCGTCAGAGATCTCTCGGTTTCGTTCCGCACCGACCGAGGCACCGTGCGTGCGGTCGATTCGATCTCCTTCGACGTCGCGACCGGCGAGACGCTCGCGATCGTCGGCGAGAGCGGCTCGGGCAAGAGCGTCACGGCGCTCTCGATCCTGCGCTTGATCCCGAATCCCCCCGGACGCATCGAGCATGGCGAAGTGATGTTCGAAGGTCGGGATCTGCTAAAGCTCGATGATTCCGCGATCCGCGCGGTGCGCGGCAACAAGATCGCCATGATCTTTCAGGAGCCGATGTCTTCGCTCAACCCGGTGCTGACGGTTGGCATGCAGGTGGCCGAGCCGATCACGCGGCATCGTGGGGTTTCGTGGGCGCAAGCGTTCGCGACGGCGGAGCGGCTACTATCGCGGGTTTCCATTCCCGACGCGGCGAGCCGGCTCAATTCCTATCCGCACCAGTACTCGGGCGGCATGCGCCAGCGAGTGATGATCGCGATGGCGCTTGCGTGCGAGCCGAAGCTCATTATTGCCGATGAACCGACCACCGCGCTCGACGTTACCGTGCAGGCGCAGATCTTGGCGCTGCTCAAGAGCCTCACGCGAGAAGCAAACTCCGGGCTCATTTTGATCACGCACGATCTCGGCGTGGTGGCGCGCTACGCCGACCGGGTGATCGTCATGTACGGTGGGCGCATCGTCGAGTCGGCGTCGGCGCGTGAGTTGTACGCGCGTCCGCGCCACCCGTACACGCGCGGGTTGATGGCGTCGATCCCGCGTCTCGACGAGCACACGAAGAAGCGCCTCGCACCGATCGACGGCCAGCCGCCCGATCTCGCCGACCTGCCGCCGGGTTGCGCGTTCGCGCCGCGCTGCCGCAATGTCATCAATCGCTGCCGCGCGGAGCGTCCGCGGCTGCGGTCGGTCGGCGAGCGCCATCTGAGCGCGTGTTTCGTCGATGTTTGATACGACGCGCTCGAGCGGCACCGACGAGATCCTGCGGGTCGAGGATCTCAAGGTGCATTTTCCGGTCACCAAGGGCATGTTGATTCAAAAAAGGGTCGGCGCCGTGAAAGCGGTGGACGGCATCTCGTTCGCGCTGCGCCGCGGCGAGACGCTCGGCCTTGTGGGCGAGAGCGGTTGCGGCAAGTCGACGACGGCGCTCGCGATCCTGCGCATGCTCGAACCGACCGCGGGACGCGTCGTCTTCGAGGGCGAGGACATCACGCATCACGATCGCCGCCGCATGCGTCCGATCCGCCGGCGCATGCAGATGGTCTATCAGGACCCGTACGGTTCACTCGATCCGCGCATGAAGGTGCGCGACATCGTCGGCGAGCCGTTGGTCGTGCACGGACTCGCGAAGGACAAAACGAAGTACCGCGCGCGTATCGCCGAGGTAATGCGGACCGTCGGTCTCCTGCCCGACATGGCGGATCGCTACCCGCACGAATTCTCCGGCGGCCAGCGCCAGCGCATCGGCATCGCCCGCGCGCTCTCCATGGAGCCGAGCCTGATCGTGTGCGACGAGCCGGTGTCCGCGCTCGACGTATCGATCCAGGCGCAAGTCGTGAATTTGTTCATGGACGTGCAGCAGAAGATGAAGTTGACTTACCTCTTCATCGCCCACGATCTCTCGGTCGTGCGTCATATCAGCGATCGCATCGCCGTCATGTACCTCGGCCGTATCGTCGAGATTGCCAGCCGCAACGACTTGTACCGCCATCCGCAGCATCCCTACACGCAGGCGCTGCTTGCCGCCGTGCCGATTCCCGATCCGGTCCTTGAAGCCGGGCGGCCGCAGCAACTCTTGAGCGGCGAAGTGCCGAGCGTGATGAATCCTCCGAGCGGTTGCCGTTTCCACCCGCGCTGTCCGAAAGCGTTCGCCCCGTGCGCCACGATCGCGCCGACGTTGCGCGAGACCAGCGCCGGCCGGGCGGTGGCGTGTCACCTACATCATTCCGTCGCTGTTGTGACTTCGTAATCGGAAAAGTGGCGGCGATGTTATTCCCGACGACGATTGCGGGTAGTCTGCCGAAGCCCGCTTGGCTCGCCGAGACGCAGCGCCTGTGGCCGACGTGGAAACTCGCGGGCGATGCACTTGCCGAGGCGAAGCGCGACGCGACGCTCGTCTGGATCAAGGCGCAAGAAGACGCCGGCATCGACATCGTCTGCGACGGCGAGCAATCACGCCAGCATTTCGTCCACGGGTTTCTCGAAGCGGTCGAGGGTATCGACTTCGCGCGCCGTGTCGAAATGGGCATACGCAATGACCGGTACAAGGCGATGGTTCCGACCGTCGTCGCGCCGCTGCGATTGAAAGGGCGCGTGCACGAGACGGAAGCGCGCCTCGCCCGCGCTCACACCAAACGCAAGCTCAAATTTACGTTGCCGGGTCCGATGACGATCGTCGACACGATCGCCGACACGCATTATGGCGACAAGGTGCGCATGGCCATGGCGTTCGCCGCGCTCTTGAACGAAGAGGCGCGTGCCCTCGAAGCCGACGGCGTCGACGTGATCCAGTTCGACGAGCCCGCGTTCAATGTCTACGCCGACGACGTCAACGCCTGGGGCATCGAGGCGCTGGAGCGGGCGGCGGCGGGGTTGACGTGCAAGACCGGCGTGCATGTGTGTTACGGCTACGGCATCAAAGCGAACATGGACTGGAAGAACACGCTCGGGAGCGAGTGGCGCCAGTACGAAGCGATCTTTCCGGCGATCGCGAAAAGTAAAATCGACCAAGTATCGATCGAGTGCGCGAACTCGCGCGTGCCGATTCGCTTGATCGAATTACTGCAAGGCAAGGACGTGCTGGTCGGTGTCATCGACGTCGCTTCCGATCGCGTCGAGACGCCCGAGCAAGTGGCAAGCGTGATCGAGCAAGCGATGCAGCACGTACTGAAGGAGCGCATCTATGCGTGCACCAACTGCGGGATGGCGCCGATGGACCGATCGATCGCTTTGCGAAAGCTTGAAGCGCTCGGTGCGGGCGCGGCGCTCGCGCGGGAACGTTACGGTTGAATATACCGTTCCCCTTCCCTTGCGGGAGAGGTCGCTCCTGCGCGTGCCGTTCCGCGCGCGCCCTGCGCGCCCGCGACATTGACACATCCCTGTGTGGAACCTGCGTCCGCGACATTCGTGCGTCGTGGGTAAAGCTTCCAATCTCCTCTCCCCTTGCGGGAGAGGGGTCGGGGTGAGGAGTATCGTTTACATCGCGGCTGCCGCCGCGATTCATCTGTAGTTGATTCGCGCGTTCCGCGCGAATCAATCGATTAATAAATTGTAATTGCGGTTCGGGAACCGCAATTACTATTTATGGGTCATCGCGTACTCGTGTGGGTAAAAACAGAGCGTGAACCTCGCTTCTGTCCTGTAATTCCCGGCGTAGAACGCATTTGACGTATCGCGGAGATTCGCCATGATGCTCCGATGCCTACTCTCAAACGTAAAC
>JBGPKL010000014.1:0-63794 GCA_041485885.1 Sulfurifustaceae bacterium
CAAAACGTCCCGATTGGGGCGTTGAGCTCGCGTATCAAAAGCGCGGTGAACCCTTCAGCAACATGGCGTCACTGCAGTTTACTTTCGACCTGCCACTCTTCACCGGCAACCGCCAGAACCCGCGTGTCGCCGCGAAACGCGAAGAAGAAGAGCGCATCGCGTCCGAGCGGGAAGCCATGCGGCGCAAGCACGGGGAAGAGCTGGAGGGATGGCTCGCCGATTATGCCGCCGCATCGCAGAAACTCACGCGCACGCGCGACACGTTATTACCGCTTGCCCAGGAGAAGGCGGATCTCTTGCTCGCCGGGTACCGCGCGAGCAAGGCAAACGTCGTCCAGGCCTTGAGCGCTAGGCGGGAATTGATAGAGACGCGCATCAAGGCCATCGATCTCGAAGGAGAGCTGAACGCTATCGCGGCAAAGCTCACTTACCCGTACGGAGGGATTCACGAATGAACCGCAGCAAATTCCAATGGCTGCTCGTAGCCATCGTCATCGTACTCGTAGGCGCCGGCGGCTACTGGTTAGGATATCGTGGTGCTGGAATGTCGGTTCAACCGTCCGAAGGAATGTCAGCAACGGCAGCCGAGACGAACGCGCCAGCAAGCAGCGACCGTAAGGTGCTGTACTGGTACGACCCGATGTATCCCCAGCAGCACTTCGACAAGCCGGGTCGATCGCCCTTCATGGAAATGGCGCTGGCGCCGAAATATGCCGATGAAGAAAGCGGCGCGGGGGTGAAGATCGACTCGGCGCTTGCACAGAATCTCGGCATCCGCTTCGCGACCGTAGAAACCGGCAAGCTTGCTTCAGTCGTCGACGCGGTTGCCACCATCGGCTTCAACGAACGCGACATCGCCATCATCCAGGCACGCACCGGCGGTTTCGTCGAAAGAGTACATGACCGGGCACCCGGCGACGTAATTCCCGTCAACGCGGCGTTGGTCGACGTACTCGTGCCTGAATGGAGTGCGGCGCAGAGCGAATTCCTCGCGCTTCAAGCAATGGGCGACAGCAAATTGACCGCTGCGGCGCGCGAGCGGCTGCGTAGCCTCGGCATGCCAAACGACTTGATCGAACGCGTGGTTCAGACCAAGGAACCGCACGCCGTCGTGACTATCACCACCCCGGTCGGCGGCGTCATCGAATCGCTCGACGTGCGCGCCGGTATGACGGTGACACCGGGGATGACGCTTGCGCGGGTTAACGGGCTATCGACGGTATGGATGGAGGCCGCTGTCCCGGAGAACCAGGCGGGGGTCGTTGCACCCGGCGCGGCCGTCGAAGCGCGGCTCCCGGCGTTTCCGGGCGAGATTTTCAGGGGGCGAGTCGCCGCGGTATTACCTCAAGCCAACGCGGAAACACGGACGCTGCGCGTGCGCGCCGAGCTCGCGAACCCACGCGGGCGCCTACGCCCCGGCATGTTCGCGCAGATGCGCATCGTCACCAAAGCCGCTCGGGACGCGGCATTGATTCCGAGCGAAGCCGTCATTCGTACCGGCAAGCGTGCGCTTGTCATCGTGGCGGGCGAGGGCAACCGCTATCAGCCGGTCGAAATCGAAGTGGGTGGCGAGGCCGACGGCAAGATTGCCGTCTTGAAGGGACTAACGCCGGGCCAAAAGGTTGTCGTCTCTGGACAGTTCTTGATCGATTCGGAAGCGAGCCTGACCGGCGCGATCGGACGCATGCAAAGCGGCGAACCGGGACCCGCTGGCGGCAATCTGCATCAAGCACAAGGCAAAGTCGTGAACCTCACGCCCGAAGAGGTAACGCTCGCCCACGGTCCGGTACCGAGCATGAACTGGGGCGCGATGACCATGCCGTTCAAGATCGCGCGCCCGGAAATGACGAAGGGCCTTAAACCGGGTGACACCGTCAAGTTTGGTTTTCGCCAGGACGGCGATCGCTTCATCGCCGAGCAGATCGAGCGGGTAGGGGAGGCGAAATGATCGAGAAACTCATCCGCTGGTCCGTCGCCAACCGTTTCTTGGTGCTGCTCGCCACGGTCGTCGTCACCGCCTGGGGCGTCTGGGCGATCCGAAGCACACCGGTCGACGCGTTGCCGGACCTGTCCGACGTGCAGGTCATCATCCGCACGACCTATCCCGGACAGGCACCGCAAATCATCGAGAAGCAGATCACGTATCCGCTCGTGACAACGATGATGTCGGTGCCGGGAGCAAAGACGGTCCGCGGCTACTCGTTCTTTGGCGATTCGTTTGTGTACGTCCTCTTCGAGGACGGAACCGATCTCTACTGGGCGCGCTCGCGGGTACTCGAGTACCTCAATCAGGTGCAAACACGACTGCCGGCCGGTGCCAAAACGTCGCTCGGGCCGGATGCAACCGGCGTCGGCTGGATCTTCGAATATGCGCTCATCGATCGCACCGGCCACAACGACCTGGCACAACTACGTGCGCTGCAGGATTGGTTCCTTAAGTTCGAGTTGAAGAGTCTGCCGAATGTGGCCGAGGTCGCATCGCTCGGCGGGATGGTGAAACAGTACCAGGTCGTGCTCGACCCCGCGAAGCTCGCGAGCTATCGCATTACTCACGGCAAAGTGATCCAAGCGATTCGCATGGCCAATCAGGAATCCGGCGGCTCGGTCCTGGAGCTCGCGGAAGCGGAGTACATGGTGCGCACCTCGGGCTATCTAAAATCGGTCGATGACTTTCGTGCTATCCCCCTTGGCGTAGTGTCCGGGGTGCCGATCACGCTCGGCGACGTTGCCATCATTCAGCTCGGCCCGGAAATGCGCCGCGGTATCACCGAGCTCAACGGCGAAGGCGAAGTCGCCGGCGGCGTGGTGATTCTGCGTTCAGGCAAGAATGCGCGCGAAACGATCGCCGCGGTCAAAACCAAGCTCGCCGAGCTTAAGCAAAGCTTGCCGCCCGGCGTCGAGATCGTCCCCACGTACGACCGCTCGCACCTTATCGATCGCGCGGTCGAGAATCTCAATCACAAGCTCATCGAGGAATTCATCGTTGTTGCTCTGGTCTGCGTTGCCTTTCTTTGGCACCTCCGTTCAGCGCTAGTCGCCATCATTTCGCTGCCGCTCGGGATATTGGCCGCCTTCATCGTCATGCGCTACCAAGGCATCAACGCCAACATCATGTCCTTGGGCGGCATCGCGATCGCGATCGGCGCCATGGTGGATGCGTCGGTCGTCATGATCGAGAACGCGCATAAAAAGCTCGAAGCGTGGGGTCATGCGCATCCCAAGCAGACGCTCACGAACGAAACCCGCTGGCGCGTCTTAACGGACGCGGCGGTGGAGGTCGGCCCGGCACTCTTCTTTAGCCTCCTCATCATTACCTTGTCGTTCATTCCCGTGTTCACGCTCGAAGCTCAGGAAGGACGGCTCTTCGGCCCGCTGGCCTTCACTAAGACCTACGCGATGGCAGCGGCCGCGGGATTGTCGGTGACATTAGTTCCCGTGCTCATGGGCTATTGGATACGGGGGCGAATCCCCGCGGAGCAAAGCAACCCGCTCAACCGCTGGCTAATCGCCGGTTACCGGCCGTTGCTCGATGCGGTACTGCGACGCCCGAAGCTCACGCTCATTATCGCCGCAGTCGTCTTTGCGACCTCTGCCTGGCCGCTGTTGCGGCTCGGCGGCGAGTTCATGCCGCCGCTCGATGAAGGCGACGTACTCTATATGCCGTCGGCATTACCGGGAATCTCCGCGCAAAAGGTGAGCGAGCTTTTGCAGCTCACCGATCGCATGATCAAAACCGTCCCGGAAGTCGCGAATGTATTCGGTAAGGCGGGGCGAGCGGAGACGGCGACTGATCCAGCACCCCTCGAAATGTTCGAGACCACCGTTCAATTCAAGCCGCGCGACCAGTGGCGACCGGGAATGACAATGGAAAAACTGATCGAAGAGCTCGATCGGAAGGCTCGGGTCCCGGGTCTCTCGAACATCTGGATCCCGCCGATTCGCAATCGCATCGACATGCTCGCCACCGGCATCAAGAGCCCCATCGGTGTAAAAGTCGCTGGCACGGATCTCGCAGCGATCGACAAGGTCACACAGCAGGTGGAACGGGTGGCGAAAACCGTCCCAGGCGTGAGCTCCGCACTGGCCGAGCGACTCACCGGGGGCCGCTATATCGATGTGGAAATCAATCGCCGGGCCGCGGCACGGTATGGGCTCAACATCGCCGACGTGCAGTCGGTCGTATCAAGCGCGGTTGGTGGCGAAACGATCGGCGAGACCGTCGAAGGGTTGGCGCGCTTTCCGATCAGCGCGCGTTATCCGCGCGAGCTGCGCGATTCGCCCGAGGCGTTGCGCAACCTCCCGATCTACACCGAGATGGGGCAACAGATCACCCTCGGCACCGTCGCGACGATCACCCTCTCGGAAGGCCCACCAATGATAAAGAGCGAGAACGCACGGCTCAGCGGCTGGGTCTACATCGACACACGCGGGCGCGATCTGTCTTCGACCGTGTCCGATCTGCGTGCCGCGATTACTCGCGACGTAAAACTCGACCCCGGTATGAGTCTTGCCTACTCCGGCCAATTCGAGTTTCTCGAGCGTGCCAACGCGCGTCTTAAACTTGTCGTGCCAGCGACACTGCTCATTATCTTCCTCATGCTTTACCTCACGTTTCGACAACTCGATGAGGCGTTTCTCATCATGGCGACGCTGCCGTTCGCGCTGACCGGCGGCATCTGGTTCCTCTATTTACTCGGTTACAACTTGTCGGTCGCAACCGGCGTCGGTTTTATCGCGCTCGCCGGCGTGGCGGCTGAGTTCGGTGTGGTGATGCTGCTTTATCTAAAGCACGCGGTCGCGGATCGACAGGAAAAAGGATTGGAGCTGACCCCAGAGGTCCTCGATGACGCGATCCGCGAAGGCGCGGTGCTGCGCGTGCGGCCAAAAGCGATGACGGTCGCGGTGATCCTGGCCGGTCTGCTGCCGATTCTACTGGGTAGCGGTACCGGCTCGGAGGTCATGAGCCGCATCGCGGCACCGATGGTGGGCGGCATGGTGACCGCGCCGCTGTTATCGATGGTGGTGCTCCCGGCCGCGTACCGGCTGCTGCGCAGACGTCGCAGTCAAAACGTTCGTTTGAAAACGGTTCACTCGAATTGAGAACGTGTTCTAGATGCGAGTGGGTGAGAGGCGGCGATCGTGTACCGCTTGCTCGAGCCGTTGGTGTGTCTACTTCGACATACCGCCTTTGTCTGTTCAACCAGTTATGAGGAGAATCTTATGAATGCTCATCTCCGTACTATAGTTTCAACCATTATCATTGTTTCCGCGATTGCCTCGACCGGCGTCTATGCGGCGCAAGGCGATGACGTCAAGAAGGCGCTTTGCTTTAAGATGCATGCAAAGCTGATGGACAAACCCGCGCTGATGAATCTGAACGACTGCTGGCGCGCGCATGCGTACTTGATGGATAGGTGAGTGACAGTCACCGCGCCATCCCATCGAGGTTTAACAGGATGGTGCGGTGACGCTCTTGTCCATCCGGCGATGACCGCTGTCTATCGGTATTGCGGCAGACGACAATGTTCGGTTCTTAGAGCAACGCCGGTGCCGTGATGTCATGGCCTCACGGCTCAAGACGCCGCGGGTATTGAAAACCCAATCTCGGTGACGCCGTCGAGCGAGCGGGCGAAGACGCGACCTCCGTGCATTTGCACGACGGCCTTGACGATTGCTAAGCCTAATCCATGGCCTTCCTCTCGCTTGCTGCGCGCCGGATCGACGCGGTAAAAGCGATTGAAAATATGCGGCAGGCATTCCCCCGGGATCGGCGGACCCGGGTTTCGCGCGCGCAGGCTCACGGATTGCCCCTCGCTAGCGATCACAATTTGGATCGAGTGGCCCGCCGAGGTGTAGCGCAACGCATTCGAGACGAGATTCGTCAGCGCCCGGCGCAGGAGTCCGCGATCGCCGATCACGTTCGCCGCTCCGTCGATCGTAAGGGTAATGCGCCGTTCTTCCAGGAGCGCCTCGAAAAATTCCGCCACATCGCGCGCCACGCTCTCTAGCGCGACACCCTCGCCGTGGGCGCGCTCGCCTCGGTCGGCGCGCGCTAAGAACAGCATATCGTTCACGATTGTCTTCACGCGTGCCAGCTCTTCGAGGTTTGATGCCAAGACATCGCGTAACTCATCGGTCCCGCGCCCGCGGGATAGCGCCACTTCGGTCGTGCCGATCAAATTGGTGAGTGGCGTGCGTAACTCGTGCGCCACGTCGGCGTTGAACGCTTCGAGCTGCCGGTACGACTGCTCCAAGCGATCGAGCACCCGATTGAACGACTGTGCCAACACGAGTAGCTCCGCCGGAATGTCTCGCTCCGGCAGGCGCTGGGATAGCGCCTGGGGACCGATCGCGTGCGCTTGCGAAGAAAGGGTGTTGACCGGCGCGAGTCCCCGGCGTGCGACCCACGCGCCGAGCAACAGCATGGCCGCCACACCGCCGAGACACACCAAGGCGAGCGCCAACCCGAAACTCGTGAGTACCCGCTGGGTCGGGCGGACATCCATTGCGAGCAAGATCTGAAGACCCGGCAGGCTCGCGCTCGGCACTAACCGTTCGATGACCGCGCGCGTCGGTGTTCCGTCGGACATCACCAGATAAAACGGGCGGCTCGAATCGGTGTTGGGTGCCGCGGGTGGCTTCCCTCCATAGACGATGCCGCCGTCGGCAGTTTTGATCCAAGCGTGGAGATGGCCGTGGCTCGCGACCATGTCATCCACGTGATGCGTCAGTTCTGCGACAGAGGATAAATTTGGCACTTCGGTCAACAAGTGCCGCACGAAATTCAGCCGCCCGGTCAGCTCCTCGGTTTCGCGCCGAAGGAGCTCGCGCTCGAGCGCGAGATAGAGGAGGGTGCCGACCACTGTAAATACGATGACGGCGATCACGCCCACCGACAACGTCAGCCGCCGCGCGATCGACGGCGTCACCGGCGCCGTTCCCGCGCTTCGAGCACATAGCCCATCCCGCGCACCGTATGCAGCAGCCTCGTCGGAAAGGGATCGTCAAGTTTGGCGCGCAATCGTCGGATGGCGACTTCCACCACATTGGTGTCGCTGTCGAAATTGATATCCCACACCTGCTCGGCGATGGTTGTGCGCGAGAGAATCTGCCCCTGGCGACGGAGCAGAAGAGTCAGCAACATGAATTCCTTGGCGGTGAGATCGAGCCGCTGGTCCGCGCGGAACGCCTTGCGCTTAATGAGATCCACTTCGAGATCGGCGAGCCGGTACACCGTCGGTTCTTGTGCACGTCCGCGGCGCAACAGCGCTTGCACGCGCGCCAACAATTCCGAAAACGCGAACGGTTTGACCAAATAATCATCCGCACCACTTTGTAAACCGCGCACCCGATCTTCCACCTGGTCCCGTGCCGTGAGCATGAGCACCGGCGTTTCGCGCCGTTGACGCAGCGCCGCTAACACGGCATAGCCATCCATGCCCGGCAACATCAGATCCAGCACCACCAAGTCATACTCGCCTTCGACCGCAAGATGCCGGCCATCGATGCCATCGCGCGCGACATCGACCACGTAACCGTGCTCCGTGAGGCCCTTGTGCAGATAGTCGGCCGTCTTTGGTTCATCCTCGATGAGCAGAATTCGCATGGTTCTCGAAGCCAACCTTACCTCGTGTCATGTCCACGTCGGAGTCTGTCAGCGCCGCCGTTCAGGTCCGACTGCGGCTAACTCACCCGAACACGTAGACGGCGCGGTGTGGGTCAAGAATGCCGTCGCACCATCTTCCTCGATTGCGCGCGAAGTTGGTGAACATCGAGCGCGGTGGGATCGTCACGCTAGTTTATATGGATAAATCCTCTAGCGTCGAAAACGCGTGACGTCATCTACAAAACGAAAATTACAAATTTGTAATATTCGCGTCAGCGTGATGTCGGGTGCTTAGCAGAAACTTCTATTAACTGATGACGGTTGCGATCTGACGGCCCTACGGGCGCGGAGGCAACGTGACACCCAGTTGAGGAACTATGCACTTACGTCATGTCGTCAAGGTCCGAGCGCTATTCGTCGCGGTTTTCTTTTCCGCTCCGGCATGGCCCGCAGAAGTGACTGTGGAACGCCACCCGAGCGACCCGACGGCGCCCCTAACAACCATCGAATACCGGTCGGTGTTTGCCGACTACCAATCGCCGGTCGACGCGGAGCGCAAATCTTGGGGCGCCGCCAACGAGGCAGCGGGTAGCGCCGGTGACCACGTTCGCCGTGCGGTGCCTCGCGCATCGCGAGCCGATGATTCCCAACCCGGCGTGGAGAAACGGCCGGCCCCGACGAGCCCTGGCGGTGCTGGCCACAGCGGGCACTAATCAATGAATCCACGAGAGGGAATGTGCATGAAACGACGAGCCCGGCAGCGCGTGCAGCGACTACCGGTTTTGCTCGGCGTGGTGTTGCTTTCCGCGTGCGCGACCTTTACGCGGGACGGCGGATACGACGCCGTGTCGCAAAACGTCGAGCAGCGTATCGGCCAGAAACCCGCCTGGCACCGCACAGAAACGCCCGGAGACGTTGCCGCAAGCGTCAGGGCCATGCTGGTCGAACCATTGACGGTCGACGTCGCCGTCCGCATCGCGTTGCTCAACAACCCATCGCTGCAAGTGTCGTTCGCGGAGCTCGGCATCGCCGAAGCCGATCTCGTGCAGGCGGGGCGGTTGCGCAACCCGGGCTTTACTTACGCACGCCTTGAGCGCGGCGATGAGATAGAGATCGAGCGCACGATTCTGTTCGACGTGTTGGGGCTCTTCACGCTGCCCGTTCGCCGGCAGATTGTCACACGGCAGTTCGAGCAGGCGAAGCTGCGCGCCGCGGCGGACATCCTTTCCGTCGCCGCCGAGACGCGCAAGAGGTACTACGGCGCCATCGCGGCGCAACAAACGGCGCAATATCTGGAGCAGGCGAAAGAGACGGCCGAGGCGAGTGCGACGCTGGCGCAACGCTTGGCGCAGGTCGGCAACTTCAGCCGGTTGCAGCAGGCGCGCCAACAAGTGTTCTACGCCGAAGTGACAGCGCAACTTGCGCGAGCGCGCCAGGGGGTTGTGAGCGAGCGCGAGCGTTTGACCCGGCTGCTCGGTCTCTGGGGTCAGGATACGAATTACCGACTGCCGGAACGCTTACCCGAGCTGCCGCAAGGCGCGCGCGAAATCACGGATCTCGAAAGCCAGGCACTCAAGGAGCGCTTGGATGTTCAGGCAGCCCAACTCGAAACTCAAGGTTTGGCAACATCTCTCGGGTTAACCAAAGCCACCCGCTTCGTAAACGTGCTCGACTTAGGCGTCATCCGCGACAGCTCCAATCAGCAGCCGCGCCGTACGGGTTATGAAATCGCGCTCGAGATCCCGTTGTTCGATTGGGGCGGGGCGCGCGTGGCGAAGGCCGAGGCCATCTATCTGCAATCGGCTTATCGGTTGCGCGAGGTGGCGATCAACGCGCGTTCAGAAGTGCGCGAGGCCTACCACGGCTACCGCACCGCCTTCGACGTCGCGAAACATTATCGCGACGAGATCGTCCCGGTACGAAAGCGCATCTCCGACGAGAACCTGTTGCGCTACAACGGCATGCTCATCAGCACCTTCGAGCTGCTCGCCGACGCGCGCGATCAGGTGACCGCTGTCAACGGTTACATCGAAGCGCTGCGCGATTACTGGGTCGCCGAGACCGAGCTGCAGTCCGCACTCTCCGTGAAGTCACCGGGGACAACGCTGCGCGCGACTATTGCCAAGCCGTCCGCCGGCATAGCGGCGCCCGTAGGTGTTCGAGATTGAAGGAGTAAGAAATGGTTTCCCGACGTGATTTTGTACGTGGTGCCGGTCTCGCGCTCGCCGCAAGCGCGGTAAACAAAGTCGCGCTCGCGGCGCTCCCCGACGCAGTCACGCAAGACAGCCCCAAAACGCAACTGCCGCTCACGCCGCCGAACGGCCGCCCGTACAACCCAGTCGTGACGTTGAACGGCTGGACACTGCCATGGCACATGCATAACGGCGTGAAGGAATTTCATCTAGTGGCGGAGGCCGTGGTGCGGGAGCTCGCGCCGGGCATGAAGGCGCATCTCTGGGGTTACAACGGTCAGTCGCCGGGGCCGACGATCGAGGTGGTCGAAGGCGATCGCGTACGACTCTTCGTCACCAATCGGCTGCCGGAACACACCACCATTCACTGGCACGGCCAGCGGCTGCCGAACGGCATGGACGGCGTCGGCGGGTTGAACCAGCCGCAAATCCCCGCCGGCAAAACCTATGTCTACGAATTCACCGCCAAGCGCCCGGGCACCTTCATGTATCACCCGCACGCCGATGAGATGGTGCAGATGGCGATGGGCATGATGGGTTTTTGGGTGACGCATCCGAAAGATCCCAAGTTCATGCGGGTCGATCGCGACTTCGTGTTCTTGCTCAACAACTACGACGTCGAGCCCGGCAGCTACACCCCGAAAGTCTCGACGATGTTGGACTTCAATTTGTTCACCTTCAACAGCCGCGTATTTCCGGGCATCGATTCGATGGTGTGCCGGCAGGGCGACCGGGTACGCATCCGCATCGGCAATCTCACGATGACGAGCCATCCGATCCATTTGCACGGGCACGAGTTTGTCGTCACCGGCACCGACGGCGGCTGGACCCCGCCCGGTTCGCGCTGGCCCGAAGTCACGACCGACGTCGCCGTGGGACAGATGCGGGCGATCGAGTTCGACGCGACGGATCCTGGCGACTGGGCGTTTCACTGCCACAAGGCGCATCACACGATGAATGCGATGGGGCACAACACACCCACATTAATCGGCGTCGACCAGCGCGGTGTTGTCGAAAAAATTACCAAGTTGATTCCCGACTACATGGTGATGGGCAGCGCCGGCATGGCCGACATGGGCGAGATGGAAATGCCGCTTCCTGACAACACGCTGCCCATGATGACCGGCCAAGGTCCATTCGGGGCGGTCGAGATGGGCGGCATGTTCACGGTGGTGAAAGTCCGCAACGATCAGAAGCCGGGCAACTACGTCGATCCCGGTTGGTACCGGCACCCGGAAGGCACCGTCGCCTACGAGTGGAACGGCGCGCTGCCCGAGGCCGCACGTAGCGATTTAACGGGCGGGCAGTCGATGCCCGTAAAGAGCAAGCCAGCCGATCGCGAAGTCACCGTGCGCAAACCGACCGGCCACGCCGGACATTAGTGAGTGAATTTTCTTCTCAACCAGGAGCTACGCACATGCACAAACTCAGCAACCCACGTCGTACGTTAGCCATGGGCCTAGCGCTCGCGCTCAGCGCGGCCGTTAGCGTCGCCTACGCCGCGGGCGATCACGCCGGCGGACATGCCTCGAAGCCGGGTCAAATGGACCCGGGCATGAAAGGGATGAACATGAAGGACGAGGGTCATGCCGCCGCCCTCGGGCAACCGGGGGACCGGACGAAAGTCACGCGCACTGTCACCGTTGAGATGAGCGACACGATGCGCTTCGACCCCGCGCGCATCAACGTCAAGAAGGGCGAGACGATTCGTTTCGTGGTCAAGAACGTCGGCAAGTTAAAGCACGAGATGGTCCTCGGCACAAAAAAGGAATTGCAGGAACACGCCGCCATGATGCGCAAGATGCCGGAGATGGAACACGACGATCCGAACCAAGTGACCGTCGAACCGGGCAAAACCGGTGAGCTTGTGTGGCAGTTCACCAAAGCCGGAGCGTTCGATTTCGCTTGCTTGGAGCTGGGGCACTTCGAGGCCGGCATGGTGGGCAAGATCAACGTAGCGACGAAGTGAGCGATTAGGGGTTCGCTTCGCTTTTCCTCCCGTTGATTCTTTATATAAGGAGTAGACCATGAAGAACCGTCCTATAGTGATTGCGCTCATCGCATTAACCGCCTACGGCATTCCGACCTGGGCCGGCAAGCGGGCGTGCGTTACGACGATCGGGCGAAACCCACGCGCAGTTGCGCCGTGCTCGGTATTCAGGGTCTCGCCGTCTATTGGTTCAATGTCGAAGCGACCGGATTCGTGAGTGACAAGGGCGACGCCTCGGCGCGCTTCGAGGCCGAATACGATTTACTCTTCACGCAGCGCCTCATTTTGCAGCCGCGCATCGAAACGAATGTCGCCTTCGGCACGGACGAGCCGCGCGGTGTCGGCAAAGGGTTCAACGACGTCGAGCTCGGGTTGCGGCTGCGCTACGAGATGAAGCGCGAGTTCGCACCTTATATAGGTGTGACTTGGCGCAAAAAGGCAGGTGACACGGCCGACCTCGCCCGCCAGGCCGGACAGGACGTCGAGAATCGGGCGATCGTCGCCGGGGTCCGCGTGTGGTACTAGGCTCGGTGCATCGCCATTCGCGACGCACTGCCGTTCCTACTGCGCAGGCTTGCGGTAGGCTCCACCTGTTTGCCGATCAAAGTCGCGATGATTGGGCAGGGGCGCCGTGGTTGGTCGCTTCGCATTCGTCGATGAGATCGGGACAAGGCCTTTCCATTTTCCCCAGGTCCGTAAGCTTCGCGCGAATCTCGCGCAGCCGATCGCCTGCAACTTTGCGGATCGCTTTCCGATTGGGTGCCGTCTTCGAGACGACGCACCGGCGCTGGACAAGGCGGATGTCGGGATCGCGATGGGGACGGATACTGATGTCGCGATCAATAGCGCGCAAGTCACACTCGTTAAGGGTGATCTACGTGGGCGTAGTGAAGGCGATTAAGGCAAAGATCGCGACACGCAATCGTTTGTGCGTAGCGTAAGAGCGAGCGTAATCACCGGGATGACGATCCATTGCAGAAGCGGCGAAATGCCGGTACCAAACGGTCCGACTACCGGCATCAGGTCGGAGTAGGCCCAGGCGTGCAGTACCGTCGTGTTGAGCCACTCGCTGAAGGCCGTGTAGCTAACAGAAATCACGACGGTAATCGCCGAAATCTTCCCGCGCGGCCAAGTACGCAAGGGACCCACGCGCGTTACGATCAACGCTAGTAACAACGTCGAAACGCCAATTAATAAATCACCCAACGTGCAATGAATGACGGCAACAGCGATTTCTACTCCGGTGCTGGCTTCCCGCCAAATCGTGTACAAGGGTAACTGCAGTATTTCCCAAATGACATTGAGGATGGCGAGCAACGGTACGAAGCGCAGCGCAATGAAGGGCCAAGCCGGGGGCGTACGAAACCACGATACGGAAGCAGAAATGCGCGTCGGCGCAGATGTCATGACCGATTTTGCGCGCTTCAATTTCGCGATAGAAAATGACATTCGCGGCGACGCATTGTCTAATCCGTAAGCACGCCCCCATTAGAAGAGAGTGGCCGGTGTTCAACGGCGGTCGTTACTTGCCGTCTCGATCTAGGTTCTTCTTATCCGCATTCATTCCCCGCATGGCGAGAGAACATGAGTAGCGGGCCCGCGCTTCCGAACATCGATGCATACTGCGGGAAAACGAGGCACCCGCCAACGAACAGCAATCCGACTACTAGGACGATCCCGACCATGACGGCATTATTCATATGGTGTGCTCCTTTGTGCGGACGAGGGGTTTGCGGTCCGAAAGTCCGCGGACGTCCGGCTGACCAGCCGGAACCGGTCCTGTGCGATCGTTTGCCGTCGGAAAACTCAAACGGAACGACGTGAGTCCCTCGGCAGCGCTCGCTACGGTAACCTGTCCGCCGTGCAATGTCATAATGGATTTCACGATCGCCAATCCCAAACCAGCCGAACCCGAGCGGCCGTCGCGTGCTGGGTCGGCCCGATAGAATCGGTCGAACAGCCGATCCAAATGTTCCGGTCGGATGCCAGTCCCGAGGTTGGACACTTCGATGGCCGTCGCCGTGGCGTCGCGCCCGCCCCGAAGCCATACCGTTTCGCCCTTTGAGGTAAAGCGAATCGCATTGGCGACCAGGTTACTGACCGCTCGCTCGAACAGCAGGCGATCGGCGCAAATTTCATCATCGGTCGCGTCAACCTTCACGACCACGTCGGCTTCGACCGCCAAGCCGTCGAAGTATTCTGCGATTTTCTCAAGTGCGGGCTTCAGCGCGAACGGTTCCTTGTGGAGCGTGACCTGAGCGTGGTCGGCGCGTGCGAGGAATAGCATGTTCTCAACCATACGCGCGAGCCGCTCGTACTCCTGCAGATTCGACTCGAGTAATGTCTGATATTCAACCAGCGTGCGTGTATGCGACAACGAGACTTGGGTCTGAACCATCAAATTGCTCAACGGGGTGCGAAAATCATGAGCGAGGTCAGCGGAGAATTGCGACAACCGGCGAAACGAATCATCCAGTCGGGCGAGCATGCCGTTAAAGGCGGCGGCGAGCTCGGCCACCTCGGTAGGCGCCCCCTCTGCCTGGAAGCGCTCATCAAGGCGTTCTGCTGAGATACGGCTCGCCACTCGGACCACGCTGCGCAGCGGACGCAACCCCGCTCGAGCGACCGCGACCCCGAGCAGAGCGGACAATATCGTTCCCAGCGCGACGATGGAGATCAGGTCCATATGGTAGTGAGCCTGTAACGCGACGCGCGTTGCGCCTTCCCGGGCGACGACGAGTTCGACCAACGACCCGTCACCTAGCCGCGCGGTCGCCTTGAGCGCGCGCGCACGCGCTCCCCCGTTTAGTGTGACCTCTTGGACGTCCGACATATTGAAGGGCTCTTCCTCGGCGATTTGGCGCAGGGCGGATGCCGATGCTACACGCGGCTCATCGAGCGACGCGATAAGTGTCTTCTCTTGTGCGTCGTAGATCGCGACGAGAAGAATGTCACGCATCGCCGCGACGTCGAGAAACGGCTCGGGATTTTGTCGTATCGACCCGATACTGGGCGCGTGCCGCAGCCGCGCGCGCAGCCACTCGACCGTTTCCAGCACGTCGCGGTCGTCGCGCATTTGGAGCTGGGCGTTCAGCGTCCAGTTAAAACAAACGGCGGTGATGGAAAACATGGCCGCGGCGGCGACTAGAAACAGCAACGTCAGCCGCAGCGTCAACGACATGCGGCGAAACCGAGTCATGGCTGTACCTCCAGCACGTAACCCATTCCACGCACGGTATGGATGAGCTTGGTCGCATAGGGGTCGTCCACTTTCGCGCGCAATCGCCGGATCGCGACATCCACGACATTCGTGTCGCTGTCGAAATTCATGTCCCACACGAGCGAGGCGATCAGCGATCGCGAAAGCACCTCGCCTTGTCGCTGAGCGAGCAAGTGGAGCAGGGCAAACTCCTTGGCGGTGAGCGCGATCGGGTGGTCCGCGCGCCGCACACGGCGGCGCAGCACGTCGATTTCAA
Source organism: Sulfurifustaceae bacterium (assembly GCA_041485885.1). GTDB lineage: Bacteria > Pseudomonadota > Gammaproteobacteria > Acidiferrobacterales > Sulfurifustaceae > JACQFZ01. The sequence continues at coordinate 15,265 of JBGPKL010000014.1, forward strand.
GATCGCCCATCCGGATAAACTCGACCTCGTGCGCCGGACCCCGGCGCAGGAGCGTGCGTATCCGGGCGATGAGCTCGGCGAAGGCGAACGGTTTCGTCATGTAGTCATCGGCGCCGCCTTCGAGGCCGCGCACTCGGTCATCGAGCGCATCGCGCGCCGTTAGCATCAGGATCGGGACGTCCTTATGGTTGCGCAACTCCTTAAGCACGTGCCACCCATCGAGCACGGGCAGCATCACATCGAGGAGGATGACGTCGTAGCTGCCCGTCTTGGCCAAATGCAGACCGTCCGCGCCGTTGCGCGCGAGATCGACGACGAATCCGCTCTCGCTGAGGCCTTTGCGCAGGTATTCGCCGGCTTTGGCTTCATCTTCTATGACGAGTAAACGCATGCAACCACTCCTCTCTTCGGCATTATCCGGCAAAGCGCGAGCGCCGTGGATTACAAACTTGTCATGCGCATGTCATGCCCCCGTGGGGGTCCGCTCGACCATGCCGACCGGCAGCAGGCATTCGGCCTCTACGGCGCGCTCATCATCGATCCCAAAGATCCCACCAAGAATCCGAAAGCAGATATCGAATACGTGATCCAGCTACAAGAGTGGTTGGAACGCGGCGATCTAACTTACCCGGCGATGCTCATGGAAGGCGGGCTGCCGAACTATTTCACGATCAACGGCAAGGCGTATCCCGCGACCGACGTCGTCCGCATGAAGGTCGGTCAAACCATCAAGCTTCGTTTCATCGGCAGCAACAACAACTTTATCCATCCGATGCACGTGCACGGCGGGCCATTCGTGGTAGTCGCTCGTGACGGAGAGTTGATTCCGGAATCGGCGCGTTTTCGTGCGGACACGATCAAAGTCGGTCCCGGGCAGCGGTACGACGTGATATGGACCGCCCGGCGACCGGGCAAATGGCTCATTCATTGCCACATCCCGCACGACGAACAACAACGTCGAGCAGGAAGGTGCAGGCGGACTGACGATGATTCTCGACGTCGCGGCGTTACGGATCGACGAAAGAATCGAAAAGTAATCGACGGCCTAGCGCGCGTGCACGGCGTTCTCGTTACTCGATGACAATGCCCAGCGCGAGCGGTGGTGTCGAGACGCTTGTGTGGCCGCCTTTTCCCAGATAGCGCGGGATCACCTGCGGCAATTTGTCGCACCCCAGGCTGCACATCCGCACACTTGGTCCGCGCGTACATTCCACTACGTACGATATATTCCCATCCTTTTAAGTAACGTAGTCGGCGAGCGACTGTCGGCAGCGGCTCACAAACGAATCGGAGAATAAACAAACAAATCGAGCGAGGCGATGAAAGGAGCGAACTGGTCTTATCTTACTTACACACTTCTTGGAATGATTACCGTCGGCGGCCCCGGGCAAGTATTCGCGGCAGGTGTTCCGACGCTAGAGACGGTGGAAGTTATCGGCAACCGGGAAGGTTTGGTTGGGACCGCGGACTCCGCCAATGTCGGCACCGTGACACCGAAACAGCTGGAAGCTCGCACGGTATATCGTCCAGGGGAATTACTCGAAACGGCACCGGGTCTCATCGTCACGCAACATAGCGGCGAAGGAAAGGCGAATCAGTTTTACCTGCGCGGGTTCAATCTCGATCATGGCACCGACCTGCGCACGACGGTGGACGGAATGCTGGTCAATCAACGTAGTCATGCGCACGGCCAGGGTTGGACCGATCTCAACTTCATTATTCCCGAGCTCGCGAGTGGCCTTCAGTACAAAAAAGGACCGTACTATGCCGAGGAGGGCGACTTTTCTACCGCCGGAGCGGCGAGTATCACCTACTACGACAAGCTGCCGAGCGGAATCGCGGAACTCGGAGCGGGCATGAACGGTTTTCGTCGTATCCTCGTCGCGGATTCGCCGAAGGCGGGGAACGGCAATCTGCTTTATGGCTTGGAGCTTTTCCACAACGACGGTCCGTTCGTACATCCCGACGACTACGGAAAATTCAACGCCGTGCTGCGCTACAGCGAGGGCGAAGCGCTAAACGGTTTCAACGTGACGGCGATGGCCTACCGGGCGAACTGGAACGCGACCGACCAAATCGCGCAGCGGGCGCTGAACAGCGGCTTCATCTCGAATCGCTTTGACGCAATCGACCCAACGGACGGCGGCGATGCACATCGATACAGTCTTTCCACCGCGTGGCGCAGCACCGATCAAACGACCTCAACCCAGGTCAATGCTTACCTCATCGCGTGGGAGTTGAATCTGTTTTCCGACTTTACGTATTTCCTCAACGATCCGGTCAATGGAGATCAGTTCAATCAGCCTGATCGGCGAGTGACGTCCGCGGTGAACGCGAGCCGCACGTGGTTTGCGCCATGGAAGGGCAAGGAGTCCTCGAACACCTTGGGCATCCAATTCCAGAACGACAACATCTTCAACGCACTTTTCAGTACAAAAGCGCGCGAGCGGCTGTCGACAACGCGACAGGATCACATCGTCGAACGCAGTGTCGGCGTATATGCGGAAAACGTGACGAAGTGGTCGGAGAAATTCCGCACGACCGCGGGAGTGCGCGAAGATATCTATCGCTTCGACGTCAGAAGTAATATTCCGGAGAATGCGGGCGAAACTGCGGCGAACAAAGCTAGCCCGAAACTGAGCCTGATCTTCGGCCCTTGGGCAAAGACGGAGTACTACCTCAACTTTGGCTACGGCTTTCATAGCAACGATGCTCGTGGCACTACGATAACCGTCGACCCTAAGACCGTTACCAACGATCCGACCACCACTCGACCGGCCGATCGCGTGCCGCCGCTGGTGCGCTCGAAGGGTGAGGAGGTGGGCGTGCGCACGGGTATCATTCCGGGGCTGCAGAGCACACTGTCGATCTACCGATTGGACTTCGACTCCGAGCTCGTCTTTGCCGGCGACGCGGGCACGACGGAAGCAGGGCGCCCCAGCCGCCGCACTGGGTTTGAGTTCGCCAACTACTATAAGCCGTCCGATTGGCTGACCGTCGATGGGGACATTGCGTACGCCAGGGCGCGTTTTCGCGACGACGATCCGGTCGGCGATCGCATACCGGGCGCGGTCGAAGGTGTGGCTTCACTGTCTGTGGCCATCGACAACATCGGCCCGTATTTCGGCGGGTTGCAGTATCGCTACTTCGGTCCACGTCCGCTAACCGAAAACAACAGCGTCCGTTCGCGGAGTACCGCGCTCCTGAACGGTCGCATCGGATATAAAATCAATCGCCAATTGCGCGCGGAGCTGCAAGGCTTCAACTTGCTCGACAAGCAAGCCTCGGCCATCGATTATTTCTACACCTCGCGACTTCCCGGCGAGCCGGCCGAAGGCGTCGCCGATATTCACTTCCACCCGATTGAATCGCGATCGTTTCGGGTGTTGTTGTCTGCTACTTTCTAAACTGTTTCCAGGCGCGAGCGTCCGGCGGTCGAACTACGCGTAGCGGGGTCACCGGATATAAAGAGCTGCCGGCGTCGTGTCCGGCGCTGCTAGTAGCCGAGTATGGTGACCCACGTCGTGATGCAGACCACGCGTGAAAAGCAGTAGCAAAAACAGCAAGACCACGGCGATCGCAATAACCCCAAAAACTCTTGCCCAGCGCGGTGTACCGGTCGATGCGCTGTCACGCGCCCCGCTGATGTCGCCCGGCAACTCCTGATCGCGACGGATGCCGTATCGGGTCATCCCCTGCGGTTTGTACACCGCGAGCACTACGGCCACTACCAACGACAGTAGTGCGAGCAGCGCGTGAATCATAGGGGATGGGTTTCTTACCGCACCGAGGTCCGTGCTCGGGCTTGCCGCCAGGCGTGCCATGGCACTGAACGTCTGCATGTAGATCAGCAAGACGATGGTGACGAAGACGGCGATCACAAGCTTGAAGATGACCCAATAGTGACGGAACAAGCCCCACGGGGTGCCGAGCGACTGAACGATCCCGGTGAGCAGCGAAGTGAACGCCAACGGTACGAGCGCGAACCAAGCCCCCGGCGCCATCACGAGATAGACGCCACGCACAGTCTGAGCATCCTGACTTGTTAAGCCGATGACGGATAGAGCTAGAAACACAACCACTGCGCCGAGCCAGCCGACCGAGGAGGTGACATGCGCGGTAAACGCGAGCTTGCGTAGGCGAGGCGTCATAGCATGGATCGAACCTTCAATTTCAACTGGCTGTGTGAGCGAAGCTCGGCGGCGCAGAATTGAGTGCCCGCGCTTTCCGCTGCGCAACGCCACCTACGACGGCCGACACCGATGTGACGTCCCAACGCCCGACTGAACGGGCGGACAGGGAACGGAGCCGTAAGAGCAAAATACGCAGCAATCGCCCGGTTTCGGGCGAAGCAGCGCGGCGCAGCTCGCGCATTCATAGTAGTACTGGCAGGCGTCAGTGGGCATCCGCCCTCGTTTTATGGCGCCGCATTGCGGACAGATGATGTCGCTCTCCAAGATCAAGGTTCGCTCTATCCCGCGAGACTCGGGATCCAGAAGAAGTACGCGTTCAAGAGGTACAGTCCCGAGGCAATTAGCGTTACACCGCCAACGATATCGAACACCACATGGGCTCCCTTCAGTTGCTTTACCCAACCGAGCGCCCATCCGCCTAACGCGATCGGTACCGCGCGGCCGAGCGCGAAGGCAAGAAGCAGTACGGCGCCGAAGATCGCCGATCCTGCCCCGATAGTGACACCGAGCATAACCATTAGCGCCGGCGTGCATACCGGGCACACGGCGATCGAGAACGGAACCCCGAGAAGGAGGGCACCGAACGGTCCGCTTGGGCGCCTCGCGCGAAACGCGACCGCCGGCAGCGGAACACGAAGCCATCCGGGCCACAGCAGTCCGAGCAGGATCAGTAACGGACCGAGCACTGCGCCCCAGTAGCGCCCAACCAGACCTTCGACCCAGCGGCCGCCGAAACCCGCGATCAAGCCGAGCACCACGTGGGCCAAGAGCATGCCGACGATGAACATGGCGCCGAAGACGACCGCTTGCCGTGGTTCGCGCGCCTTCGTGACATAGGCGAGCGCAACCGGGATCGATGCGACGGCGACCGGATTGAAGCTGAAAAAGAAGCCCGCCAGGAACGCGACACCGACCGCCGCGAGGCCGGCCTGCGCGAGCGTTTGCTGTAACGCTTCAGGATCCATGGGTGGTTGCCTGCACGAGCCGGCGCGCGAGCTCTTCGGCGAGTACTTGCGGCGCCGGGAGCGAGGCGAACACAAGCGTGCCATCGATGGCGAGCGCCGGGAGGGTTAGCACGCCGAGCTCGACGGCATAATGGATTTCTTCCAATACGTTCACTTCGCGCCAGCGTACATCTGGAACCGTCTTCTCGGTCGCCGCTTTAAGTCCAGCCCGTGCGGCCGCGCATCGCTCGCACCCTGGCGCATAAATCAGCTCTACCTTCATCGCGCGTTCGCTGCTGTCGCGCCGTTCGCGTCGTCGAATGCGGCCAAGATCGGGCAACCGTCCAATGGTTTGGCGTCGTCCTCGCAGTGGGCGATGAGCCCGTCGAGCGTCTTCGACATGGCCTTCATCGCACGAACCTTGCTTTCGATCTGCAACTTCTTCTCGATCGCGAGCTTTCGGACATCGCTGCAACAAGCGGAATTGCGGCTGCGCAGCAGGAGGAGCGCGCGAATCTCTCCCAAGGAGAAACCGCACTGTTGCGCCTGCTTGATGAAGCGAACGCGACGCAGCGCCTCATCATCGAAGAGGCGGTAACCGCCGGTACTTTTGCCGCTCGGTTTGAGTAGCCGTTCCCGTTCGTAGTAGCGCAACGTATCGGTGCTGACGTCGGCGTGTGCGGCGAGTTTACCGATGGTGATCATGGGTGCTCCGGCTAAGCTTGGGGTTAAGACCAAGGTTAGGCCACGGAATTCCATTCGGCTACGAGCGTGCCGCGATCTTTTGGGCGACGCCTTAGGTCAGAGCTGTCCGAGCCCAGCGGCGCGAAGAACTTGTTCGTCGACGCCCCGAGCCGCGCAACAATTGGCCACGATGCCGTTGATCGCCACGGCGGGCACCGATCGAATACCGAGCGCTTTAGCGCGTTTGGCGACGTTGATGTCGTGCATGTCGAGCACGGCGACGTCGCACGACGGACAGGCGCTGCGTCTCACCACTTCGACCACTTCGTTGCACGCCGCGCAGCCGGCGGTAAACACTTCCACTTTGCGTTTGGCAGCCATCGTTTGCCTCCTTACGAGGGGTGAGTTAGGGGCTATCGAGCCTGTTCGGGCCCAGCAGTAACCAACATACACCCTGGAGGTAACTCTAATGTCAAGCGATCAAGACCTTCGAGCGGAAGGCGCTTGCACTGCGGCTTCGCCGTCATCGTGCCGGGTGAGTCCGATGCACATGCCCGGTTCCGCTGTGATGCCGTCGCGATGCGGTGGTGCCTTTCGCGAGCCCATTCAAGATTCCGCAATCTTTCGACGTCTGCGCCTTACCACAAAGGTGACGCAGCCGCTTCAGCTCCTTTTCGAGTCGTGTTAGCTCCGTGATGCGACTGGCCACGTGTCCGATATGTTCATCGAGGAGCTCATTCACGTCGCCACAGTTCTTCTCCGGCGCATCGCGAAAGCGTAGCAGCGTGCGTATCTCCTCGAGCGTCATGTCGAGCGAGCGGCAATGACGGATGAACGAAAGCCGCTCCACGTGTCGCTCGTCATAAGAGCGATAGTTGCCCGCTTCGCGGGCGGGCTCGGGCAGCAAGCCGGTCTGTTCGTAGTAGCGGACCGTTTCGGATTGGCAACCGGTTCGTTTTGCGAGTTCGCCGATGCGCATGTGTATCTTCCCTTGACCCTGTAGTAACTACAAAGTGTACCTTACCACCTAACGCTCTGCCGAGTGTATTGCATGAACGAATATCCTAGCGTGCGCAAGGGATACCGCGTCGATTCTTCCGTCGCCGCCGAACGGGCGCCGAATCCATCGCTGCACGAACCCGCCGGTAACCAACGGACTGTGCTCGTCATCGCCAAAATGGACTGTCCGACGGAAGAACGACTGATCCGCGAGAAGCTCGCCGGTATGCCGGGGGTGGCCGAGATCGAATTTAATCTGGTACAGCGCACCCTAACACTCGAGCATGCACCAGCAGTGCTGTCTGACGTGCTTCGAGCGCTGAAATCGCTCGGCTTCGATGCCGAAACGCGGAGCAAAGCCAGCGACGCCGTCACCTCAACGACCGATGGCATCGAGGCGGTCGAAACGAAATGGTTACCGATGATTGCCTCCGGCGTGGCGGCGATCCTGTCGGAAATAGTGTACTGGCTCGTCGGCGGCAATCATTGGACCGTCGTAACGTTGGCGTTGCTCGCCATCTTCATGGGCGGGCTGCCCACCTATAAGAAAGGCTGGATCGCACTCAAGAACCGCACTCTGAACATGAACGCCCTTATGTCGATCGCGGTGACCGGGGCGATGGCCATCGGCCAGTGGCCAGAAGCGGCGGCGGTGATGTTTTTATTCGCGCTCGCGGAAGTGATCGAGGCCAAATCGCTTGACCGTGCACGCGACGCGATCCGCGGGCTGATAGCGCTAACGCCAGATCGTGCAACGGTGCGCCAAGCGGATGGCACGTGGGCGGAGACCGACGCGAAGGACCTGCGGCTCGGTGCCCTCGTGCGTGTGCGCCCAGGTGAACGCATCGCGCTCGACGGCCAAATCGTTTCCGGCCACTCAACGGTAAACCAAGCACCGATTACGGGCGAGAGCTTGCCAATAGACAAGACCGCGGGCGATACCGTGTTCGCCGGAACCATCAATGAGACCGGCTCGTTCGAGTACGGCGTGACAGCGCTCGCGACGAATTCAACGCTTGCGCGCATTATTCATGCGGTTGAGGCGGCGCAGGGCAGCCGTGCACCGACGCAGCGTTTCGTTGATCGGTTCGCTCGCGTCTACACGCCGGCCGTCTTCGCCGTCGCGATTGTGGTCGCGCTCGTGCTGCCGCTTGCCTTTGGCTTGCCGTGGATGGATGGGATCTACAAAGCGCTCGTGCTCTTGGTAATCGCCTGCCCATGTGCGCTGGTGATTTCGACTCCCGTGACCATCGTGAGTGGACTTGCCGTGGCCGCGCGTCACGGCATCTTAATCAAGGGCGGCGTGTACCTGGAGGAAGGCCGCAATTTGACGGTGCTCGCGCTTGATAAGACCGGCACCATCACGCATGGCAAACCAGCGCAGACGGACTTCGAGCGTATCGCCGATGGCGAAGATGCCGAATTGCGCACCATCGCCGCGAGCCTTGCGGCGCGCTCCGATCATCCGGTATCGCAGGCCGTTGCCCGGGCGGCGACCGAGGCGGGTACGACTGCACGTGCAGTTCAGGACTTCGCGGCGATTCCGGGTCGCGGCGCGCACGGCCGCGTACAAGGTCGGCACTATTGGCTTGGGAATTATCGGTTGGCGGAAGAACTCAAGCTCGCCTCAACGGAGCTGGCCGCCCGTTTGACTACGTTCGAGCGGCAAGGCAAGACCGTCGTCCTGTTATGCGCGGAGGATGAAGTGCTAGCTCTCTTCGCCGTCGCAGATACGATCAAGCAAAGCAGTCGCCAGGCGATCGCCGAGCTGCACGCCCTCGGTGTGAAGACCGTCATGCTCACCGGCGACAACCCGCACACCGCGGACGCTATCGCGCGAGCTGTCGGTATCGATGAAGTGCGCGCGAATCTATTACCGGAAGACAAGCTCAAGGCGATTGAACAACTCGGCGGAATCGGCGGGACGGGCGGCGTGGGGATGGTGGGTGATGGCATCAACGATGCGCCGGCGCTTGCCAAGGCCGACATCGGCTTCGCGATGGGAGCGGCCGGCTCCGACACGGCCATTGAAACCGCCGACGTTGCGCTGATGGACGACGACCTGTGCAAGGTACCCGCGTTCCTGCGACTGTCGCAGCGGACGGCGGCTGTGCTCAAGCAAAACATCACGCTTGCGCTCGGTATCAAGGCGGTGTTCTTAGTGCTGACCTTCAGCGGCCATGCAACGATGTGGATGGCTGTATTCGCCGACATGGGCGCGAGCTTACTGGTGGTGTTCAACGGGTTGCGCCTTCTGCGTACATGACGCTGCGCGATGTTCTTTATGACTGGTTCGGCCTGAATCGATGGTTATTCGTCGCCGTTCATAGCGACGGATCGAGTGCGCTCGATACCGTCATGCGTGCACTTAGCGAAGTAGCCGATTACCGGTATTTCCCGGTATACCTCGCAGTCGGCATAGCCGTCGTTTGGGGATTGCGACGAGCGGGTCGTAGCGCCGAGATCGTTCGGGACGCGATGTGGCGTTTCGCGCTCGGCTTCGCTGTCGGTGTCTTACTAGTCGGCACTCTTAAGGTGGCATTTGATTTCCCGCGGCCGTTCTTCACCGTAGGTGCGGAGTCGATGGCACCGCTCTGCGCCCTCGACTCGACCTACAGCCTGCCGAGCGGGCACGCCGCATTCGCCGCACTCATCGCCACCGTGCTCTGGCCGCTGACGCGAGCGTACGGTCGCGTCGCGCTTGTGCTGTTCGCAGGCGCGGTCGGGCTGTCGCGCGTCTGGTTGGGTGTGCATTTTCCCGCGGACGTGGCCGCGGGGTATCTGTGCGGATTTGCGGCCGCGTGGATCGCGCAGCACCTGCTCGGCGTCCTAGCGCGCGACCGTGCCGCGGGCGTCGCCTTGCTCGCCGCACTCGCGGTATTCACCATGGATCAATCGACCAAGACCGCGGTGGTGCTCGCGTTCGGTCTACATGAACCCATTTCGCTTACCTCTTACCTTAATCTGAGCTATTGGCGAAACACCGGCACGGCGTTCGGCTTACTCAGCCAAGCTGGTGGGGAACTACGGTCGCTCTTCGTGTTGATTGCAATCGTCGCTTCGTATTGGCTGAGGCGCTTCATCCTGGCTTCGCACTCTTCGCCGCTCCAGAAATACGGATTTGCGTTAATTTTGGGTGGCGCTGTCGGCAACCTGTTTGACCGGGTATTTCGTGGCGCCGTAGTAGATTGGATCGACTTCCACTGGGACTCTTGGCACTGGCCGGCGTTCAACCTAGCCGACAGCGCCATTACGCTCGGCATCATTTGTCTCGTGCTCGCCGCCGTGCATGATCGTGCGGTGACTAGGGCGAGCAGTCTTTTGCGCGGCACGGATGGGTCTGAGCGGTAGCGACACATTCAATCCTCGACTCTTCGTGAAGCTACATTGTTTTCGGAATCGTCGATCCATATACTCAGCAAATATGTCGATAAGATCGCTATCTCAACGAACCAAGCGGCTCGTCCTGCTGTCTGTCGCGCTGTCGCTGTTGTTCGCGCAAGGTGTGCGACTGTGTGTGCATTCCGAAGGTCACGTGTCGAGCGCGGGAGTCGTCGCAAGTGCTCCCGCCGTCCATCTCGAGAGCATCCCAGCCCCGGATGATGGCGATGGCGACGAGCACCATCATTCATCGCTCGGACTCGCGTTCGTTAAGCTTATTTCCGATATTCCGTTTGTCTTCCTCGTCACGGCGTTACTCTTCATTGGCACCATTTGGCGACCGTTTCAGGTTCGCCTCGAACTCGAAACCTCTCCGGTAACACGCGCCCCTTGGTCGCTCCGGCCGCCGCTTCGCGCTCCGCCTCTCTGATCCCGCGTCATCGTTAGTCCGTTCGACCCGCGTGCCCAGAGCCGTGGGTCACGATGTATCGCCGCGCGTCATCCGTACGCCGCGGGAAGGAGCAGAGATGGCTTTGGTTCGTCATGTAGTATCCGGCGTCGCGGCGGTGACGCTCTATTTGTCGTTGCCGAGCACGGCAAACGCGCAGTGGACGCTCGAGTCCGCAATTGAGCGTGCGCTCGAAGTGGCGCCCGAAACACGCGTCGCCGACGCCGAAGTTGCCGTTCGCGCCGGGGAGCTCAAGCAGGCGGGCTCGTGGCCCAATCCGACGGTGGAGGTCCGCGCCGATAACAAACTCGGCCAAGAAGACAGGCGCGGGGGCAGCGATTTCACTCAACTCGTTTTTAGCCAGCCGCTGCCGCTGCGGCGACTGGAACGCGAGCGTCAAGTAGCACAAGGACGGCTCGCGAGCAGCGAGGAAAACCGCCGATTTCGCCGACTGCAAATCGAACGCGAAATAGCGGAAGTATTCGCCGACGTGCAGCTCGCGCAGGCGAAGTTGGATCTGGCGCGCCAGCGGCAGGCGGAAATTTATCCCGATAGCGAATCCACCGGTCGCGGTCGCAACCGGCTCGTGCGGTATCTCACGCCATTCGACCGGGCGCGGCTCACGATCCTGCGCGAAGAGGCGAACCAAGCCGTTACGATCGCCGAACGCGAGCACACCCAGGCGCTCGCGGCGCTGCGGGTTCGCCTCGCGTTATCGCCGGAGACCTCTCTCGCCGTTACGCCGCTGGTTTCGCCGCCGACCCCGGCCACGCTCGAACCACTTAGACAAGAAATCGAGAACCATCCTGCGATCGCCGCCGCCCGCCGCACGCACGAAGCCGCTATCGCGCAAATCGACGCGGCCCAATCGCAACGCCTCGCCGACCCGGCGCTCAACGTCTTCCACGAGCGCGATGTGCTGAACGATTCTCGCCGCAACATCACCGGTATCGGCATTAGCGTGCAAATCCCGCTCTGGAACACCAATACCGGTCCGGTCGATCGTGCACGCGCCGAAGCGGCGCGCGCGCAAGCCGAGCTCGACGCGCAACGCCGCGACGTGCTCGCGCGACTGCAGCGGAGCTACACCGACCTCACCCGGTTGCGCGACCAGGCTGCCCAAGTACAAGGCAACCTCATCGAGCCGGCGCGCAAGCTCAACGATCTCGCCCGCCGCAGCTTCAACACGGGCGAAGTGAACGTGCTGGCGCTGGTCGACGCGACCGGCACCTACCACGACGCGCGAGCGCGTTATCTTGAGCTGCTGCGGCAAGCGCAGCTCGCGGAGGCGGAGTTGCGCCTCGCGAGCGGGCGTTCGGTCGCCGCGCCACCGGGGAGTCAACGCTAATGAACGCACTCATTCGTTTTTCCCTCATCCAGCGTCTAAGCGTATTGCTCACGACCGCCGCGCTCGTCGCCGGCGGCATCTGGGCGTTTCGCACGCTGCCGATCGATGCTTTTCCCGATATCTCACCGCCCCAGGTGCAAGTGCTGGTCAAAGCGCCCGGCCTCGCGCCGGAAGAGATCGAGGCGCGCGTCGCGTTTCCGATCGAAATGGGAATGCAGGGCATCCCGCGCCAGCAGCTCATGCGTTCCACCGTCAAGTTCGCGCTCGCGAACATCGTGATCGATTTCGAGGACGGCACCGACATCTACTGGGCACGTACCCAAGTCGCTGAGCGTCTGAACGAAGTCCGCAATGAACTGCCCACAGGCGCCACCGTCGTGCTGGCACCGATCTCCACTCCCTTGAGCGACATCTACATGTACCGGGTGAAAGGGGAGGGATACAGCACGACTGATCTACGCGTTATTCAAGATTGGACCATCCGACCGCGGCTACGCAGCGTCGATGGTGTCGCTGACATCAATTCGCTCGGCGGCTTGGTGCGGTCGTTCGAAGTCGTGCCGAACCCGGCCCGGCTCGCCGCCCAAGGGCTGACCGCGGAAGACGTCGAGCGCGCCATCACGGCCAATAACCGCAACGCCGGCGGCGATCGCGTCAACCGCGAAGACAAAATGCTGCTCGTGCGCACTGTTGGGCAGCTGCGCAGCCTCGAGGACATTCAACGGATCACCGTCGTGACGCGCAGCGGCGTGCCGGTGCGAATCGCGGATGTAGCCGCCGTGCGGATCGGCGCCATCACCCGGTACGGTGGCGTGACCGCAGACGGTAAGGGCGAAGTCGTCACCGGGCTCGTGTTGCTGCGGGTCGGTGCCAACAGCCGCACCGTTGTCGAGGCGGTGAAGCGAGAAATCGAGCGTCTCGCGCCGACGCTGCCGAAGGGCGTGACGATCGAACCCTTCTATGATCGCACCGATCTCATCACCACCGCGGTGCACACGGTCCAGAAGGCGCTTGGCGAAGCCGTCGTCCTCGTCGTGCTCGTATTAATTGCGCTGCTCGGCAACCTGCGCGCGGCCGTGACCGTCGCATTGATTCTTCCGCTTTCGGTACTGACGACGTTTATTCTCATGCGGGTCTTCGGAGTAACGGCGAATTTGATGTCGCTCGGCGGTCTCGCGATCGCGATCGGCATTCTCGTCGACGCGGCGGTTGTGGTGGTGGAGAACATCCACACCCAGCTCGGCCGCGCGCCCAAAGGGGTGAGTCGCTTGCATGTGGTGTATCGCGCAACGCGGGAAGTCGCCACGCCGGTGCTGTCCGGCATTCTCATCATCGCCATCGTATTTTTACCGCTCTTCAGCCTCACCGGCCTCGAAGGCCGCATGTTCGCACCGCTCGCCATAACGATCTGTTTCGCGCTGCTCGGGTCGCTGTTGCTGTCGCTCACCGTTATTCCGGTGCTGGCAAGCTATCTCATGCAATCCGGGAAACACAAAGAGGAACGAGTGCTCGCCATTTTGCAGCGTGGCTACGCGCCGGTGGTGCGGTGGGCGCTACGGCGGCGGATATGGGCCGTCGGCATCGCGCTCGTGCTGCTCGTCATCGCGGCGGGACTCTTTCCATATATCGGTCGAGAATTTCTTCCCGCCATGGATGAAGGAACGCCGGTGGTCAACCTCGAGAAAGGTTCCGATATTTCGCTGGAAGCCTCGCTCGCGCTCGACACGCCGATTCAGCAAGCGCTTTTGCAGATCCCCGAAGTCATTGGCATTCTCTGCAGGAGCGGTGCCGATGAATTGCAGCTCGACCCGATGGGCTTCTATCAAACCGACTGCTTTCTACGCACCAAGCCGCGCGCGGAATGGAGCGGCGACCTCGAGACGCTGCACGGGAAGCTTCGCGAGAAGCTCGAAGGCTTCAAGGAGAAAGTCGAAGCCGGTTTCAGTCAACCGATCGATATGCGTGTATCCGAGATGCTGACGGGCGTCCGTGCGGCAGTGGCGGTGAAACTTTTCGGCGATGACCTGGCCATGCTGGAGGAGAAATCGAATCAGATCGAGGAGCTCGTCAAGACAACGCCGGGTGCGTCCGACGTCTTCCGTGCCCGGCTTTCCGGACAGGGTTATTTGAAGGTAAGTGTGCGCTCCCAGGACCTCGCGCGTTACGGGCTCAACAGCGAGGACGTGAACCACGCCGTTGAAACGGCCGTCGGCGGCAAGATCGCCACCGAAATCATCGAAGGCAACCGTCGCACCAGTGTGCTGGTGCGCTATCCACCGAACGCGCGTACCTCTGCGGAAGCCATCCGAGCGCTCATGCTCAAGACCGGTGGCGGCGCCCTCGTGCCGGTCGGCAACGTCGCCGACGTCGCGGTCGTCGACGGCCCGGTCCAGATCGGACGCGAGTCGGCGAGACGGTTCGTGGCGGTTCGCAGCAACGTCGAAGGCCGCGACGTGGTCGGCTTCGTCCAGGACCTCAAAGCCGCGATCGAGCAAAAAGTGCAGTTGCCCGCGGGCTACTACATCGTCTACGGCGGACAGTTCGAAAACGAGCAGCGCGCGGCCGCGCGCCTGGCGATTGTCGTGCCGGTCTCGATTGCGCTTATTTTCTTCATGTTGTTTTCAACGTTCCGATCGCTCAAGCAAGCAGGGCTGATATTGCTCAATATTCCGTTCGCGCTGATCGGCGGAGTGGTGAGTCTATTCCTGTCGGGACTCTACCTCTCGGTCCCGGCGTCTGTTGGCTTCATCACATTGTTCGGCGTGGCCGTGCTGAACGGTGTGGTAATGGTGGCGTACTTCAATCAGCTGCGCGACGCCGGCTACGATATTCTCGATGCGGTGAAGGAGGGCGCCGCACGACGCCTACGACCGGTGCTCATGACCGCGCTCATTGCGAGTCTCGGCCTCGTGCCGATGCTGCTCGCGACCGGCCCGGGTTCGGAGCTGCAACGACCGCTCGCCGTGGTCGTGATCGGCGGATTGTTCACTTCCACCCTATTGACGCTCGTGTTGTTGCCCACGCTGTACGCCTGGCTCGAAACGCGAGCCGAGCGTCCGCAGCGCGTGCGCCAAAAGGTGGCCGCATGAAAAACCTGACCCTCATCGTTCATGCCGATACCGAACTGGCCCTTGCCGACGTGCTACGCGGCTTGTCCCAAGTGGCGGGGTTCACATTCACCCAGGTCGAAGATCACGGACCGCAGGATGAGCGCGACGGCGAGCTATCGGCGCGCGACTTGGTGGTCGGATACGCGCCGCGCGTACGTGTCGATTTGATCCTCAAGGACGCCGATGTCGACTCGGTGTTAACCGCGCTTCGGGAGAGTCATATCGGCGTCGCCGGTCGCGCGGCGTACTGGGTGACGTCAGTAACGAGCGGGTCCTTATAGGAACGTATTGGAGGGATTCACCAATGAGCGGCGACCATCATCACCACACGCACGCGATCACCCGAGGCAGCAACGAGCGTCGGCTATGGGTGACGCTGGCGTTGACGGCAGGTTTTATGGTGACCGAGGTGATCGGAGGGCTCCTGACTCACAGCCTCGCTCTGATTTCCGATGCGGCACATATGTTCACCGACGCGGCTGCGCTTGCCGTTTCGCTCGCCGCCCTTCGAGTCGCGAAGCGCGCGGCCGATCGTAAACGCACCTTCGGTTACTACCGATTCGAAATTCTCGCCGCCGCCTTCAACGCATCGGCGCTCTTCCTGGTGGCCGGTTACATTCTCTATGAAGCGTACCGGCGGTTTCTAGCGCCGCCCGAGATCCAGTCGTTAGGAATGCTTGTCGTCGCCAGCGTCGGTCTCGTGATCAATCTGATCGGCATGTGGCTGCTCCGTGCGGGTAGCGAGACGAGCCTAAACGTTAAGGGCGCGTACCTCGAGGTGTGGAGCGACATGCTCGGCTCGGTGGGTGTAATCATCGCGGCGATTGTTATTCATCTCACTGACTGGGGCTGGGTCGATCCACTCGTTGCGGTTTTGATAGGTCTCTGGGTGTTGCCGCGCACGTGGACCCTACTCAAGGAGAGCTTGAATGTGTTGCTAGAAGGAGTGCCCCAAGGTTTGGAGCTAGATGCGATCGAGCGGGAATTGCTTGCGATCCCTGGTGTCGCGGCCGTGCACGATTTGCACGTTTGGGCGCTAAGCAGCGGAAAGAACAGTCTCACTACCCATCTGGTCATGGAGTCGCCATCCTTCGCGGAGCGGGACGTGCTTCGTGCGGCCTCTGAAATGCTCGGTTTGCGCTTCGGCATTACTCACACGACCGTTCAAGTGGAAAGCGAGCAGTGTGCCCAAGCGCATCACGACGACAGAACAAGTCACTTTCCGCCAAGTCACTAAGGACCAATGGTATCGCCCCCGCAAATTGGCTGTTTGCACCGATTTGCAACATGGCTTGCTCACTAGGCCCTACAGCATGTATCCAATGTCCGAAGCGCCGGTAGGGTAGGTGAACATCGTCGTCCGGAGCGCCTCGGCGGGCAATCCTTGGCGGATGGCGAGGGCGAAAAAATTGATCACTTCATCGGCGTGCGGCCCGACAAGATGTGCACCCAACACTCGGTCCGTTTTCTCTTCCACAAGGGTCTTAAACCCGTACGTCGATTCGGCGACTCGGCGGGCGGTATACCAATCCGTTGCCCTGCGAGACTTGGCCTTGAACTTGAGGCCCCGCAGGCGGGCTTCCCCCTCGCTCAAACCTACCGCGGCGATTGGCGGGATTGTGAAAGCGACGCTCGGTATCCCGGTGTAGTCCGGTTTGTGATGGTTTCCTTCCAGCAGATTCGACACGACGATCTTTGCATCGTAGCTGGACACCGGCGTGAGCGGCGGGCCGATCTGCGCAGCATCACCCGCTGCGTACACCGCGGGATTTGAAACGCTCTGCAGATACTCGTTTAATGCCAGTCGGCCGTTCTTTACGACCACGTTGGCCGCGGCGAGGTCAAGCTCATGCAGGGCAGGGGCGCGACCGGCGGCATGAACGACTAAATCTGCTTCAACCGTGCGCATAATTCCCTGCGATGAAGCGTTAACCGCAAACCCGCTGCCGGTTCGTTCTATCGCTTTGACTTCGGTTTGAGTGCGAACGTCGATTCTGAGCTGGTGGAATTTCTCCATGAGCCAGCCGACGAGATCGGGATCGAAGTGTGGAAGCATCCGTTCACCGCGCTGTAAAACGGTAACGGCAGCACCGGCCCGCGCTGCGATATGCGAGAACTCGGCGGCGATGTAACCGCCGCCGACAAAAACAAGGCGCCGTGGCAATCGCTCAAGCGCCAGAAAATCTTCGTTGGTCGCTAACTGCTCCTCGCCTGGGATCCCGAGCTTTACTGGCTCGGCGCCGGCGGCGATCAAGAAATAGCGGCCTTCTAGAGTCTCGTTGCCAACTTTCATCGTGTTTCGGTTGATGAATCGCGCGTGGCCGTGGAAAGTGTCGATCCCTTTCTCGGCGTACCTCTGCTCGTGTTTCGCCGGGACAGGGTCAGTGAAAGTGCGCTTGAAGGCGATCAACTCAGGCCAGTCGATACTAAGTTCTCCTTTGACGCCGTGCCCGCGCATTCGGGAGGCGAAGTCCACGGCCTCGGCACCCGCGACCAGCATTTTTTTTGGATCGCATCCTCTGAGCGCACAGGTTCCTCCAAACGGCCGAAAATCGACCACCGCCACGCGCCAGCCGGCGGCTCGCACGCGCATCGCGGCGACCATCGCCGCGGTTCCAGTGCCGACGATCACAAGGTTATATTCCTTTGCCATGGCATGTGTCTCCCTGTGATGAACGTTTAGGAAACCGTCGCATTGCTGTCTCGAAAGGACGACTGCCAGAACTGATTGCAGGTCGACTAGCGACGCTGAGTGGCGATCAAGTCACGTTGAAACAGCGACAAATGCTTCCGTATCGGGTGTCGAGAGCCAGGGAGGGTGCCAGACCGCCGCTTCTACTTTTGGCACGTGGCACCTGTTGCTTGCATCGGCGGACACTTGACCGTTCCATAAGAGCAGAACACGCAACAATCGCCCGCCTTTGGTCGTAAGACGGCCCCACAGCTCGGGCAGTCGTAAAAGAACTGGCACGCATCCGTTGGCATCGTCGCTTCACTGTCGGCGCCGCAAGCAGGGCATTTAATGGTCGACTGCAGAACAACTGCTGAGACCGACATTAACGGCTCACTTTTTTACCGTTGACGGGAACCCGGCCCGGGTCGTCGCTTGAACCAGCGTGTTCGAACTAGTTACCCGCGGGTCGTAGCGCACAACAGCCGTCTTGGTCGCGAGGTCCACGCTGGCGGACGCGACGCCGGACACCTCTTGTAACGCCTTCTTCACGGTCACCGGGCAGAGCCCGCAGGTCATGTTGCTGACACTCAGAGTAACGGTCGCGAGATCGTCTGCGGTACTGCCGACGACGGGCAAGATTGAAATAAACGCGACGGCGACAGAAACAATTAGCTTGCGTATGATGGCCTCCTTCGTGGCCTCACAAGAACAACGGCGCTACCCAAGGTAGCGCGATGAGAACAATCAGCGAAATACTCACGATCCAAAATACCACCCGCTGACGCCTTAGTGTCCGAGAATCGACGCACACCGTGCCCGGCTCGCAAGCTTGTGGAATGAGATATATCCGGCGATAGGCGAAGCCAAGAAATACCACGGTCAATCCGATAAATAGCGGACGCAACGGCTCGAACGCGGTTAAGTGTGCGATCCACGCACCACCTACGCCAAGCATGATGAGCACCAACGGCCCAACACAACACAGAGAAGCCACTGCGGCGGCCGCGATGCCGGCGACGAGGGACCCGGAGGTATTTAATTTCGGTGACACAAGCAGAAGCCTTTTCAGCGATCTTGCCGAAGTCTAAGGTATGTACCTAGGTACACAGTCAAGGAGGACGCCATGGCGTCAAAAAGTCCGACCATCGGGACAGTGGCAGCCCAAGTGGGCGTCAATGTACAGACCATCCGATACTACCAGCGGCGGAGATTGCTATCGGTTCCGCCGTTGCCGCCGGGAGGCATACGACGTTATCCCGAAGATGCCGTACAACGCGTTCGCTTCATTAAAAGAGCGCAACAGCTCGGCTTTACCCTCGAAGAGGTCAAGAGCTTATTGCAACTAAACGACGGGAGGCATTGCGCCGAGACCCGCATCGTCGCCGAACGGAAGTTTCAGCATCTCGAACGTAAAATTGCTGACCTGAAAGCGATGCAGAAAAGCTTGTCGACCCTCATCAAGGCTTGCCGAAGACCGGGCTCGAAATCCGGTTGTCCCATTATCGAAGCGCTCGACGCGTAATTGTCGCGCAACGCCCGTAGCGCGCAGCTCGCTTCGGTTTGGGCGCAAAGCTCGAGGTTCATCTTCAAGCCAACGCAACGTGTCTATGTCGCCAGCATGAAGGTGCGCGTAGGCGACAATTTTTACTACCCTGACGTCGTCGTCTCGAGCGAAGTCCCCGCCGGTCCAAGCCACTACGTGGCTGAACCGTATTGATCGTCCAAATCTCACCTAGCACGTACGGACGTGACCGACTCGAGAAGCTGGTCGCCTACCAGAAGCTCGACTCGCTCCGCGAATGCGCTCTCCTTACCGAAGAGAAGGTTTCCGTCGAGATGTATCGTCGCAGCAGTGACGGCTGGGAAATCGAAACCTTCGCACCGGGTGACATCGTCTGATTGGCGTCGATCAATTTCACTGTTCCGATCGACACGCTGTATCTGGACGTCGCGAAGATGCTGTGAGGCATGAAGGTGATGGGGCGCTTGTCACGCTCTCCAGCCGTTTTCAACAGCTAACCGCTGTCCATACCGTCGGCTAACGCCGGCATCTCGTAGCGAGTTAAAACTGAACGGCGCTTGTTGAGGCCAACGCCGACATGTGTTCAGCGATAGAGGTCCGGCCGCTTCGCATTCACCGGGGGTATCTCCACGAGCTCCAGTTCGCGGTTTGCAGCGTCCAGCCTTTCGATCGCCCTTTGCCACTCCTGACGCTTACGTTCACTGACGATCAACTGCAGCAAAAGGACCACCGCGCCGACCCAAACGGCGAACTTGATGAGAGACATTTCTATGCGGCGAATCAACATCGCAGCGCTCTTAATCGTTGGTAAAGCGCGATACGGAAACCGAAAAATCATAGACTCGACCCCTGCTTAGGTTCAGCGCTTCTTCTTCGTGGCACGGGCTGCCGACCTTTTCGCTTCCCGAAGCGCGGCTCGGCCCATTTCGGCCGGTGAAGCGCGGAAAGCCTTCTCCAGCGCCTTTCTCGCCTTCAGCGTCTGCAGCGATCGCAGCAGTCGGTCACCGTCTCGTTGCAAAGCTTTTTCGATGTCTTTCCTGCTCATGGTAACCCGCCCGACACGCGAGATGAGAACGCTACCAGTACTCCCAGTGGCGTGGAAGGCGGCTGCGAGCCAATCCCAATTGGCATAGGCCGTGAAAAAACTTAGGCTAAAGGCCGGGTACGGACGTGGAAAAATCATGAAAGCGACATCCGAGCAGCAGGCGGTTCTCACCAAGGCGGTGCTCCGCTCGGCGGAGCAGCTCGGCCCTACGAACTTGGAGCTCGGGCGAGCATTAGGTGTAAGCCGATCGACGATCTCGCGAATGGCGGCGGGAAGCTATCTGCTCAGTGACCAGGGGAAAGAATGGGAACTCGCGAACTCCTTGGTACGGCTGTGCGGCGACCTATCAACGACCCTCGCCGGCGATGTTGCCGCTATGGCGCACTGGATGCGAAACACGAACACGGTTTTGCGGGCAATACCCGCCGAGCGGATCCAGACGTTCCAGGGATTGGTAGACGTCAGTCAGTACGTCGCATCCCGGCGCGCTGGCAATTGATGAACTTCCGCGTACCAGAGCGACGCGCGTCTTCGCGCTTCTGGTTGTTGCATGGGGGAGGAGAGATCGGAGTCGGACGGAGACCTTTATCGTACTTTTAGTTCCCCGTTTGCAGGTCGTAGTTTTAGTTCTCCCGAGTGTGCTGACCGGAAAAGGACGGGAACCCTGATCTTCAGTTCCCTTAAGTTTCATAGTATTCTTATACTATGAAGCGACAAATACCCGAAAACGACCGCATCCCGCGGCCGATATTTCGCTACGACGAGTCTGGAGCGCTCGATGTCGTCATCGATTCCAGTGCCCTCGCGAACCTCTCGGCAGCCGATGTCGACGTCGCCAAGACGTTTCTCGCCAGGTATTCCGCGGATCCCAAAACCTTCATCACCTACGCAAAAGAAATCGAGCGCTTTCTTCTCTGGTGCGAGTATGGCGAGGGCGTGAGCCTGCGCAATGTGCAAGAGTCACAACTGACGGACTACCGAAAGTTTCTGCTCGCGCCGAAGCCGATGGATCTCTGGTGTACGAAGAAAGGCGCTAAGACTGGCAAACGACCGCGGGCGCCACGATTCAAATCCGACGGCGAGCTTAACCTGGCGTGGCGGCCGTTTGCGACTCCTTTGGTCAATACCACGGTCCGCAAGGCGCTCGTCATTGTCGATCGCTTCTTTAAGCAGCTTGCTTATGATCGGTACGTCGAACGACATCCGCTGCCGCCCACGCGGCGAGTTCGAAATACGTATTCGTTCTCCCGCAGCGTCAAACAGCGCTATCTCGAGCGCGAGCTCATCGAATTTGTGCTCCAGGTCATCACGGGGCGCTTAAACAAGGCGGACGATAAGTTTCCGTGGTTACGTGCGCGGTACATCCTGTTGCTGTTCTTCCACACAGGCGTGCGCATTGAAGAAGCGGCGACGCACGACATGTCGGTTTTTGTACGTGAAAACAATGAGTGGTTCATCGATATTACGGGTAAGGGTGAAAAGCAGCGGCGTGTGCCAGTGACGGATGAGTTCCTCGATGCGCTTGTGGAGTATCGCGAAGGGATCGGCTTGGCGCGCTTCCCGAGCCCGGAAGATCACACGCCGTTGATTCCTGACCAAACGCTCCGTCGAAGCATAAGTTCGCGACGGATCGATCAGATTCTGCAGGAGATTTTTCACAACGCGGCCGAGATGCTCTCTAAGAAGGATCCGCAAGGTGCACAGCAGCTACGTAGTGCTTCGGCGCATTGGCTTCGCCACAGCTACGGAACGTATCTCGCACGTGATGGCACGCCGATTCATGACATCCAGGAGAATCTCGGTCACAGCAGTCTTCAAACAACGACGGTTTATATCGAGCCGGGGAACGCAGAGCGTCATAAGAACACGAGGAATCTTTCGTTACGCTCGATGGGCAAGGCGAAGACGTCTAAGAGCACGAGTGACTCTTGAGCATTGCCAAGTAGCGTGGCAATTTTTGCCGTTGCGCAGTTGACGGATAACCCGCTGAATATACGAGATAATATCAAAAATACCGTTACAAGGTATTGATTGTACGGGCGTTTGAAAACGACACTTTTAGCACCAAAAGGACGGCGACCCTGTTCTCGTCCGCTTCCGCCCATCTTTCCGCGTCTATTAGCGCCTTCGCCCATTGGAACGCGTCCGTACTTTCCCTACCACAGTCAATCTCACGCTTAAGCCTGTCGAGAACCTGTATCCACTCATCGTAAGCGAGAGCTGTGCGTACCAAGTTCGGCCAGTCGGGGCCAAGGATGCGCTGCACGCGCGGCAAAACTTCCCAGAGATAAATCAACCAATCGGCGCCGTTGCGACCGATCCGTGCCCCGAAACCAAATTTATTGTCGCCGACTCGCTCCAAGGGAGGAGGCGTCGAGTTCAATGCGCCGCTCATACCCACGAGCTGTGCGCGTAGGCGCCGATAGGTTTGGGTGGGCGGACGTTAGTTCCCGCTTTTCCCTATTGTTAGTTCTCCCGATTAAGTTGTAATTTGACATAATAACCATTATGCGACAAACCCAAGGGACCCCTTGATCGACTATTTCACCTGCGGCCGTCCCTTTGCCGGGCGACTTCTCCGTGTTCGCTATCGAGACTCAACCGCTTCGGCTTGGACCCGCTTGATCGTTACCGCGTTGCAACCGGTGTACTGCGAAAGGCCGATTGCGTTGGTTTGGGGCCGCCCTTCGTAACGCTTACGGCGCAATATTTGAACTCCGGAATCTTGCCGAAGGGGTCGAGCGCCGGATTCGTCAGCAGGTTGGCCGCTGCCTCGTAGAAACAGAACGGAATGAACACGGCGCCGGGCGGCGTGCCGTCATCCATGCGTGCGTAGAGCGAGATCTTTCCGCGGCGGGACTGGACCGTCACGACGTCCCCCGGCCGAGCGCCGATTCTATCGAGGTCGAGGGGATGGAGCGACGCGACCGGCTCCGGCTCCAGCCGGTCGAGCACCGACGCGCGGCGCGTTATCGCGCCGGTGTGCCAATGCTCGAGCTGTCGGCCGGTGATGAGAACCAGCGGATACTGTTCGTCCGGCCGTTCCGCCGCGGGAAGGATATCCGCCGGCACGAACTTTCCTCGGCCGGTCGCGGTCGGGAAATGCTCGGTGAACACCACTGGCTCGCCGGCGTCGCCTTCGTGCTCGCACGGATACGTGACGGACGAGTCGCGCTCGATCCGCTCCCACGTTATGCCGGCGATCGAATGCATGCATCGACGCATTTCATCGAACACGTCGCGGGGGTGCGCATAGCTCCAATCGAGGCCGAGGCGGTGCGCCATTTGATTGATGATCCAAAAATCTTCCTTCGCTTCACCCGGCGGTTCGATCGCTTTGCGCCCAAGTTGGATCATGCGATCGGTATTCGTGACGGTCCCGACTTTTTCCGGCCAGGCGGTCGCCGGCAAGACGACGTCGGCGAGATACGCCGTCTCGGTCAAGAAGATGTCCTGTACGACGAGATGATCCAGCGTGGCGAGCGCCTCGCGGGCGTGATCGACGTCAGGGTCCGACATCGCCGGGTTTTCGCCCATGATGTACATGCCCCGGATTTCTCTTTTGCGTGCTGCGTTCATGATCTCGACCACGGTCAGCCCGGGTTTCGCGTCTAATTCTGTGTCCCACAGAATCTCGAACCGCTTCCGCACTTGCGGATCGTCCACGCGTTGGTAGTCGGGATAGAACATGGGAATCAGGCCGGAGTCCGACGCGCCTTGCACGTTGTTCTGCCCGCGCAATGGGTGCAGCCCGGTGCCCGGACGGCCGATCTGTCCGGTTGCAAGCGCGAGCGCAATCAGGCAGCGCGCGTTGTCCGTCCCATGCACGTGCTGCGAAATTCCCATGCCCCAGAAAATCATCGACGCCGTCGAGGTCGCATACCGGCGCGCGACCTCGCGAATGATTTTTGCGTCGATCCCGCACACCGGCGCCATCGCCTCCGGCGGGTATTTTTTTACGTTCTCCTTCAAGGCTTCGTAGCCGGAAGTTCGATTACGAATGAAACTTTCATTCGCCAAGCCCTCCTCCACAATCGTATGGAGCATGGCGTTTAGGAGCGCGACATCGGTATCGGGTTTGAACTGGAGGAAGTACGTCGCATGCCGGGCGAGCTCGGTGCGGCGTGGGTCCGCAACAATCAGCGTGGTGCCCGCCTTCACCGCGTTCTTGATCCACGTTGCCGCAACCGGATGATTCGAAGTCGGATTGGCGCCGATCACGAGCACGACCTTGGCCTTCAGGACGTCATGAACCTGGTTTGACACCGCGCCCGAATTGATGCCCTCCATCAACGCGGCGACGCTCGAGGCGTGGCACAAGCGCGTGCAGTGGTCGACATTGTTCGAGCCGAACCCGATGCGCACTAACTTTTGGAAGAGATACGCCTCTTCGTTCGTCCCCTTCGCGGACCCATAGCCGGCAAGCGCGTGTTTCCCATAGCGCCCGCGAATATCGCGCAATCCGCCGGCCGCGATATCGAGTGCTTCATCCCATGTCGTTTCGCGAAATATTTCCGACCAATCATCGGGGTTTACGATCAAGTTCTTGTGCTTCAGCACGCCGGCTTTGCGAATGAGGGGCCTCAACAAGCGGTGCCGATGGTGTACATAGTCGAGACCATAGCGCCCCTTCACGCACAACCGACTGCGGTTGGCAGGGCCATCCTTGCCCTGGATATAAAGGATGCGGTTGTCCTTCACGTGATACGTCAGTTGGCAGCCGACGCCGCAATAAGGGCAGACGGAATCGATCGTCTTTTCGATCGGCCCTAGACCGACGTCGCGTGCCGGCATCAGCGCGCCGGTCGGGCACGCCTGCACGCACTCCCCGCAAGCGACGCAAGTCGATTCAGCCATCGGATCATCGAGATCGAAGACGATCTTGGAATGCTCGCCGCGGAAGGCGTAGCCGATGACGTCGTTCACCTGTTCTTCCCGACAGGCGCGCACGCAGCGCGTGCACTGGATACACGCGTCAAGGTTCACGGCGATCGCCGGATGGGACAAATCCGCGCGCGGCTGCGCACGTCGAGGAAAGCGCGGCGTTCGCACTCCGAGCCGCCGCGCCCATATCTCGAGCTCGCTATTAAGCGTACGGCGTTCGGGCGCTGTGTCCGCGAGTAGCAGTTCGAGAACCATTTTTTGACTGAGAACGGCACGTTCGCTATTCGTCGTCACTTCCATGTCGGGTTTGGGATAGCGACAGCAGGACGGCGCAAGGACGCGCTCGCCGTTGATTTCGACGACGCACGCGCGGCAGTTGCCGTCCGGGCGCAAGCCCTTCGCGTAACACAAACGCGGGACGTCGACGCCGTAGCGAAGCGCGGTCTCTATGATCAGCTCGTCGGATCGACCGACGACGGTCTCGCCGTTCAATCTGAATTCCACGGCCGATGGCAATATTTTTTGCCTTAAGATCGCGTTCATGGAGATGCTTTATGTTATTTCGCGCGAAAAATATTTCATCACGCTCAGCACCGGATTCGGCGCCGCCTGGCCCAGGCCGCAGATGGAAGCATCCGTCATCGCCTGAGACAGCTCTTTAAGCAACGGCTGATCCCAGGTCTCGGCTTCGAGCAACTTTAGCGCTTTGACGGTGCCGACACGGCACGGCGTACATTGCCCGCAGGACTCCTCGGAGAAGAACTTCATCAGGTTGCGCGCCACGGCGCTGGCGCGGTCCTTGTCCGACAAGATCACAACCGCGGCGGAGCCGATGAAGCAGCCGTACGGGGCGAGCGTATCGAAGTCGAGCGGGACATCGCCCAGTGATGCCGGCAATATGCCGCCCGATGCACCGCCCGGCAGGTAGCCATAGAATGCGTGCCCTTTCTGCATTCCTCCGCAATACTCATCGATCAGTTCCTTGACGGTGATGCCCGCGGGTGCGATGTGCACACCGGGCTTGTCAACGCGCCCGCTTACGGAGAATGAACGGAGACCTTTGCACCCGCGTCGACCGTGACCGCCAAACCATTTCGGTCCGCGCTCGACGATATCCCGCACCCAATGCAACGTCTCCAGGTTGTGCTCCAGCGTCGGCCGGCCGAACAACCCGACCTGCGCGACGTAAGGAGGCCGCAGCCGCGGCTCGCCGCGCTTGCCCTCGATCGATTCGATCATGGCCGACTCTTCGCCGCAGATATACGCGCCGGCGCCGCGGCGAAGATGGATCGGCGGAATAGGTGCCGGTGGATCGGCACGCAGCGACGCGATTTCGCGCTCCAACAACGCTCGGCAGCCGTGGTACTCGTCGCGCAAATAAATATAGATTTCGGCGATGTCGACCGCCCACGC
Source organism: Sulfurifustaceae bacterium (assembly GCA_041485885.1). Taxonomy (GTDB): domain Bacteria; phylum Pseudomonadota; class Gammaproteobacteria; order Acidiferrobacterales; family Sulfurifustaceae; genus JACQFZ01. The sequence goes on from JBGPKL010000014.1 coordinate 41,910, forward strand.
CGCGACCAAAGCGCCTTCCACGAAACGATGTGGGTCGCGCTCGAGATGCCAGCGGTCCTTGAACGTGCCCGGCTCGCCTTCGTCGATGTTGATCGCGAGTAAACGCGGCGCTGCTTCGACCGCGACCGCTTTCCACTTGCGTCCCGCGGGAAAACCCGCGCCGCCGAGGCCGCGCAAGTTGGCGTCTTCCATCGCACTAATTACCATCTCGCGTGTTCTACCGCCGTCGATGCAAGATCGGTACAGCTCATACCCGCCTTGCGCGCGATAGGCGGCGTAATCGATGTGTGCTGGGCTGACGATCTCGAGATGCGGGTGAACGTTGTCGTTGCCACGCGGCGGATGACGAACCGCTTTCGCCCGAACCAGCGCCGCGATCTTCTCGCTATTCGCATAAGGCAGCGGGTTCTGGCCGATAACCACGACCGGCGCGGTCTCGCAACGGCCGACGCACGGCGCCGGAACGACGCGCACGTCGTTGCCGAGAATCGCGGGAAGTTTCGCGAGCAACCCGCGCGCGCCGGCAAGCTCGCAGCTGATGGAATCGCAGACACGCACGGTGATCACGGGCGGCGCGGGATCTCCTTCCTTTACGACGTCGAAGTGGTGATAAAAGGTCGCGACTTCGTAGACCTCGGCCATCGCGAGCTTCAGCTCCGCCGCGAGCGCCACCAAGTGCCTCGCGTGCAAGCAGCCGAAATGGTCTTGGAGCCGGTGCAGATATTCGATCAGCAGGTCGCGCCAGCGTGGCGCGGCGCCGAGCAAGGCATTTACTTCGGCGCGGGCGCTCGCGTCTATCTGGCGGCCTTTCGGTGTCGTCCTAGCTCGCGGAGAGTTGACGGAAGTGTTTTCGTCGCGCCACTTACGGCTCACACAACCTCGCTATTGGAGACCGCTGGGATCATCCGTGCTCAACTATGATTTGTCTACCGCGGAGGACGCAAAGGAATTTTCGTTCTTGTTCCCTAGTTGAATCGCACATACTCGAAATTGATCGGTTGCTTGTTGGTCCCTATCGGCGGCGGTGCGATCCAATTCGCGAACTTGCCGGGCTCGATCATGCGACCCATCAACGACTGCACGAACGCGCGGTCTTCTCCCGTCGGCAGCCAATGTTTTACATTTGCGTCCCATTCCATTTGACTCACGATGCGGCCGTCGGGTGCGACTTTGATGCCGGCGAGCGGGCCGATCAGACGATTGAACGCTTTGTGCGGCACCTTAAGCTCGACATTCACCCCCGCTTTCTGCATCACTTTGTTCCAATGCCCGACACCGGCGACCGAATCGCGGATGAAGTCATCACGCAGCCGCTCGTTCAAGGCGTTGAGCGCGGGCGCCTGCCGTTCAATGAGGTTGCCGTCCACGACTTCCGATACCGGATAGGTCATGTCCTTTAGGAGATGATCGTCGTTCTGTTTGGTTTCCTCGAAACGCCCTTTTAGCCCGCTTCCATAGAATGTCGCTGCGTTCGACGACACGTCGGCGCCGAACAAATCGAGCGTCACACTGTAGTGAAAGTTTAGATATCGCTGCAGCGTCGGCAAATCGATGACGCCCAGGCCGCGTACTCTAGCGGGATCGTCGGTCTTGTGCTGGGACATCACCTCGCACGTGCGTTGCAAAATGCGGGCGACGCCGGACTTGCCGACAAACATGTGATGCGCTTCCTCCGTGTGCATGAACTTCGTGGTGCGCGCGAGCGGATCGAAGCCCGATTCAGCGAGCGCGTTCAGTTGAAATTTCCCGTCGCGGTCCGTGAAATACGTAAACATGAAGAACGCCAGCCAATCGGGCGTCTTCTCGTTGAACGCGCCGAGGATGCGCGGGTTATTGCGATCGCCCGAGCGGCGATCGAGCAATGCCTCCGCTTCCTCGCGCCCGTCGCGCCCGAAATAGCGATGGAGCAAGTACACCATCGCCCAGAGATGCCGCCCTTCCTCGACGTTTACCTGAAAAAGATTTCGCAGATCGTACATCGACGGCGCTGTCAGTCCGAGATGGCGCTGCTGCTCGACCGATGCGGGCTCGGTGTCGCCTTGGGTGACGATGATGCGGCGCAAGTTGCTGCGATGCTCGCCCGGCACCTCTTGCCACGCGGGTTCGCCCTTATGGTCGCCGAAAGGTATTTTGCGACCCACCTCCGCGGGCGCGAGGAAAATGCCCCAACGATAGTCGGGCATCTTCACATAATCGAAGTGCGCCCAGCCGCCCGGTTCCACGCTAACCGCCGTGCGCAAGTACACGTCGTAGTTGCCGGTGCCTTCGGGGCCCATGTCTTTCCACCAGCCGAGAAACCTCGGTTGCCAATGTTCCAAGGCGCGCTGCAGCGTCTTGTCGCTCATGAGATCGACGTTGTTCGGAATCTTCTCGCTGTAGTTGATGCTCATCATCCGCTCCTGACTCGATCGACGCCCACGCTCTAGACGCGCTCCCAGTTGAACTTCGCTTTGTTTCCGGTACCGAAGACTTTCAATGCGCCCGCCTCGCCCACCGCGTTCGGCCGACTGAAAATCCAGTTTTGCCACGCCGACAATCGACCGAAGATGCGCGTTTCCATGGTCTCGCTGCCGCCAAACCGCAAGTTCGCTTCCATCCCGGTCAATGCATCGGGCGAAAGGCTGGCGCGTTCTTCGAGCGCGAGGCGAATCTCGTCGTCCCAATCGAGCTCGTCGGGCGTGACCGTCACGAGACCCAGATCGATGGCTTCTTTCGCATTGAGTTTTTGGGCTATGACCGCTCTCGCGCGTTCGATCGATCGTGATTCGTTGTAAAAGCGCGATGCGATTCTCGCAAGGCGATTCACGCCTGGATAAGCGCCGAAGTTCATTTCCGACAGCGCGATCGTCGGCGCGTCCGCGTGCCCTCCCCCGAGCTGCAGCATGTAACTCCGATCTGCCGCCAAAGCGAGCTCGCATAGCGTCCCCGCGAAACAAGAGCCCTTCTCGATCAGCGCAAACAGGGTGCGCGAGCTGACATCGAGGCGTGCCAACGTGCGGCGCAACATGCCGATAACTTCGCGCACGAACCAGTTGTCTGCGTGCGTCGCCAGCGTCGTGTCGACGGAAAGCACGAGATCCGCGCTTCCGTGCGTCCTCAATATCCACGTTCCGAGCTCTAGCTCGTTCGTGCGAAGCGTCAGAATGGCGTCGTCGAGCTCGCGCGCCATTTGCAGCGGCCACCAGGACGCGCCGGCTGCGAGAATACCGGCGAGATCTTGCGGCGGCGCTACGCTCGGCGCCGACACCGTGAACGTGGCGCGCCGCGCCGCGCGGTCGATTCGCACATCCACAAACTCGTAGTGATAGCCAGTGTCATCGACGGCTCGCTTGAGCGTCGTCAGTACGACGCCCTTGGCATCTATCGGTCGGTCGCTGCATTGGGCCAACTCCAGTGCACGGCGCCTGACGTGGTCATCGAATTGCGCCGGCTTGATCACGTCATCGACTAGTCGCCATTCTTTCGCGCGCGCACCGCGTACGCCCTCGACGGTGGTGGAGAAAATATCGGCGTGATCGCGCCTCACGTTGCGTTTGTCCGTCACGCGGGTAAGGCCGCCGGTGCCGGGCAGCACGCCGAGTAACGGAACTTCGGGGAGGCTAACCGCGGAAGAACGATCGTCGACGAGGATAATTTCGTCGCAAGCGAGCGCAAGCTCGTAACCGCCGCCCGCGGTCGTGCCGTTGCAGGCGGCGATGAATTTCAACCCGGAGTACCGGCTCGCGTCCTCCATCCCGTTGCGCGTCTCGTTGGTAAATTTACAGAAGTTCACTTTCCAGGCGTGCGACGACTGTCCGAGCATGAAAATATTCGCACCCGAGCAGAAGATGCGATCTTTGGCGCTGGTGACGACGACGCTGCGCACCTCCGGGTGCTCGAACCGCAATCGCTGCAAGGCGTCGTACAGCTCAATGTCGACGCCGAGATCGTACGAGTTGAGCTTCAGCTTGTAGGTCGGCTTCAAGCCGCGGTCTTCGTTTACGTCCATCGACAACGTCGCGACTGGACCGTCGAACAACATGCGCCAGTGTATGTACCGGTCGGGATGGGTTTCGTAGTTGACCGTTTGCTTTGCTGCTTCGGTTTGCGTTTGAGCTATCGCTTGGGTCACGCATCCTCCTGATCATTCGTCAAACCGCGACGGCTTGACGCAACTTGCGCAAGCTTTCCTCCGGCTTTTGTCCGGAGGTGTCTAGCATCGTGTCGGCTCGCGCGTAGAGCGGCTCGCGCGCCGTCAGAATCCGGCGCAGATCGTCCATCGCTTCTTCATTGCCCTGCATCGGCCGAAAATCTCCCTGTGCGGCGACGCGCGCCATGTGCTCTTCGGGCGCGGCTTTGAGCCATACGGTGTAACAGTTGGAAAGCAGGAGCTGATACGTTTCGGCTTCGGACACGATACCGCCGCCGACGGACAGAACCGCGGCCGCTTGCGCTTCGATGACTCGCTCCAAGCATCGGCGTTCCAAACGCCGATATCCGCTCTGACCGTACAGCAGGAAAATTTCACTTAAGGCGATGCCTGCCTCGCGCTCGATCTCGCGATCCAACTCGACGAACGGAACTTGCAAGTCGTTCGCAAGCAGACCTCCCAACGTGGACTTGCCGGCGCCGCGCAGGCCGATCAGCGCGATGCGCTTCTTGCGCGTCGTCTCCTGCGCGCCCAACTCGCGTATTAAACGAAACACCGTTTCTTCCAGCCGGTGCTCGGGCAGACGCTCCAGCAGCCGGCGGACTAATCGATGCTCGACGTGCCGGCCGCCGTCATCGTTAAGCAGCTCGACGAGAGACAGGCCGAGCGCCAGCGCGACACGGCGCAGTAGCACGATGGAGATGTTGCCCTCGCCGGCCTCGAGCTGCGCAAGGTAGCGTTCGGACACGTCGGCGTCGCGGGCGAGTACTTTCCGCGCCATCCCCCGCCGCTCTCGCATTTCGCGCACCCGCTTGCCCAGCGCGCCCAAGAATTCGCGGTCCCCGACGGCGGCAGGAGCGCCGTTCGATGACTCACTTAAGTTTTCGCGGGACGGGTGTTGGGCCACGAACGGCCCTCCTTTAATATGGGCGCAGTTACGGTAGTAGACGGCGGCATACTGCAAGATAATGCAGCGATTCGGCGAACGCAAGAATTATAATGCATAGTCACGCGCACTGAGGGAGAATGGCCATCGATTCCGAGGGACCGGATACACTCACGCCGCGTCAGACGTTCGGCGGCGGAATAACTTAAATTGAGCGCTTCAACATCGGATTAATCTTCGGAAAAAATTGCATGCCGACCGTGACCACCGCGGATCACAGCGTTACTCCCCCGATCGTCGATATCCCGCACGAGTACAACGCCGCGCACGACCTGATCGAGCGCAATCTTCGAGCCGGTCGCCGCGACAAAGTCGCGTACATAGACGTCAACGGCTCGTACACCTACGGCGAGCTCGCGGAACGTGTAAATCGTTTTGCCAACGCCCTCGTTAGCTTGGGGGTACAGAAGGAACAGCGCGTTCTGCTGTGCTTACACGACACCATCGATTTTCCCGTGGCGTTTCTCGGGAGCATCAAGGCCGGCGTCGTCCCCGTGGCGGTGAATACGCTCTTAACCGCCAACGATTTCGAGTACATGTTGCGAGACAGCCGGGCCGGCGCGTTGATTGTTTCCGAACCGCTGCTGGCGACATTCACGCCCCTCTTGAAGCGGCTGCCGCATCTGCGCCACGTCATCGTTTCCGGCAAGAGCGCACACGGACACGTCGGCTTCGCCGAGCTATTGGCGAAATCCGCTGCCCAGTTCGAAGCGGCGGCGACTTGCGCCGATGACATGTGCTTCTGGCTTTACTCGTCGGGCTCGACCGGCGCGCCCAAAGGCACCGTGCACGCGCACTCGAGCTTGATTCTCACCGCGGAGTTGTACGCGCGCCCCGTCCTCGGCATTCAAGAAAACGACGTCGTGTTTTCCGCGGCGAAGTTATTCTTCGCGTACGGGCTGGGAAACGCGTTGACGTTCCCCTTGTCTGTCGGCGCCACCACCGTCCTGCTCGCGGAACGGCCGACGCCGGCCGCGGTATCCGCTTACTTGCGCAAGTATCAGCCGACTATTTTTTACGGCGTGCCGACGCTTTACGCGGCGCTGCTCGCCAGCCCCGAGCTGCCGCAACGCAACGAGATCAAGCTGCGTCGCTGCACGTCGGCCGGCGAAGCGCTGCCGGAAGACATCGGCAAGCGTTGGCTCGATCGTTTCGGCGTGGATATCTTGGACGGCATCGGTTCGACCGAGATGCTGCACATTTTTCTCTCCAATCGGCCGGGCGACGTTCGCTACGGCACGACCGGCAAACCGGTCCCCGGCTACGAGTTACGCGTCGTCGACGATGACGGTAAGCCGGTCAAGACCGGCGAGACCGGTGAGCTGCAAATTGCCGGGCCGACCAGTGCGATTTTCTACTGGAATAATCGCGCGCGCTCGCGCAGTACGTTTCAAGGACCGTGGACCCGCAGCGGCGACAAGTACACGGTGCGCGAGGACGGCTACTACGTGTATGCCGGCCGCACCGATGACATGCTGAAAGTCAGCGGTCTCTATGTGTCGCCGGTCGAAGTCGAATCCGCGCTCATTGCGCATGAAGCGGTGTTGGAAGCCGCGGTCATCGCCAAAGAAGACGAAGAAAAATTGATCAAGCCGCTCGCTTTCGTCGTGCTCAAACCGGGCCGCACGGCATCAGCCGGTCTTGCGGAAGAGTTGAAACAACACGTGAAATCCCGCCTCGCGCCGTACAAGTACCCGCGTTGGATCCAATTCATCGACGAGCTTCCGAAGACGGCGACGGGAAAAATTCAACGCTTCAAGCTACGCGCGATGCAGCAATCGCGCTAGCCTGCTGAACTGCTATTGACCATCCCTTACAATTCATTGCGACGGTAAGGATCAATTTCCAAATCACACTCTCAGGAGCGAATCGGCATGAAAAGCACCTACCGCACTCCAGTGACATCGCATCGTCTCATTCCACGCTTGCTTGTCGTCGCCGTTGCCAGCGCATCGTTTGTGTGCGCGCCGGCGTTCGCCGAATCGAAGCTCAAAGTGGGGTTGATGCTTCCCTACACCGGCACCTATGCTTCGCTCGGCAACGCCATCACCAACGGCTTTAAGCTCGCGGTCGCGGAGCAAGGCGGCAAGCTCGGTGGGCGCGAAATCGAGTACTACACCGTGGATGACGAATCCGATCCGGCCAAGGCGCCGGAGAACACCAACAAGCTGGTCAAACGCGATCAAGTCGACGTGTTGGTCGGCACCGTGCACTCCGGCGTCGCGATGGGGATGGCGAAGATCGCGCGCGAAACGAATACGCTCATGATCGACCCGAACGCCGGCGCGGATGAGATCACCGGCGCGATGTGCGCGCCGAATATCTTTCGCACGTCGTTCAGCAACTGGCAGCCGGGATTCGCGACGGGCAAGGTAATGGCGGACCACAAGCACAAGACCGCGGTGACGTTGACGTGGAAATACGCCGCCGGACAGCAAATGGTCGACGGCTTCAAAGAAGCGTACGAGAAAGGCGGCGGTAAGGTCGTAAAGGAACTCACCCTACCCTTCCCCAACGTCGAGTTTCAACCGTTCCTTACTGAAATCGCCGCGATCAAACCCGATGCGGTGTTCGTATTCTTCGCGGGCGGCGGCGCCGTCAAATTCGTCAAGGACTACGCGGCCGCCGGGCTCAAAGGCAAGATCCCTCTTTATGGCACCGGCTTCCTTACCGACGGCACGTTAGAAGCGCAAGGCGCCGACGCGCAAGGGATCGTTACGGCGCTCCACTACGGCGACGGCCTCAACACACCGCGCGACAACACGTTCCGCGCCGCCTACAAGAAGGCGTACAACGCCGATCCGGACGTCTACGCCGTGCAAGGATACGACGCGGCGCAGTTGCTGCGAGTCGGTCTTGAGGCGGTGAAAGGCGACGTCAGCAAGAAAGATCAAATGCTGAAGGCGATGGGAGCCGCCAAGATTGACAGCCCACGCGGGCCCTTCACCTTGTCGAAAGCGCACAACCCGGTGCAGGATTTTTACGTTCGCAAAGTCGAAAACAAAGATAATAAAGTGAGCGGCGTCGCCGTCAAGGCGCTAGCCGATCCGGCGCGCGGCTGCACACTGTAAGATCGCAGCAGCGAAGATCGCGAGCCTTCCGAAAACGGCTCCCAACTTTCGACTCCTTCTCCCTTTGAGGGAGAAGGCTGGGATGAGGGTGGAGGGCGAAAGGTATCGATGCGCGTCGACATCGTACCCTCACCCCTACCCTCTCCCTGAAAGGGAGAGGGAGCAAAGAAACGCGGCTCGCGGAGCCGTAGTAACCTTCGAAGAATTTCATTTAAGACCCGCGTGAATGCATCTTTATATTTGATTCAGGTACTGAATAGCATCCAGTACGGTCTCCTGTTGTTCCTGGTCGCGAGCGGTCTCACGCTGATCTTCGGTGTCATGGGCATTATCAATCTTGCTCATGGCAGCTTCTACATGATCGGCGCCTACATGGCGTTCACGCTCTCGAGTCTGACCGGCAACTTGTTCGTCGCGATCGTGCTCGGTGTGGTGCTGAGCGTAATTCTCGGCGTAGCGCTCGAGGCGCTGTTGTTCAGCCGCTTGTATCGGCGCGAGCACTTGGAGCAAGTGCTGCTCACGTTTGGATTGATCTTGATCTTCGAGGAGCTGCGCAGTCTCATCGTCGGTGACGATGTGCATAGCGTCCCGGTTCCCGATTTCCTCAACTACTCCATCCCGCTGACGGAAAACCTGAGTTACCCGGTTTATCGCCTGCTCATTTCCGGCGTTTGTCTCTGCGTTGCCGCTGCCATGTACGTGCTGATCCAGCGCACGCGCTTGGGCATGATGATCCGCGCCGGCAACACCAACCGCGAGATGGCGCAAGCGTTGGGCGTCAATATCAATCTACTATACCGGCTGGTGTTCGCGCTCGGCGTTGCGCTCGCTGCGTTTGCGGGCATGCTCGCCGCCCCGGTCTCCTCGGTGTACCCGGGGATGGGAAACCAAGTGCTGATTATTTCCTTCGTCGTCGTGGTGATCGGCGGCATCGGCTCGGTATGGGGAGCGCTCGTCGCGGCGTTGCTGATCGGCTTCGCCGACACCTTCGGTAAGGTGCTGCTTCCGGATTACGCCGGTATCGCGGTTTATCTACTGATGGCCGCTATTTTGCTGTGGCGACCCGAAGGTTTGTTCAAACGAGCCTGACGATGCGACGCGTATCGATCACCACGCAACTCGTGCTGCTCGCAAGCTTCGCTGCCCTGGCGCTCTTTCCTTTATCCAATTCGGCGTTTTACATCGAGCTGGTCGCGAAGATCATGATCTTGGCCATCTTCGCGATGAGTCTCGATTTACTCGTCGGTTATACCGGGCTCGTCAGCTTCGGTCACGCGGCGTACTTCGGCATCGCCGCGTACTCGGTGGTGTTGCTATCCCCGAAATACGCCGCCGCAAGCCTTTGGTTGACGCTGCCCGCCGCCGTGCTGATTTCCGCGGCCAGCGCGTTCATCATCGGGCTTTTCGTGCTCCGCACCAAGGGCATTTATTTCATCATGGTGACTCTCGCGTTCGCGCAAATGGTTTACTTCCTGTTTCACGACACCGCGCTCGGCGGCGGCTCGGACGGGGTTTACCTCAATTTCAAACCGGAAGCTAAGATCGCGGGCACCGCGCTTTTCAATCTCGGCAATATCCGCCACTTTTACTACTTCGTGCTCGCGTCGATGGTTCTCGTTTATGTCTTCTTGCGCCGTTTGTTGCGCTCGCCGCTCGGACACGCGTTGATCGGCATCAAGGTCAACGAGCACCGCATGTGGTCGCTCGGTTTTCCGGTTTTTCGCTACAAGCTCGCGAGCTTCACCATCGCCGGCGGCCTCGGCGGCCTCGCCGGCTACCTCGCCGCGTGCCAGTTCGGCTTCGTCAATCCGGAAATACTGAGCTGGCAGCAATCGGGCAACGTGCTGTTGATGGTCATTCTAGGCGGCATCGGCACCTTGTACGGACCCATCGCGGGTGCATTCGCGTTCGCGCTGATGCAAGAAGTGTTCTCTTCCATCACCAAGCACTGGCAACTCTTGATGGGTCTGCTCATCGTGTTACTCGTGCAGTTCCTGCCCGGAGGTCTTGCCAGTCTCAGCCGCCGAGTCAACGAGCGCGCGGCTAAGAAGATCGTGGTGGAACCAAAAAATGGCTGACGCCTTACTTGCCGCCTCCAACGTCACGCGCTATTTCGGGGGACTGGCCGCCGTGAATGGCGTCTCCATCCAATTGCATCCAGGCGAGCTGCACGCGATGCTCGGCCCGAACGGCGCGGGCAAGTCGACGCTCATCAACTTGCTGTCCGGCGACTTGCCGGTTTCGGCCGGGCGCATTTCCTATAAGGGTGAGGATATCTCTCGCCTCAGCATGGATCGCCGTTCGCGCCTCGGTATCGGACGCAGCTACCAAAAAACGAACATCTTTCCGAGCTTCACCGCGTTCGAGAATTGTCGGCTCGCCGCGCAGTCGCGCCATCCGCGCGCGACGCGTGTTTTCGCCGACGCTTCCCGCGATGCATCCGTTCGCGCGATGGCCGAGCGCGCGCTCGAGCAAGCGGGGCTGACGGGTCGCGAAAATATGGTGGCGTCGGCATTGAGCCACGGCGAGCAACGCCAGCTTGAAATAGCAATGGTCCTCGCGACGCAACCGCAGGTGCTACTGCTCGATGAACCGCTCGCCGGGATGGGCGCGGAAGAGTCGGCGCGCATGCTGCCGTTGCTGCGCAGGCTCGCGGCCGATCACGCCGTCATGCTGGTCGAGCACGACATGGATGCGGTATTTGCCGTTGCCGACGTCATCACCGTCATGGCGAACGGCCAAGTGCTCGAAAGCGGATCGCCGGAGCGAATCCGTGCGAGCCGCGTCGTCAGGCAGATTTATCTCGGCGAAACCGGTGAGCGTCATGTCTGACGTTCTGCTCGAGGCGCGCGGACTACACACGTACTACGGCGTGAGCCATATTCTGCGCGGCGTCGACTTCTCGGTGCGCCGGGGGGAAACCGTCGGGTTGATGGGCCGCAACGGCATGGGCAAGACGACGCTGATACGCAGCCTGCTGCGATTGGTTCCGCCACAGTACGGCGAGTTGCGCGTACGCGGCGCGGTGATGACACAAGCGCCGCCGCACGCCATCGCGAGACGTGGGATCGCCTACGTACCCGAGGGGCGCGGCATCTTTCCGAATCTGAGCGTGCGCGAAAATCTCATCATGACGGCGCGCCCCGGCGTCGATGGCCGGCGCCATTGGACGTTGGAACGCATTCTCGCGACGTTCCCGCGCCTCGCCGAGCGACTGCGCAACAGCGGCGCACTGCTCTCCGGCGGCGAGCAGCAAATGCTGACGATCGGGCGCGCGCTCATGACGAATCCGGATCTGTTGATTCTCGATGAGGCGACGGAAGGGCTCGCGCCGCTCGTGGCGGTGGAGATCTGGCGCATTTTGCGCGAGATTCGCGAGAGCGGGATCGCCACCGTGATCGTGGATAAAAATCACAACGCCGTGACGGCGATCGCCGATCGCAACGTGATTCTCGTCAAGGGAGCCGTCGTGTTCGAGGGCGCGAGCGCCGAGCTGCGTGCTCGGCCGGATTTGCTCCACAAACATTTGGGCGTTTGAATGGCCTCTATTGTCATCCAAGGCCGAACGCTCGAATACGACTTCGTTCGCGCGCCGAGTGCGGAGGCCCCCGTCATCGTGTTTCTACACGAGGGTCTCGGTTCACTTTCGATGTGGAAGGATTTTCCGGCACAGCTCGTAGCCGCCACCGGCTGTCACGCGCTCGTTTATTCTCGATACGGCTACGGACGGTCCGATCCGCTGCAAGCGGCGCGTCAGGTCGACTTCATGCACGATGAGGCTCTGAGATCGCTGCCCGAGCTGCTCGACAAGCTGAACATCGAGCGGCCGATTTTGTTCGGTCACAGCGATGGCGCTTCGATCGCGCTCATTTACGCCGGCGAATCGAACCGAGCAGTCGCTGGTTTGATTCTCATGGCCCCTCATGTGATGGTCGAAGACATCACCGTCGAAAACATACAAGCTGCCAAACAAGCCTACGAAACAACCGAGCTGCGCGACAAGCTAAGCCGCTATCACGCGAACGTCGATTCTGCGTTTCGGGGCTGGAACGATATATGGCTCGATCCCGCGTTTCGCGCCTGGAACATCGAGGAATTTCTGCCGCGCATTGCCTGCCCGATCCTCGCCATTCAGGGCGAGGACGATGAGTACGGCACGATGGAACAAATCGCTTGTATCGAGCGCGCCGCGCGCGACGTTGAGACGTTCAAGCTTGCGAATTGCCGCCACTCGCCGCAGCGCGATCAGCCGGACACGGTGATCGAAGTCGTGACGCGCTTCGTGCGGCGCGTGGCGAGCGGACGCAGCACTTAACTGCACAAGGACGAGATCAATGCCGCAGAATTAACTAAGCGCGTTCAATCCGCCTGTGGGTGGTCGCCTTGTTGTCTGCCATCGGTCAGGAGCAGACATTCGAGGTTTGTCAGGCATACCACCCTTCTCGCATTACTTAGCGATCGATTGGCGAGCATCGATTTCTTTGAAAAACATTGCCATTGGTATCGCGGTCATGTGATTCGGAGGCCCGAAAATTATCAACAATCGGTGCACAGTGTTACGTCCAAAACCACCCGCAGGAATAGATATCTCGAAGCGCCGTTGAAGTCGCGTAGATCTTGTGCTCGTTCGGGCTGACGAAAGCCAACCCCTGCTTACCTGCTCGCCGGCCCTTTGCAGCTCTTCTGCAAGTTGCTCCGCAATCTTGGAATTCGATGTCGTCTCTTGTGTCCGAATGGCGTTCCAGATTCGCCGCAAGACATGTCTGACCTCGCCTAAATCTCCCGAGCTTCGTATCTGAAGGATCAGTTCCGGGTTGCACTCAAGGGTGAACTCGATGGTCTGCATTATCTCGGACACGAGCATCCATGGTGAGGCCGTACGCGGCCCACTAACGGCGTCCGTATGCGCATGGAGATGTTCCCGAAGTATCGGAACATCGGTATAGATGGTCGATCCAGTCGATTGCCCGAGGAACAGGGCGAGCTCAAGATTGACGCTCCGTGTTATCTGCAGCTGTCCGTTGCTCTCTCCCGGTGACATGGGCTGCAGCAGCGCAAGCGGATCGTTCGCTTGTTTTTGCTTCATGTACCTGACCGTGCTTTCTACTTGCTCGGGAGTGAGTTTCGGCGAGCTGCGATGAATAAGGCTTCGTAGCGAGTCATCCGGAAGTCGCAGCGTGGATCTTTCGAAGTCGTCTTCCACTAGCTTACGAAACGGTGCTACATCTTTCGTCGACGGCGTCGAGTTCGCCGTACGCTCCCGCGCCACTTCCCACATCATGCGTCGGAAGTCTGCGTTAAAGTCGGCTGGATCGGGAATCATGTGTATGACACCCGCATGTATGAATGGCGCGAGCGTCAGTAGCAACATGACGTTTTTCAGCGTTTGTTCCTTGTATTGTGCTGGCGAATGTACGGGACTAAATTCAGGCTTCATGTGGCTGGCGTTTGTAAACGGATTTATAACAACGATCTCGTCGAAGTACACCAGCCAGCCTATGGCCGTCGCTGCGATTGTCCGTGGATCTATAGGTCCCATATACAGCGCGCGAAAAACCCGCTTGTCGGGCCGCGGAAGCAAGCCCGCAATGTTCGTGTCTTTTGGCCAGAGACTTTCGAACGCGATGTGAATACGTTTCACCTGATCGTCGCTCAACTCCCTTCGCACATCATCCCAGGCCTTGCCCTTGTCCAGTCCGAGGATGTCCATCACGGCATTGCTGAACAGAATGTTTCGCTCGCGAATGCTGTAAACGCTCCATGAAACGCGTTCTTTCTCAGGCACGTCTTTGCAGCATTTTTTGAATTTCCGGCCGCTTCCGCAGCCGCATAGATCGTTCGGGCCTAACGCCGTTGGCCGGTTTTTCTTCTGTAAATACTTGTGGCTGTCAGAAGTCCGTCCGAACGCATCCTGATAATACGTAGAGCCGTCTTTGTATCCGACGTAGACTTCGCCTCCGAAATGCCAAAGCTCATCGGCGGGCGGCAACAGGATTTTGCCGATCGCCGCCCAAGCTCCTCGGATCGCTTTCTCTGGATACAGCCAGTCCTTCTCGCTCGCCGCGATGTACTTGCGCGCTCTCGCTTTCAGGAGGTAGTTGATCGACACAACATCGTCACGCGCCACTGTACGGGTCCGTATGAACGCGTCTGTCCGCGCGATTGTCTGGCCGTAGTGTCTCGCATTCTCCCTCGGAGTCATCAGATCAACCCGAGTCGGGTTTTGCGCGTACTCCAAATTTGTTAGGACAAGGCAATGATCTGCATCTAGTGCGAATAGCGTCTGCGTACCCTTGAGCGCTATTGACGGATCGTCGGGGTATCGACAGGCGGAGGAAGTAGGTAAGCACGCCGGGTTGTAAACCGTTACGGGATGATCGGTGACAATAAATTTAACGTCCGACTGTTCCGCCGAAATAATCTCGCGCACGCTCTCGTACCACATCGTGCAATGCATCTGGCGCAGTTGCTGCATTTCTAGCATCAAATGGAGCTGCGTCAGGGTCGGATATTTGCTTTTAATCCAATCGAGGCCCTTCGGCGTGCGTAGCTTCTGGGCATCCAAGTACACGAAGAAACGCTGAAATAAATTATGGATTGTCCCAAGATCGTTGTTTGCAAGCGCGCGAACCGCATTGGCGCCGTCGTTGTCGATTGACCCGAATAAGTATCTTTCGACCTCGTCGTTGAGCGTGTTCCCAAACCTGGTGGTGTAGAGATCTTCCGCCCAGAAACAACTCTTCGGCGCACGGGGTCCAACGTCTCGTCGAACAATCACTCGACCATCTGGGAGTAGCGTTTTCGGAGGGTCCAGGTCTAGAAAATAAAGCGATTTCTTTGTCCCAAGGATGAAACGCTTCTGGTACCAAATAGGGACGTAGTGATTCTGGCGTGTTATGGCTTCTGGCGTCATCTCCAAGGCCCTTGGCGCATCGATAACAAAAACGTCCGCTTCGGGTCGAAAGCAGACAGATAGCGTGCGCCTCTACTATTTGGCGCGACCGGAATCCACTTCAGCAAACACCTCTTCCGCGACGTGAAACGCGGAGTTCGCCGCCGGCACGCCGCAATAGATCGCCGTTTGCAGCAGTAACTCCTTTATCTCCTCCTGCGTCACGCCGTTATTCAACGCGCCGCGCATATGTAGACGCAATTCATCGGGGCGATTGAGTGCGACTAACATGGCGACGGTTGCGAGACTGCGGGTGCGCCGAGGGAGGCCGGGGCGTGTCCAGATTTCGCCCCACGCATAACGCGTGATGAGCTGCTGGAACTCTTCGTTCAAGGCGCTGCGTTTCTTGAGCGTCTTATCCACGTGTGCATCGCCCAACACGGCGCGCCGCACCTCCATGCCTTTCGCGTATCGTTCCTGTTCGTCCATCGCGATACCTCTAAGAAGTCAGATCAATTTGATGTAGGGTGCGTCCCACGCACCACTTTGTTGGTTCGTGCGCATGGCGCACGCTACACTTTTGAGATATTCAGAGTTTCTCTCAGCCGATCAGGAATTTCAAAACTGCGTCGGAAAATTTCTCTGGCACTTCCATGTTAGACAAATGCGCGGTGTCGAATTCGACATAGCGCGCGCCCGGAATGCGCTCGGCGATGAAGCGTCCGTCGGCCGGCGGCGTCGCGACGTCTTGCGCGCCGCCGATCACCAATGTCGGCAAGCGAACGGCGGAGATCGACTCGCGCTGGTCGTTGTCGCGCAACGCCTCGCAGCAGGCGATGTAACCGTCGAGCGGCGTGCTGATCAGCATCTTGCGCATGGTGGCGACGGTTTGCGGATCGCGCGCGCGAAACGGCGCGCTGAACCAGCGTTCCATGAAGCCTGGCGCGACCGGCTCGAGTCCGCCTTGGCGCAAGGTCGCGATGCGCGTCGCCCAGAACTCCAACGTGCCGATGCGTGCCGACGTATTGCACAACACGATCTTCTCGAAGCGCTGCGCCGCATAGGTCGCGAGCCACATGCCGGTCGCCCCGCCCATCGATAGGCCGCAGAAGTGCGCCCGGTTTATGTCGAGCGCATCGAGTAACGCGATCACGTCGCCGCCGAGCTGCGCGATCGTGTACAGACCGGGCGTAACCAGCGAGGTCCCGTGTCCGCGCGTGTCGTAACGCAACAAGCGAAATCGGCGTCCGAACGCTTCGACTTGCGGCTGCCACATGTCGAGAGTCGTGCCGAGCGAGTTCGACAACACCAGCACCGGCGCCTGGCGCGCGCCGTCGAGCCGATAGTGAAAACGATCACCATGTAAATCCACGAACGGCATGGTCCCTCCTATCTCTGACCAATCTCCTCTCCCTCCGGGAGAGGGGTGGGGTGAGGGAAACAGCGCGATTTTCTTTGCCGCCGCCCCTCACCCTGGCCCTCTCCCGGGGGGAGAGGGGTAATAAATAAATCGGGGACTCTCTCATTTGTTTTTCTTGTACTTCGCGAGCACACGGTCGACGAGTATTTCCGCCGACCCGAGATAATTTTCCGGCTCGAACAAACTCGACAATTCGGTTGCGGAAAGGCGTGCCTTTACGGTTGCGTCTTCGGCAAGTACGTCGCGCAGGTGTCGCGCCTCCTGCGCGGCGCGCTGGCAGGCTTGCTCGACCAGCGCGTGCGCCGCTTGGCGCCCGATGTGTTTGCCGAGCGCCATGGCGACCGCTTCGGCATAGATGAGGCCGCGCGTCGTTTGCAGATTTTCTCGCAGGCGCGGCGCATGGATGTCGAGCCCGACCACCACCTCGCGCGTGTGCGCGAGCGCGCCTCCGGCAAGCATGCAAATCTCCGGCAGCGTTTCCCATTCCGCGTGCCAGCCGCCCAAGCCGCGCTCGTGCTCCTGCACCATCGCCGTTAGCATCGTCGA
This sequence comes from Sulfurifustaceae bacterium, assembly GCA_041485885.1. Classification (GTDB taxonomy): domain Bacteria; phylum Pseudomonadota; class Gammaproteobacteria; order Acidiferrobacterales; family Sulfurifustaceae; genus JACQFZ01. Next base: position 58,914 of record JBGPKL010000014.1, read on the forward strand.
CACCAGCGGCGGCACACGCGTCGCGGCCGCCAGAACAACGGCGGCACCGACGGGGTTACGCTTGTGCGGCAGCGTGGAAGATCCGCCGCGCCCGGCGGCCATCGGTTCGAATGCCTCCGCGACTTCCGTTTGCATCATCAAAGAAATGTCGCGCGCGATCTTGCCGAGAGTTCCGACGATGAGTCCGAGCGCCGTCGCCGCCTCAGCGACGCGGTCGCGCTGCGCGTGCCACGGCAAATCCGGCACGGCCAGCTTCAATTCTTCCGCGAGCGCCGCCACGACGTCCAAGCCGCGGTCCCCGAACGCGGCCAACGTTCCCGCCGCGCCGCCGAATTGCAGCACGAGCGCGCGCGCGCGCAACTCGTGCAGCCGCGCGCGGTGGCGCTCGATCGCGCTTAACCATCCCGCCGCCTTCAGTCCCAGCGTGACGGGCAACGCTTGTTGCAGCCATGTGCGTCCCGCCATCGGCGTGCGCTTGTGCGTTTCGGCGAGATGCGCGAGTGCCTCGGAGAGCGCCGTCATGTCGCTCTCGATGAGATCGAGCGCGGCGCGCAACTGCAATACCAGCGCGGTGTCCATGACGTCTTGACTGGTAGCGCCCCAATGAACAAACCCGGCGGCGTTCTGGTCGCGCCGCGCGACCGCGTCGGTCAATTCCTTCACCAGCGGGATCACCGGATTGCCGGCGAGCGCGGTCGCGCGCGCGATAGCGTCGATGTTGAATGACTCCGCGCGGCACTGGGATTCGATCGGCGCTACCGCCGCCTTTGGGATCACGCCGACGCGCGCTTGTGCGCGCGCGAGCGCCGCCTCGAAATCGAGGAAGCGCTGGACCCGCGCATGGTCGGAAAAAATTGTCCGCATGGCGTCGGTCGTGAACAGCGGGTCCAGTAACGGTATCGGTGAAGTCACTAGCATCGCGATTCTCAGTAATCGAAAAAAACCGTCTCGTCTTTCCCCTGCAAGACGATGTTCCACTCCAGAGCGGCGCCGATCTTCTTCGCGATCAGCGTGGCGCGGCGTTCGGCGGGAACGAGTTTCAACACCGGATCGTCCGCGTTGGCGGGCTCGTCGGGAAAGTAAACACGCGTCACCAAATGCTTGAGCAGCCCGCGCATGAACACGGCGATGACGAGATGTGGTGCTTGCAACGCTCCGTCCGGACCGACGACCCTCCCCGGCTTGATCGTAGCGAAACGAAACGAACCTGCTTCATCGGTCGGCGTCCGACCGAACCCTCTGAAACTCGCGCGGGCAAGTTGGCCACCGACTCTATCAGCGCGCGCATGCTTGCCGTCGGCGCTCGCTTGCCATACTTCGATCAACGCGTCGCTTACCGGCACGCTATCGCCATCAAGTACGCGTCCTCGGACAATCACGCGCTCGCCGGGTACGCCCGAGTTCGCAAGTTCCGTCGTGTCGAGCGGCGTGAGACCGATATGAAAGAACGGGCCGACCGTCTGTGACGGAGTCGTGAGCGTGCTCATGTCAGCGTTCCATCGGGGTGGCGTCGCGACCGCGCAACACGATGTCGAAGCGGAAACCGAGCGCGTAGTCCGGCGCCGTCGCGTTGATATCGAACGTCGCAACCAGCCGCAGGCGCGCGCGCTCATCGGGAACGGAATTGAAGATCGGATCGAGCGCCAGCAGCGGATCGCCGGGAAAATACATCTGCGTCACCAGGCGTGTGAGGAACGCCGGGCCGAAGAGAGAGAAATGAATATGCGCGGGACGCCAGGCATTCGCGTGATTCTTCCACGGATAAGCGCCGGGACGAACGGTAATGAAGCGATACCGCCCTTCTCCATCGGTGAAAGCGCGCCCGCCGCCGCTGAAATTCGGATCGAGCGGCGCATCGTGCGCATCGTTGCGATGGCGATAGCGACCCGCCGCGTTCGCCTGCCACACCTCGATCAACGTATTCGGCATCGGCCGACCGTTCTCGTCCGTGACTCGGCCGGTCACGATGATGCGTTCGCCGAGCGGCTCCCCGGCGTGTTGCTTGGTGAGGTCGCTGTCTTTGGGCGCGACGATGTCGTGCCCAAAGACCGGCCCGGTCAGCTCCGACAGCGTGTGCGGAAGCGGAACGAGCGGCCGCGTCGGCGCTCGCTTCAACGTGGAGACGTACGGCGGATGGAGATAGGCAGGTTGCGCGCCAGCGGACGGCCGTGGATAGGTGGCGACATGCGTCACAACGGGGTTTCCTCGGTCACGGTGGCGCAATCGGATGCATGTCAGCACGCATTTATTGAGGCGACGCTTGGGGGGGTTATTACTGGCATAGCGAGAAGCATCGTTACCGATCCGGCTTGGCCGCGCAAGCACGCGCCATTTATGCGTCCCCTCTCCCCTCGCGGGAGAGGGAATTAATGCGCGCCAACACGATCATTTGAGTCGAAACCGCGACGCGGCTTCTTTATCATCACGTTCTACTAGAGGCGCAAGTTCGCCAACACCCAGATAGAAAGGAGCCGCCCCATGAGTCGCTATCCCCACGTCACGTCGATGCTCGACGAGTTCAAAAAATTCGCGCTGAAAGGCAACATCATCGACCTCGCCATCGGCGTGATCATCGGCGCCGCGTTCGCGAAGATCGTCGATTCGCTCGTCAAGCATATCATCATGCCGCTGATCAGCCTGGTGCTGCCGACAGAACAAAGTTATCTCGGTTGGAAGTTCGTCGTCGGCGCCAAGGAAGTTCCGTACGGATTATTTTTGGGCGAAATCGTGAACTTCCTTATTCTGGCGCTGGTGCTCTACATTTTCATCGTGAAGTTTTTGGGCTACCTGATCAAAACCAAGAAACCTGAAGCGGCTGCCCCGCCCCCGCCGAGTCGCGAGGAACAACTTTTGACCGAAATCCGCGACGTGCTGAAGCAATGCAAAGCGTAAGTCGGTACATGCCCGCGCCATTCCGCCCGCTTGCCGACAAACACATCGTCACCGTCGCGCTCAACGTTCCCGGCCCGATGGCGGCGCGGCGGCTCCTCGATCTGGGGGCGACCGTGGCGAAGATCGAACCGCCGGACGGCGATCCGCTTCGACGATCGAGCCCCGATTGGTACGCCGAGCTTGCCGGCGGCATGGCGGTGGAAACGTGCGATTTAAAAATCGCCGCCGGCCACGCGCGAATGCACGAGCTGCTCGAAAAGGCGGATTTGCTTCTCACCTCGCAGCGTCCCGCCGCGCTTGATCGGCTGCAGCTCGGATGGGCCGAGCTGCATGCGCGCTTCCCCCGACTCTGCCAAGTTGCCATCGTCGGTCACGCCGCGCCGCAGCAGAACGTGGCGGGTCACGACTTGACGTATCTCGCCGCGAACGCGCTGCTGCAGCCCGCCACTCTGCCGCGCACCTTGTTCGCCGACGTTGCCGGCAGCGAAGCCGCCGCGCTCGCCGCGCTCGCGATACTGATGGAGCGCGAGCGAACCGGCGTCGCGCAGTACATTGAAGTTCCTCTGGCCGACGCGGCAAGACGACTGGCGGCGCCGCGGCGCGCGGGCCTAACCGTCGCCGGTGCAATATTGGGCGGCGGGTTTCCCGGTTACAACCAATATCGAACCAAGGACGGATGGATCGCGGTCGCTGCGTTGGAAGCGCATTTCTACAAACGTTTGTGTGAGGAACTCGGCGCGAGCGCGCCGACGTACGATGCATTCGCGCAACGCTTTGCGGCGGAAACCAACGCGTATTGGATGCAATTTGCCGAGGAACGCGATCTGCCGATCGAGCCGCTACAAGACATCCAATAACCCAAATCCTGTCATTCCCGCCTTCGCGACGCCTTCGCGGGAATGACGGTTGTCAGAGCTGGAGAATGAATCAATCGGCTACCGGCAACACGATCTCAAAAGTGGCGCCGCGTTGCGACGGCACCAATCGAATGCTCGCTCCATGCGCCGCGAGCAACGACGCCACCACCGTGAGCCCGAGGCCGGTGCCGCCTTCGGCGCGAGCGGTAGTTTGGAAAACCCGTTCCGAGTTCGGCTGCGAAACTCCCGGCCCATCGTCTTCGATCAAGCAAGCTCGATACGATCCACATCGAGCGACACCTATACACGCCCGACGGCAAGCCGCTTGATGAGCGCAAGCTCAAGGTCGGTGAAATGTTGCTGGCACACGTGCACGTCGAAAGCGATCGCCCGATCGAGGATGGACTCGTCGTCGATCTGCTACCCGCCGGTCTCGAAGTCGAGAATCTAAATATCTCGAAGGGCGAGTCGCTCAAAGACGTGCGAATCGATGCGATCAATCCATTGGACGCGATGCAATCGAACGCGATAAAGCATCAGGAGTATCGGGACGACCGCTTCGTCGCCGCGGTGCGCATCCCATCGTACGGCGGAGTGAATCTCTTCTATCTCTTGCGCGTGGTGTCGCCGGGCACGTACATGATGCCGGCGCCTTTCGTCGAAGACATGTATCGGCCGGAGCGCCGCGGCATCGGCCACGACACCGGCGACGATACAAATCGAGAACGTGTCGCGCTGAAGTTTATGTGAGCCGCGCCTCCACCCTAACTATCAAAAAACATGTAGCCCGGATGAAGCGACAGCGGAATCCGGGACGTAAGAAGGCCCCGGATTACGGCGCGTCGCGCCTTCATCCGGGCTACCGGGAGAACCATTTTTGTCGCCGGATTTATGCAGTGTATTTACGGGACCCGTGCTGTTACTCCCTCTCCCTTTCAGGGAGAGGGTGGGGGTGAGGGTACGATGTCAAAGCTCATCAATGACCTTCGCCTTCCACCTGCTGTACAGGGATGTACGAATGTCGCGAGCGCAGGATGCGCAGGAGCGACCTCATCCCATACATGGACGCCCCCTGTTTGCCAAGCCATCCTTCGGCGATAGCGAGCAGGTAAAGCGTGCAGCCATACATCCG
>JBGPKL010000015.1:0-63738 GCA_041485885.1 Sulfurifustaceae bacterium
CTTCACCTCGGTGCCCGATCTCAAGCGAAAGCTCATGCGCTACATCCGTCACTACAATAAACAACCCAAGCCCGTGAAGTGGAAGTACTTCGATTCATCGCGTCGAATCACTCCCGAATCAATTGTTACGGGCCACTAGTTTAGCTGTTCTATTCAGTCGTAATATCTGGACCCCCGCTTTTGCTGGGCAGGATGCCCGAATGCCGCGAAGCGCAGGACGCGCGAGAGCGGCCGCGGGGGTGACCACGCGTTTCGCATCGCCACGTTAGGAGAACTCTCATGACATCGCGAACCTCCCCACCGTTTCGCGCCGACCACGTCGGCAGCTTTTTGCGGCCGAAAGAGTTGCTCGACGCGCGCGAACGATTTCAGCAAGGCGCGAGTTCGCGCGCGGCGCTGCGCCAAACGGAAGACAAGGCGATCCGCGAGATCGTGCGGTTCCAAGAAGACCTCGGTCTGCACGGCATCACCGACGGCGAATTTCGGCGCACGTACTTTCACATCGATTTTCTGGAGCAACTCGCGGGTGTCGAGACACGTGGCGGAATCGCCACGCACTTCAAGAGCGCGAGCGGCGAGGTGGATTTCGCTCCGCCGGTGATGCATGTGACGGCAAAAGTGCGGCATGTGAAACCGATCCAGGTCGACGATTTCAAATTTCTGAAATCCGTCACGAAGCGCACACCGAAGGTGACGATTCCTTCGCCGACGATGTTGCACTTTCGCGGCGGTCGCGCTGCCATCAGCACGGAAGCCTACCCGGATCTCGACGCGTTTTACCAAGACGTTGCGGATTCCTATCGTGCCGAGTTGAAGGCGCTCGCCACCGCCGGCTGCACCTACGTGCAGCTCGACGATACCAACCTCGCCTATCTGTGCGATCCGAAAATGCGCGAGGCGGCGAAGCAGCGTGGCGACGACCCGAACGAATTGCCGCATCGCTACGCGCGGCTCATCAACGCCGCCATCGCCGACCGACCGGCCGGCATGACGATCTGCACGCACCTTTGCCGCGGCAACTTCAGGAGCGCGTGGGTCGCGGAAGGTGGATACGAACCGGTGGCGGAGGTTTTATTCAACGAGCTCAAGCTCGACGGTTACTTTCTCGAATACGACGACGCGCGCTCCGGCGGTTTCGCGCCGCTGCGGTTCGTGCCGAAAGGAAAGACCGTCGTCCTCGGATTGGTGACGACCAAGGTGGGTGCGCTCGAATCCAAAGACGATCTCAAGCGCCGGATCGACGAAGCGGCGCGTTACGTGCCGCTCGAACAGCTTTGCCTCTCGCCGCAATGCGGCTTCTCCAGCACCGTGCACGGCAACGAGATCGAACGCGAGTCGCAAGCGGCGAAACTTCGGCTCGTCGTCGAAACCGCGCGCGAGGTTTGGGGCGCGGGCTGAGTACCGGAACATCAGCTCCCCACCCTAACCCTCCCCCACGCGCGGGGGACGGAATGGCGAAGGGGCAGTGGAAAAAAATGTAGGGTGCGCCCTGCGCACCACTCATCGACAACGTGGTGCGTGGGACGCACCCTACATCTACATCTCTGACATTCGAGAACGAGTCCGTTCGTGCTGACGATGGGAATGGCGCTACAGCGAGCGGCGGCGCTGTACGCGAGCCGCCCCGCCATCCTCGATCGCGAAGGGGACATGACGTGGTCGCGGTATGTCGAGCGGATCGCGCGCGCCGCCGGAGTGCTAAAGACGCTCGGCATCAACCCCGGCGATCGCTTCGGCATCGTCAGCCATAATTCGTTTCGTCACGCCGAGCTGATCAACGCCGGCTACTGGCTCGGCGCGGTGCCGGTGCCGGTGAACTTTCGGCTCGCGCCTCCCGAGATCCGCTACCTACTCGATGACGCGCAGTGTCGCTTGCTCGCGCTCGAAGACCGCTTCGCTCATTGGCTCGATGCCGACGCGTTCGCGCCGTGGCGCGAGAAAGCGTTGTACGTCTCGTCGAAGCCGGCCGACACGCGTTTGCCGCAATACGAATCGCTCCTATCGAAGACCGAACCGTTGCCGCTTCACGAGGCGACAGCGGACGACGACGCGATTCTGTTTTACACCGGCGGCACCACCGGGCGCAGTAAGGGCGTGCGCTTGACGCACGCCAATGTGATCTCGAACGGCGTGCAACTGGCGACCGCGATGTGCGCATCCGCCGATGACCGCTTCCTGCACGTGTCGCCGATGTTTCATTCGGCGGATCTCTTAGGCACCGCCTTTACGCTCGTCGGCGGTGCGCATGCGTATCTGAGCGACTTCTCTGGGAAGAATTTGCTGCAAGCGATCGAAAACCACCGCATCACGGCGTCCATGCTGGCGCCCACGATTATCATCATGACGTTGCAAGAACCGGAGTTCGATCGCTTCGACCTGACGAGCATGCGCTTGGTGTTTTACGGCTCGGCGCCGATGGCGGTCGAATGGATCAAACGCACGATGGAGAAATTTCCGAACGCCGGCCTGCAACAAGGATACGGCCTGACCGAAACCTCGCCTATCCTCACCACGCTCACGCCCGAGGATCACCGGCGCGCGCTCGCGAGCGGCGATCACGAGCTGCTGCGCTCGGTCGGCAAACCGCTGCTGCACGTCGAGCTGCGCATCGTCGATGACGCGGACCGGGAATTGCCGGTTGGCGAGATCGGCGAAATCGTGGTGCGCGGGCCGAACGTTACGAAGGGTTACTTGGGATTGCCGGAACAGAACGCAAAGGCGTTTCGCGACGGCTGGTTTCACACCGGCGACGTCGGCCGGCTCGACGCGGAGCACAATCTTTATCTCATGGACCGGTTGAAAGACATGATCATCACCGGGAGCGAGAACGTTTACTCCGCGGAAGTCGAGGCGGCTTTGTACAAGCATCCGGGCGTGCATGAAGTCGCGGTCGTCGGCGTGCCGGATGAGAAATGGGGCGAGGCGGTGTTCGCGGTGATCGTTCCGGCGCCCGGTCACACGTTGACGGAAGCGGAGATGATCGAACATTGCCGTAAATACATCGGCGGCTACAAGATTCCGCGGCGCATGGCGTTCGTCGAGGCGTTGCCGAAGAGCGCGATGGGTAAAATTATAAAAGCCGAGTTACGTCGGGTGTACGCAAAATCGGTCAAATAGCTTCTGGTTGATCCCTCTCCCGGAGGGAGAGGGGAACTAGATCCTTAGCGCGCGAGTCGGCGCTGCTTCGCGTTCCAGTGAAATTCCAAGTTGGCGATCAACTGATCGCTCAAGTGGCACAGCGCCTGCTCGTACGCGTAGACCGCCATGTAGTTGCGGAACACCTCGAGCGGTTCCGTTTGCACGCGCATGGCTTTGCGATTGCCGCCCGCGCTGATCATGCCGGAGCCGACAGCGCTTGCGACGATACGGTCGATAGCCTCGTCCATCGCCTCGCGCGGCACGACTTCGTTCACGATCATGCGCGCCTCGGGACTCTCGGCCGGAAATTTCTTGTCGAACATGATGCCCGCGCGCGCTTGGCGCTCGCCGACGAACCGCGGCAGGCGCAGATTCGCGCAACCCGGAATGATCCCTTCTTTGCGCGCGGGCAAGTTGAAATACGAACCGGCCTCGGCGATCACGTAGTCCATCACCAACAGCAATTGGCAGCCACCGCCGATAGCGAACGCGTCGACGACGGCGGTCCAAGGTTTCTCCAGCGTGTTTTCCGGCTGCTCCGGGTCGAAGTCCTCAAGCGCGTGGCCGCGGTAGAGTTTGTTGACGAGTCCCATGTCCCGCACGATGTAGAAGAGATACGGGAGCTTGCCGTAGTAAACCTTCGTCAAGTTGAGACCGGCGTTGAAAACGCGGCGACCCTGGTAGCGCGGATGATCGACGAAATCGCCGCGCAGCACGCCGGTCTTCAAACCCGGATGCAGCAGAACCAAATCCACCGCGACCTCTTGCGGACCGAGCGTCTCCTGGTCTTCCGCGTTCAAATATTTCGGGTGCTTCAAGTACACGAAGCCGGTCTCCCCGCGCGCCTCGACACGCGCGGAATCGAGATCCACCACGCCGTCGCGCTGGAAATCTTTCAAGCGCTGTAATGCTTCGGCGGTCGGCCGCAACATGCTGTTGATCATGTGCAGGCCGGGTTTCTGCGCGGTCAGGAGTTGACTGATCAAACAACCTTGAAAAATTTCGAGGCCATCCTTGTCCGCCTGCATGCGCTCCATCTCGCGCTGCACGTCGGCGCGCGTCGGCACGAGGCCGGGCCAGAGCGTCGCGACTTTATAGACCAAGTCGTCGACGCGGATATGCCGCGCGTAGTTGTCGGTGAGCCTTGCGTAGATCGCCTCGCGATGCGCACGGGCGAATCGCCGGCAAAGCTCCGTCGCGAGAGTGACCAGCGTTTCGCCGGCGGCCTTCTCGGCGACGTTGCGCTTGGAGCGAAGCGGCAGCGTGTCGAGCATCTTCCAGCCGCGGCGAATGAGTTTGCCGGCGGCTTCGCCGTCGCCGTCGAGACGATCGGAACCGGCGGCGTCGGCAAACTTTAGCCCTTCGACGCCGCTCAACCAATCCAAAACGTCGCCTGTCGCTAGACCGGCGACGCCAAGACGCTCTCGGTGTTGATTTGCGAACAATGCGTCGCTCATAGGAAACTCACTTGATAAAGTCGGCTCCGACTCATGCAAAAATGTCGAGTGCGCCATGCGCACCGATCAACAACGTGGTGCGTGGGACGCACCCTACTCATATTACCATCTCAAAAATCCCATGTAGGGTGGGTGGAGCGAAGCGCAACCCACCAAAATATTACTTTGTTGTTGCTGCCCAGGGTGCAACGAAATCTGTTGCACCCGTTCAGCGGCGCGCATGCACGTTAAGTGCATGCGCGAAATCTCCGCTTCACCCGCCGCTCGCGCGGCTGCACCCAACCTACATCTGGCGGTTTTTCATGCATTAAGCGTTGAGCACCGGCAGCGGCGGAATATCGGTCGGTCCGATGTCGACGCCTTGTTGCGACAAGAGCGTCGTGATCTGCCCGCGATGATGCGTCTGGTGATTGTACATCTGCGTAACGAGCACCCAGCGCGGCTGCGTTTGGGTGAACCCGTACGTCCCGCTCGTCCACGTCATCGGCTCGTTCAGCCATTGCGCCGTCACGCCCGCGGCCCAATCGAGAATATCGCGATCCATCGTTTCACGCGCGGCACGCAGCTCCACAAAGTCGGCGTACAGGTCGACACCGATCGATTTCACCTCGTAGGCGTTGCCGTTGAATCGCGACAACCATAAGCGATCGCCCAGGAGGAGATGATCGAGCGTCCGATGGATAGACTTGAAGAACGCGCCGCGATCGCGCTTGCGCTCTTCGTCGGAGAGCTTCGCGCACGCGACGTAGAGCTTCTCGTTCATCCAGCGGTTGTACTCCGCCATCAACTGCGCATAGCCGCCCGTGTACACAGCCTCCTCCAACGTTTCAGCGCAACAGCGCGTAGGCGCCGCCTTTTTCCAATGCGCGCTTGTACGCCGGCCGCGCGTGGATGCGTTCCAGAAACGCCCAGAGCTTCGGCCGGCTGCTGTCCAGACCGGCGCGGACGCTGGCCGCTTCCAGCGGAAAGCTCATTTGAACGTCCGCGACGGTAAAATCATTTCCTGCGAACCAAACGCTCTTGCCAAGCTCGGCTTCCATGTAGTCGAGATGCAGCTTGATATTCGGCTCGATGAACGTGCTCTTCGCGCGGCGCGCGATCGCGCGGGCGATCGGGCGGACGAAGAACGGCGCCGGCGCTTTCTCGACCCGATCGAACACAAGCTTGAACAGCAGCGGTGGCATGGCCGAGCCTTCGGCGTAATGCATCCAATAGGTGTACCGCAGTCGTTCCGGCGTCCCCGCGGCGGGCACGAGCTTGGCGCCGCCGTGCTGTTGCGCCAGATATTCGAGAATCGCGCCGGACTCGGCGAGCGTCAGCGCGCCGTCGGTGATCACCGGCGACTTGCCGAGTGGGTGCACCGCGCGCAGCGAGGGCGGCGCGAGACTGGTGTTCGGGTCGCGCTGGTAGCGCTTGACCTCGTATGGAACACCAAGCTCTTCGAGCATCCACAGCACGCGCTGCGAGCGGGAGTTGTTGAGATGATGGACGACGATCATGTGTGCTCCTTGTTATTGGCGTCACGCTTCGTGACGATACCTTACGCTTGGAACTTGGCCGCGACATACAGCGTCGGACCGGTAAGCTCGGATTCCTTCAATTCCTTGTTGTCGAACATTCCGACAACGCGAAACTCCTTGCACTCTAGCAAATGCTCGAGCTCAGCGGGGAAGAACATTCGATAGCGACAGAAATCTTCCACGGGCGATTCGCCATCGATGCGCCAGACGCGTTTTCGAATTAACTGCTGCGCGCGCCGATCGAAGCTGTAGAAAGACGAAGCGGTGGCGTTGAAGTCCGGCGATTCGATCTTGCGTTCCCGAAACTCTTGAAAGCTACCGCCGGGAAGAAACGCGGCGACATTATCCAGATCGACGAGGACAGGACGTTCAAATCGCGCGCCGTGCCGCAGCCCATGTCGAGCATCGATGACGGCGCTTGACCGACATATCGCTCGAACATTCTGACATACATGTTGGGCGTGGCCTCGTCGGGCTCCGGATACATCAATTCGTAAAGCTCGGGCCGCGATAAAGTAAGTTTTTGACGCTCTGGTCCACGTTGTGATCTAACGCTCGTTGGATGTAGGGTGCGTCCCACGCACCACGTTGTCGATGGGTGGTGCGCAGGGCGCACCCTACATTTAATTATTTGGCGCTGTCGTCCCTGCGGCGGGCTCAACCCCGGTAACGGCTCAGGCGGCGGATCGGGTTCAACGCCGCGCGATGAGTCTACGTTGAACGGCCATTTTCGGCGACAATGTGAATCCTGTCATTACCGAGCTGACGACCGCCGTTACCATGCCAAGCCGCATCGGAACACCGCTGTCCCCTTCCGCCACGCGCGTCATGCTGCTCGGCGCCGGGGAGTTGGGCAAGGAAGTCGTCATCGCGTTGCAACGTCTGGGAGTCGAAGTCATCGCCGTCGATCGTTATAAAGACGCGCCGGGACATCAGGTTGCTCATCGCAGCCACGTCATCGACATGACCGACGCGAAACAACTGCGCCAGTTGATTGAGCGCGAGCGCCCGCACCTGGTGGTGCCGGAGATCGAAGCGATTGCGACCGACGCGTTGATCGACATCGAGCGCGAGCGTATCGCCGAGGTCATCCCGACCGCGCGCGCGGCGCAGCTCACGATGAACCGTGAAGGCATACGCCGCCTCGTCGCGGAAACGTTGAAGCTGCCGACGTCGCCGTACCAATTCGCCGAGACCTTACCCGATCTCGCCGCCGCGATCGGCAACGGCATCGGCTATCCGTGCGTCATCAAACCGATCATGTCGTCGAGCGGGAAAGGGCAATCAGTCCTCAAGTCGTCCGATGACCTGATGAAGGCGTGGCACCATGCCCAAACCGGCGCGCGCGTGAAGCAGAATCGCATGATCGTCGAAGGCTTCATCGATTTCGAGTACGAAATCACGTTGTTGACGGTGCGCGCGGTCGGTAAATCGGGAGTAGTCGAGACGTTCTTCTGCGAGCCGATCGGGCATATTCAAATCAACGGCGACTACGTCGAGAGCTGGCAACCGCAGCCGATGTCGCCGGCGGCATTGGCGAAGGCGCGCGAGATCGCGGCGCTCGTCACCGGCGACCTGAGCGGCCGCGGTATTTTCGGCGTCGAGATGTTCGTGAAGGGCGATGAGGTTTGGTTTTCCGAAGTCAGCCCGCGCCCGCACGATACCGGCATGGTCACGATGTGCTCGCAGGTGCAAAGCGAGTTCGAGCTGCACGCGCGCGCGATATTGGGCCTGCCGGTCGATACGCGCTTGCGTGAGCCAGGCGCATCGGCGGTAATTTACGGCGGCCTCGAGGCGCGCGGGATCGTGTTCGAGCAAGTCGCAAAGGCGCTGGAGGTCCCGCAATCCGATCTACGATTGTTCGGCAAACCGGAGTCGCACTTGAAGCGCCGCATGGGCGTGGCGCTGGCGAACGGCCCCGACATTACTGAAGCACGGCTGCGCGCAAAGCTCGTCGCCTCTCGGATCAAACCCGTGAAGATGTAGAGCCGATGGCTGCATCAATGCATTCTGAAATAGAGGCAACATGAAGACGTTGCTGCGGGTGCTCGTAGTAACCGCGCTATCGCTCATTGCGAGTCACGCGTCCGCGCAAGACGAGCCGCTATGGGAAAAATTGCGCGCGGGCGGACACGTTGTTCTCATGCGACACGCGCAAACCACGCCCGGCGGACCGAGCGGTTTTCGCATCCTCGGACGCCTCGAACCCGAGGCGGTCCTCGCCGATCCGCCAGGCCGCGAACGCCGACGCGTTCTTCCTCAGTATCTTTGAACCCAAAGCTGATGTGACCTGTCCGGCAACCGTTCGATAGGCGTACAGTTAACGGCGCCGTCTTTACATCGTCTGCGCAGCCGCCGATACTTCCGCGCCTGACGGATAAGCCGGCGTTCGCTCATCAAGACCGACAAATCCGCGCGGCGGACCGCTTGGTCCCCCACCAAACCACCACCCATAAACGGCGGTTCTTCCCGCTGAGGAGGAGGCTGTGAAGCCCACATTCCCGCGTTTCGCGAAGTTCAGTTTTGTTGCGCTGTCCCTCTTGTCGTTGCTCACTCCCGGTATCACCGCACTGGCGGCCGACAACCCGATTGTCGATCCCGACGCGGCGCACCGGTTTGCGACGCTCCCGGCGGATCTGCGTTTTCCCGAAGGGATCACCGCGAATCCCGCGAACGGCGACATTTACGTCGCGACGTTCGACGGCGGCGTTGCCAACGCGATCCTGCGCTACAACCGGCACGGACAGCTCGTCGCGCGGAATAATTTCGCCGGCATCACGCCGCTTCTCGGCATCGCGTTCAATCCGCGCGACAGCAAGATATACATTTGCAGCGTCGATGATTTCACCGTCGGCGGGTCGAGAATTCGGCGCATTGCGGCGAATTTCAACAGCGGCACGCCAGTTGAAACGGTCGCGGTCGTTCCGAGCATCGGCGCGCCGCCGGCGCGCACCGTCCCGAATCCGGACGGAAGCCAGGACGTCATTACCTTCGGCCAGGTCGCGCGCGTGCCGAATGGGCTCACGTTCAACAAGCGCGGCGATTTATTTTTCTCGGACTCGTTCCAAGGCGCGATCTTCCGCATCGACCAGGCGCACGCGTGCGTGAGCCCGGGCTGCGCGGTGCACACCGTCGCGCACGACGGCCAGCTTGCGACCGCGGGGTTCCCGCCGTTCGGCGCCAACGGCGTCGCGCTCAATCGGGACGAGAGCAAGCTCTTCATCGCCAACACGGGTGACGACCGCATTCTGCGTCTCGATTTGCGCACCGGCGCGATCGATGTCTTCGTCGAAAGCCTGAACGGCGCCGACGGAATCGCGTTCGATCGTGCGGGCAATCTGTGGGTCGCACCGAATCAGGCGGATCAAATCGTCGCACTGAACGAAAACGGCCGCGTGATCGCGCAACTCGGTGCGTTCCTCGGTATCCGCCGAGACGGCTCGCCGCGCGGTCTGCTCTTCCCCGCGAGCCTCGTCATCGTTGGTGACGATATCTTCGTCACCAACCTCGCGCTGCCACTGCCGGGCGCGACCGAGCCCGAAAGCGACGTGACGACGTATACGATATCGCGCATCGAGATTCCATCGCGCCTGCAGCGTCGTTATTGATTGGAACACAGGGTACGTAAGGTGTGACTGATTCATTGCCCCCTATCGTAGGTTGGGGGGGCAATGGATCGGGGATTCCTTAAAAATAAGGGTATCTCTGATTAATTCCCTCTCCCTCCGGTGACGTGCAGGACGCACTAAGATCCGCGGGAGCGCAGGATGCGCGGGAGCGATCAAGAGGGTTAGGGTGAGGGAGCGGCGGTGCAAGTAATCGCGCTGTTTCCCTCACCCCCACCCCTCTCCCGGTGGGAGAGGGGTAATAAATCAGACCTTCCTTAGAAATAAATTCTCGCGACCTTGGGACGGATGGAGACATAAAAATGACCGCTTTCACCTTTGGGCGAGTCGCCGGCATCCTGATGGCAATACTCTCGTGCGCGGCGGTCGGACTTCCGCTGGCCGCGCACGCGCGCATCACGCGCATTCAGATCACGCAAACCGAATCGCCGACATTCGGCGGGACCTCGTTTGGCGACGTCGGCCAATACGAGAAGCTCATCGGCCGTGCATTCGGCGAAGTCGACCCGAAAGATTCGCGGAACAAAGTCATCACCGACATCGAGCTCGCGCCGCGGAACAGCCGTGGCATGGTCGAATACGACACCGGCATCGTAATTTTGCGGCCGCTCGATCCGGCGAAGGGAAATCACCGGCTCTTCTATGAGCTGACGAACCGCGGCGTGATCCTCTCCCTGCGCGTGTTCAACGACAGCCCTAACGCCATCACCACGAACCCCGCTCCGACGGACGTGGGCAACGGATTTTTCATGCGCCAGGGTTACACGGTGCTGTTCAGCGGCTGGGATCTCAGCTCGGCGCCGGGCGGCACGTTCTCGTCCAACTACCCGATCGCGACGAATCCGGATGGAACATCGATCGTCGGTCCGTCGGTCGAGGAGTTACTCTTCGACAATCTTCCGCCCACGCCACAACCCACGACCGCGACGCTCAGCTACCCTGCGGCGGCGCTCGATACAACTCAAGCGACGTTGACGGTGCGCACACACTACACCGACACGCAGACGCCGATTTCGCCGACCGGGTGGCGCTTCAACGACGCCCGGACGATCCAGCTGTTGCCCGAAGGCACGCGTTTCGAAGCCGGGCGGCTCTACGAGCTGAAATACCAAGCCAAGGATCCGAAAGTCGCCGGGCTCGGGCTCGCCGCCGTGCGCGACCTCGCGTCGTTTCTGCGCCACGCGGCGGCGGATGACACGGGAACCGCGAATCCGCTCGCCGGGCAGGTCGAGTTCGCCATCGCGCACGGCATTTCGCAGCCGGCGCGCCTGCTGCATGACTTCTTGCATCTCGGCTTCAATCAGGACGAGCGCGAACAACGCGTGTTCGACGGAATCTTGAACTACATCGCCGGCCCGAGCAGCGGATTTTTCAACTACCGCTTCGCGCAACCGTTCCGCACGCACCGACAACACATCGGCCGTTGGACGCCGGAGCGCGTCTTCCCGTTCACGAACCAGGTGCTCAGCGATCCAGTAACGCATCGGATCGACGGCCTTCTCACGCGCTGCTCATTCACGGACACGTGCCCGAAGATTTTCGAGGCGAACTCCGGCAACGAATACTGGGTGAAAGGCGGCTCGCTGCTGCATACCGACATACGCGGCCGCGATCTCTTCATCGATCCGCCGATCGTGCGCTATTACCATTTCGCCAGCCGGCCGCATTCCTCCGCGACAGGGCCCGGCATTTGCGAGCTTGAACGAAACCCGCTCGGCCCGGGCGCGGGACTGCGCGCGCTGCTCGTTAACCTCGATGAATGGATCAGCGACCGCAAACGCCCGCCGTACAGCCGAATGCCGCGGCGCATCAACGGAACGCTGGTGCCCTCGCTTCCGCAAAACGAAGTCGGGTTCCCGACGATACCGGGCGTGCGCTACACCGGACTCATGACGACTGGCGACTTGTTCGACTTCGGCCCGAATTTCAAAAACGGCGTTCTCGATTTCGAAACGAAGGACGGCGTCATCGTGCCCCCCGTCGTCGCTTCACCCTATCCGGTGTTCGTCCCGAAGACGGACAAAGACGGCAACGAGATCGCCGGCGTGCGCTTTCCCGACGTCGCCGTGCCGACCGCGACCTACACCGGCTACGGCTTTCGCGCCGCCGGATTCGGCGGCCCCGATCTGTGCGACGCGTTCGGGCAGGCAATTCCGTTCAAGAAGACCAAAGCCGAGCGCGTGGCGGCAGGCGATCCACGCCTCTCGCTGCAAGAGCGCTACCCGACGCATGCGGACTACGTGCAGAAGGTAACGAATGCAGCGCAAGGCTTGCAGCGGCAGCGGTTTCTTTTGCAAGAAGATGCCGACCGCGTGATTCAGGCGGCGGAGGCAAGCACGGTCGGCAATTGACCTCCGAAATCGAAATCCGCTGATGGGCAGTACTCCGCTTCGCCCGCCAACGCCGCGGGCGACTCAGAAGCGTCGCCTCAGTTCCCGCCCAACGCCTTGTACGCCTGCGCCGCCGCCGCCAACCGCGTGCGCTTCACGTCGATCAGCGCTTGCTGGGCAGCGTATTGCTCGCGTTGCGCGTCGAGCACGTCGAGATATCCGATCAAGCCGGCGTTATAGCGCGCCTCGGCTAGCTTCAGGCGCTCGCTTTGACGCGCCGCCAGGCGCTCTTGCGCGGCGTATTGCTCGGCGAGATAGGCTTGGTCGGAGAGTACGTTCGCCACTTCGGCGAACGCTTGCTGAATCGATTTCTCGTACTGCGCGATCGCGATGACTTTGCGCGCCTCGGTCAAATCGAGATTCGCCGTGTTACGACCGCCCGTGAAGAGCGGAAGCCGGATACTCGGGAGGAACGTCCAGGCGCGATGATCGCCGTCGAACAAACCGTCGAGCTGATCGCTCGCGAAGCCGGCGGTGCCGATGAGCGTGATGCGTGGGAAGAACGCCGCGCGCGCGGCGCCGATGCTGGCATTCGCGGCGACCAGGCTTTGCTCGGCTTGCAATACGTCGGGACGATTGAGCAACACGCTCGATGACAGGCCGACCGGCACCGACGGCGGCAGCGGCAAGTCGTCGAGGTCCGCCCCGCTCGGCCGCGGAAGCGTGACCGGACCGCCGACCAGCACGGCCAGCGCGTTGCGCGCATTCGCCGCCTGGCGTGCGAGCGCGGCCGCGTCGGCGCGCGCGCTTTCGAACGCCGACTCCGCTTGCAGCTTGTCCAACCGGCTGGCGACGCCCGCTTCCATTCGACGATCGATCAGCCGCAGACCTTCCGCGCGCGATGTCGCCGCGCGGCGCGCGAAGTCGGCGCGCTCCTCGAGCGCCCGCACGCTGTAATAGGCGTTGCCGACATCGGCGATGAGCGACAGCCGAAACGCGCGCTGCGCCTCGGCAGTCGCGAAGTAGCTCGCGCGCGCCGCCTCGCTCAGGCGGCGGACTCGTCCCCAGAAGTCGAGCTCGTACGCGAGCAAACCGAGATTCACGTCGTAGCGACGCGAAACAATCGACTGCTTCGTGATCGAGACCGGCGCCGGCACGCGCGCGGCGGTCTCCTCGGCGTTCAGGTTGAACGACGGAAATCCATCCGCACGCTGAATGCCGTATTGCGCGCGCGCCTCTTCCACGCGCGCGGTCGCGACGCGCAGATCGCGGTTGTACTCGAGCGCGCGCGTGATCAACTCTTGCAGCGTGCTATCGGCGAAGTAGACACTCCAATCGGGAAGTTGGATCTCGGCAACGCTCGCGCTGTCGCCGATGGTCATCGGCACCGGCGGCTCCGGGCGGCGATAGTCGGGGCCCATGGCGCAGCCCGCCGCAACGGCGGCGAAGACGAGAAGCGCAAGCCTACGCACGGACTTTGTGCCGCTCCTTTTCCGGGTGGCGCTCGGTGTCATGGACCACGACGTCTTGCCGCGGTTGCTTTTTTTCCGGAAATATTCGGCGCACGACGACGAAGAAGACCGGCACCAGCAGCACGGAGAAAATCATGGCGGTGATCATGCCGCCGAGCACGCCGGTGCCGATGGCGTGGCGGCTGGCGGCGCCGGCGCCGGTGCTGATCGCGAGCGGCAGCACGCCCGCGCAGAACGCGATCGAGGTCATCAGGATCGGGCGGAAACGCAAGCGGCTCGCCTCGATCGTCGCTTCGATGACGCCCTTGCCTTGCTGTTGCAAATGGCGGGCGAACTCGATGATCAGGATGGCGTTCTTGGCGGACAATCCGATGATCGCAATCAAGCCGACTTTGAAGTACACGTCGTTCGGCAAGCCGCGCAGCGTCATCGCGAGTACCGCGCCGAGAATGCCGAGCGGCACCACCAACAGCACCGCAAGCGGAATCGACCAGCTTTCGTAGAGCGCCGCCAAACACAGGAATACGACCAACACCGAAACCGCGAACAGGAAGGGCGCCTGTGATCCGGAGATGCGCTCCTCGTACGACGTGCCCGACCATTCGAAGCCGATGCCGGGCGGGAGTTGCGACGCGAGTTGCTCCATCGCGCTCATGGCATCGCCCGTACTCTTGCCGGGCGCGGGACCGCCCGCCAGCTTGTACGACGGCGAACCGTTGTAACGATCGAGCTTGATCTCGCCGACGGTCCAGCGGGTGGTCGCGATTTCCGAGAGCGGCACAAGCCGCCCCTGCCGCGTCTTCACCTGCAGCTTCAGCAGATCTTCGGGCGTCGCGCGGCTCGCGGGATCGGCCTGCATGAGCACGCGCAGCACGCGGCCTTCGCGCGCAAAATCGTTGGCGTACGCCGAACCGAGCGCGATCGATAGCGTGCCGTTCAGCTCGTTGGCATCGATGCCGAGCTGGCTCGCTTTGACCTTGTCGACGTCGAGATAGAGCTGCGGCGCCGGCTCCTGCCCTTCGGGACGCACGCCGGCGAGATTCGGATTCTGCGCCGCCATGCCGAGCAGCTGGTTGCGCGCGTCGAGCAGCCGCGCGCGGCCTAAACCGGCGCGGTCCTGCAGCTGGAAGTCGAAACCCCCGAGCGCCGCGAGCTCCGGAATCGCGGGCGGATTGACCGCAAAGATGAACGCCTGCTTGATGGCAAAGAGGGTCATGTTCGCACGCTGGATGATCCCCTTCGCCTGATGCTCCGTTTCGTGACGCTCATCCCAATCTTTCAACGCCACGAACGCAAGCGCCGCATTCTGTCCGCGCCCGAAGAAACTGAAGCCGATCACCGACACCATGCGCGCGGCTTCCGACTGCGACAGATAATACTTCTCGACCTGCTCCATGACCGCAAGCGTGCGCTCGCGTGTCGCGCCGGCCGGCAACTGCACGACGCTGATAAAATAGCCCTGATCCTCCTCGGGCAGAAACGACGAGGGCAGGCTCCACACGAGCGCGCCCGTGATGACCAGCATCACGGCGAACAAGGCCAACATGCGGCCGGTCCCGCGCAATATGCGCGCGACCCAACCCTGGTAGCGGTCGGACGTCCGGCGGAACCAGCGATTGAATCCGCCGACCAGCCGATGCGACTCGGGATGTTGGCCCGGTTTGATCATCGTTGCGCAAAGCGCCGGAGTAAGCGTCAACGCCATGAGCGCGGAGAATCCCATGGCCAACACCAACGTGATGGAGAACTGACGATAAATCGCGCCGACCGAGCCGGGGAAGAATGCCATCGGGATGAATACCGCCGTCAATACCAACGTGATGGCAATGACGGCGCCGATGATCTGGTCCATGGCCTTGCGCGTCGCCTCGCGCGGCGACAGACGTTCCTCGGTCATGATGCGCTCGACGTTCTCGATCACGACGATCGCGTCGTCCACCAGGATGCCGATCGCGAGCACCATCGCGAACATCGTCAACACGTTGATCGAGAATCCCAAGAGGTAGAGGCCGACCAGCGATCCGGTCAGCGCTATCGGCACGACGATGGTGGGAATGAGCGTCGCGCGCAAGTTGCCGAGGAAGAGGTAGATGACGAGGAACACGAGCACGATCGCCTCGATCAGCGTCTTCACGATCTCCCTGATCGAGATGCTGACGAATTTCGACGTGTCGTACGGTACTTCCCACGCTACCCCCTTCGGAAAGTATCGCGCGAGCTCCGCCATGCGCGTGCGCACGGCTTTGGCGGTGTCGATCGCGTTACCGGTCGGCGACAGTTTGATGCCGATCGCACCGATCGGCTTGCCGTTCAAACGCGCCTCGACGCTGTAGTCGGCGGCACCGAGCTCAACGCGCGCGACATCCTTGAGCCGTACCAGCGCGCCGTTTGCGCCCTCGCGCAGCACGACGTTGCCGAACTCCTCGGGCGAGTTATAGCGGCCCTGCGTGAGCACGGTCGCCGACAGCTGCTGCCCCTTAGGCGCGGGGAGCTGACCGATTTCGCCGGTGGCGAGCTGCACGTTCTGCGCGCGCACCGCGTTGAGCGCTTCCGCCGGCGACATCTGAAAGCCCGCCAGCCGCGCCGGATCGAGCCAGATGCGCATGGCGTACTCGGAACCGAACAGTGTTGCTTCGCCGACGCCCGCCACGCGCCGGATCGGATCGATCACGTTGGAATTGACGAAACTGCCCAATGCCACGCGGTCGTAACTGTCATCGGGCGAGTAGAGCGTCACGAACATCAGGTAATTGCGCCGCGACTTCACGACCTGAATGCCGTTGCGCCGCACTTCCTCCGGCAGGCGCGGCTCGACGCGCTTGATCCGGTTCTGTGTCTCGACCGACGCCACGTCGAGATTGGTGCCGGTCTGAAACGTGAGCGTCATCGTCAGATTGCCGACGCTGTCGCTTGAGGACTGCATGTAGAGCAGGTTTTCGATGCCGTTCATTTCCTGCTCGATCAGCGACGTCACGGTTTCCTCGACCACGTTCGCGCTCGCACCCGGATAATTAGTGGTGACTTGAAGCGCGGGCGGCGCGACCTCGGGATACTGCGCGACCGGCAGACTGCGCAACGCGAGCAGCCCTCCGAGCACGATGATGATCGCGATGACCCAGGCGAAGATCGGACGATCGATAAAGAAACGAGGCAGCATGAGCGTGTCCTGTCAGCGCTTTGCCGCGGGCGGCGGCGCGGAAGCCGATCCAGAGGTGGAGGCGGCCGATGTTTTGCCCGCCGGCTCCGGAGTTGTCGGGCCTTGGCCCTGCCCGGCGGATGGCGCCGAGTCTTTCGCCGATGACGTCCCGCTCTGCGTCGGCGTTGCGGCGCCCGGGCGCGTTTGCGGCGGCAACGCGTTCGCCACCACCGGATTCACCATCGCGCCCGGACGGATTTTCTGCAAACCATCCACGACGATCCGCTCGCCACCTTTGAGCCCATCAGTGACTACCCAATCCTGCCCGGAGAAACCAGCGGTCTTGATCGGTTGCGGCGCGACTGTGTTCTCGGGCGTCACGACGTAAACGAATTGACCTTGCGGCGACGCCTGCACGGCGCGCTGCGGCACCTTGACCGCCTCGCCGCGCGTACCCGGCGCGAACCGGATCGTCGCGAACATGCCGGGCAGCAGTAGCCGATCCGGGTTTGGAAATTCGGCGCGCAACGTCACGGTGCCCGTGGTCGGATCGACCGTCTGCTCTTCGATCCGCAACTGGCCCTTGTATCGATAGACGCTGCCGTCTTCGAGCACCAGCTCGATCGGGACGCGGGCGCGCTTGAGATCTCCTTCCATGAACGCCTTCTGCAGCCGCAGCCGGTCCGATCCCGATTGCGTGAAGTCCACGTTGATGGGGTTGAGCTGCTCGATCTTCGCGAGCGGCGTCGCCTCACCGCGCCCGACGAACGCCCCCTCGGTGACGAACGCGCGGTTGATGCGCCCGGAAATGGGCGCGGGCACGTTCGAGTTATTCAGATCGATCTCCGCGCGCTTCAACGCCGCTTCGGAGTTCGCGATCTCGGCTTCCGACAATTTTAGCTGCGCCTCGGCCTGATCGAGCTCTTGCTTGCTCACCGCCTGATCGGCGATCAAGCGGCGGTAGCGGCTCACCGTTTGCGCCGCGACGTCGGCGTTGGCGCGCGCTTTCGCGAGCGCCGCGCGCGCGGACGCGACATTCGCCTCGAGCGTGCGCGGGTCGATACGAAATAGCGGCTGGCCTTCCTGCACTTCGCCGCCTTCCTTGAAGAGTCGCTTCTCGAGAATTCCCTCGACCCGCGCGCGGACTTCGGCGGTGCGATACGCGACCACGCGCCCGCTCGCCTCATACGTGATCGGCGCGTCGCCCTTTTGCGCCACGACGACCGTAACTTCCGTCGGAGGCATCTGCGGTCCCGCGGCTTTGCCGCCGTCGCTCTTGCCGCCGCAGGCCGAGAGCGCCAGAGCAACTCCAGCCACGAAGGCGAATTTTCGCGAAACTACATACAACATGACGGACCTCTTATCGATGTAGGGTGCGTTCCACGCACCGCTTTATTCGCGTATCGGTGCGTGGAACGCACCCTACACGTTACTAAAAATGACATGACCACTCCTGGCGTGGTTCAAACGAAGCGAACATCGCGACGCACGACGGCTCGCCGATCGTGCCCGTTGTTCCGTTAACGGAGATGGGACTGAGCAGCCCGGTACGAAGTTCCACCGGTGAACGAATGTGGCACACGTCGGCGGTAGCGCCATTGTAATCGAATGCGGGTGTCTGATAGCAGCCGCTAAATTCCGATAATCCCGCGCTGACGTAGCACGGCTAGAATCCGCTCGGCCGCTTCCTCGGCGGAAATCGCCGCCGTGTCGATACGGATCTCGGCGTTCTCGGGCGGTTCGTAGGGCGAATCGATGCCGGTAAAGTTCTTCAACTCGCCCCGGCGCGCTTTCTTATAGAGTCCCTTGGGATCACGCTCCTCCGCCACGGCGAGCGGCGCGTCGACGAAGATCTCGATGAATTCATCGTCTGGTAACAATCCCCGCGCCATCCGGCGCTCGTTGCGAAACGGCGAGATGAAGGCGGTGAGCACGATGAGCCCCGCGTCCACCATCAACTTTGCGACCTCCGCGATGCGACGGATATTTTCGACGCGGTCGGCGTCGGTGAAGCCCAGGTCCTTGTTGAGCCCGTGGCGCACGTTGTCGCCGTCGAGCAGATAGGCGTGCCGGCCGAGCGCTTGCAGTTTTCTATCGAGCAGGTTGGCAATGGTGGACTTGCCGGAACCGGAGAGCCCCGTTAGCCACAGCACACACGCTTTCTGGCCCTTCAACGCCGCGCGCGCTTGCTGGTTCACGTCGAGCGCGTGCAGATGAATGTTATGCGCGCGGCGCAGCGCGAAATTCAGCATGCCGGCGCCGACGGTGTGGTTGGTCAGGCGGTCGATCAGTATGAATCCGCCGGTGTCGCGGTTGTCGCGGTACGCGTCGAACGCGATCGGGCGGTCCAGCTCGATCTCGCACACGCCGATCTCGTTCAGATCGAGCTTCTCGGCCGGGAGGTGGCGTAGCGTGTTCACGTCCACGCGGTACTTGAGCGGCGCGATCGTCGCGTTCACCGTCCTCGCGCCGATCTTCATTAGATAGTTTCGTCCGCGCAGCATCGGCTGGCCGTCCATCCAAACGAGCGTCGCCTCGAACTGATCGGCCACCTCGGCGGGCGAATTTGTCGTCGAGATAACATCGCCGCGCGAGATGTCGATCTCGTCGGTCAGCGTCAGCGTGATCGACTGTCCGGCGACCGCAAGCGGCAGGTCGCCGTCCATCGTGACGATGCGCGCGACGCGGCTCTCGCGTCCCGACGGCTGCACGCGCACGCGCTCGCCCGGGCGTATTACGCCGCTCGCGACGGCGCCGGCGAAGCCGCGGAAATCGAGATTCGGCCGGTTCACCCATTGCACCGGCAATCGAAACGGCTGCTGCTGCAAGCGCTCCTCGTCGATCTCGACCGTCTCGAGGTAGTTCATCAGCGACGCGCCCCGGTACCACGGCATCCGCGCACTCGCCTCGGTAACGTTGTCGCCGCGGAACGCCGACATCGGAATGAACGTGAAGTCGTCGAAGCCGAGCGGTTTCGTGAACTCGGTGTAATCCGCGACGATTTCGCGAAACGTCTGCTGCGCGTATCCGACGAGATCCATCTTGTTGACTGCGACGACGATGTTGCGGATGCCGAGCAGCGACACGAGGTAGCTGTGCCGGCGTGTCTGTGTCAGCACGCCCTTGCGCGCGTCGATCAGGATCACCGCGGCATCGGCGGTCGACGCGCCCGTCACCATGTTGCGCGTGTACTGCTCGTGGCCGGGCGTGTCGGCGACGATGAACTTGCGCCGGTCGGTGGAGAAGAAACGGTACGCGACATCGATAGTGATGCCCTGCTCGCGCTCGGCTTGCAGCCCGTCGACCAGCAGCGCGAAATCGAGCGCGTCGCCTTGCGTGCCCATTTTCTTCGAATCCGCTTCGAGCGCGGCGAGCTGATCCTCAAACAGCATTTTCGACTCGTACAGCAGTCGCCCGATCAGCGTGCTCTTGCCGTCATCAACGCTCCCGCACGTGATGAAGCGCAGCAGGCTCTTCTGCTCGTGCACGCGCAGGTACTGGTCGATGTCGGTCGCGATGAGATCGGAGACGTGCGCCATCAGAAGTATCCTTCCTGCTTTTTCTTCTCCATCGAGCCGGCGGAGTCGTGGTCGATCACGCGGCCTTGGCGCTCGGAGGTCTTCGTGAGCAGCATCTCCTGAATGATCGCCGGCAACGTGTCGGCGCTCGATTCGATTGCACCCGTCAACGGATAGCAGCCGAGCGTGCGGAAGCGCACCCGGCGCCGCAGGGGAATCTCGCCGTTACGCAGCGGCATGCGCTCGTCATCCACCATAATAAGCGCGCCGTCGCGCTCGACCACCGGCCGCTCCTTGGAAAAATAAAGCGGCACGATCGGAATGTTCCGCAGGTGGATGTACTGCCACACGTCGAGCTCGGTCCAATTCGACAGCGGGAAGACGCGCATGCTCTCGCCTTTGTGCTTGCGCGCGTTGTAGACCTTCCACAGCTCCGGCCGTTGATTCTTCGGATCCCACCGGTGCTGCGTGGAGCGAAACGAAAACACCCGCTCCTTGGCGCGCGACTTCTCCTCATCGCGCCGCGCGCCGCCGAACGCGGCGTCGAAGCCGTACTGGTCGAGCGCCTGTTTCAACGCCTGCGTCTTCATCACGTCGGTGTGCACCGCCGAACCGTGCGTGAACGGGTTGATGCCAAGCGCCGTTCCCTCCGGGTTGACGTACACGAGCAACTCCATCCCGGTTTCCTTCACCATGCGATCGCGGAACGCGTACATGTCGCGAAACTTCCACGTCGTATCGACGTGCAGCAGCGGAAACGGAGGCTTCGCAGGATAGAACGCCTTCATCGCGAGATGCAGCATCACCGAGCTGTCCTTGCCGATCGAGTACAACATCACCGGCCGCTCCGTCTCGGCGACGACTTCGCGCAGAATGTGAATGCTCTCGGCTTCGAGACGTTGCAGGTGTGTTAGTCTGGCTTCTGGCATTGCGCGTCTTCGGCCCGAATCGTTAGGACGAATGTATATCTAAGATACTGTTCGTATCCTTCGATAACAAAGACTCATCGGTTCTAACCTATGAACATCGCGTCATCGATGCCCGCTCCGTGAACCCCGGCGACTTCCCTGTAGCGTGGCTCGAACGCCTGCTGCCCGTCGCGCGCGCGGCGGGAGAAGCGATTCTTAAAGTGTACGCCACCGACTTCGAGGTGCAGGAAAAATCGGATGACTCGCCGGTCACCGAAGCGGATCGGCGCGCCGAAGCCGTGATCTTACCGGCGCTGGCAGCGCTGACACCCGACGTTCCGATCGTTTCGGAGGAAACCGCGGCAGCGGGTGATATACCGAACGTTGGCGATCGCTTTTGGCTCGTCGATCCCCTCGACGGAACCAAGGAGTTTATCAAGCGCAACGACGAGTTCACCGTGAACATCGCCCTGATCGAGCACGGCGAACCGTCGCTCGGCGTCGTGCTGGCGCCCGCGCTCGGGCGGCTCTACGCCGGCACGCGAACGACCGGCGCGTTCGTCGAGGACGCGAACGGTCGCCGTCGCATCGCGTGCCGCACGGCCCCGGCGAGCGGCCTGACCGTCGCCAGCAGCCGCTCGCATGGCGATGCGCAGGCGCTCGAGCGGCTGCTCGCGGGCTACCGGATCGCCGCCCGGATCGTCGCCGGTTCATCGTTGAAGTTCTGCTTGATCGCCGCCGGCGAAGCGGATCTGTATCCGCGTCTCGGACGAACCATGGAATGGGACACCGCTGCCGGCCACGCCGTGCTCGCCGCCGCCGGCGGGCGCGTCACTACACTTGACGGCGCCGAGCTGCGCTACGGCAAGCCCGGTCTTGCGAATCCGCATTTCCTCGCGTGGGGTAAGTAGCGCGCGATCGGTCCGTGTCGCTCCACTTTTTTGCGATACGAGGCTATTGCGAACCCTTCCTTGCATAGGCATCGAGCGCCGCCTTTGCGTGGCGGGCGACTCCCGGGTCTTTCGCCTTGGCAAGCACTTCTTGGAGCAACGGCTTGTATTTTTCCTTTCTCGCGTTGCCCAAGGCCTTCACCATCCACGCGACCGCGTTGCTGAGGTTCGGGTCCGTGTTGGTGTAGGTCGCGCGCACGTCCGTGGCGAGCATATCCAATAATAATCGCGCAACACCCAGGTTTTTGTTTCCGCGCTACTACCAGCGACGCCGCGCGCGATTCCATGCGTACAACCCAGCGGCAAAAACGTTGTAGAGCCATCGCGTCAATGGTTTTACCACGGGCAACCCGATGAATTGCGCGAGCCGCTTCTGGCCGGGCGTCCGATCCCACAACGCATGAAACGCGTCGGCGCCGATTCGCAACTCACCGCGGTCGTCGACCACGTGCAGTCTTTCTCTGACGAACTCCTGCTTCGCCCCAATTTCCTTCACGGCCTCGGGATTGCGATGGATATCGATCCAGTCGACATCAGCCGCGCACGCCGCCATGCGACGCTTCTGGCTACTAATACCCGCATCGCATACGGGACACGCGCTGTTGTAGTAAACCTTAACCTTTGCCATGTAGCGAACGACGTGTTACACGAAATGATTTCTTAGAAGATGTAGGGCGCAATAGCGAAGCGTATTGCGCCGCATGTCAATCATCATAATCGAGCACGTCCGCATCGGAGCTTCCTGCCCACTCTCGCGGATAAACACCCCGCTCCGCAAGTCGATGGAAAGTGGAATATGGCCAGTCCGCGACGCGCTTCACTAGACCATGTTTAACCGGATTGATATGAACATAATCCATATGCGCCGCGAAGTCGGTATCGTCCCGAATGAGATGTTCCCAATACCGGCGCTGCCAGATACCCCGTTCTCCCCGACGTTGTCGAACCAGAGAACGCCGCTCGGTCGCAGGAAGCGATTTTGCAAAGTCCGCCTTGATTAACCGCCAGCGAACGGCGAAATCGTGATCATTCGGAGGAAGCAATATCACGCAATGAATGTGATCCGGAAGCACGACCCAGCCATGGATCGTGAATGGACGCGCCCGCCGCACGCGGCTTACAATCTCGCGCAGCAGTTCGATCCTTCGGGTCAAAAGATCGTTGCCGACGCGTTCCAGACAATTTACCGTGAAAAAATAGGTACCGCCCGGGTGCCAGGCACGTCGGTAATTTGGCATACGTGCAATATTTCGTCATTTGCCATGCGGCGCAATACGCTTCGCTATTGCGCCCTACGTGTACTGAAGGATGCGCCACGGACGGTTCCATTGATGTCTAACGTCCGGCTTCAGGCGCGCGCCGCTTGCGGCGCGTCCGCCTGCAAGCCGTTGTTAGGTGGCAGGTGGCTTCCGGCGTGTGCATATGGAATGCCCGCATTCCGCAAGCGGCGGAGTTCGCGGTCTAACACTCAGTCGTGAGCAGCGACGGCTTACTCGCGAATCGCCTTGGCCTGGTCGAAGTAAATGTAGCTCGCGCCGCCTCCGCTTCGGGTCAGGATCTTCGTCTTCAACTCGGCAGAGTACGTCGTCAGGTTGGGATCGATGGTGCGGCCGTCGAGGTCAGTGGGCAGCTTTACCTTCAACCCGGTCTTTTTTGAGGACCAGTAAGTCTTGCCTAGCGTCGTGTATTCCGTGACGCGTGGTCCGTCCTTCAACGCCTCCTCAAGCACTCGTCCCTGAACACCAGGCATGTTGAAGTTGAGAATGCGTGCGACCGTAGGCGCGATGTCGACGTTCGCTGTGGGAAGCGTGTCATAAAAGCCCGACTTGAAGTCTGGCCCATGGGCCATCATGGAAATGTGCGTATCGGTTGGCGAGAAACTGCCGTGGTCGCCCCTGCGATTGACCGAGCTCGCGTAGCTGATTCCAGCGCGGCCTGCCACGGCCACGTTTTCGTCGAAAGCGAAGCTGACGATGATGTCTGGCGCGCGGCCGGCGACCGGGTTCTCCGTCTTGATGAGGCTCATGGGCAGCGTCCCAGCGACGTCGCCATACTTATCGCTCACGAAAATTGCGCCGAATTGCAGGCGGCTTTGGAGGCTCACCACAGCGGCCTTGACGGTGTTGGGGTTGCCATCCGGGACGAAGAGGTAATCGCTTCCCGCGTTCGCGGCCACGACGACGCCACCGGCTGGGACCGGCTTCGGCACCAAGTATCTTGGCGAGGTGTACTTTTGCGCCTTGCCACAAGCGCTTCCGTCCGCGTCATGCTTGGTAGGGTGAAGGTGGGTCCCTTCGAACAAGATGCCTGACAAGGTCGGGATGTCGCGGCAGCCTGCGCCATCGTAGGCCTTCAGCCCATCCCGGGTGAGCAACTCGGCCGTGCGCACGAAGCCCGAGACCGAGTACCCGTATGGGTCATGCGAGCCGACAGCGCCATCGACAATGCCCCGCAACGGGTAGTGGGCGACATCGCCGGAAACCGTGCTGTGATTGTGGTCCTGAGTAATGATGATGTCGGTACTCTGCTCCCAGCCGAGCTGACGGATCTTGTCCATGACTCGGCCCAGGATCTCGTCGTTCATCTTTGTCGCATCGATTGAGTTGTATGTCCCGGGCCCGTACGCGTGGCTCGTCGCGTCCGGCTCCTTCGACCAAAAGACCGTGACATCCGGGTTCTTCTTCGGGAGGATGTAATTGACGAGTACGTCGGTAAGATACTTGAACCCACGCCGAGAAAGGGCCCCCGTGCGGTCGAGCGGATTTGCGGTCTGCCCATCGTTGAGCCTCTGAATGGCAATGGGAGCCGTCGGGTCACCGTTGTCATTGGCGAGCGCCAACGCGCCCGCGTCGTAGGCGTTGATCGTGTTCCTCGGAAGGGCATAACCCGCCTTCTGCAGTTCCTTGGCGAAACTGAGCGGCATCGCCGCATCTTCATCGAGGATGATGCCCCCTCGCTTGTAATCCTGAATGAAGGCAGCCCCGAACTTGCCGATTGCCGCCGTCGATAGCCCTTTGGCCTGTGCTGCTTGGAGCACCGTTGAAACAAGCGTGAGCTTCCCTTGGTAGGACTCCCGCACAGCTTCGACCACGCCGAAGTCCTCGATGAACGCCGGGGCAGAAAAATCAATGTCGACCCCTTTCGCGTTCTTTCCCTTCGCATTCGGCGCATACACGACGTTGCCGTAGAACCCATGCACTCCCGGATACGTTCCAGTCGCAATGGACGCGGAGTTCATCATGGTGAAGGTCGGATATACAGCGTGGTGATCCGCGAAGACGACCCCGGATCGAGCGAGAGCGAAGTAATTCGGCATGTTTTCCGCAGTTACGTCGTCAGCTCGAAGTCCATCCCAAACAAAGATGATGACTCTTCGCGCGGCTGATCCTGAGTCGTGCTGTGGTGCTCCGAGACCATCCCGTAGTCCCAGCACAAGGAACAAAACGCTCAAAAAAATAAGCAGCTTTATTTTCATGGTTACCCTCGATTCTCAATTACGCAGGAGTGCGGATCGGATAAAGCTCTCTCATGGGAAAGTCTATGCTCGAATGTCTGTTTGCGGTCGAGAGCGGCCATCGACATTGGCCAGTGCAATGGTGAAATGCCACCTAACAACGTTCCGCATCACCCGCGCGCCGCTCTTCGGCGCGTCGGCGTGGATGCGGCGGTTAGATGTCTCATTTGTGCGCCCTTTCTTGCCGACACACTTTCACTTGGCGCTAGCCGCACCGCAATCGAACAGATGAGCCACATATTTTTCACCGAAGCATCGTTGTTCCGGGAATGGACATATGATGGCGGCGAGGTCGCGATTGTCCGAAGGGTCTCCCTCCAAGGTCTGTCGTCGAACCGCAGCTATGAATCTCATTCGTCCTTCGACCACGTTGCGGGCATTGGGCGTTTGAGAGGCGCACAGAACTCTTCGCTGGCTTTCTGATGTATCGGCGTTCGCCTCAATGCGACTTGCTTCGGCGAACGTCTTCAGTACATTAGAGTCGGCGTAAATTGTGAGACGGTATTTTGGTCCGATCGACCCTTTAGGATCGGTATATCGTTTAGACAGGTACTCGTCTACCGCTTTTCGCACCTCGCTTCTTCGTTCGGCTTCGATAGTCGCCTGTCTGCCGAAAAAATGGTTGAAGAGGGCACCTCCAAAGGCACCGGCAAGTGTTGCGAGAATGCCAAGCACCCAGGCGGTC
This sequence comes from Sulfurifustaceae bacterium, assembly GCA_041485885.1. Lineage (GTDB taxonomy): Bacteria > Pseudomonadota > Gammaproteobacteria > Acidiferrobacterales > Sulfurifustaceae > JACQFZ01. The sequence continues at coordinate 26,255 of JBGPKL010000015.1, forward strand.
ATATGGACACGATCTTGTGTCATACGAGGTCTCCCGTTCCCACAATCGAAGACATCTAACTAGAAGTAGCCACCCTACAAGGTGTGTTGTAAACCGACACTCGATAATTTTCGATGGAGTGTTGCATTTGACTTGTCCGTGAAATCAATCGGTTGATTCTTTTTAGCACACCCTACAAAAAAAGACTAAACACACCTGGGCGCTGCCTGGTCCGACGGCTGCTGGGAGGAGACCATATACGCAATAGCGAAACGTATTGCGCCGCATGTCAATCATCATAATCGAGCACGTCCGCATCGGAGCTTCCTGCCCACTCTTGCGGATAAACACCCCGCTCCACATGAACGGTGGGCCACGGAAATCGATGTCTTGTATTGATCGTCCTTCGACAAGCTCAGGACGAACGGAATTAATGCGAATTTCAAATGAACTCGTGAGCTGCTGACCGCGGGCCGGGATCGCGCATTACTCCGAATTGCTTTCCGACTGAGGTCGCCGTTTCTCGGCGTGATGACGCATCAGCGCCGCGAAGCGGTAGAGAGCGTGCACGAATTTCCCGTAGGGCAGCGTAACGAAGAGCGCGAGAACAACGCCCAAGTGCGCGGCGAGCAAGATCCCCAGCGCGCTCGTTTCGCGTAGGCCGAGCAGCAAGAGGCCGGTGAGGCTGGTGAGGAAGAGAAGCACGAGGAACGCGACGTCCATGCCGGTCTGCTTCGTGTCGGCGAGTTCGGGATCGCGTTTTTTCTTGAGCCACAGTAATCCGACCGGGCCGATCAGGAGTCCGACGCCGCCGATCGTGCCGAGCAGCACGGGCGCGCTCCAAATTTCGTAAGGCGCCTTCCAACCGAAAATGTAGTGATAGATTGCGGCGACGCACGTTGCGGCGAAACACAGCGTGAAGCCGTAGAACGTCAAATGGTGGAAGCGCCGGCGCGCGAAGGATGGTGTCTCGGCGGGATACGTGCAGCCGTCGCCGCCGCCGTCGAGGTAGCGCAGGCGCAGCGCGTCCCAGGTCGCGCGGGCGAATGAGCCTGCCGGCACAGAGCCTCCCGCGTCTGCTCTCATGTCGGACCAGAAGCGCGCGACGCTCACAACGAACGCGATCAATACGAGGAGCGCGACCGCGCCGAACGCGATCGCCATTACGTTGTGCGGGATCACGGCATAGAAACCGCCCGCGCTCGCTGGATGCTCGGCGTACAGACGCGTGGGATCGACGAACACGGCGGTGAGGAACAGCACGAGCGCCGGGCTTGCAGCGGTGATGAGGCTTACCGCCACGCCGTTGCGCTCGAACAAACCGGCGAGGAACCGGGGCCAGGCGTACTTCTTATAAGTATGGGCCCGCACTTGCGCGAGCGTACGTGGAAAGTTCAACTGGAACTCGTGCGGCGGCGCGTACTGACAGGCGTACAAACACGCACCGCAGTTATGGCAGAGGTTCGCGAGATAGTGCACGTCGTGCTCGGTAAATTCGAGACGGCGCTCGAGCGCGGGGAAGACGGCGCAGTAGCCTTCGCAGTAGCGGCAGGCGTTGCAGATGCTCAGCACGCGCTGCGCTTCCGCGACCAACTGCGCGAGCGAAGTTTCAGCCGAGGACATGGCGCGCGGCCTCGTTGCCGGCGATCCGGCCGAATGTCGTGCCGATGGCCATGCCGATGCCGGCGAGGTAGCCCTGGCCCAGCACGTTGCCGGCCATGATTTCGCCGGCCGCGAAAATATTCGCGGATGGTTTGTTGTCTTGCAAAATCATCCGCGCGTGCTCGTCGACGGTGACGCCGAGGTACGTGAAGGTGATGCCGGGCCGCAAGGGATAGGCATAGAACGGCGGCGTGTCGATGCGCCTCGCCCAATGCGTCTTCGGCGGCGCGAGATTTTCGGTGGCGCAATCGTCGAGTATCGTGTGATCGAAGCGGCCGGGGCGCACCGCTCGATTGAACTCGGCGACGGTCGCTTCGAGCGCGGCGGGATCGAGCTTGACAGCTTCGGCCAGCTCGCGAATCGACGGCGCTTTGATCGGCGCGAAAACCGGCGGGATGAACTTGCCTATCGGCTTGGCGTCGATGATCGAGTACGCGATTTGATCGGGTTGCTGCGCAACGAGCCGGCCCCAGATCGCATAGCGCTTCGGCCAGAAGTCCTCGCCTTCGTCGTAGAAGCGGCGCGCATTTTTGTTGACGACGATCCCGAGCGACACGCAGTCGACACGCGTGACGATACCGCCGTCGAATTTCGGCGCGCGCGCGTCGATCGCGACGAAATGGCCCTGCGTCGCGTCGCCGATCGGCTTCGCGCCGTTGTCGAGCAGCGCGCGCAGCACGCGGCCCATGTTGTACGGCGTGCCGCGCACGATGAAGTTCTCCGCCGCATCGCCCCACGCTTCCTTGAGCCACGCGAGATTCGACTCGAAGCCGCCGGCCGCGGTGACGACGGCCTGCGCGCGCAGCTCATGCGTGGCGTCGTCGCGTCTGACGATGGCGGATGTAAACCGGCCGTTCTCGATCTTGAGATCGATGACCTCGGTGTCGTAGGCGATATCGACACCGAGCGCTTCCGCCGCGCGATAGTACGCATTCATGAGCGCCTTGCCGCCGCCCAAGAAGAACGCGTTGGTGCGCGACAAGTGCATCGTCCCGCCGAGCGAGGGCTGGAAGCGCGCGCCGTACTGCTTCATCCAGTCGCGGCACGTCGCGCTATCGCGGATCGTCAGTCGCGCCAGGCGCTCGTTCGTGCGGCCGCCCGTCACGTTCAGCAGATCCCGCCAATACTCCGCTTCGGAATAAGAATCGGTGAGCACGTCGGCGGGACGGTCGTGCATGCAGCGGAGATTACGCGTGTGGCGGCTGTTACCGCCGCGAAAATGCTTCGGCGCCGACTCGACGACGAGAACACTCGCGCCCGCGTGCCGCGCCGCGATCGCGGCGCAGAGCGCCGCGTTTCCACCGCCGAGCACGAGCACGTCGTAGGTTTGCGAGAGATTCAACACATTGCAGCTCGACGGTCGGAAACGGTTAGGAAATCTCTAATCTATATACCCCCCTCTCCCGCAAGGGGAGAGGGGACGCATAAATAAATCGGAGTTTCCTCAACGGGATCGGCGAGATGTTTCTAATCGACCGTTGCTCCGGTTTCCTTCACGAGCTTCGCCCACTTCGCGGTTTCCGATTTGATGAACGCCGCGAACTGCTCCGGCGGCATCCCACCCGGCTCGGCACCGATCTCCGCGAAACGCTTTTTCATGTCGGGGCCCTTCAAGATAGCGGCGATCTCGGTGTAGACCTTCGCGACGATCTCTTTCGGCGTTCCCTTCGGCGCGAGAATTCCATACCACGTCGTCATCTCGTAACCCGAGAGGCCGGCTTCCGAAGCCGTCGGCACGTCGGGCAGCGCGGGAGATCGCTTCGCTGTCGTCACGGCGAGCGCTCTTACCTTTCCGCCTCTGACGTGGGGCAGCGCGGAACCGCTGGTTTCGATCGCCAGTTGAATTTGGCCGCCCAGGAGATCGATCATCATCGGCGCGCCGCCCTTGTACGGTACGTGCGTCATTTGCACGCCCGCCATGCTCTTGAACAATTCCGCGGAGAGATGCTCGGTGCTGCCGTTCCCGGCGGAGCCGTAGTTGAGCTTGCCCGGATTCGCCTTGGCATAATCGATCAGCTCCTTCACGGATTTCACCGGCACGGACGGATGCACGATCACGATGTTCGGAACCGAGGCCAGGACCGTGATCGGAATGAAGTCCTTCTCGAAATCGTACGGCAGTTGTTTGTACAGGCTGGTGGCAATCGCATGCGCGATCGTCGAAATGAACAACGTGTAGCCATCGGGCGCCGCCTTCGCCGCGACCGCCGCACCGACCGTGCCGCCGCCTCCGCCGCGATTGTCGATGACAACCGGTTGATGCAGCGCCTCCGATAATTTCTGCCCGACGGATCGGGCCACCATGTCGGTCGTGCCGCCCGGCGTGAACGGAACGATCAGTGTTACGGATTTCGTCGGCCACGATTCGGCGGACGCGCCGTTCGGCGTCGCGGCGAAAACGAGCGTAGACAATAAAATTGCGGCGGCACGAAAGGTGGAATTCATCGATCCTCCGGTTCAGTTCTTTGGGGAAGTCCGTGCGCGATGCCTAAGGATGCGCGCCTTGCCGCTGCATGCGCAACATAAACGAGATGCACCAAGTCCGCGGTCGTCGCGCAAAGCCACTCTTAGAGAATCTCTGACTTATTACCTCTCTCCCGGACGGGTGTTTTGCATCGCCTTGCTAACGACCGAGCGTAATAGCCGCAAGGCTCGCGGCAAGCAGCGCCATACCGATGATCTCCAGGCGAGTGAGTCTCTCGCTGAGCAGGCGGCGCGAGATGATAGCGCTGAAAAAAAGCTCGACGAGTCCCAGGGTGCGCACGTGTGCCGCCGGCTCGATCGCGACCGCGGTGAACCAGCCGACGGACGCGGCGGCGCCCATGGCGCCGGCGAACAACGACACGCGCCACGCTTTCAGCACGCGCGCCACGACCGCGGCGTTTCGCAGCAGGAGCCACCCGCCCAAGAGCGTCGTCTGCACGAGCTGCGCGCCGAGCAGAGTGATGGCGGCGGCCGTTAGAAACGGTGCGTCGATCGCGAGCGCGGCGCCGCGAAACCCGACGGCCGACAACGCGAAGCCCGCGCCGGAAGCGAGGCCGAGCAATGCCGGGCGCGCCATCCAGCCGGTGAGGAGCGTTCGAAACGGACGAGTGCGATCGACCGGCGAGAATAAGAGCACGCCGAGCGTCGCGCAGATCACGGCCAGCGCCGTCGTAATGGTCAGCGGATCGCCGAGGAAGGCGAAACCGAAAACCGCGACGAGCATGAGCTCGGCCTTCGAGTAAGCGACGCCGAGTGCGAAGTTGCGCTGCGCCATGGCGGCGAGAAGAAGCGCGGTCGCCGCGATCTGCGCGACCGCACCGAACAGCACCCAGAGCGCGGCGCTCATGCCGATCGCGGGAAAGCGCGACCCATCGAACGAGTAAACGATGACGAACCACAGCACGGCGAACGGCAACCCATAGAGAAAGCGCACCAGCGTTGCGCCGAGCGTGCCGAGCTGCGGAATCAGATGATGCTGCGCCGCGTTGCGCAATGTTTGCGCGAACGCCGCCCAAACCGTAAGCGGTATCCACAACCAGGCCGGATAGTTCACGCGGGCGTCGACCGAATGACTTGCCGCCGCGCCGAGCGCGCCAACGATGGCGCGAGCGTGGTACGATTGCCGCTCGCACAACTCCTATGCTCATTCCCAGTTATCATTCTTCGGGCACGCCTCACGACGCAGTATGCCCGAGCGACTTTGCGATGCAACCCACTCTGACATCGGCCGGCGAACCGAGCCGGCTCCACGAACCGAAAAACGAGGCGCGCGCATGAAATCGAATGTCGAACCGCGCGAGCGGAGAGTCGAGGCGAACGGCCTGACGCACAACGTCCTCGAGTGGGATATCGCCGACGCCGACACGACCGTCGTGCTGCTGCACGGATTCCTCGATCTCGCGTGGAGCTTCGAGCGCGTGGCGTTGCGGCTCGCGCCGCGCTATCACGTGCTCGCACCCGACTTCCGCGGCCACGGCGACACCGGCTGGGTCGGGCCGGGCGGTTACTATTATTTTCCCGACTACATCGCCGACCTCGCGCGCGTGCTGCCGGCGTTGACGCGCCGGCGCGTGTTTCTCGTCGGCCACTCGATGGGCGGCACCGTCGCCACCATTTACACCGGAACGTTCCCCGAACGCGTGCAGAAGCTCGCGCTCCTCGAAGGCACCGGCCCGCCGGACAGTAACCCGGAGGGCGCGCCCGCTAGAATGCTGAAGCACATTCAAACCGTCGATGAGGTACGTGCCAAGAAATTGCACCCGCTCGAATCGATCGCGGCGGCGGCCGCGCGGCTGCGCGAAATTTATCCGCGCCTCGATCCGGCGTGGGCGCAGCAACTGGCGGAACACGCGACCAGACCCGCACCGGATGGCCCGTCCGGAAGCCGGATCTGGAAGCACGACCCGTTGCATCGCACGCGCTCGCCCACGCTCTTTCAGGCCGCGCCCTACGAAGCGTTCATTCGCCGCATTGCCGGCCCGGTGCTGTTGGTAAACGCGGCGGACTCGAGATTCACGTTCCTGCACGATTCGAAGCGGCAAGAGCTTTATCCGAACGTTCGAGTGCGGATGCTTGCCGGCGCCGGCCACATGATGCAGCTCGATCAACCCGAAGCAGCGGCCGATATGCTGCTCGAATTTTTCGCCGATTGACTTCACACCGGGGCGTTCTTCCGGAGGTGCCTTAGATGAAAGCGATACTCGTAAAGCAACCGGGCGGACCCGAAGCGATGCAATACGGCGACGCGCCCGATCCGGTACCGAAGAGCGACGAGCTGCTAGTGCGGGTGCACGCGACCGCGGTCAACCGCGCGGATGTGTTGCAGCGCCGCGGTTTTTATCCGCCGCCGCCCGGCGCGTCGGAAATTTTAGGGTTGGAGATCGCAGGCGAAGTGGTAACACCGGCGGGACACTGGAAAAAAGGCGACCGCGTGATGGCGGTGGTCGCGGGCGGCGGATACGCGCAGCTCGCGACGGTGCCGGCGGCGCAGGCGCTGCCGATTCCGGCGAATCTCGATTATCCGCAAGCCGCGGCGATACCCGAAGCGTTTGAGACCGCGTATCTCAATTTGTTTACGCTCGGCAAGCTCAAGCGCGGAGAGATTGCGCTCATTCACGCCGGCGCAAGCGGCGTCGGCACCGCAGCGATCCAGCTCGCGCGAGTCGCCGGTGCGCGCGTGTTCGTGACGGCCGGGAACGACGACAAATTGAAATTTTGCCGCGACCTCGGCGCGGAGCTCGCGATCAACTATAAGCAAGAAAAATTCAGCGAGCGCGTATTGAAAGCGACCGAGAACCGCGGCGTCGACGTGATACTCGATTTTATCGGCGCGCCGTATTGGAACGACAACCTCGCCGCGCTGGCTCGCAACGGTCGGCTCATGCTGATCGGATTTCTCGGACCCAGTAGAGGTGAGCTCGATCTAGCGCTGTTGCTACAGAAGGTCCTCACCGTGTCCGCTACTACGCTGCGCCGCCTCCCGGCTCCGCAAAAAGAGGAGCTCGTCAAGACATTGAGCGAGCTTGCGCTCGAACGCTTCGCGCGCGGCGAGCTGAAACCCGTCGTCGACTCCGTTTACGCGCTCGATCGCGCCGCCGATGCGCACCGGCACATGGAAGCGAACCGCAATCTCGGGAAGATCGTGCTGACCGTGGATTGAGTCGCGCTCGCGCGGTTTCAGAATTTTTCCACCCACGGGCGCAGATCCAACTCGTGCGTCCACGCACCGCGCGGTTGGCGGTGAAGCTGATAATACGTTTCGGCGATCGCGTCCGGCGGCAACAACGCATCGGGGTCGCGCTTCGCCGCGAGGTCGCGATAACGCGCCGAGTCGATTTGCCCGTCGATGATGACGTGCGCGACGTGCACGCCTTTCGGCCCCAGCTCGCGCGCCATCGATTGCGCGAGCGCGCGCACGCCGAACTTCGGCACGGCAAGATTGATGAAGCCCGCGGATCCGCGCAGCGACGCGGTGGCGCCGGTGAAAATGATCGTGCCGGCGGCGCGCACAACCATACCGCGCGCTGCCGCTTGCCCGACGAGGAATCCCCCGAGGCAGCCAATGCGCCAACAGCGTTCGAACGCCTCGGGTGTTATGTCGAGAATTCCGGCCGGCTCGAACGCACCGGCGTTGAATACCACAATGCTCGGAGAACCGAGGTCTCTGGTTACCGCTTCGAACAACGCCGTGACATCGGCCGGTTTCGTCGCATCGCAGACGTAGGGTTTGATTCGATCCGTTGCGACATCGGGGTCATCGTTTCGCTCGATGAGTCTTTTGAGTTTATCCGCGCTTCTCGCGGCAACGGCCGTAGGCATGCCGGCGCCGGCGAACCGCTTCGCCAGCGCCCATCCGAGTCCCGGCCCCACGCCGACGATCACTGAAATTTCTTGCGTCATGTCGCGCCCTCCGGTTGTTACGTCGACCCGGCGACGATACATCGGCGAGCGGTCGGATCAAAGCCGGAGCTTTACCGCCTACGCTCCATGAGATCGACACACGGTTCGATGCAAGGCGCTAGAAATAGAACCCCACGCTGAGGAAGGGGCCGCTGCCGGAGACATCCACCTGTTGGCCGCTGTCGTCCTCGGTCTTCGCGCGCAGGTACTTGTACTCTCCGCGCAAGGCGAATTGCCCGATGCGCCACTGCACTCCGCCGATCAGTTGCAGGGCGAGTCCACCGGTGTTGCCCGTAACCGACCCGCTGAAACTGTTCGCCGCGGCACCGAGGCCGGCGCCGACAAAGGGTTGCCACGAGCTGTCCGGAAGAAAATAGCGCTTCGCGTTGACGAGAACCGCGGTGGTACCGATTTCGCCGGGGGCGCCGCCACCGACGTTAGTAAATTTGCTCGAATAGCGCACCAGCTCCAAGCCTAGGGAGATATCCGGCCGCAAGAACCATTCGCCTTCAACCCCGAGCACCGACGACGCGGAATCGTCGAACACGCGCGGCACGCTGACGATGGTCTGAGTGGCTTCCGCCACCTTGAGCGACCCGAGCTTGAACGTGATCGCGCCGTTCGTTGCGCCGGGGTAGCTCGGTGCGGACGCGGCGCGCACCCGCGTCGATTCCTTTGTCTGCGCGACGAGCTGCGCGCGATACACTTGCGTGCGGCCCGTAGCGAACGAGACGACGCGCAGCGCGGGAACGCCGGCGCCGCCGCGCGTCAGCTCGACGTAATACACGCGGCCGCCTTCGGTTTGCAGCGGGAGCGTACTCGCGCTGCGCTCCACGGTCAGCTCGTAGCGCCCGAGTCCAACCTTCCAGAAACCGAACGTGCGCGGCGCGAGGCGCGCCGTCTCGCGACCGGTCAGTGTCACCGCGATGGGCGTGGTGTCGGTGTCATCGCCCCGGTAGACGTAAATGAATGCTTCCAACTTCGCGGGCGCGGCGGCCTTCGCCTGCCGATCCGCGTCGCGGCTCGCGAGCGGAACGTCGGCCCATGCCGACGGGCCGACGCTGCCAAGGACCAAGGCGAGATACCACCGGTAAGCGATAAAGCGAGCGCTGCCCTTCATTGTTCTGTTCCTCCGGATGCCTTCGTTATCGTTGAATTCCCGTCCGCTCGTGCGGGTGCATCCCCTACGCAACACTGTAGTCCACGGGGCCGGCGATTCAACGGCGCGGCGCGCATGCTAGCACGGCCGCGTATAATCGGCCGATGATCGCGTGGGACCGGGTCGACATCGAGCGGCTCAAGCAAGAGATAGCGCATCTCGTGACGCTACATCCCCATGTGCTCGACTTCTTGGCGGCGACGCATGCGCGCGGCAAGTGTCTCGTGCTCGTGACCAACGCGCATCGCAAGGCGCTCGCGATCAAGCTCGTCCGCGCGCCGCTCGCGGATCACGTCGATCGCATCGTGTGCTCGCACGAGCTGGGATCGCGCAACTGATCGCGGTCAAGCGGCCGGACTCGTGGCAACCCGAACGGCAGTCGGCCGAATTTTCGGCGATCCTGCATCTCGCCGAATTAATGTCCGAGTACAGAGTTGGACGATCGGGCCGGTATACACGCCGTCCTCGGCCCAGACATAATTTTGGGAAGCTCTGAATAGTTCGAAAATGTAGGGTGCGCCCTGCGCACCATCGACAAAGCGGTGCGTGGAACGCACCCTACATCGAAATAATCGATGCGAGACGGGTGAACTTGAAAGATGAGTTTGCCGGAATCGTCGTTCCGTCGTACTCGTCGCCTCCGGTCAACGGCTTCGGTGGCGACACGAGCACGCACGTGAACGTAAGCAGAAGCGCGCCCCCGAGGGGCTTGATGTGAACAATCACGCGCGGTCGTCGCCAGGCGAGGTTGACGCGCTAACCACCCTTGCGCGACGCGGCGAAGGCGTCGATGAGCTTCTCGAAGAGCGGTTTCACGTCTTCTTTGGAGATCGCTCCATTCAGATGGAGCTGACAGAGCGCATAGACACCGGTTCGAAACGCATCGAGAGGTGCCGTACGTTCGGCGATGACATTCACGGTGGTTTCGAATTTGTCCTTGATCGATAGCTTGCCTTCGGCTTCCGCTTTCGCTCGTTCGGACTTGGCCTTGGCGTCAAGCGTCGCGTCGAGATCCGCCTTCAAACCGGTCGCGGTATCCGGCGGCGGTTCCGCGCAGAATTTCGTGCGGTTTGCCCCATCGGTCACCACCACCACCGTTCTTCGGTCCGCCGCCAAGGAGACGGTCGACACCGCCCCGCCGACGCTGTTCTCCGCGACCGGTCGATTGACGAGCCCGCCGATGGTGGAAGCGCAACCGCAAAGAACGAGAACCGAAGCAACTATCGCCGCTGCTTTGAGCATGGACCTCTCCCCCGGTGAGAACCTTTGTTGAAGGATACGAACAGCAAGTAGCCGGCTATCGAGAAATATCCGCCGGCGCGGAGCAAGTGTGCCGTGCACTACCGGAACAATCAAATGCTTTAAGAATCTCAGATTTATTACCCCTCTCCCTCCGGGAGAGGGGTGGGGGTGAGGGAACCAGCGCGATTACTTGCACCGCCGCTCCCTCGTTATTTCCGCGTAGGCGGGGGTGACGAAGTGCATCCATCTCGTTAGAACGCAATGGTCTCATTGCGGTAATAGTCTTCGCCGGTTTGAACCACTTCCATTTCGGGCACGAGCGGAAATTCGAAATAGCCGCAGTGTTCTGTAAATACCACCACGTGATTTTTTTTCTCGCTGACGACGGCAAAAGCGAACTTGAATTGCGCAAAGGAACCGTCGGCAAAGCGAACCTCGACACAACACGTCGGGGGAAAGTCAGCGGCGCATAGGCCGTGGTTTACCAGCTCTTCCTTGGATCTTCCAAGGCGCGCGGATAATTCGCCGGCCCAATCGGTGACTACTTCTTTCCAGAGCCTCATGTTTTCGCGCGATGTTCCCGTTGATTGATGCCAGCCTAAAACTTTACCGCGACGTGCCGAATGCTCCCTCGGCGCCCGATCGAAGAAACGATCCGGACGACGACTGACTAAGAACGCCGAACCTCGGTCCCGAGACGGCACAGCGCACAGCTCCGGACGCGCATACCTACGCGACGTAGCGCGGGAGCGGTAACGTGTAGTAAAGCACAACGCGCGAAGGCGGCACTTGTATTCAGAACCGACGACGAACTTTTTCGTCGGCGTTTGTGCAGGCAGGAGTTTGATGGCCGGCGCACAAACGGCAAGCGCGGCTGTTTGCGTATCCGCGCTCACCGGCTGGGCCGGCGGCGTAGGTGTCATCGCTTCACGGATCGGCGTGGGAGTTTGACTGATATCTCGCGGGGCGAGGCAAAGCTTGGCCGACTACACGAACGACTGATGCAAATCGAGGACGACTATGGCGGACTAAAACGCCATCAGGTGTAACCCATGTCCCCGGACTATTTTGTTACCTATGTCCCCGACCGTTCAGAGCGGCGCGCTGCTTTTGCGCGTCCGGTCGAACGCCGAGTTAGGTTGGTACGCTGTGCAACTCTGAGCAAGGATCGCAACGCGTCGTTGACGGCTTCGGAGTTTGGAAACGCGGCGGCTATGTCCGGCTCCAAAACTACGATGTTTGTTCCTTGGATATAGCGCTGGTAGTACTTCCCGCGTACCGCGTTGCTGAAGTCGTACTCCGAGCGCATCGTATCGTCGTCTTTAGAGGTAGGTTTACGTTTCATAGCGTTTTCGTTCGTGCGAAGTGGTTTCTCTAGCGCTGATAATTCGGATTTCGTCGTTCGTTTCTACGTGAACGACGACAAGCAGCCGATTGGTTTCCGAAAGGCCGATGGTTACAAATCGAGCTTCTTCAACTGAATGATCGGGATCTGCAATAGTTCCAGCGAGTGGATCGCCAAAGACCGTTGTCGCTTCGTCGAAAGAGATTCCGTGTTTCTGTAGATTTCGGCGAGCTTTATTCCGATCCCAAGTAAACTGCATGCAGACAGTCTACGCTTTCCCTATTGTTTCGTAATCTAACATTTGTGCCACCGCACCGATTGCGGATCTTTCACATTGTTCTCGTATGCGACCTAAACGTATGAATTCAACGGCGCGCGCAAGCGCGTCCGCTGGAACGAAGGATCAGGCTCTTATTTTTCTTGTTCGTAGGTGCCATTTCGAAATTTGTATACGGCCGTTCCGAGTTGGTCGGCTCCTAGGCTCCAGCGGGTTGTAATGGATCTATAGCCTTCATTTGAAGTGTCGAGAACAGCAATCGTACTTCCGAACAAGTGGCCGATCACTTTATTACGTTTCGGACTGTACACCAGCCAAGGACAGCCGCCGTTTCCGCACAAGAATTCATTGGGTATGAGCTTCTCCGGATTCTTGTCGTTATTAAGATCGACGGAAACCGATTTCATTGGTTTGCCGTTGTCGTCTTCAAATGCTTCTCGAACAGACTCCGGAATGTCTTTATCTAAAACCGCGGAGCCACGAGTAAAGGTTTGCGTATCGCTAAAGGCGCTGTTCGCGGTAAGCGCCAAAAACAACGAGCCAACGAACAGGATAGAAGGTTGAAACATTTTTCGTTTCATTCTTAATGTTCTTTAGCCTAACGTCCCGCTAAAGCGCGCGCGGTCTTTCCGCGCGTCGTCTTTGAGCGGATGGTTGGGTTTCATGCCGATAGCGCCGACAATACTGCCTTTGGTTTTCGTGACACGACGTGCAGTAACACGCGAGCAGGCCCGTGCGGTTGCCGATCACCGCGCTCCCAGTGACGCAGAGTGCCAACACTAATACCAAACGATGAAGCGAACTCTGTTTGCGACATACCCACCTTGGTGCGAATGGCCTTAACGTCCAACGCCCGCGGATAATGCATGCGCGCCTTAACGTTTTTACCCTTGGCGTGTGCAACAGCCTCGGTGAGACCGACTTTGATGCTCTTAAATGCTTTTTTGCTCATGGTTGGATTCTCGACGCTTGGATAAGTAGCTTTACCAGCTTGGAAAGCGCGTTGGCCTCTGCTTTAGTCAGATTAGCCTTTTCGTTCTTTCCAAAGACGGTCAACAAATACAAAGGAATGCGCTCGCTGTGGTAATAGTAAATGACACGGACTCCGCCGCTTTTGCCCATACCTTCACGAGCCCAGCGTAATTTGCGAACGCCACCCGTACCGGCAATAAGCACGCCAGCCGCAGGATGCTCGGCCAGATAGCTAATGATGGTTTGAACTTCGCTTTCGCGTAGCAGGCTGCCGGCGTTGCGACTGAACTCGGACATCTCCGCGACGGTTTGCATACGCGTCAGTATAAGCCAATGGCTTAGTTAGTGCTAGAGCAAAAAACGTCAATGAGTCACCTTCCCATGAAACCCAACGGGGCGCGAGTTGAGCCGCACCCCGAGGAAGAAAAGAGAAGCGCAGCTTCTCGTTTCTGACGAGTGGGCGGCAGCCGCGCGCGTAGTGCGCGGTGACGGCTCGAACGAGAGTTAGGCGGCGCGCCGCGCCGGCTGACTTTCGTGCCGTTAACTCGCGCCCCGTTAGCCGGACGCGGTCGCAGCGCCGATCCAATCGGTAGGTCGTTCGTGTCGCGATGATGTTTTTCGAAGTCACTGTCGCTTCACCTGGCAGGGCGTAGGCGCTGCGCGTCCGGCTAAACGCAGAGCTAACCGGCGGCGCGCTTGCGCGCCGTCCGTGTTGAGCGCGAGGTTAGACCTCGCTCCTTCACACGACGAAGTGCTTCGTTGATGCGTGTTTGATACCCGCGCCCCTGCGCTCGGAAGAAAGCAATGACGTCCGCATCAAGGCGAACGGTAGTCAAGACTTTCGTCGGTGCCTTCTGCGACCCTCGGCCGCGACGGACTTTCGGTGGACCCAGCATCTCCTCCGACCAAGGAGGGTTGTCCGGGTCAACGGCCCTGGCGGAAGTGGTCTTTGGCGATTTCAAAGTAATAGCGCGCTTCATATTTCTCGGCCCTGCGTAATGAGATGAAATGTATATCGTCGTTGCGGTCTGTGTGGACCAGAACGACCACCTTGCCCTTCAGGAGACCAAACGTCACCAACCGTTTCTCGCCGTAGTCTTCCCGGATGTCCTCGCGGGTAACGGTAAAGTTGTCCCAAATGGCGTCAGCCCCCTCGAAATCCAGGCCGTGTCGCTTGATGTTGCGCCGACGTTTGGATTCATCCCAGGTGGGCACTTGCAAATTGTAGTAACAGCTAGGCCGAATGCCAAGTATTTTGTTACTACAACAGAGGTAGCTGGGCTAGCGAGGTATAACGTTTGAGCTAACAGGCGCCGCGACTTGTCGCGGCGTCCTTGTTGAGCGATTGGTTAGAGCGCTCCCGCAGAGCTTTCAGCAGCTCAGCTGGAAGCGCCCGCTTTATTACGACTTCGCGAATGAAGGTAACGCCTAAGGCAACAAATACCAACGCCGCCATCCCTGCGCCCAGATTCGCTCCGAAAATGGGCAGCACCAAGACCAGGCATATAAAAACGCAGGTCCAAAAGCGGAGCAATGATACTGAGACTGCAATGTTGGTTTGGCCGCTAGGGTCGCAGCTGGCAACAACCGCCACTGATGAAAGATAGACGAATGGATTCAAACCAACCCAGTTGTCTCGGGAATACGAGCGCCGATCTGGTGAGAGAAGCGGTAAGGCGATGGAGGTGGACATCAGCGAGTTGTCACTACCATGTGCCACAACAACGGACCGCTTGGCTAGCTGCCGCTCAAGCGCTTCTATCGCTGCGACTGGCGGAAGTGGGGTCTGGAGATTGAATGGCAGCATGGAGTGGAGCGCTCTAACGAATAGCTTGAGCGGCGCGCTGTCTTTGCGCGTCCGCCTCCAAGCGGGGGTTAGGTGTCTCCCGATGTCGTTCTGAACGGCGGCCCCCCGGCAGGAAACCGCTCGTTGATGTAATCAATGCCATGATGAAGGGCCTCGCTGACCGTACTGAAACTCGCCTCAGATAGATAAACGTGGGGGTTGGCTTGAGGCGGGGATAGCTTCAAGCCGCTGACCTGCACGCGAGTTCGGAACTTGTTACCCGGAGCATCAACCGCAGAACAGATGATGTCACCGTATTGATAGACGGTCATGCCATTAGCCTCCGATGTCAGCTGGTGTGCATAAAGTCGCATTGCATAAAGTTGCAAACTTCGTGCATCAGTAGAGACGCCTAACGCAGAGCTAAGCCGCGAACGAAGTCGGCGCAAAGCGCCAGCGTAGCGAGTCGGCTTGAGCGACGTGTTATGCCGCTGTTCACTTAAGCCACAGTCCAATTAGAGCGGCAGCAAGTGCCAAGACTAAACCGATGACGATTTTCTTCCCATAGTCGTCGTAAATTTGTTTATACCACCGTGCCCGAATCGGGTGACGAGCTTGAAGGTAGAGGCTGACGTTTGCCGCTACCTCGCCGATGTTTTGGATAGAACCGCTATGTATCCAACCTAGATTTTCACCGGCATCATTTTTTTGGTAACCGGAAGGACCGATTTCATGGGATTCAGAATAAGCCTTCAACGCACGGTACCAACGGATCTTGGGATCCGTGCCCTCCAGAATAGGCTTTGCGTCGGGTTGACCGGCAAGCGCCTCAACCAACAAAGTTCCCGCTAGCAACGAAAGGGTCTCGAATTGCCGCACAGCTTGGTGGTCGAACCCGCCAGCGAGTCTCCAGTATTCTCCCGCTGCTCCGGTTTGGTCATCGAGCCGAGCATGTTGAAGTCCTGGAGCAAGGCTTCGAAATCTCGATTCAAGTTCGATCCAATTTTTCATGCGGAAAAAAATTCCCAGCCAGTAGCATAACGTGCTGCTAACCGGTGCGCGCGTTGTCTGCGCGCGTCCGGTTGAGCGGCGGGTTAGGGAGCTGTTTTTTCATTGAGACTCTGAAATATTTTCTTTGCTATTTTTAGATCTGATTCTTTGTCGAAATAGATGGCCATTTGAACGTGGCCAGTTTCTCCAACCGCAAAGCAGTAAAATGCGGGTAATCTTTTATCGTTGGAAGATTCTTTTAGTCGGTAGCTGAATCGACGAATTTTTTCTGGTTTTGATTCTTCAAGGTCGAACGCTTCTTTTGATATATCGTTTTTAATCCGAGATAGCCGCTGCACGGCAGATTCGTTGCGGTCGTTCCCCCATACCGTTACCCACATGGTGAATCCGGGTCGCCAGAGCACTAAGCTCCCTTCCTCTATTCGGCGGTTGAATTTATCAGGGAGCACTATCGACCATTCTTTGGTCATTTGGTAGTTTCCCGCTACAACGGGAAAATCTGGATGTAGCACGTTGGCCTCTTTAGAAGAAACGGGAGCTGCAAGAACTGCTAACAATAGATACGACGTAGAAAGAAGCTTCTTCATTTTGCTCCCTAACGGGGCGCGAGTTGAGCCGCACCCCGAGGAAGAAAAGAGAAGCGCAGCTTCTCTTTTCTGACGAGTGGGCGGCAGCCGCGAGCTTTGCTCGCGGTGACGGCTCGAACGAGAGTTAGGCGGCGCGCAGCGCCGGCTGACTCTCGTGCCGTTAGCTCGCGCCCCGTTAGCCGGACGCGTCCGCAGCGCCGTCGGGATCGGTGGGTGGTTCGTGTGACGATGAGTCGTATCGAAGTCACTGTCGCTTCACCTGGCAGGGTGTAGGCGCTGCGCGTCCGGCTAACTTAAATTAGACCGCTTCATGCTAGGGGCGGGATGCGGCCTAAGTCAAACCGGCCTTGTTGGCGGGTCTACGAATACCGCTAAAAAAGCTTGCCGTTATATTTTAGAGACGCCTAAAATCACGCGGATGGAAAGTCTCTCTCAATCCGCCGGCAAGCCGCGGCTGCTGGACCAAGTCCGGGAGCAAATTCGCGTGCGGCATTACTCGATACGAACCGAACAGGCCTACGTGGATTGGTGCCGGCGGTTTATTTTGTGGCATGGCAAACGCCATCCGCGCGAGATGGGGGCGACGGAGGTCGAAGCGTTTCTGTCGCATTTGGCCATCGAGCGCAACGTCTCGGCCTCGACGCAAAACCAGGCGAAGGCCGCGTTGCTGTTCTTATATAAGCAAGTATTGGCCGTCGAGCTGCCTTGGCTGGAAAAGATAATTAGCGCCAAGCGCAGCGAGCGATTGCCCGTCGTGCTTACCGCGACCGAGGTGCGCGCGCTGTTGCTGGAACTTAACGGCACGATGTGGCTGTTGGCGAGCCTGCTGTACCGGCATGCGCGTGCTCGAAGGTGTGCGGCTGCGCGTCAAGGACGTTGAGTTCGCGCGCCGCGAGATTATCGTGCGCGAGGGCAAGGGCAACAAGGATCGCGTCACCGTGTTGCCGGAGAATTTGATGCTGCCGCTGAAGGAGCAATTGGTTCGCGCCAAGCAGTTGCACGATCAAGACCTGAAGGCGGGGTTTGGCGATGTGTACCTGCCCGACGCGCTGGCGCGCAAGTACCCGAGTGCCGGTAAGGCGTGGGGCTGGGCCGCTCCTGCGCATCCCTGCGCCCGCGGCATTCGTACTTCCTTGTACAGCACAATATGTATTCCCATCGACACGGCTATCGATCGATCCGCGCTCGGGTGTGGAACGCCGGCATCACTTGTACGAACAGACGATACAAAAAGCAGTGTCGCTCGCCGCGAAACGCGCGCGCCTCGTGAAGCCGGTGTCGCCGCACGTGCTGCGCCATTCGTTCGCGACCCATATGCTGCAGGCGGGCTACGACATTCGCACCGTCCAAGAGCTGCTCGGCCACAAGGATTTGAACACGACCATGATTTACACGCACGTGCTGAATCGCGATGGAGGCTCTGATTTATTACCCCTCTCCCGGAGAGAAAGGGAATTGATTAGGGAAGCTCTGATTAATTCCGTTCGTCCCGAGCTTGTCGAAGGACGACTCACTCAACCCATTGAATGTCGGGGCTCGCCCTCGTGGTTCGACAAGCTCACCACGAACGACGGGGAATTAATCAGACCTTCCTTAGAAATGTAGGGTGGGTTAGCGTTTTTTGCGTAACCCACCGGGCGCTGCACCGTAACACCACGCATTTCTTAGTGAGTGCCTGGCGGCACGGTTGGTGGGTTACGGCACAAACTATGTGCCTAACCCACCCTACAATTGAGGATGGAACCGTCTAAGTAAGCGCCATTCGGGCCCGATTTGATTGCGCGAGATTACCTATGAATGACACCAGCACGGAAGTCGCCCGGTTCGTGCGCGAGCGCTACGCCGGTATGTCCGGTGCAACCCGCGTCATGATGGGTGCCGACATGTTCGAGATGGCCCGAGCAATGGCGCTGGCGTCGTTTCCGCCGGGGTTGACCGAGCGCGAAACGCGCCGGCGCTTGTGCGAGCGTTTCTACGGTACGCTCGCCGAGCGTGTATTCGGCGCGGCGCACGCGCAACCTTGAGCGACAAATTGTTTCAACAACCTGCACGAATCGATTCACGGTGAAATTTCTCATCGTCGGTCCCGCCTGGGTCGGGGACATGGTGCTGGCACAGAGCTTGTTTAAGCTGCTGAAGCAGCGGCTGCCGGACGCGCGCATCGACGTGCTCGCGCCGGCGTGGACGCTGCCACTGCTCGCGCACATGCCGGAAGTCGATGAGGCGATTCCGCTGCCGTTTCGGCACGGCGAGCTGATGTTGGGCGAGCGCGTGCGCATCGGCCGGGGGCTGCGCGCGCGCGAGTACGATCGCGCCATCGTGCTGCCGAACTCGCTGAAGTCGGCGGTGTTGCCGTTCGCGGCGCGCATACCGCGCCGCACCGGATTTCGCGGCGAATGGCGCTATGGTTTTCTGACGGACGTGCGGCGACTCGATCCCACACGGCTTCCGCGCACGGTCGATCGTTTCATCGCGCTCGGGCTCGAGCCGAACGAGCCGTTGCCGGCCGACATCCCGGCGCCGCGACTCGCGGTGAAGCCGCAGGACGTCGATGCGGCGCTCGCGCGCCTTGGCGTCGCTCGCCCGACGCAACCCGTGCTGGCGCTTTGCCCCGGTGCGGAATTCGGGCCGGCGAAGCGCTGGCCGATGGAATATTTCGCCGAGATCGCGCGGGAGCGCTTGGCGGGAGGCTGGAGCGTTTGGCTCCACGGCTCCGAGCGCGATGCGAACATCACGGGGGAGATCAACCGACTCGCGAGCCGGGGCTGCCTCGATCTCGCCGGCCGCACGACGCTCGGCGAAGCGATCGATCTGCTGTCGCTCGCCTCCGCCGTCGTGAGCAACGATTCCGGGCTCATGCACATCGCGGCCGCGCTCGGTCGGCCACTCGTTGCCATCTTCGGCTCCTCCGACCCGCAACACACGCCGCCGCTCGGCACGCGCGCGCAAGTCCTGTACCTCGGTCTCTCGTGCAGCCCATGTTTCGCGCGCGAATGTCCGCTCGGCCACCTGCGCTGCCTGTATGATATTCCGCCACAGCGGACGCTTTCCGCGCTGAGCGAGGTTCACCCGGTTGGCTAGAAACTATCTCAGAGACACGTTTGATGTAGGTTGGGTGCAGCCGCGTGAGCGGCGGGTGAAGCGGGGGTTTTGCGCCTACTTGCACTTGCTGTACTGGGACGTACGAATGCCGCGAGCGCAGGTGCTACACAAGGATGTGTTAATGTCGCGGGCGCAGGAGCGACACGCGTAAGAGCGGCGCAACGTGCATGCGCGTCGCTGAACCGGTGCAACAGTTTTTGTTGCACCCCGGGCAGCAACAACAAAATATTATTTTGGTGGGTTGCGCTTCGCTCCACCCACCCTACATGAGATTTTTTGAGATGGCTTCCAGCGCCCTCGATACTGCCGCGCCCGAAGCTCGAAAAACACCGAGCGGCGTCATTCCAGCGCAAACGCAAATCCAGAACAGGTAGCCTGGATGGAGCGAAGCGGAATCCAGGTCATCGAAACGATTCCCGGGTGCGGCGCGACGCGCCTTCATCCGGGCTACGGGGAATTGCCTAGTGAGTGATTTTTTGCAATGGGTTCCCGTTTGCTCGATCACGCGCTGAAGGACGCCGTCGACCTCGCGAGCATTTCGCGCGCGTTGGTGGTCAAGCTCCGTCATCACGGCGACGTGCTGCTGACCTCGCCCGTCTTCAGCGTGCTCAAGAGCTACGCGCCGCACCTCGAGCTCGACGCGCTCGTGTACGGCGAGACGCGCGAGATGCTGAGCCTGCACCCGGCGATCGCGAATGTGTACACGGTCGATCGCGCGTGGAAGCGCGACGCGCCGTGGACGCGGCTGCGCCACGAGTGGCGCCTGCTGCGGCAACTGCGCGCGCGCCGCTACGATTTGCTGATCCATCTGACGGAGAGCTATCGCGGCGCGCTGCTCGCGCAATGGCTCGCGCCGCGCGTAAGCGTCGCGCAGAATTATCCCGGGCGGCGCGGCCGATTTTGGCATAGCAGCTTCACGCATCTTTACGCGATTCCCGCGAAGCCGCGTCATCGCGTGGAGTTGCACCTGGACGCGCTGCGACGGATCGGCATCTATCCCGCGCACGAGGAACGGCGTCTGACGCTCGTGCCCGGACCGGATGCGGAATCGTCGGTGGACGAGCTGTTGCGTCAGTCGGGGCTCGCGCGCGGGCAATTCGTTCATCTGCATCCAACGTCGCGCTGGTTGTTCAAATGCTGGGAGATCGACAAGTACGCCGCACTCATCACCACGCTGCAATCGAGCGGCGAACGTATCGTGATCACCGCCGCGCCCGCCGAGCACGAATTGCAATTCACACGCGCGATCCTGGCCGCGGTGCGCATGCCGGTGGTCGATCTCGCCGGTGGCCTCAGCGTGAAGCAGCTCGCCGCGCTGACCGCGCGCGCGAAGTGCTTCATCGGCGTCGACTCCGCGCCGATGCACATCGCGGCGGCAATGGGCACGCCGACGGTCGCTTTGTTCGGGCCGAGCGGCGATCTCGAATGGGGGCCGTGGCAGGTGCGCTCGCGCGTCATCACGTCGTCGCACTCGTGCCGTCCCTGCGGGCTCGACGGTTGCGCCGGCGGAAAGGTGAGCGATTGTCTAGTCGATATTCCGGTGGCGCAGGTGTTGGACGCGGTTCGGCAGTTGATCGCGGCGACATGAGTCGGCTTTCGCTCGCCCTGATTCGGCAGCGCTATGTCGAGGACGGCGGCGCGGAACGTTTCGTCGCGCGCCTGCTTGACGCCTTGCGCAGGAAAGGAGAAGTGGGCGTGACGCTACTCACGCGCGAATGGAGCGACGCCAAGGGTTTTGACGTCGTCGCGTTGAATCCGTTTTTCCTAGGACGAATTTGGCGCGACTGGTCGTTCGCGCGCTCGGTGTGTCGATTCGTCAAGAAGCGCTCGTTCGATTTGGTTCAGTCGCACGAGCGCATTGCTTGTTGCGACATCTACCGAGCCGGCGACGGCGTCCATCGCGAGTGGCTGGCGCAGCGCCGGCGAGTGCTGGGTTGGTTCGGTCGCTTTTGGTTGACGCTTAGTCCTTACCATATATATGTGCGTGGCGCGGAACGACGTCTGTTCGCCAGTCCGAAGCTGCGCGCGGTGATATGCAACTCGAACATGGTGAAGCAGGAGATCAAGCGATACTTCGGGCTGGCGGATGATAAGCTGCACGTCATTTACAGCGGCGTTGATACCAGGATTTTTCATCCGCGGCTGAAACAATATCGGGCGGAGATTCGCGCGCGCTACGCTGTACCCGCTACCGCGACGCTCTTCTTGTTCGTCGGTTCGGGTTTTGAGCGCAAGGGTGTTGCGATTTTGCTCGAAGCCGTTGCGGCCTTACCGGTCGATAGCTATGTCATCGTCGTTGGACGCGACAAACATTCGGCCCACTACGCGGCAAGCGCGCAGGCGCTCGGCTTAGACACGCGGGTAAAGTTTGTCGGTAGTCAGCCGGACGTTAAGCCCTTCTACGGCGCCGCCGACGCTTTGGTGCTGCCGACACTGTACGATCCGTTCCCGAACGTGGTGCTCGAAGCGATGGCGAGCGGTTTGCCGGTAGTGACGAGCACCAAGAGCGGCGGAGCGGAGTTCATCACCGATGGCCGGAATGGTTTTGTGTGTCACGCGCTCGATCGGGCCGCGCTCAGCGCCGCGCTCAGCGCATTGCGCGATACCAAGCGCCGCGCCGCGATGTGCGATGCGGCCCGCGCTGCTGCCGAGCCGTTTGATCTTGAGCGCATGGCCAGCGCGTTGCGTGAATTGTACGGACGGCTCGCCCACTGACGGTCTTGGTAGTATGAACGCGGCTATCCCGCGCGCCTGATTGGATGTGCGATGACAGTCGGCGCGGAAAATACGTAGCCGAAGTGTTCGATATCTTTTTTATACCAGCGCGCTATGATTTCGATCTCGCTGTCTTTGTAGTAGTGCCGATAGTCCTGATGCTTCGTGGCGTTGTCATGGGGAAGTTGTAAACCGGTCCTACCAATCCGCTCACAGACCTTGGCAAAATCGTGCTCGAGGTTTTCGAATCGCCCGACGAAATCGACGATAAGATTGTCGTCGTTGTCACTGATCCAGTCGTACTGCGGAGAGAACAAATGCGGCGCGTCGAAATAGAGCGGATGCCGATCGACATAGGCGAGCTTCAGCCACTGGCTGAAAGTCAGGTCCACGAAACGGCTATTTTTCGTTCGTGTCGCGGCGTAATGAAACGAAGACACGACTCGATCCCATGGGTTCCTAACGAAGGCGAACTTGAATTTCCGTTCCCATCGACGCTTGCCAAGGCGGCCGCGCAATTGCAGGGCGGTTTTATGTTCCGCCGTCAGTTCGAGTGTTCGATGAATGCTGCTTCCCGCTGTTTTGGGGATATGGATGAAGACGAAATCCAGTAAGTACTTTTGGCGTAAGTGCCAGCGGGTGGTGCGTAGTTCCTGTGTAAGCCAACTCATCTCATCGTCTCCAAGCGTCCCTGTGGATGACAACCATAGTATATAGTCGCCACAGAACCCTATGGCAATAAACTCGGTACAACGCCATCGATCCCAGCTGGTTGACATACAGTAGCGAGCAGACGGTTGGCCCCTGAATAACGATGTTTATCGTGCACACGGAATCTTCCCTCGGTTGGGGTGGCCAGGAAATTCGCATCTTGACCGAGGCCCAAGGGATGATCGCGCGTGGACATCGCGTGGAGATTTGGGC
The DNA here is from genome assembly GCA_041485885.1 of Sulfurifustaceae bacterium. GTDB lineage: Bacteria > Pseudomonadota > Gammaproteobacteria > Acidiferrobacterales > Sulfurifustaceae > JACQFZ01. The sequence continues at coordinate 49,400 of JBGPKL010000015.1, forward strand.
GCCGCCGGAAGCGAATATCGCCGTCGAGGCGCAACGCCGGAATATCCCATACCGAGCGCTCCCGATTGCGCGACGGAATCTCCGAGCGATCTTGACGCTGCGCCGGGCGCTCGTGGATGCTCGCGCCGATGTCATCAATACGCACAGCTCGACCGATTCCTGGCTGGTCGCGCTGGTGCGCCTGACAGTTCGCGACGCACCGCCCATTGTGCGCACACGACATATATCCTCACCGGTGTCGAACGACTTCGCGACGCGCTGGCTCTACAACCACGCCACGCGTCACGTGGTGACAACGGGTGAACGGTTTCGCCGGGAGCTAATCGATCGCAACCGGCTACGTGCGGGCCGCGTTACGTCGATCCCGACCGGAATCGAGGCCGGCCGATTTCAGCCGGGCGACCGTACCGCCGCATGCCGCGCGTTCGGGCTCGATCCCGCTAATCGATATATCGGTATTGTCGCGACACTGCGGAGCTGGAAGGGACATTTGTACTTAATAGACGCTTTTGCTCGGCTCGCAGGCGCCGAGGCAGCGCTGCGCCTTCTGATCATCGGCGACGGTCCCATGCGTAGCGTGCTTGAAGAGCGAATCGCGGCGCTTGGTTTGCAGTCGAAGGTCATCCTGGCCGGCCGCCAGGAAGCGGTTGAGCGTTGGTTGCAGGCGATCGATGTGTTCTGCCTGCCGTCGTACGCCAACGAAGGCGTGCCGCAAGCGATCGTGCAAGCGATGCTAACGGCGTTGCCGATCGTCTCGACGCCGGCCGGATCGATCACCGAGGCGATCACCGATGGCACGACCGGTGTCATCGTGCCTCCCAAGGATGTCGAAGCGCTCGCGCATGCGCTACAACGCCTGCTGTCCGATCGCGTCTACGCGATGAAGCTCGGGGCGGCGGCGAGAGAGGAAGCGCTGCGGCGGTTTTCGTTCGCCTCGATGCTTGCCGCGATGGAAGCCGTATTTAGCGATGTGAGCGAGCGCCACGCGAAACGAATCCGCGGCTCGCGCGCCCGGTGGCGGCGTCTACGTCGCAGCATCGATCGGCGCTGGCGCGAGCTGACGCTCCCGCGCGGATACGTGCGTCTCGGGACAAAATACGGCGGCTGGTGGATCGACAAGAACGCGCTCGCAGCCTCTCCGCTGCTGATCGACTGCGGTCTCGGTCACGACATAAGTTTTTCAACGGCGTTCCTTTCCCGTTTTGGCGGCAGCGTCGTCGGTATCGACCCCAATCCGCAAAGCCTCGCTTATTGTCGCGCGCATTCCCCGCCCGGCATGCAAATTATCGACAAGGCATTTTGGACGAGGTCCGGGCAGACGCTGACTTTCAACATGCCGCGCGAACCGCAGCGGTTGCCGGTCGGCGCCGATGGCATTTCCGGCAGTCTCGTCGCGTCTCACGCCTACGTGGATGGCGGCGACCGGCTAGCGGTGACGACCATCAGCTTCAAAGAGGTTTTGACGCAGACGCAGCGCGACGAGTGCGACGTGCTGAAGCTCGATGTCGAAGGGGCGGAATACGACGTGCTCAAAGATCTTTCCGAGTCGCGCGACTTATCGAAGACGAAACAATTGTTGGTGGAGTTCCATCACGGCGCCACCCACTACACTCCGGCCGATACCGAAGCGACGGTGGCGCTCGTGAAGCGCGCGGGGTTTCGTTTAATTCACGTCGAAGGTCGCAACTACATCTTCCGCCGGAGCGATTTTGGCTGAGCCGCTTTCGTTTCTGGTCATCAACGTTTGTCGCATCGGCGATACGTTGCTCGTCACTCCCTCGGTTCGCGCGCTTTCCCGCGCTTACCCCGACGCACGCATCACCGTTCTTTGTCATCCGAAGCGCGCCGAGGTGATGCACCATCTCCCATTCATCGCGCGCGTCGGAGCGATCAGCAAAAGGACGGTTCTGTTTCGAGGATGGATCGCACCGCGGCGTTACGACTACGCGCTGGTCTACGGCTTCGACAAGCCGCTCGTAACGTACGCGTTGCGAGTCGCGAGGCACGTCGTCGCCTTCAAACAAGGCGACAGCGCTCTGGACGCGCGGCTTTACCGAGCCGTCGATCGTGCGCCATTTCAGAGCGAGCACTCGGTCTTGCAGTTGTTGCGGCTCCCGGCGGCGATCGATGTCCAACCAGCCGGGTTGCGGATCGCATACCGTGTCACCGCGGAAGAGAACGCCTGGGCGCAAGCGCGCTTGCGCGCCGACCTGCCGAGCGGCGCCGCTCCGCTGATTGGGCTTCAGGTCGCAAGTTTCCACACCAAGTCCTATCGCGATTGGCCGATCGAACACTTTGCCGAGACCGCCCGGCGCCTCGGCACCGAATGGCCCAAGGGGCATTTCCTGCTCTTCGGAGGCTCGGACGATCGCGAGCGGACGGCGTGGTTGAAGACGCAGCTAGGCGCTCGGGCAACGGACTACGCTGGCCGCCTTACGTTGCGACAAACGGCGGCGATGATGAATGCGCTCGACCTATATATAGGTGTCGATACCGGACCGACTCACATAATGAGCGCCTTCGATCGCCCGCTGATCGGCCTGTATCACTGCTTTTCGCCGAGCCGTCTGATCGGTCCGCTCGAGCATCCGCACTTTTTCCCGGTCGAGCATCCGCGTCCGCACGGTTGCGAACCCGATACGCCGATGGCGGAGATATCCGTCGACACCGTTGTAGGAACCGCGCGGCGAGCGCTCGGGCCGCAGCGTGCGGTCAGTTAGGCGATGAAGTTCGGCTTCGTTGTCACGAATCTCGCCGGGGGCGGCGCTGAGAAGGTCATACTCAATATCGGCGCCGCGCTCCGCGCGCGCGGCCACGAAGTTCATTTGGTGCTCCTCGAGGATATCGTCGAGCACACGGTGCCGAATACGCTAACCATACATCCGCTGTCGCAACCGAAGAAACGGATATCGAGAGGTGCGTTGGGTAAACGCCTTGCCGCGCGTCGACTGCGGCGCGCAATGGCGGCGCTCGCGCGTCCGCGACCCTTCGACATCGTGATTTCGACGCTGCCATTCGCCGACGAGATCGCCATCTTGGCGGACCTGCCTCGCCACTGGTGCCGGATTGCCAATACGCTCTCGATCGAAATAGCGCGTTTGCGCCAGACCGCGCCAGGCAAGGCCGTACGCCGGCTCGCTCGCTATCGGCGACTCTACGGCGGTCGCCCGCTGATCGCGGTGTCGCAGGGGGTCGTGGATGATCTGCGTGACTCCCTCGGTTTAACGAATGTTCCCATCGAGCGCGTTTACAACCCGTTCGACTTTTTGGCGATTCGAAAGCTCGCGCGTGAGCCCGCCAACCTTCCGGGCCGACCATACGCGATTCACGTGGGGCGATTTGCGGCGCAGAAGCGTCACGATCTATTGCTCGATGCGTGGGCGCGGCCTGGAACTGCCTCGCACCGATTGGTATTGCTGACTGAGCCCGCCGCGGCACTTCGGGATATGATTGCGGCGCGCGGATTGGTCGACCGAGTTTTCGTGGCCGGGTTTCAGCCTAATCCTTATCCATGGATCGCCGCGGCCGACGTTTTGGTGCTGTGCTCGGACCACGAAGGCCTGCCGAATGTACTTATTGAAGCGCTTATACTTGGAACGCCGGTCGTGAGCACGGACTGCCCATCGGGACCGCGAGAGATACTGGGCGACGCGTTCCCCGGCGCGCTCGTTCCCGTCAACAACGCGGAGCTACTGGCGCAGGCGATTGCGCGCACGTTGGCCGACCGTCCCGATATGGACCGGATCGACCTCTCTTTGTACGACGCCGACATCGTGGCGGCGATGTATGAGCGGTTGGCGGAGCACCCAAGAGGACATTCAGATGCCCGAAGCGGGACTGCGTAAGGATCGTTTCGAATTCGGCAAGAATTGGGAAAGCTTTTCCCACTTGCTCGACGAAGATCGAATTTTCAACGCGCAAGCCCGGCTCACTTCTTTCCTCGGGCTACCGGATCTTTCCGGCCGCACGTTTCTGGATATCGGCTGCGGATCCGGATTGCATTCGCTCGCGGCGTTGCGTCTCGGGGCGGCGCGGGTGGTCGCGATCGATATCGACCCCGATTCTGTCGCGACCAGTCGTTCCGTTTTGAGCAGCCTTTGGAACCAATCTAACTGGTCGATCCAACAGACGAGTGTGTTCGACTTACCCACGCAGTCGTTTGGTCAATTCGATGTCGTTTACTCCTGGGGCGTTCTGCACCATACGGGCGAGATGAATCGCGCGATTCGCATTGCCGCGGAGCGTACTAGGCCGGGTGGGTGGTTCGCCGTCGCGCTTTATGGGAAGACCCGCTATTGCGGAATCTGGAAACGCATCAAGCGCTGGTACATCAACGCGTCGCCACAAGAGCGCGCGTGGGCGGAGCGGCTCTATGTGCGGCTCTTTGGGTTTTATCTGCTTTTGCGCGGCAAGCGGCTATCCACCCACATCGCCAATTACAACAAGCGCAAACGCGGCATGGACTTTTATCACGACGTGCGCGATTGGATCGGCGGTTATCCGTACGAGTCGATCGCACCTCGCGAGCTTATGGACTTGCTGGCTCCGTTGGGCTTTGAGCTGATCAAACAGAACGTGAGAAGAAGATCCGGTCTGTTCGGTTCCGGCAACGACGAGTATTTATTTCGCCGATGCGACCGCGCGAAATAGCGACAGCGAATCGGCTCGGACGATGTGCGGTATCCTGGGGTTAATCGACACTCCCTGGCGCGACAGCGCCGCGGCGGCGTTAGGAACCCTGCGAACGCGCGGTCCCGACGAAAGCGTCGTACAAGATTTCGGCACCGCCCGATTCGGCCATACGCGCTTGGCCGTTATCGATATCGCCGGCGGTCATCAGCCGATGCAGTCGCCCGACGGCCGCCACGTGCTCGTCTTCAACGGCGAAATCTACAATTTCCGCGCGCTGCGCGAAGAGCTTGAAGCGCTCGGGTACCGCTTCGCCACGCGCTCCGATACCGAAGTGTTGTTGCACGGCTACGCGGCGTGGGGCGAACGTTTGGTCCCTCGACTGGATGGAATGTTCGCGTTTGCGATTTGGGATACGCGCGATCGATCTCTGTTCGCGGCGCGCGACCGCCTCGGCATCAAGCCATTCTTCTACTCGGCGGCAAGTGGGTTCGCCTTCGCCTCGACGCTCCGGCCGTTCCTGAGTCTCGAAGGTTTCCCGCGACGGCTCGACTACGAAGCATTGCGCGACTATTTGGCGTCGCAAAGCGTGCAAGCGCCGCATTCCTTTTTGCTCGACGTACGTCAGCTGCCGCCGGCGTCGCAACTCCGCTGGGACGCCGCGACCCAGCGTCTCGACGTGCGATGTTATTGGAATATCCCAGCGCCGAGCGTTCCGATGCCTGATAAGGACGAACTGCTCGAACGCATCGATGCAGCGCTTGCGCGCAGCGTGCGGTCGCAACTCGTTGCCGACGTTCCGTTAGGCGCTTTTCTTTCCGGTGGAATCGACTCGAGCTTGATGGTCCACTACATGGCGCATGCCGGCGCGCACCCACTCAAGACCTTCAGTCTGCGCTTCGACGACGAAGCGTTCGATGAGACGCCGCACGCGCTGGCGGTGGCGAAGCAGTATGGCAGCGAACACTTCCCTCTCGACGCTCCGATAGTCGACGGCGATCGTTTTGCCGCCGCCATCGCCGACCTCGATCAGCCGCTCGCCGATCCCGCCTACGTGATGACGCATGCGCTTGCGAAATTGACTCGCGCTCACGTGACCGTCGCGATCAGCGGCGACGGCGGCGATGAATTGTTCGGCGGCTACGCTCGGTTTCGCGACGAAGAAACGTCGTTTCCCTACCGATTCGGCCAACATTCTTTCCGCTACCTCGTCGATGCCGGATGGCTTCCGGGTGCGCTGCTGCGTCGCACGCTTTATGGCCGCGAACGACTCCTTTACCGCCACGTCGAAGTCGGCCCGTGGCGGACGTCGCGCAAGAGCCTCGAACGCTATCTCACGCCGGATGGCGCGAGCCGCTGCGTTCCCGAGCAAACCCTGGCTCGTTGGCGCGAGCTCGCCCTCTCCTTTGGCGGAAAGATGGATACCGCGAGTCTGATGCGTGCGGATTTGTGGAGCTATCTTTCCGAGAACTGTCTAGCGAAAACCGATCGCGCCAGTATGGCGCACGGCTTGGAAGTACGCGTGCCCATGCTCGGAAATGACGTTCTCGACGCGGTGTTGGCGTTGCCAGCGCAAGCACACATAGGTAGAGAGAATAAAATGCTGTTACGAGAACTGGCGCGACGCTACCTGCCCGAAACAGTTTGGCGTCGACCCAAGCACGGTTTTACCGTACCGCTGCAGGTGCTTTTCAACGGCGCATGGCGTGGTATCTGTGAGCACGCGGTAAGCAGGACATCGGAGATCGCACCCTTCTTAGACGCTTCGCAAGTACGTCGTGTGTGGGCAAGCGCGTGTCGTGGCCGGGCCTCGCGACGTCTTGCCTATACATTTATCGTTTTGCTGTTGTGGATCGAACGATACGGCGTGAACGGCTGACATAGATGCTAGGATACTTCTAAGCACTAGTGATGGAGCACCTGCATGGCCAACGGTATCCGCGGATATCGATTACCGTCGAAACAAACACCGCACGAGAAGAGTGTAGGTGAAAAGCCTTCCATCGCCAGGCGCTCGATTGCGCCTAATCCCGAGCAGAGCAACGTGACACCGGTCATCGAGACCCCGTGGATATCTCACGTGGTCATCGAGCGCGCGCTTCTCACCATGGGCGCGCTGTTTCTGCTTGTGCTTCCCATGCCTCACAGCGTCAGCCTTCGGTTAACATTCCTGGCGCTCCTATTCGTCGCGAGCGTGCTCTACGCCCGCCAACACAACTCGTATGCGTTTCCGCTGAAGGCGCCGATTTTTATTTGGTCGGGACTGGCGCTGCTGTCCCTCACTTGGGCTGTCGACCCCCTCTACTCCTTCGGAGAAATCAAGAACGAAATTTTTTACCCACTTCTAGCGCTGTTTGCGTTCCACGCGGGAACGCGTACGGAAGCGCAATGGAAAACATGGATGGCCGCGGTATTTGCCGCCGCCGTGGTGCTAACGCTCAGCGCGTTTCTGGTGTGGTATCGCGGCGATAACATAAGTGCCGCACCTTATGTTTACCCCGGCGTAGGCTCGTATACGACGTTTGTGATCACCGTTTTTCCCTACCTGGTCGTCATGCTCCTCGCGCTCCGAACGAACTGGCTGTTGCGGGTAGCAGCGTGGTTATCAGTGCCGCTGATCATCGTCGCGGTTTTTCTAACGAACAATCGCTCGTTCTGGCTGGCGCTTGCCGGTTCGATGTTAGTGCTACTGACGCTTCTCGCGTGGCGAGTGGCCAGTGTCAAGCGCCGTCGCTTTTTGGTAGTTGCCATCGCCACGGTCGTTGTGAGCGGCATCGCCCTGATCGAAACGTTCGCGCGCCGGCAGGTATCGTTGGCAAGCGACTTGCGGCCCGATCTTTGGGCAATTGTTTGGGAACGCCTAATGCACGACCCATGGACCGGCTACGGTTTTGGTCTGCGCTCGCTGCACTATGCTTATCCGGACTTGACGCAAATAAACCCGATTTACTGGCATCCGCATAATCTCGCCCTTTCTTACGGCACACAAATGGGCATGTTCGGGATCGCCGTTTTGGCTTTGTTATTTGCTTGGATCGTCCGCGACTTGTGGCGCCTTTATCGAGCCGCCGACGAAAAAATCGCACGTGCCGGCGCGGCCGGCATCGCCATGGCGGTCGGTGTCCTCATAAAGAACATGACCGACATTTTCTTTTATCGAGAGAACTCCCTGCTGTTTTGGTCGTTGTTGGGCATAACACTAGGCTACGCCGCCTTCCGCCGGCAGCGATTGGCGGCCGGGTAGCATATCCCGTCGTGTCGTTCGCGCTCGATACCAACGCTGCGCTCAAGTTTCTGGTCGTTCGTCGCGACAATATCGGCGACCTTGTTTGCACGACGCCGATGTTCGAGGCGCTGCGTCGGCACTTTCCCGCTGCGCGCGTTTATGCGCTGACGAATACCTACAATCTTCCGATATTGCGCGGCAATCCGTTTGTCGATGAAATCTTTGCCTATACGAAGCTAAAGCATCGAGACGACGGTGTGAGCCTGGCGCGCGTGTGTTGGCAGCGCGCGTGTTTGATCATGCAGCTTCGCCGTTTGCGGATCGACTACGCCATTCTTGCGGGCACCGGATTCGTCCCGCGCGCGTTGCGGTTCGCGCGCTTGCTGAACCCTCGCCATATCGTGAGTCACGTGCCGACTGGCCGGCATATTTCCGCGATCGACATGCCGGTGCCTTACGATTCATCCAATTCCGCGCATGAGGTGGAGAATGTGTTCAGCATTCTTGCTCCGCTCGGGATAACCGGTTCGCCGCTGCCGCTCTGCGTCGTGCCAAGCGCGGATGCATTGACACGGGTCGAAACGGCTCTCGGGGGTCGCGACCCGTCGTCTGCGCCTATCGCGGTCCATATCAGCGCGCGCAAAGCGAGCAACCGCTGGCAGACCGAGCGCTTTGCGACGCTGCTGCGCCGAATACACGCGGCGTACAAATCAAGATTCATGTTGTTTTGGTCTCCCGGCGGTTCCGATGATCCGCGACATCCGGGCGACGACGCGAAAGCGGATCAACTAATGGGCCAGCTGATAGGCGTCCCTGTCGTACCTTACGCCACACACGAGCTGAGCGAATTGATTGCCGGACTCTCGTTGTGCCGGTACGTGATTTGCAGCGACGGAGGCGCCATGCACATCGCCGCCGCGCTTCACAAGCCGATTCTTTGTTTCTTCGGTAATTCGGGTGCCGCGCGTTGGCGGCCGTGGGGAGTGCCGCATCTCTTGTTGCAACCGGCCAGTCGCAACGTGGGCGACATCAGCGTCGAGGACGCTTTCGCCGGATTTCAGCGGCTACATCGAGAGACGGCGGACTACCGCGGCGATCGGGCGACCGCGACTCGCCGGTAACGGCACAGAGCTCGCGCAACTTCGCGTATTTAACGAAGCTGTTGAAGCAGCCGATGCTGATATGCACCAGCCCGGGCACGCCATCCAAGAAACCCAGACGCAGGAGGTAGAATTTGATGAACCGAAATAACGGACTCAAAGCCAGCCGCGGGGTGCCCGCGCGTTTGCCGCTTGCGTAAAGCGCTTGTGCTTGCAGCGTGGTGTAGCGGTTTTGCTTTTCCAAGTACGCGGTGAGTCCTGCTTCCGACTCATGCAGTAGATCGCCGTCCAAGCGACCGACCGATCCGCGCGCGAGGACACGCTCGTGCACGGAATCGTCGCTCCAGCGTGCGCGCTCGCGATCGAACAGTCGGACGGTCCAATCGGGATATCCTTCGCCATGGCGCAGCCACCGGCCCATGAATCGGTTGCAGCGGGCCATGGCGTAAGCGGCGTGCGCGGGGGAACGCAACGCCGCCTCTATGCTCGTTCGCAAACGCTCGCTGATGTGCTCGTCCGCATCGATGCTCAAAACCCATCGATGGCGCGCTTGCGCGGCGCCGTATTGTTTTTGCGGTCCGTAGCCCAGCCATTCTTGCTTGAGAACCCTGGCACCGAAACCGCGCGCGATGCCGAGGGTGCCGTCAGTGCTGCCGGAATCGACGATGAGTATCTCGTCGGCGAAGGTAACACTGGCCAAGCACACCGGTAGCTCGGCCTCGGCGTCGCGCGTAATGACTACAACCGACAGTGGTTCGGTCATGCGAACAATAGTATGCGAAATATCACGATCACCGCTATTCTCACGTTGTCGGCGGCGCTACGGTTACAAACCGACCGGAGGAAAGGCGCGCCGGATCGGTCCGGGGGGACGTTGAACGCTGATGCCGTGTGTGTCACTGGCGGTGTCCGGTACATTGAGGGTATCGCGGCAGCGAGAAGAACATCATAATAAACAACAGCACGAAGCGTAGCTATCTATACGATCCGGAACATGCGACGCGAACAATTCTTGTTTTCCGACGTGAGCGCAAGTGCGATCCGCGAATTTCACGATGCTTGCATCGGCGTCACCGACTGGGCGAGTCGGGTTCCGGCCCGTTTTGAGGACGGCACATGGAAATACATCGAGCTTAATCATCGTTTCAATTCGTTGCTGTGGGACGAAGAGGATCGAGCGCGCCGCCGGGATGTAGGCGACGAGCACATCGCCGCCAACAAGCGGGCGATAGATAAACTCAATCAAGAGCGCCAAAACGCGATCGAGAAAATCGACGAGCTACTCCTCGCTCGCCGGGCGAGCGTCGAGACCGTGGCCGGGGCAAGACAGAACAGCGAAACCGCGGGGTCCATAATCGATCGACTATCGATTTTGAGTCTCAAGATATTTCACATGGGACTGCAGTGCATTCGTACCGACGTCGATGCAGCGCATATCGATACGTGTCGCGGCAAGCAGGAGACTTTGCAGCAGCAGCGGACTGATCTCGCGAAGTGCTTGGACACGCTGTACGCGCAGGTCGTATCCGGTGAGGTTTACTTCAAGGTGTATCGACAGTTCAAAATGTATAACGATCCTACGCTCAATCCGTATCTATACGATCGCACGGCCAAGAAGCGGTGATCCGCTCCATCCCTTAGCCCGGCGTCATCTCGTTGCGCGTCGTTTAGCGACAGCCCGTGGTACGCGGCAAAGTGTGCGAAAATAAGTTCGATGCCGAACATTCTCCTGGTGAAAACTTCATCTCTTGGCGATGTGGTGCACAACTTACCTGTCGTTTCGGACATCATCGAGCATGTGCCGGATGCCCACGTTGACTGGGTAGTGGAAGAAGGTTTTGCCGGTGTTCCAGCGTTACATCCGGGGATCGAACGCGTCATACCGATCGCGCTACGTCGCTGGCGTCGGCGGTTGCTGGCGCCGGCAACATGGCGTGAGATCGGCGCGCTGCGCCGAGCGGTACAGGCGAGGCGCTACGATCTCGTGCTCGATACGCAAGGGCTGCTGAAGAGCGCGCTCATCGCCGCTCTCGCCGCCGGCGCGGTTACCGGACAGGATCGTAAATCGGCGCGCGAGCCGTCGGCGGCGTGGTTTTATCAACGTGTCTTTCCGGCCTCACGCGATCTTCATGCCGTGATCCGCAACCGCGAGCTCGCCGCGAAGGCCCTTGGCTATCCCACACCGGCCACGCCACCGAACTACGGTTTGCGTGTGCCCATTAACACCGAGACAGCGGCAACGCTCCCGGCGCGCTATGCGGCGTGCTTCCATGGCACCAGTCGCGACGATAAGCGCTGGCCCGATGCGCACTGGGTCAACCTGGGTCGCGCGCTTGGATCGCGCGGTCTGACCCTGCTGCTCTCGTGGGGCGACACTCAGGAGCATGCGCGCGCCCAAACGATTGCAGCGTCGATACCGAATGCCATGGTGCCGGCGACGCGCCTGGGCATGCGCGAACTCCCGACCGTGCTTGCCAAGGCGGCCGTAGTCATCGGTGTCGATACCGGACTAATGCATCTCGCCGCCGCGTTGGGGCGGCCGACGGTGGCGATTTACGTCGACAGCGCGCCGCGGCTCTCGGGCGCATTCCCGAGCGATCCCGCGAGCGCGGTCAATCTCGGCGGACAGGGCACGCCGCCGCAGGTAGCCGAGGTCATCGGTGCGCTTGAGCGGCTCGGAGTCGTTTGATGCTCACCGCCTACACGTGGCTGTTGCGATTGTCCATGCCGCTCATTGTGATCCGTCTCTACTGGCGCGGTCTGCGCAATCGTGGCTATTGGCGACGTATTCCGGAGCGCTTCGGCATCATTTCTCCGATCCGTGCGTTGCACGTGATATGGCTACACGCGGTTTCGGTGGGCGAGGTGCGCGCCGCCACGCCGCTGATCAAGGCGCTCGCGGCGCGCTACCCGGAGCATCGCCTGCTGATCACGACCATGACGCCGACGGGTTCGGAGCAGGTGCGTCTGCTGTTCGGAGAGGACGTTGCCCACTGCTACGCGCCTTATGACGTACCGCGCGCGGTCGCGCGCTTCCTGGACAGCGCCCGTCCGGATATCGCGATCATCATGGAAACGGAACTTTGGCCGAACCTCTACTCGGCGTGCCGCGCGCGCTCGATTCCGATCGTGGTCGCCAACTTGCGCTTGTCGGAATCCTCGCTGCTCCGGTATATGAAAATCCAACGCTTGGCGACGCACACGCTCGCGCAAGCATCAGTGCTCGCGGCGCAGTCGAGCACGGACGCCGAGCGGCTGCGTCGACTCGGCGCACCGGCGGCGGCGATACACATTACCGGGAACATCAAGTACGACCTGAGCCTACCGGCAAGTCTGCGCGAGGTCGCGGATGCGCTGCGCGGCGATTGGGGGCGCGACCGGCCGGTGTGGCTCGCGGCGAGCACACGCGAGGGCGAGGATGAGTTGATTCTCTCGGCGCGCGCCGAGCTTAGCGCGCGGTTCCCGAATCATTTGCTGGTGCTCGTGCCGCGCCATCCCGAGCGTTTCGGCGCCGTTACACGTCTCGCCAAAAAAAGAGGTTGCGAAGTCGCGCTGCGAAGCGCGCGCCGCAGCACTATCGATACCAAGGTGAACGTCCTTATCGGAGATACGATGGGCGAGCTGCAACTTTTCTATGGCGCCGTGGATGTCGCCTTTGTCGGCGGAAGTCTGGTGCCGACCGGGGGACATAATCTGCTCGAAGCGGCGGCGGTCGGCACGCCGGTTGTCTACGGTCCGCACATGTTCAACTTCGAAGAGATCGCGCGCGCGGTGCGCGAGTCGGGAGCGGGAGTTCAGATCGCCGAAGCGGCGCAGCTCGCGCCGGCGCTCGGGGATTTTCTGGGCAACGCCAATCGACGCTTCGAAGCCGGCCAGGCCGGCCTGCGACTCGTCGCCGAAAATCGCGGCGCGGTGGCGCGCACTCTGGAGTTGATCGAGCCGCTGATGCGATCTAGCGAGTGAACCGCGAGAGCGCCGGCGCGGACAACGCCCCGTTTATCTCCACGACGTCTTCTTCGCCGAGCGCACCGACGGAACCTTTAAGCCGCAGTTGATTCATGATCGTGTTGTAGCGCGCGGTCGCGAGATCCCGTCGCGTCGAGTACAGCTGCTGCTGCGCGTTCAGGACATCGATGTTGACGCGCACACCGACGTCGTAGCCGAGCTTGTTCGATGCCAGCGCCGATTCGCTCGACGTCTGCGCCTGTTCGAGCGCGTGCACTTGATTGATGCCGCTGATCACACCGAGAAAAGATTGTTGCACGGCGAGGGATTGGCTGCGACGCACGTTGTCGAGGTCAGCGCGCGCCTTGTCGAGCAGCGCCGCCGCTTCGCGCGTGCGCGAGGCGACCACGCCCCCGGCGTAGAGCGGGAGGTTGAACTGTAGACCGACCGTCCCCGTCGTCACCCGCCCGCTGATGGGCGCGAGTATCGCGCCGGTCTGATCGACGTCGCCGTACGAAGCGACAAAATCGAGCGTCGGGTAGTGACCCGCGCGATTGCGTTTGAGCTCCAGCGTTTGCAGCTCGACCTGTGCGCGCTGTATCCGTACCGCGAAGCTTTGGTTCTCGCCGAGGTCCAGCCAGCGCTGCAGCTCATCGGAATTAGGCGCGGGCAGCGCGAGCGCGTCGCGCAGCGGCTGAAGCGCGTTGTAGCTCTTGCCCGTAAGCTGGGCGAGTATTCGGCTTCGCACTTCGACGTCGTTCTGCGCGGCGATTTCTTGGGCGGCAACAAGATCGTAGCGCGCTTGCGCTTCGTGCGTGTCGGTGATCGTCGCGGTTCCGACCTCGAAGTTTTGCTTGGCCCGCGCGAGCTGTTGCGCGATCGCCTCCTTCTGTGCGCGCACTAGGGTCAGCGCGTCCCCCGATGCCAGCACGTCGAAATACGCTTGCGACACGCGCAGAATCAGATCTTGACTCGCCGCGCCAAAAGCGGCTTCGCTCTGCTCCACTAGATAATCCGCCTGGCTGTACTGAATGGAGTTTTGCCGCCGAAATAGCGGCTGCGTCAGCGTGAGCGCATAGCCGTTGTTGTCGAAGTGGCGCTGGTCGGTCCGCGGCACCAACGGCGACGGATCGTAGCGCGCGTCGAGGTCCGTGCGCGTCGCGTTGGCGGAGAGATTGACCGACGGAAGGATCTGCGCGCGCCCTTGCGCGAGCTTCTCGCGTCCGGCCTCGCGCGAAGCGCGCGCCGCGGCGTATCCGGCGTCATAGGCTTTCGCGTCGCGATAGACTTCCAGAAGGTCGGCCGCTTGAGCGGCGGTGGAAAACGCCAACGCTGTAGCGAGTAGCACTCCGCCACTAGCATGTTTCATCGATTGCCGCTTCATCCGCGTCCTCCCATCCCACCGGCGGTTCTGATCCGAGACGCGGCTTTGTTCATCA
>JBGPKL010000016.1:0-62434 GCA_041485885.1 Sulfurifustaceae bacterium
GCGTCCGGGAGCGGTGAGGAGCGCAGGGCACCGCTCGCTTGTTTTTAGCGAGCGGCGCAGCGACCGGGGGGTCCTTCTCTTTGCGTACTTTCTCTTGGACAAGCAAGAGAAAGTACGCCGACCGCGGTTCGGGAACCGCAAGTACAATTTATTAGAACTCGACGAATCGCGCGAAGCGCGATCTCACCTCATGAAAGCACAACGCCCCTGCTCCCGTTCGCCCGCGCGCTAATCAACGCCTCACCCGCGCGCTGCAAAAACTTCGTCGGATCTTCGCCCGCGGAATAGGTAACTAGCGCGCCGGCGAACGGCGGCAGCGGCAGGCTTTTCCCGTCGTAACTCAAATGCGTCTCGACCGCGCGCTTGTAGGCTTTCTCGAGCGCGCGCCGCGCGCCTTCCTTGGAGGTATCGGGGAACATCACGGCGAATTGATCGCGATCGTAAACCGCGACCAGATCGTACGCGCGGAAGTTCGACAGCACTTCCTCGGTGTAACAGCGCAGCGCCGCCGTCGCCGCTTCCGCGCCGTATCGATCGATCAGCGTGTCGAGACTCTCCACCATGATCAGCCCCAGCGCGAGCGGCGCGCCGGAGCGTTTGATGCGCTTGATCTCGGCTTCGAGGCTACGCACGAACCCGTCCCGTTTTGCGAGCGGCCCGGGGCGGCTGGCGATCCGCGAAAGCAACCGCGGGATCGCTTGCGCGCGCGGCCGTTTGGCGCTCTCGGTGCGTGCGGCTTCCAATTCGCTTCGAAGCTTCGTGTGTTCCACTTCGAGCTGACTCAACTGCTCGGTGGTTTTTACCAGCTTGTTCTCGAGCGTATCGCGCTGGCGTGCGAGTTCGTCCAAGCTCTTGAGCCATGCTTCCTTCAGGCGCTGATAGTCCTTGACGGTGCCGTAGATCGCTTGCCACGCGTCTTTCTCGGATCGAAGCAGCGCGTCGTATTTCTCCGTGCGCTTTTTTGCCGCCGCCTCTTCTTTTTCGCTGGGACGCTCTAGCACCCCTTCGACCGGCGTGGCGCCGTTGCGGTCCTTTTCTGTCGCCGTTACGCCTCGCACAGGAGGATAGGGGCGGGGATGCGAAACGAGTGGGGCCGCTTGCGAGGTCGGCGCTGTTGACCTAGGAGTACTGGCGGCGGCTGGCGAGGTGCCGCCGCGCAGCCGGTCCATTCTCAAATCCGCGATGTAGGGCGCGATGTGCTGCTGCAGCAGCCTGGCGCGAATGCGCATGCTCGGCAGCGATAGGGCGTCGCGCGCGTAGGCGTCGAGTTGGCCGTAGAGATCGATCAAATATTCGGGGCCGGGGGGACCTTTGCGGGAATGCTGCCGAAGCGTTCGGGCGATGACGCCGTGGAGCTCATCGCCGTCGACCGTTTCGCGAAGGGTTTCCAGGTAACGCGCAATGGTGTGCATTACGCGTGAATCGCCTGAGAAGACCTGGCTCGCGGTCAAACTTCACCGTCTCCCGACTTTTTGTCACTGAGGCAGGGTAACGCAACTAAATGTACCGGCCGCCGCCGCAAAGCACAATATGTAGTGTCGAGATTATTTGCGTGCTACAGCAGGACCGGTCGGTCGGGCAGCTCATTCTTGGGTTGACCCGAGGAGGGCGGATAGTGATGGCTCAGATGCTCGCTCACGGCCTCGATGCCGTCGATGACGCCTTGGGCGAATCGACCTTCGCGAAATGCCTGCTCCATGCGGCGACAAATATGTTCCCACGGCTGTGTGCCGACTCGCGCGTGTACTCCACGGTCGGCCAGTATCTCGACGTTTCGATCGGCGAGAAGCAGATAAATCAGCACGCCGTTGTTGTGTTCCGTGTCCCACACGTGAAGCTGGGCGAAGACGTCGAGCGCCCGTTCGCGCGCGGAGCGCCCGCGCAGGAGCGGCATGATCTCGAGCGCGGCCTCGACCGCGAAGCAGACCTGCCCGCGATGGGTCGCCTCGGCTTTTTTAATAGCCGCCTCGATCGCGCGGAGCGAAGAAGATGGAAACGCGTGCCGTACTCGCCAGCGCGGCGTGCTCAAGTGTCGCAGTAGACGTTTGAGGTCTATTACCATGAACCGGAAGCGCCGCCGCCGCCGAACCCTCCGCCACCACCACCGCCAAACCCGCCGCCACCGCCAAAACCTCCTCCGCCATAGCCCCCACCGCCGAGGCCACCACTACGGTTCGTCGAGCCGCCGTAAGCCCCGCGACTCGGCAGGCCGAGTAACAGGGCGAACAGGAAAACTAAAACGCCGAGGCCGAGCACTGCGACGAGCGATCCCACGACGAACCACGCAACTACACCGGCGATGCCGCTGGCAGTGGCGGCGCCGAGCAAACGTCCCATGATCGCGCGCAGAACGCCGCCCAAGACAAACACCCCGATGAAAATGAACGGCAGTAATTGCTCCACGCGCGACCAGCTCGGGTCGCGCGCTCGGGGCGGCGGTAGCGCCTCGCCGTCGATGATCCGCATGAGGCGCTGCACCCCCGCGCGGATGCCGCCGTAATAGTCGCCCTGCTTGAAGAACGGCACGATGACTTCTGCGATCACGCGTTTCGCAACAGCATCCGGGATCGCGCCTTCGAGGCCGTATCCCACCTCGATGCGTAGCGCCCGGTCCTTCAGGGCGGCGACGAGTATGACGCCGTCATCGACCTTCTTGCGCCCGGATTTCCACGCCTCGGCAACTCGGATGCTGTATTGCTCGATCGCCTCGGGTTCAGTGGTCGGCAGTATCAGCACGGCGATCTGCGAGCCTTTGCGCGCCTCGAACTGCGCGAGCTCGCGTTCGAGACTCTGGCGCTGCGCCGGCGTGAGCGTGTTGGTGAGATCGTTGACGCGCGCGCGGTATGGCGGAACCGCAACTTCCGCGACGACGACGGCAGCGAACGCGAACAGAGCGGCGAGCACGAGTCCACGCTGCCATCCGTTGGCGTGCTGCATGACGGCGCCGCGCATAATTAAATCAACGCGTCGGCGCGGGAGCCGGCGGCGGAGCGGGTGTTTTCGGCGTTCCGAAATCGACCGCGGGAGGCTTCGCAATTTCGCGCTCGTTTTCCACCGTGAAGTTCGGCTTCGTTTTGAAGCCGAAGATCATCGCCGTCAGGTTGCTCGGGAACGAGCGGACCGTGACGTTGTAGTCCTGCACCGCCTTGATGTAACGATTGCGCGCGACCGCGATGCGGTTTTCCGTTCCTTCCAACTGCGCCTGCAGGTCGCGGAAATTCGCATCGGATTTGAGCTGCGGATAGTTCTCCGCGACGACCAGCAGTCGCGACAGCGCGGATGTGAGCTGACCTTGCGCGGCGATGAAACGCTGGAACGCCGCCGGATCGTTGACGAGCGCCGGCGTTGCTTGAATCGCGCCGACTTTCGCGCGCGCTTCAGTCACACCGAGCAGCACCTGGCTCTCTTGAGCGGCGAACCCCTTCACGGTGTTTACCAGATTCGGCACGAGATCGGCGCGGCGCTGATACTGGTTGAGCACCTCGGACCACGCGGCGTTAATCTGCTCGTCATTTTGTTGCAAGGTGTTGTAGCCGCAGCCGCCCAGTAATACGACGACGAATAGAGCGATCCAGCGAAACCGACGCATGCCGACCTCCAAAGAGATGACTCGATAAACAGGGCGTGGATTATAGGTGGGTAGCCTCGGCGCATCTACCGGGCATCGAGCACCGTGCAAAGCCGTTCGACGACGGTTCGCTTGCCGAAGACAGCACTGCAAATCGGCACACCTTCGACGACGAATTGACGGACGATTCGATAAATTCCGCCGGCCTCCTCGACGAGGATGCGGCTTGCGGCAAGATCCCAAGGCGCGTCGTGATAATCGACCATCGCGTCGACCGCGCCGGTCGCGACGAGCGCGTGGCCGTAGCACGAGCGGTAGATGCGATGATTGGGATAGGCGCGCGTGAGCGCGTCGAAATACGCCCCTTCGTCGCGATAGCGGATAAAATTGGCGCGCGCGCTCAACACCACTCGCACCTGCTCGGGCGGTGTGTCGGGCGCGATGTCGGCGATCGTTACGCGTTCGGTGTTGCGGTACGTGCCGCGGTCGTATGCCGCGTGACAGCGCAAGTCGAGCAACGGATGATCGACCACGCCCACGAGAGGCACGCCGTCGTAATGCAGAGCAAGAATGCTCCCGAAGGTCGGCACGCGATGAACGTAGTCTTCCGTGCCGTCGATGGGGTCGAGTATCCACTGAAAGCGGGCGCTGGCGCGCGTGGGGGGAAATTCCTCGCCCAAGATACCGTGATCGGGATACTGTTTCGTTATTAGCGCGCGCAGCCGATCCTCGACTTCGAGATCGGTGTCGGTAACGAAGCTACCATCACGCTTGCGTTCCACCGTGAAGCCGGTGTGCCACGCGCGAGTGATGATCTCGCGCGCAACGTCGGCGAATTCTAGGGCGCTGTCGTGGAACCGCGCGACGAGCGCGGCCGAAAGCTCCTTCCGTATATCGGCCATGGCATCATTTTATCTTGCAGTATCTTTGGAGTGCGATTCGCCCGACATCGGATTTTGGCGCCCAGTAGCCGCGCGAACGAGCGGGCCAATGCGACTCGACGCCGCCGGGCCCATGTACGACAGTACCGAGGGTGTGGCGTCAGTCCAGATGGCGTTTCGCCTCGAACGCCGCGGCGACTGCGCCACTCGAAACGATTCCGGAAGCCGCCTTTTCTCTTCTATCCGCGGGAACCCGCGGCGTCGCGAGAAAAGCACGGTCGAGTGGTGCATCGTCCGCCGTGCCGATGTAGCGCATCACCCGCATTCGATCTCTGGTGCTACTGTAAGAATGAACAACTAGCGCTCCAAGTACGGCGGCAACCAGTCCGACGACCGCCCACAATCCGAGCATCGTAGAGCGGGACGTCCCGACCGGTCTGAGCGACTGCATTGTCGGCGTGACCGCGCGTGTTTCGTGGAGGTTCGTCAGCTGCAGTTGGATGCTTTCAATGAGCTTCGCCTGCTCCGCTTGCGCTCGCTGATTATCCGCGACGAGCTTAAGCAACGTATCGCGTTCGTTGGGGAGTTCTACACTTACCCGTCGCTCCAGTTGCATCAAGCGTACGCGGCTTTGCCGTATCTCGTCGGTCAACATGAGCAAAGTCATCGCGTGGGCTTCGTCCTTCGTCTCTCGAACGGCCTTATCGCGGTTTTCGGTCGCGGTTGCGACGAGCCCGTTCATGATCCCGATTTCCTTTAATACCAATGCCTCGTCCTGAGTGACACGATTGATCTGGCCCTGAACCCGTCTCGCCTCATCGCGCAATTGACCCACCTTGCGCGTCGCATCCGCCATCGTAAGCTCGATCCCATTTCTGATGACCGCAAGAATGCGATCGTGATCGGCGGTGAGGTATCGCAGCACGGCCCGGTGCAATTCCACGTATGTCTGCCCGCTCTCGATCGGTCCCCGGCTGCGCAATACGATCAGTTGGCTGTTTTTCGGTATGCTGGCGTCTAAGTCCACGCTAGTGAACGAGGCGTCCCGTTTCAGCGCGTCTTGTAGAGCGAGCGGGATGTAACTCTCCTTGATCTTGGCGACAACGGTCTCGGTCGATTCGATCGGAGCGAGTCTATCGTCGGCGAGGAGGCGAGCACCGGTCTCAATGGAGGTCGTAAAGCTGTAAGAGCGCGGTGAGGTAAATGCCAATACGCCCCCCACAATCACGACGACGGCGAATATTCCCGCTGCTATTCGTCGCCTGCGGTAAAGGATGGACCACAGATCGACAAGACTCACGCCGGGCGAGTCGTAAGCGATATCGGTGGAGCGTCGTCCCGCGCTGGAACGCGGGCCGGTCATTGAGGGCTCTTCTTTTCTTCCGACGATATCCATGGCTTCTCATCTCCTTTGACGCAATCTGTCGAAATGCCCAAGGTTCTAGTGGGATATTAGCCGTCGCCCCACGTCTAACTGCGTGATTCCACGCTCTTGCTCTTTCTCGGAAAGAAATCGAAATACCTACATAGGAGGAAGGGAATGTCGACCAGGATAAAGGAATTCCAGTAGCGTTTAAATGCCCCCCGTGAAAATAAGGGTGCTGTATAGTCGTATGGCTGATCCATTTCTTTTCGAGCGGTAGTCGTCACATGGAGCGGTTCGCCCCGATGTCATCGAAAATATGGTTCATGCGCACGCATCTTTGTCTTTCGTTGATCGTCACGTTGATCGCATGCGCATCGGAACCGTCAGGTTTGGCCGACATAGCTAAAGAGCCAACACGTAGCGAAAGAAGCTCGAGCATCGTTCAGGGCGCGACGCCACCGCTGGTCATCGATCCCAAGATGCTGTCGGTCGTCCGTATCGACCCCCATCGATCGCTCGGCGACCCGACGGCGTCGCTCGCGATCGTTGAGTTCGGCGATTACCAATGTCCGTATTGCCGCCGCTTTCACGTTGGAACGTTTTCCAAACTGAACGAGAACTACATCGAAACCGGCAAGGTGCGGTATTTCTACCGAGACTTTCCGTTGTCCATGCACGAGCACGCGTTCAGCGCCGCCGTGGCTGCGCATTGCGCGGACGCGCAGGGGCGCTACTGGCAGATGCAGGAGTTGTTGTATGCCGAGCAAGCACGGTTGGGAAACGACTTATATATAGAACTCGCGACGGAGTTGAATCTTGATATCGGCCGGTTCAAGGAGTGTCTAAAGTCCGCTGCGCCGCGGCGCGCGGTAAGCCGCGACATCGCGGAGGGTCGCCGCGCCGGCATCAACGCGACGCCGAGTTTTATTATTGGCTACGTGGAACAGGATCGGGTGACTATCAAACGCATGGCGGCGGGTGTGCCCGACTTCGACGTCTTCGCAAAGGAACTGGACGCTCTCGCGCGCTGAGAAAAGCGCACGAGCATTCAATTGTCATCCTCGCCGCGGGCGAGAATCCGGAGACAGGAAGCTGCCGCGATCGGGCGTGTTCAGTTGATGGCGATAACGCGGTTGCGCCCGCGTTGCTTCGCCAGATAGAGCCGCTTGTCCGCGATCTCCACTAACCGCTCGAGACTTTCCTCGCCATCCAATCCGTAGGCCGCAACCCCGGCGCTTGCCGTGACGGCGACCGCCTGACCCGCAAGGACGCATTCACTCTGCTGAATCGCGACGCGGATGCGATCGGCCAACAGGGCGGCGCCGGCGCGCTTGGTATTCGGCAGCAGGATCGCGAACTCCTCGCCGCCCATGCGCGCCGCGATATCGCCGACGCGGGTCTTGCCGGTCAGGACCTGTGCGACGCGAACCAGCACTTGGTCGCCGGCCGGATGACCGTACGTGTCGTTGATTCTCTTGAAGTGATCGATGTCGAACATCACGACCGAGAGCTCCGTGTCGTGCCGCTGCGCTAAAGCGAAGTGTCGCACGCCGAACTCGGCGAACGCGCGCCGATTCTTGAGGCTCGTCAACGGATCGGTCGTCGCCTGTACTTGCAACATCTGCCGGCTCGCCTGTAGCTCGCGTATCGTGAGGGCGAGCTTCTGATGCACGGCGACGCGCGCAAGCAGCTCGAGCGAATCGACCGGCTTCGCGATGAAGTCGCTCGCGCCGTTGGCGAAGGCGAGATGACGCGCGGCATCGTCGGTCGAGGTGGTCATCACGAGCACCGGCATGTCCTTGAGCCGCGCCACTTCGCCGCCGCGGATTCTGGAGAGCAGCTCCTGGCCGGACACCCGAGGCATTTCCAGATCGGTGATGACCACTTCGATGGCGGGGTTGGTGGCGAGCATATGCCACGCGTCGAAGCCGTCGCGAGCGTGCAGAGTCTCGAACTTTCCGTGGAGATGGCGGGCGACGATAGCGGCGGAAGTCTCGGAATCCTCGGCGAGCAGAATTTGCGGCAACGCTTGCGCGGTGGACGCCGGGTCGGTCATTCGGTCGTGCAGCAAATCATAGTTCTAGGGATAGTTGTACGCAGTTACTGAACCGTCCCTAGCTATGTGCGCACTATAACCGAGAGCCGATCGTTACGTCAGTCTTGACGCGAATGTTTTTCCCCGATGCTCCCGATCGACCGGAGCGCATCCGGCAGCGAGCTGACCGGCGACGCGCCGAGTGCGGAAGACGGGCGATCAACCACGCGTGCGCCCGGGCAACTGACACTCGAGCAGACGCAACCGCGCTTCCAGTTGGTGGATGCGCTCGCGGTACGTGAGCGCGAGCGCGACACCCGGAAGCGAAAGATCGAAAGCCGGTTCGTGCGGCGTCATCGCTAGCTGCGGTCGAAGTGCGCGCGCGGGTTGAACGAGGAGGCGCGCCCGAGCTGCTCGTACAACTCGCGCTCTTTCGCCGTCAGTGTGTCGGGGGTGACGACCTGAACGACGGCGTAGAGATCGCCGTGTCCGCCATCCGGTTTCGGCAGTCCTTTGCCCGCGAGACGCAATTTCTGCCCGGAGCGTGCGCCCGGTGGAATCTTCAGGCGCACTCGGCCCTCCAGAGTCGGCACCTCGATGGTTGTGCCGAGCGCCGCTTCCGTCGGGGTGACCGGCACTTCGAGATAAAGATCGTGCGCGCTCGGCTGAAACAGCGGATGCGGACGGAGTTTTATATCGAGATAAAGCGCACCGGGCGGACCCCCGTTGCTACCGGGACCGCCCTTGCCCGGGACACGCAGCTTCTGTCCATCAGTGACACCTTTCGGAATCCGGACCTTGACTGTCTTCGGCGTGCGCCGCGGCATACCTTCGGCGTCGTACTGGGGCATATTGAGGTCGAGGCTGACTTCGGTCCCGCGCGCCGCGTCTTCGAGAGGAAGTTGCACGACGGCCTCGAAGTCTTGGCCGGGCATCGCGAAACCGCCGCTACGCCCGCGGCGACCTTGGCCGCCACTGAACAAGTCGCCGAAGAGATCCGAGAGGTCGACTTCTTCGGTGAATCCGCCGCTGCTGAATCCCCCGGCGCCGAAGCCACCGCGCCCGAAGCCACGCGCGAATTGCTCGGCCCACTCCGGCGGCGGGCGAAATTCTTCACCGGGTCGGTGCTCACCGAGCCGATCGTACGCCGCGCGCTTTTCCTTGTCCTTCAGGACTTCGTAGGCCTCGCCGATTTCCTTGAAGCGCGCTTCCGCGTTTTTCTCTTTGGAGACGTCGGGATGGTACTTGTGCGCGAGGCGACGGTACGCTTTCTTGATCTCGTCTTCCGTCGCGCCGCGCGGTACGCCGAGTATTTGGTAGTAGTCTTTGTATTTCATCGCCGTTCATTCGACAAACGGCGTGTATTTTAATCGTACCCGCGCCGTTCGCCCAGCGCGTGGCGCGCGCGGCGAGCCGGTCAGTGATACGTATGATGCCCGTGCTCTCCCGCCTTCAATCCGCACTTCTTACAGTTCAGCTTCGCGCCAATGCGCCCGCGGCGGCCCTCGGCGGTGATTACCCACGGCCGATTGATCCACGGTGGCCGATGCCGCACGTGCTGCGCGTGTCCGCATTCGAGATCGGCGAGCCAATCGTTTCGTTCATCCTTATGGAAGCCTACGATCCGTCGTTTCATGTTCGACATTCCTGTTGACGATAGGTACGCCTACGACGTCGCGGTCGTTTCCGGGTTCGCGTTGGGTTATTTTTTGCCGCACCCGGACAAGGAACCCGCAACGAGCGTCGCAGCGAGACTCGCAGTCTATCGATCCGCTTCCGGCCATAACAGACGACGTGAGCAAGGGGAACCGCTCTTGCGAAGTAGGGTGACCGTTGATCCGTACGCGGCGCGGCGCGCAAAGACGCAAGCGATAGAGGGTCTCAGTCTGCGCTGTTGCGATTTGGACAAAGGAGTCATCGGAGGATTGCGCCATGGGAATTCGGCGAGAGCGGAAAGCAGGGCGGACGCGGCGTTGAGGAGCGCCAGCCGGGACGCGAGCACAAGTGCGCCCGTGTCCGAAAATACATACGCACCGATTATCGCGCCAGGAGCGGTTTGAAAAATGGAATCGGCCTCACGACCGGCGGCGAGGGGGCATCGGCCGCGCCACTATGGCGCAAACGCGACCGTTGGAATCATGGGGCACACGCATGCCTAGCGCGTCGTCCGGCGATGATTCGTGGTCAAGACTAGACACGTACGCATTTTAGCGAGCACTCTCCCGTCCGGCAGTTCGTTCGCGCAAATGAGCGGCGTGACGGTCATGCGCGCAGGGCGGCGTAATACGGCAGCCAGCGAATGAGCAGTATTGCAGCCGCAGTCAGGTTAGCAACTATCGCGATTTGCAAGCGCCGGCGCGTCGGCTCGTTGGCGTCGAGGGAAAAGACGCGGGCCATGAGCGCATCGAGCAGAAGCGACAGGAAGACCAGCGGCGCCAACACCGGCGTCACGACGGTCGTGACCATCGGCCATCCGGTGAACACCGCCCGGGTACCGGGCGGCGGCACGAAAATGAGCCCGATAAGCGCGAGCGCCAAGAGCGCCAAGCGCATCGCCCCCAGCGCGCGCACCCAACGACCCAGTCGATCCATCGGCACGCGGCAGATAGTAAGGGCCGTACCTGTTCACCGCCAGTGGTATTGGCGTCTATTCGGCGCGAGGTGGACGCTCAGCGTAAGGTGGCAAGATGGAGTGAAAATCGATAACGGCGCTTGATCGAATGAACTACCGTCAACCGGTTAGTTGCAGAGACATTGACAGGATTTCGCGCTTAACTTAGCGTTGGCGTTGCTGACTCCACCGGAGTGTCCCCATGCGGCTTAGCGTCCCAGAAATTGAAGCGCTGTTCGAGCTTCCGTTCAACGATCTACTGTTTCGAGCGCAAGGCGTCCATCGCCGCCACTTCGATCCGAATGCCGTGCAACTCTCGACCTTGCTATCGATCAAGACCGGCGGGTGTCCCGAGGACTGCGGCTATTGCTCGCAGTCGGTTCACCACAAGACCGCCATTGACGCCCATGCGCTCATGACGCTCGACGCCGTGATCGAGACCGCGCGACAAGCCAAGGCGCATGGTGCCTCGCGGTTTTGTATGGCCGCCGCGTGGCGCGGGCCGAAGGACAGGGATCTCATTAAGGTCGCCGAGATGGTGCAGGCCGTGAAGGACCTTGGACTCGAGACTTGTGTGACCCTTGGAATGTTGCGCGACGGTCAGGCGGAGCAGCTCGCGGACGCGGGGCTCGACTACTACAACCACAATCTCGACACCTCGCGCGAATATTACGAGCAGATTATTCACACCCATACTTACGATGATCGACTCGACACGCTGAACAAAGTCCGCCAGGCGGGCATCAAGGTTTGTTGTGGTGGAATCATCGGCATGGGCGAGTCGCGCCAGGATCGAGCGGCGTTCATCGCCGAGCTGACCATGCTCGATCCCATGCCGGAGAGCGTTCCGATCAATCTGCTCGCACGCGTGGCCGGCACCGCGCTCGCCGGAGCGCCGGTCGTCAAGCCGATCGAATTCGTGCGTACCATCGCGGCCACGCGGATCGCATTGCCGACGGCGATGGTGCGGCTCTCCGCGGGACGTAACCAGATGCCCGATTATCTGCAAGCGCTTTGTTTTTTCGCGGGCGCGAACTCGATCTTTTACGGCGATCGCCTGTTAACGACCGAAAACCCCGATGCCGACAAAGATCACGCGTTGTTCGAGCAGCTCGGACTTCGCCCGATGCCGGCGGAGGCGCCGGCCGAGCGCGCCGTTGTCGGTTGAAGGAGAACGACTCGCAAGAAAAAGGGCCGGCATGCCGGCCCTTTTATTTTCTGTACGGACGAGATCTCCGATACTCTATCTCTGCGCGCGCTGCCACGCGTTCTTTTGACGCGCGGGCGGTAAATCAACGCCCGTAATTCGCTTTTGCTTGTTCCCAGTTCTGCTTGGCGTCTTCATACACTTTCGCCACGCTCGAAGCCGCCACGTTGCAGGAAGCTTGCTCATCACGACCGTTCCGAGCGAGCAACTCGACCCAACCCTCGATGAATTCCCGGGTGCTTGTCTGCGCCTTGCGGAATTCGTCGCTCGTAAGAAAGGTTTGCAGCTCGTTGGCGTCGTTGGGATTCAAGTAACCCGCCAGTTCGCCGGTGGCCTGCGCGAAGCTATCCGTTTCCTTCTTGAAAAGATCGCCGCACCTCGACTGATGTAGCTCAGCGGCGAGATGAACAGCGTCCAGATAACCGCCGGCGACTTGCCGGAGTTTTCCGGCGTCATACTCGGCCCACGTTGCTGTGCTCCAAGCGAGCGTCGCAGTGACGAGAACCAGATTGGCGATACCGACTCGAAAACCAGCCATGCTGCCTCCTTGCCGAAGCAATAGATGAGTACGCCAATAGCGTTGCAATTGATATGCCCGCACGGGAAGGCCATGGTATCTCGCTCGGCAAATTCGAAGGGCCGGTGGACGTCGCGTCAAATTTTTGACGCGTTCAAATGGGTGCGTACCGCGGAGCTGTGCAGATCGGCGCGTGCGTCGCACCAAAAAAGGGGCCGGCATACGCCGGCCCCTTTGCTTGCCATTTCTAATCTCGATGCTAAAGCAGCGGGACGATCAGCAACGCGACGATGTTGATGATCTTGATCATGGGATTGATCGCCGGGCCGGCGGTGTCTTTGTAAGGATCGCCGACGGTGTCGCCGGTGACCGCCGCCTTGTGGGCGTCGGAACCCTTGCCGCCGTACTTGCCGTCCTCGATGTACTTCTTGGCGTTGTCCCACGCGCCGCCGCCCGTCGTCATCGAGATCGCGACGAAGATGCCCGTCACAATACTGCCGAGCAACATCGCGCCGAGCGCTTCGCGTCCGAGCGTGAAGCCGACGACGATCGGCGCGAGCACGGGCAGGAGCGAGGGCACGATCATTTCCTTGATCGCGGCGCGTGTCAGCAGGTCCACGGCACGCGAATAGTCCGGCTTTGCTTTGCCGGTCATGATGCCCTTGATCTCCTTGAACTGCCGGCGCACCTCGACGACTACGGCACTCGCCGCGCGGCCGACCGCCTCCATGGCCATGGCGCCGAAGAGGTAAGGAATCAGGCCGCCGATGAAGAGGCCGATGATGACGCGTGGATCGTTCAGAGAGAAAACGGTCGCTTTGCCCGCGTGCGCAAGCGCATCGGTGTAGTCGGCGAACAGCACGAGCGCCGCGAGACCGGCCGAGCCGATGGCGTAGCCCTTGGTAACCGCTTTCGTAGTGTTGCCGACTGCGTCGAGCGGGTCCGTGACATCGCGCACTTTTTTCGGCAGCCCCGCCATCTCCGCGATGCCGCCGGCGTTGTCCGTAACCGGTCCATAAGCGTCGAGTGCGACGATGATGCCGGTCATGGAGAGCATCGATGTTGCGGCGACCGCGATCCCGTAGATTCCCGCGAACTCATACGCCCCCCAAATCGCGAGGCAAACGGCGATAACGGGCAGCGCGGTCGCCTTCATCGAAAGGCCGAGGCCCGCGATGATATTGGTCGCGTGGCCGGTCACCGAGGCAGCGGCGATTCCACGCACCGGCTGATACTCCGTCGCCGTGTAGTACTCGGTGATGACGACCATTGCCGCCGTCAACAGCAGGCCGATGACGGCGGCGCCGTAAAGCGAGTTCGTCGCGTACACGCCGTTGCCGGTCATGAGCCACTTCGTGACGAAATAAAATGCCACCGCCGAGAGGACGCCCGCCACGATGAGGCCGCGGTAGAGCGCGTTCATGATCTTGCCTTTGCCCTTGGACCGAACGAAGAAGGTGCCGACGATGCAGGCGAGGATCGAAACACCGCCGAGCACCAACGGATAGAGCACCGTGTTCGGGAAGTTCGGCAGCAGCAAGCTTCCGAGCAGCATCGCCGCGATGATCGTCACGGCGTACGTCTCGAAAAGATCGGCCGCCATGCCGGCGCAGTCACCGACGTTATCGCCTACGTTGTCCGCGATAACCGCCGGGTTGCGTGGGTCGTCTTCCGGAATGCCGGCTTCGACCTTGCCGACGAGATCCGCTCCGACGTCGGCACCTTTAGTGAAGATACCGCCGCCCAGACGGGCGAAGATCGAGATGAGCGAGCCGCCAAACGCGAGACCGACGAGGGGCTTTACCAATAATTCCCCCTCAATGCTCGGATCCATCCATCGCAGTATCGCGTAATACCCGGCAACGCCGAGCAACCCGAGGCCGACGACCAACATGCCGGTGATCGCGCCGGAGCGGAACGCGACTTGTAACGCCGCATTGATGCCATCCTTGGCCGCCTCGGTCGTGCGGACGTTTGCGCGCACCGAGATGTTCATGCCGATATAGCCGGCCAGGCCTGAAAGAATCGCGCCGATCGCAAAGCCGACCGCGGTGCGCGCATCGAGACCGAAGAAGATCACGATGAATAACAGTGCACCGACCATGGCGATCGTGGTGTATTGCCGGTTGAGGTACGCGGACGCGCCTTCTTGTATGGCCGCCGCGATCTCCCGCATGCGCTCGCTGCCCGTCGGCTTAGCGAGAACCCAGCGAATGGACACGATGCCGTAGGCAATCGCGGCGAGCGCGCAGGCAAGTGCGAAGATCAAACTATTCAACATGCTTTCCCCTCATCAGTAGTGCGGAGTGGCTCCCGCGTGGTCGGTATCAACAACGGCTGTCGTTAACTCATACCTTAAAATCGGTTGGCAGCTTCTTTTTCACCGCGACATTCTTGAGTCGGACGTACTGCGGCAACCCATTCTTGTACGGCGGGTAGTCCTCGCCGACAATTAGCGGCGCCAGATAGGCGCGGCACTTCGGCGTGATGCCGAAGCCGTCGTCGCTGATGAAGTCGCGTGGCATTTTCTTCTCGACGTTCGCGACATCTTTTAGATCCACGACGCCGATTTTCCATTTGTACGGCTTGTTGGACGCGCGCACGATCGTCGGCATTACCGCGCCCTTACCCCTTACCGCGAGCTCGACCGCCGCGCGCCCGACCGCATAGGCTTGATCGACGTCCACCTTCGCCGCGATGTGGCGCGCCGCGCGTTGTAGATAATCGGCGACGGCCCAATGATATTTGTAGCCGAGCTTGTTCTTCACCAGTTGCGCCACGACCGGCGCCACGCCGCCGAGTTGCGCATGGCCGAAGGCATCGCGTGTCCCCGCCTCCGCGAGAAATTTGCCTTCTGCGTTCTTCACGCCTTCGGAAACGACGATGGTGCAGTAGCCGTCCTTCTTCACGGACTCGCCCACCTTGGAAAGAAATTTTTCCTCATCGAACGGTATTTCCGGAAACAAGATGATATGGGGCGGATCGCCCGGCTTCTCCGCGGCGAGACCGCCGGCCGCCGCGATCCATCCGGCATGCCGCCCCATCGCCTCCAATACAAACACTTTGGTCGAGGTTCGCGCCATCGACGCCACATCGAGACTTGCCTCGCGGATCGACACCGCGATGTACTTAGCGACACTTCCGAAGCCGGGGCAGTTGTCGGTAATGGGCAGATCGTTGTCGACTGTCTTCGGGATATGCACGGCAATGATGGGGTAGCCCATTCTTTCCGAAAGCTGCGAAACCTTGAGGCACGTATCCGCTGAGTCACCGCCGCCGTTATAGAGGAAGTAGCCGATGTCGTGAGCCCTAAAGACCTCGATCAGGCGCTCATATTGCGCCCGATTCTCCTCGAGACCTTTCAACTTATAGCGGCACGACCCAAACGCACCGCCCGGCGTATAGCGCAGCGCCCGAATCGCCGCCGTGGATTCCCTGCTGGTGTCGATCAGATCTTCCGTCAGCGCACCGAGGATACCGTCGCGCCCGGCGTAGATTTTGCCGATCTTCGCCTTATATTTACGCGCGGTCTCCAGGACGCCGCAAGCCGAGGCGTTGATGACGGCGGTGACGCCGCCCGACTGAGCGTAGAGCGCGTTCTTGGCTTTTGGCATCCTTTGCAAGTCCGGGATCGTCTGAATTTTCTAGTTCGGCGCGTGGGACCGCCACGCAGCTCCTAAACTGGCGGCCGGGGATCGCCGGGGGTGCCAAAGGTTACCCGAATCGATGGATAAACGTCACGAGCCATCGAGCGGGCAGACGGCGGCACCATTGACGTTCGGAGGGGTAGATTGTAGGTTACGTACCCCTGCCAAGCAGGCGGAAATTTCCCGGTTCGATTGCATGCCGAAGGGAGTCAAGCGAGAAGAACCATGAGAATAGTGCTACTGGGCGCGCCCGGATCCGGCAAGGGCACACAAGCTAAGCTACTGGTCGACAAGTACAAAATTCCGCAAGTTTCCACTGGAGATTTACTGCGCGCCGCCGTTGGGTCGGGGTCGGAGCTCGGGCGGAAAGCGAAGTCGGCCATGGATGGCGGTCAACTCGTCTCCGATGACATCGTCTTGGGAATCATCCAAGAGCGCTTGTCCAAGCCAGACGCCAAGGCGGGTTTCGTGCTGGACGGTTTCCCGCGCAACATCCCGCAAGCGCAGGCGCTTGACGCCATGCTCGCGCGGCTCGGTCAGCCGTTGCAACTCGCGCTGCTTGTCGACGTCGACAGCGAGGTGCTCATGAAGCGCCTCACCGGCCGGCGCACCTGCACGCAATGCGGCGCCATCTACAACGTTTACTTTTCACCGGCGAAGTCGCAGGGCAAATGCGACAAATGCGGTGGATCGGTCACGCAGCGTTCGGATGACAACGAAGACACGGTGCGCAAGCGTCTCGCCGTCTACGACGAGCAAACCGCACCGCTCGTTTCGTATTACAAGGCCCAAGGAAAGCTCCGAACCGTGCGCGGCCTCGGCGCCATCAACGAAATCTTCAAGAACATTACCGAAATCATCGAGTCGCAAATCCGACCGCTCGCGGGGGTGATGGCGCAGATGGCGACGCTGGCCAAACCGAAGGCCGTCAAGCCGACGGCAAAGCCGGTGAAAGCTTCGGCGGCGAGCAAGAAGGCCATCAAGAAGGTTGAACCGAAGAACGCGGCCAAACTGGTTAAGAAAAAAGCACCTAAGAAGGCGGCACCGAAGGCGAAAGCCAAGCCCAAAGCGAAAAAGACGAAGTAGACTTCAGGGAAGACTGGAGCAGGGCTCGGGGTAACCGGGCCCTTGTCGTTTTGAGATAATGCCATCGTGGTATCGCTATGACGACTAAGAGCTACGGACGTTTTCCGCGTACGCGCATGCGGCGCATGCGGCGCGACGACTTTTCGCGCCGGCTCATGCGCGAGCATCATCTGCACGTCGACAACTTGATCCAACCGGTATTCATCATCGACGGCCAAAATCGCACCGAACCGGTCGGGTCAATGCCCGGAATCGAGCGCTTCACGGTCGATCGTTTGCTCGGTTACGCCGAGGAGTTGCATCGGCTCGGCGTGCCGGCGCTCGCGCTGTTTCCGCTGGTGCCGCAAGAGCGGAAAGACAACGCGGCGAAAGAGGCGTACAACCCGAAGGGTCTGGTCCCGCGCGCCGTGCGCGAGCTGAAGGCCCGTTTCCCGGACCTCGGTGTCATCACCGACGCGGCGCTCGATCCCTATACGATTCACGGTCAGGACGGAGTGATCGATGAGTCGGGCTACGTATTGAACGATGAGACCGTGGAAATCTTGGTTAAGCAGGCGCTCGTTTGCGCCGAGGCCGGCGTCGATTTCGTCGCGCCGTCGGACATGATGGACGGGCGCATCGGCGCGATCCGCGAAGCGCTCGAGAAGGAAGGTCATATCCACACGCGCATACTCGCGTACTCGGCCAAATACGCGTCCAATTTTTACGGTCCGTTTCGCGACGCCGTCGGCTCGGCGGGTAATCTGGGTAGGGGCAACAAATACAACTACCAGATGGACCCTGCGAATTCCGACGAGGCGTTGCGTGAGATCGCGCTCGATCTGGAAGAAGGCGCCGACGCGGTGATGGTGAAGCCGGGCTTACCGTATCTCGACATCGTCCGGCGCGTGAAGGAGACCTTCGGCGTTCCGACGTTCGTGTACCAAGTGAGCGGCGAGTACGCGATGCTGATGGCCGCGGCGCAGAACGGTTGGCTCGACGAGCGCGCGATCGCCTTGGAGTGCCTGCTGTCGATCCGCCGCGCCGGCGCGGACGCGATTCTTACGTACTTCGCCGGGCGTGCCGCGCGCTGGTTGAAAGACGAAGCCTGAAGTTGGCCAGAGGTTGTCCGCCGCCTAGCTGACTTAGTAATGGGTTGAGCGATATACAGGTCCAAGCAAATCCCAGAGCACCAGTTAAGCGTTGGCGTCATCAACAGCGATGCTCCTTTCGGCAATCGCCAGCCGACGAGGCTTGGTGTCCTTGCCCCCTGGGTTTATATATACTTTTCCCGCCTAAGAAGGCCCCATCCCTCAAATCTGGAATAGCGAGGCCGAATAGCGCAATTATGCTTCACGTTACCTTTCAGCGCATCCTGCGTGGCATAAGTGCAAATCGTGAAGCCAGCTTATGGAAAAAGGGCGTTCTCTCCTGGAAAGAGTTCGAGGCCTATGCAATCCAGCAGCGAACCGTTTCTTCCAGTCAGCGCGTGCTGGAGCATCGGCAGCAGTTTGCGCGCTCACGCGCTGCACTCAAGACACAAGACTCCGCTTATTTCGCGACACTCCTAGAGCGCCGAGAACACTATCGCATCGCGCTTACGTTTCCTAGGAAAGTCCTGTTCCTTGATATCGAAACGACCGGGCTTAGTCGTTACTACGACGTGATTACGCTCGTCGGTTGGTCCTACGAAGGGAAGTACCACGTTTTGGTTCAAGGAGACGAGACAAGTGCCTTGCGCACCGCGCTTGCCGATGCAAGGGCAATCGTAACGTTCAACGGTTCTCTATTTGACTTGCCTTTTCTTCGAGAAGGGTTCGCTGATCTTCCGATTCCGCCCGCGCATATTGACCTGAGATTTCTTTCCAAGCGTGTCGGACTTGTAGGAGGGCAAAAAGCGATAGAGCAAAGCATCGGTTTCAAGCGACCGCTGGAATTGGCAGACGTAAAGGGCGAAACAGCGCCACTACTATGGCATCGATATCGCAGGGGCGACCTCGATGCGCTGAAGCTCCTCGTCAAATACAACCACTGCGATATCGAAGGCATGCGGTTCATCTTCGATAAAGCTGTTGAACGGTTGTTAAGACAACAGAAGGTTCCGCGCCGTATACGCGAAGGTATTCCACGATTCTTTGTCCCTCGCAAACTTTCGCTTGCGAATGGAAGGAGCGTTTCGAGAATAACAGGCCAGATTAAACTCGTTCCGTACGTGAAGGGTGCCGTAGCGCCAATTTCTTTTGCGGACTTGTTTCCGAAGAATCGAGACGCGCTGCGAATAGTCGGCGTCGACTTAACAGGCTCCGAAAGCCGCCCATCTGGCTGGTGTCTGCTCGATGGTTCACAAGCGACTACAGGTTCCGTTAACGACGACGAGTCCATTATTGCCAACACGCTGGCAGCCCGACCGCATTTGGTTTCCATCGACTCGCCGTTGTCTCTTCCTAGAGGTCGCGTGTCGGTGTCGGACGACGATCCAGGACGGAAAGAATTCGGAATCATGCGGTATTGCGAAAGAGTGCTGAAGAGGCGGGGCATAAATGTCTACCCGGCTCTCATTCCCAGCATGCAAAAACTCACCGCGAGAGGTATACGGCTTGCGACACGACTACGGAAGTTAGGCGTGCCTGTGATCGAGAGCTATCCCGGCGCGGCACAGGACATCATGGGCATTCCCAGAAAACGGGCGAGCCTCGACATGTTACGTGAGGGTCTGGCCGAATTTGGCGTACAAGGAGCCTACTTAAGCACGCAAGTGAGCCACGACGAGCTGGATGCCATCACCGCTGCCGTCGTAGGAGTGTTTTTCTGGAGCGGTAAGTTCGAATCGCTCGGTACCGACGACGAAGAGGCGTTGATAATTCCCGATCTGAAATCGGATGCAACTCGCTGGCAAACGCGGCAAGTTTTCGGATTTAGCGGTGCTTTAGGCGCAGGCAAGACGACTGCCGCGCGCTATCTAGAGAGTCAAGGATTCCGGTACGCGCGCTATAGCATGGTGCTGGATCAGCTTATGCGCGAGCAGGGTAACCAAGTAAATCGAACCACATTGCAAAAGTACGGTGAGGAAGTGCATAAAGAAAAAGGCCAGCGATGGCTGGGGCGCAAGCTCTTAAGTTCCTTACCGGCGACGGAGAAGATTGTTATAGACGGCCTTCGCTTCCCTGATGATCAAGCCTTTTTGGCAGAAACCTTTGGTCCGGTCTTCTGCCACATTCATATTGAGGCGGCGGAAGACATGCGCGGAATGCGTTTCGACTCTCGAGAATCAGATGGCGTGCCTTTTGAAGAGGCCAGAGTACATCTCGTCGAACAGGAGTCGCAGTTCCTGCGTCCGCTCGCTCACATCGTTTTGCCGAACGAAGGCACTCTCCATCACTTACATTCCTGCCTGGACGAGTTGATTTCAAAACCTGCGCTGAGGATTGAATGCCAGTAACGGTGGTTGTCGGTGGTCAGTTCGGGTCCGAGGGAAAGGGCAAAGTCGCCCATTACTTCGCCAAGACTCTGGGCGCCGCGGTGGCAGTCCGAGTGGGCGGCCCAAACTCCGGCCACACGGTGATCTCCGAAGCAGGGCAACCGATTATCTTCAAGCAATTGCCCACAGCCGCACTCTTGGCTGATATACAGTGCGTGCTTCCTGCGGGAAGCTACATCTCGCCGGCAATGCTGTTGGACGAGATGCGTATCGCTAACCTTGCCCCGGAGCGCCTGTTTGTCGATCCCAACGCCGTGGTCATTACTGATCGCGAAATGGCGGAAGAAAACACATCGAATTTGAGATCGACTATCGGTTCCACTCTGAGCGGAACAGGAGCGGCTGTGGCCGCGCGCGTTAACAGGCATGGTCACATTACGCTGGCGCGCGATAACGTGCTTCTAAGGCCCTTCATCAGACCGACCACGGCGTTTATGGACGATAAGCTGCGGCGGAAGGAACGGGTATTGATCGAAGGCACACAAGGGTTTGGATTGTCGGCTTTGCATTCCCCGCACTATCCATATGCGACTAGCAGGGATACGACTGCAGCAGGATTTGTCTCCGAGGCGGGGCTAAGCCCGTTAGACGTCGATGACGTCGTCTTAGTAATTCGTGCGTTTCCCATCAGAGTTGCCGGAAACTCTGGCCCACTGCCGAGTGAGATTTCGTGGGAAGAAGTGACGAATGAATCAGGCAGTAGATCGCCGATAATTGAATATACGTCCGTCACGAAGACGGTAAGGCGTGTCGCGCGATTTGATCCGGAAATCGTGCGCCAAGCAATCTTGTATAACAGACCGACTCGCATCGTGTTGAACCACGTCGATCAGATCGACGTCGCTTGTGGACGTGCTGAGCATCTCACACGTCGCGCAAGCAGTTTCTTCCAAATAGTGAAATCGTCCATCGCCCTGGATATCGACTATGTTGGACTAGGTCCTAGCCGCTTGGTTAGATCTGACCAAGTACTAGGCCGCACTCTGGCTGCGTGAGGTAAAAGTGGCAAGTTCGAATCACATCAGCGATTTCAAAGATGACGCCGAGGCAGAGCGTCGCTTCAAACTATACGAGAAAACAGACCCGTATAAAGAAATAAAACCAGCGCTTCTCAACTCGGCGGACATATTCGACTACGTTAGCACCACTGGCATGATCTGCCCTTTTCGTCCGGACCCGAATCTAGAGAAATTGAAGTCAGCCTCGTACGAAGTGGACTTTATGGGCGATCTACACCTGGTCCACGACTCGAAGAAATATGAAAAGATAGAAGTGATAGAAGGCGAAAATTACCACCTTCCCAAGAACTCCATCAGTTTCCTGTTTTTGGCGACGACATTTCGTCTTCCCGACTATATTGCTGCCCGCTTCAACCTTCGCATAACGCATGTTCACGCTGGTCTGCTCTTAGGGACAGGTCCGCTGATTGATCCTGGCTTTGCGGGGCGCCTTCTAATTCCTTTGCATAATCTGACGTCCGAGGACTACGGGATAAAAGGCGGCGACGGACTGATATGGGTTGAATTTACAAAACTGTCAGAGAACAAACGCTGGAATTCGGATTGCCCAAGAGAAGGCGAGTACCGCCCTTTCCCAGCCGATCATCGATATTTGCCGGCCTCAAGATACCTTGAAAAGGCGTCTCCGCGAAAAGTTGCTGTGCCCGCCAGCAGTTCGATTCCTGGAGAGATAAAAAATTCCGTGGAAAGTGCGGAGCGAGCGGCGAAGAGTGCCGAGGAAGCTGCAGAGTCAGTAAAGGATGCCAGGAACTGGGTAAGAGTTATATCCGGCATTGGTTTTTTGGCGCTAGTCGCTATCGTGGTCTCCATTTATCAATTGGTCCAGACCACAAATAAAAATATCGGTGACGCAAGTAAGAATATCTCTGATTACAGAGAGAGTCAGATTTTGTTGGAAAAGCGCCTTAATGATCTGGAGGGCAAGTTGAAGGTGCCCAGGGCGGCAGGAAAGGTACCTAGCCCCGCTCCGAAGTCGCCGTAACTCGAAACGCGTGGCCACGATAATAAGCATTCGCGATGCGAGTAATACCAAGAATGGAAATCTGCGGCGGTATCGCTTCAGGAAAGACTACGCTTGCTCGATTGCTAGCCCGGCTGGAATATGCGTCAACACTCGAAGACTTTCAAAACAATCCTTTTTGGAAAGCCTTTTACACCGATCCCGCCGCAAATTCTTTTGAAACCGAGATCAGCTTTCTTCTGCAGCATTATCACGACGTCAAAACGGCGGTAAAAGCTGGACGTCCTTTTGTTTGCGATTTTTCCCCTTATCTCGATTTAGCGTACGCCCATGTCACGCTGTCGGCGAGCAAGCGCAGCGCCTTTCTCGCCGTCTATCAGGAAGTGAAGCGCGAACTACCTCCGCCGACTCTGCTTATCCATCTGCAATGCGGTCCTCAAGCGGAACTTGAACGTATTCGTCGCAGAGGAAGGAAAATTGAAAGTTCTATCACCGTTGGCTACTTGCAGGAAATAAATTCACAGCTCGAGCAAGTTCTCGCCGACGATACGTGCGCGAAACTTGTCCTGGACAGCGAACTATTGGACTTCGCCAACGATGACGAGATAAAGCGTTCGGTTCTAGAGACGATCAGCCAAGGACTTGACCGTATGGCTGTGGCGGCGCCTACCAATGAGTAGCGTGCCGCACGTTGAACCTGCTCACCTGCGGTAATTCTGCAACGTGAACTACCGCCATCTGTTCCACGCCGGCCAGTTCGCCGACGTGTTCAAGCATTTGGTTCTCATCCGCTTGCTCAAGGCGCTCCAAAAGAAAGAGAAAGGTTTCGCCTATATCGAGACGCACGCAGGGGCGGGTTGTTACGACCTGAAGGCACCGGAAGCACAGAAGACCGGCGAATACAAAGACGGCATTGCGCGGTTGTGGGGTGACTCAACCAAAGCGGAAGAGGGTATCCAAGAATACCTGGACTTCGTTCGCACGCTGAATCCGGACGGTACGTTGCGTTACTACCCCGGTTCACCGCGGGTTGCGCGCTTCTTCTTGCGTCCGCAGGATCGCATGCGGCTGGCCGAGCAGGCGCCAGAGGAATGCGCACGGCTGCAAACGGAGTTCTCTCGCGACTCGCAGGTGACGATTACGTGTGACGATGGATATGCCGCACTCAAGGGATGGCTTCCGCCGCCCGAGCGGCGAGGTGTGGTGCTGATCGATCCGCCCTATGAGCAACCTCAAGAGTGGCAACGCGTGCTCGATGCGCTGTTGTTTTCGTCGAAGCGTTGGCCGCAGGGGATCTACGCGGTGTGGTATCCGCTGAAAGCGGGGGCGTCGGTAGAGCAGTTTAAGGCGAAGCTGATCGGCGCTGGTTTGCGCAAGATGTTGTCAGCGGAGTTCGCGCTGTGGCCGCTTGACGCTCCCTTTCGCCTGAATGGCTGTGGGATGGTCATTTTGAACCCGCCGTGGCGTCTCGAGGCTGAGCTAGAACGCCTTCTGACGTTGCTCGCAAACCGCTTGGAACAGGGGTCGAGAAGCCATGTGCAGGTGGCGTGGCTCGTGCCGGAGTGAGGCGACCGGCAGGCCCCGTGACCGCAGACGCCACAAAGCCTGGCTGGACACCCCTGCATTCTCTCCGGTATCTTGGTCGGCATAACGACAACGACCGCCCGCTGCCAGCCTTGGCACACAGGAGTGGAGGGTATGGGGACTGAACGCAGAAAAAATCTGCGACTGCCAGTGTCGCTCGACGTGGTGTTGAACCACCGGGCGCAGAGTGTCGTTTGCACGATCCGCGATATCAGCTTGGGGGGTGCGTTCGTCGACGCGGAGCCCGAATTGCTTCCCTACGCCGGCGCGGTCGAGCTTAGTTTTTCCGTACCTACCGATTCGGGCGGTTGTCTGCGGTTGTCGGCGTCGATTCGGCGCGTGACCAGCAACGGCGCCGCCGTGAGCTTCGGCGAAATGGGACACCAGGCCTACTTCCGGTTGGTCGATCTGATCACGGTGCCGGGCGCCGCGGGCACGCAAGCCGGGCGAACGAATCTTTAAGAATCCGTCGGCGCGTTTGTTCGTAGCTCTCGTCGTTAAAGCGCGCTGAGCTCTGCCATCGATACCTGTCGTAAGGTCGTACCCGCGGAAACCTTCAGCCGGCTTTACTGGCCGGGAAATTTTTCGTGCCACCCCCGTCCGACAAAAACATCACGCAGTTCCGATCCATCAAATAGGAC
This sequence comes from Sulfurifustaceae bacterium, assembly GCA_041485885.1. Classification (GTDB taxonomy): domain Bacteria; phylum Pseudomonadota; class Gammaproteobacteria; order Acidiferrobacterales; family Sulfurifustaceae; genus JACQFZ01. Next base: position 24,581 of record JBGPKL010000016.1, read on the forward strand.
GGGTTGATACCGTATGAACTTTGAAAAGTTCGTGATAGGTGCGCTGAATCCGTGAAACCCGTTGCGTGAGCGATGTCCGTGAGCGGGCGGCCGGAGTCGAACAGGAAACCGGCGTTGTATGCTTTCTGCCATAGCTGATAGCTACGCAGCGGCAACCCGACCGCTTCGGAAAAAAGATGCGACATGCGATCGTAGGAGAGACCGAGCATCGCGGCCAATTCTTTCAATGGATAGGCGGCGTCTTGTTGCAGTAGCTCGATCGCCCGCTCGACGCGCGCGTCCGTTCGCTTTACCTTGGGCAAATACCGGATCGTCTTCGCTACCACTCCGTCGAATAGGCGCAACGCATGTTCGATATCGAACGTTCCTTGGTAAGCGGCGTCGAGCGCCAGATCGAATTCCGCGTACGCATCGCGTTCCAAGGCCAACACACCGGGATCCGGTATCGCCCGAAACGGCCGAAAGTGCGGATAGTTGGGATGAATGTGTATGCTGACGAGCTGGACATCCTTCGCGCGCAGGCCGCGCTCAGTCACCGGTTTGATCGCAACGGCCTGATAATCTTGCACGCACTCGCTGACGCTTAACTCGAACGGCGCGTGTTTAACGGTCAGGAGTATCGCGGCCGGATGCCGCACGGTATGTGCGGTCACGACCCACGGACTCGTGTAAATGAACCCCCAGCGCATCATGTAAACGTGGTCCTTCATTTGATGCGCGAGCGCGCCGAAAGGGCGCGACCTATTCGCTTCGGTAGTATCGGCCACGATGGCTCGCTTCAGCGGCATGACGACCTCCCCCCGCTTTGACCTGCTCTATTTTAGGTAGGTAGTATGGACCGAAAATCGATTTCAGTAGAAATGTCGTCGTTTGGCGCTGAGAATTCCTCTAAATGAGAAGGCGCAATGCCGACAGCCGCTCCGCGCTTTTAGGCGTGTCGCGGTTTACCGTGCGCCGAGCGATTTATGCGTAGAACCCGAGCCTTGGCCGGTGTGAGTGGCGGTGGAGCTGTCGACCGTCCAAGCCGATGCGCTAACAAGGCCACCCACAAAACCGATCCAAATGTATTGCGGCTCACCGGCGCTGCATTGAATGCAGTCGCTAATCTAAACTCGCCGTTTATGTTCGTTGTCCGGCTGTTAACCGGAGCGTAGGTAAGCAGGTTAAAAATATTCGGTTAGTCTATGCGCCGCGCCACAGCTCATCGAATCTCGATGGCCGGGAAATCCCGAGGTCGTGACTCGTGGTTTTGGCTTAGGGCAAGATTGCCGAAATAAAAAACCCGTAGCGTCTGCGCGGCGCTACGGGCTTTAAACCGAAGGACTTGATGCGGTTCGGTATGCTTTATCGAATGTGTCAGCGAACCGCCCGCACACCCAGCGCACCAGGGCTTGGCACTTCGGCGCGACCCTTCGTGCGGGCGAGCACCCAATCGATGACCGTATTAGAAAGCGCGTTCGCGCCGGGTTGGCCCGGCGTTACTTGACCGGCCAACGAGTCGTCCGCCGACACGAAGTCGGTGTGCTTGTAGAGGCTAATGTTGATCGCCGGATTGATCGGCGTCAGCGCGGCCGCCACCGGTGACTGGGTCACGCCGGTACGGTTGATGTTGGTGAAGTCCGTCACCAGCGGGAACGGATTGGTCGGGTCCGGATTTTGCCGGGCGATGTAAAACGGCACATTCACCAGCGTCTTGTCGACATCGAGATTCACGCCCGATTCGTGAATGCTTAGCTTGCGGAACGTGGACACGAACCCCATGTCGTTGTCATAGCGATTGGACGGATACCAATTCGCGGCGTTCATGTCGCCGGCATAAATGGTGCGCTTGCCGCTGACGGCGAAGTCGACGGTAACCGGTCGCACGTTCGTACGTGACGGCGCATACAAAAGGGAGTTGCCGAACAACCTCGCCTTGCCCACCTCATTCGTTACCCCGCCGTTTCCGCCGCCTTCGATCCAGTCGTAAACCTTATTCGGATCGATTTGCGCTGGGCTCGGAATGCACGCGGTCGCGGGTATTCCGGGACGAGATCTGTCGCACAGCGCTTCGGTGCCGGGAACCGGCGCAAAGTTGAGGCGCCCGAGCCCTTCGCCCAGCACGATGATGACGCTGTTCTGTAAGAACCCGTTCGGCACCGGGTCCGTGTCGATTCCCAAACCCGCCAGGGCGAGATTTGTGGCTCGGAGATTCAGCAAGAACGAATCGCCTGCCGGGGAGAACGGGAGTGTCCCGACTTGCCGAGGGGGAAAAATATTATTCTCAACGTCGAATCCTTCGAAGGCCAAGAAGATGCCGGAAATCGAGGTCCTCGTTCCGGCACGCGGGCCGTTGTAGTTAGGCAGCTGGCCCGTGCCGTTGGTGAACACCTGAACGGTTCCGCTGCGCAGCGTCGCGACGCTGGTGAGGTACGTTTGGAGCTGCGCCGCCGTGGGCGCATCCACCGTGCCGCCCACCGGGGCCGGATCGAGGGCGATCAAACCCGCGATCTTTTCAAATCCCCGATGTCCGTCCGGACGCATGCTGCCGGCATAGGTGCCGATGAATCCGCCGCCTTGCGAGTGCCCGGCGAGGAAAATATTTTTGGCGCCACGCTTTTCCTTGATCAGCGCGATCATCCGGTCGACGTCGCCGGCGTGAGCCTCAAAGCCCCATTCGGCCTCGAACGGCACGTCAGCCTGTTGCAGCGGCCGGAATAGGGAATCCGGCTGTGTCGGCAGCAGGTGCGGAGGAGTTGCGGGGAATTTTCCGGGACGCGCAGGATCGAGCGAGAGAATCGAGCGCCCGAAATAGTAATCGAGCGCCGTTTCGGGATCCCGTTTCAAGCGCGCCTGGAGCAATCCGAGCGTGTCTTCGAGATTGCTGCCGCGCCGATCCACGATCCAGACTTCCACGCGGCAGCGATGCTTGTGGGAAGAATCGCGCTCGCTACGTTCGTCCGCATCACGATCTTTGTCCCCATTGTCTTTGTCCGCATCGCAGTGCCGCTGATTCCCCTTGTGCACCAGCTGTGCCGCGATGTAGAGCCAGTGCGACGGGATGCTGCTGAACCCGGGCATTGCGATAATGACGGCATCCGCGTCGTCCGGGTGCTCGCCGTCGAACGCGCTGCGCACGCGCAGAAAGGCGGCCGTGTCGAGCGCTTTGGGCGTACCGGCAGTCCTCGCGCCGGGGATGTGCATGTACTCGCCGATGACATCCGGATATTCCGGTATCCGGCTGCTCCGCAGGCCATGATGATCGTGCTTGTGGTGGCTGACGTGATGATGTTCGTCGTCGAAATCGTTAGCTACCGTCTTCTGTGTCATCAGCAACAGCGCGAATGCTGCGCCGAGGACGAGAGCTAGAAGCTGTTTGAGACGAGGCATATGCTTTCTCCTAGAACCGTTGTTATGGCGTCTCGGCATAGCTGGAGGGTGTCAGACGTATGCGACGCTCAAGTTCCTACGTTTTCGTCAAACCACTCCCTCGATTGAGCGATCAAGCCGGTACGGACAAAAATTAACAAAAAATCATAACATCTAGCAAATGGTAAAAATTGTACGCAGTGGCGAGCGACGCGCGTAAGGGCGGCATGAGGCTTCAGGCAAATTTTGCGGGTCGCCGCGCGTGGAAGTGTCTCGGAGACGGCGCACCCCTCTTTAATCGCCGGACGCTAACAAGCCGCTTCTCACCTACAGGCGCCTCTGACGGACAAAATTGTACGCAGTGAATGACGCGACTCTCGTGTCTGCCGTGGGTCTATCGTTGAGCTTCCAACGGCGGGGGCTCGGCCGAAGGAGTGTTCTCCTTCCTAAGTGTTTCGACGTAATTCTTGTTCATGAAGTAAGACAGAGGAGCGCCGGCGGCGTGTTGAAATACGCGGGAGAGATGGGCGAGGTCGGTAAAGCCGCACGAATGGGCGATATCCGTCAGCTTTCGCCCCGTCGGAAGCAGGTCCACCGCTTTATGAATTTTTTGATAGAGCTGATAGCTACGCAAGGATATTCCGACGGTTTCCGCGAACAACTGCGACATGCGGCCGTAAGACAGTCCAATCGCATCGGCTAACTCGTTAAGCGGACAGTTCGGATTCTCGCGCAGCATCTCGATCGCCCGCTCGACGCGCGCATCAGCCGGTTTCACTCGGGGCAGACAGCGAACGGTCGCCGCTATGATTTCTTCGTACAGCGCAGCTATTTCATCGATAGTTGCTTGACCGCGATAGGCCGCCTCAAGCGCCGAGTCGAGCGGCGCAAACACTTCACGGTCCAAGGCCAGTGCGCCCGGAGCGTTGATCGCGCGGAACACTCTGAAGCACGGATGCAGAGGTCCAATGTTGACACTAATCCACTTTACATTGGCGGCGTGGACGCCATGCTTGATCAGGGGCTTAATCGCGACGGCCTGATAGCTCTGTGTCGAGTCGCCGATGCTTACATCGAACGTGGATCGGTCCGCGGTAAGGAAAATGGTCGCGTGTCGACGTACCGTGACCTCCGTCATCACCCATGGACTCGTAAAGATCGACCCGGTATCCAGGCGGTACCAGTGGTCCTTCATCGTCGAGGACAGTGCGCCGTAGGCGCAGGCGGTTTTTCCGCCGGCGGCCGGCGGTTCGTGCTGAAGCGTGGCGGGCATCGGAGCATCCCATATCATTCGAGCGAAAATCGAATAACAGCGATCCGTTTTTTGTTGTGTTTGGATCGTCCCTTTAAACAAAGCGCGCTAGCCGGAAGCGCTCATCAAAAATGACTATCCTAAATTGACGCATTAATGATCCTTAAAGCCGCTGTTTATACTACTCGTTCTTTTTCAGAACACATACCACATAGATGACTCGACGATCGGAAGTTTTTTTACGCCAATCAGATCGACTGCTTTCTTGATGTTTTAGGCAAATTGCCAATCGGAGAGAAAAGTCACTTTTCCCTGCAACCGACAGGAAACCGCACAATTCCCGAGGGAATTCATGCGCGCGGAAATTCCTGTCGTTACGGGTGGGAGTCATCGTCGAGGTTCACCAGAATGACAATCCATGGTTCCAGGAACGGCGCTGGACGCGCAGAGGGCGTTAACGGCGCAGAGGAGTGCCACCGCCGCGGTTTCGATGCGCAGGATCGAAGCGCCGAGATGGACGAAATAAGCGTCTCGCCTTCGCAACATTTCCAGCTCCTCATCAGTCCAGCCGCCTTCCGGCCCGACGAATAGCGCAACGCCAAGCGCGCCCGAAAGATTTGTCGTCGATATCGGTTTCGAGTCGGCGCTCGGATGGGCAACGATCAGGCGATCGCCGGAGGCGTTGACCTTGTCAGCCGCTTCTTCGACCGTCAGCGGAGCGGCGACTTCCGGTAGGTAAACGCGCCGACTTTGCTTGCATGCTTCGAGGCAGATGCGCTGCCACCGTTCTTGCGCCCGCTCCCCAGGCTGTACGACACCGCGACGCAGCCGAAGCGGCGTGAATCGGCCCATGCCGAGTTGGGTCGCCATATCGAGCAGCACCGCGACGCGATCGCCTTTCGGTATCGCGCAGTAGAGATCAAGACGCGGCACGGGATTCGGCTCACGATAGCGCTCGGTGACCTCGACGCGCACTTCAGTGCGTCCAAGCGTTCGGATAGCGCCGCGAGCTACGTGACCCAGGCCGTCAAACAGCGCGATTTCGTCCCCGGGTTGCAGACGTTGTACCGCCACGTGATGCGCTTCGTCGTCCGCCAACACGAGATCGCCGTCGGCATTCATGGCTGGGCAATAGAAAAGCGGCTCAGTCGGCGGCGATGACCACTCCGTCATGATCCTCTGTTTCCTCGATACACGTCGTAGCGAACCAGCTTGCCGTTGTACTGCGCCTGTCGGCCCGCCGCGATCGGCGGCGCGTCGACCGGGCGCTTCACCACGACGCGATCCGTCGCGCACGTGCACGCGGCGGCGAAGAGCTCCAAATAGTCATCATCATCCCCGGCCAACGCGCGTAGCAATCGCATCTCCTTGCGCACCGCCGCCGACTTCTTTCGCTTCGGCGGAAACATCGGGTCGAGGTACACGCTCGCGGGAGGCGGGGCTAGAGTCGGAAGAATGCGGCGCGCATCGCCCGTGCACCAGCGCGGATTGTCGGCGGCGAGCAAATCAGCAGCCCGCGCCCGTGAAAGTCCATCGCACGCTAGCGCACTGACGACGGTGTTGCGTTCGATCGCCGTCACGCGATATCCGAGCGCGACGAGATGCACGGCATCGCGCCCGAGGCCCGCCGTGGCATCGACGACATGCCGACCGGCGGAACCGATGGCGCGCCGAAGTAAATTCGCTCCCCTGCCGCCGGCGCGGTAACGCTGCAATTCCGCGGCGGAGAATACGACGCGCAGCTTCGCCCCCACGATGAGATCGTGAAGTTCGAGGGCGTCGTCACGATGTACCAGTCGCACGTAGTTCGGGGCGGGTGTGGTGTCGAAAAACGGAAGCTCCAACTCTCGCGCCAGTGCGATCGCCACGTCACGAGCCGTGTCATCGTAGCAAATGACACAGGCGGGCCGGCTTCGCGGCACGGCGTCTGCGGCGATTCCAAGGGCGGCGGTCATTCGCGAACAGCATATCACCGCTCCGGTCGCGACCGCGATTCGGTTTCCGAGATGGCCGCCATCGTTCGCGTGCAGGTGTCGTCTACGAGCGGCTGGGTTGAATACCTCAGTTGAAGAACTGCGTTATCGCCAGAACGGCACCCAGGCCTATCACCAGACCCGAAGGTGGAAATAGCAGCGCCACGGCGCCGGCGACAGCCTTGACGGAACGACTACAACGAGGCGAGTCGAAAGCGTTGCGAATGCGCTAGCGCGCGGTGCGGAACCACATGCGCGCGAACACGCCGTCGCGGCGATAAAAGTGATACAGCGCCGCTGCCGCGTGCAATCCGATCAACGCGATGAATATCGGCGCGATGAAATGATGCGCGCCGACGAAAATATCTTGGAGCCGCTTGTCTTCCCAGCCCCAGTGGGGCAATGCGATGCCGAAGAACTTGACGCCGAATTTTCCGAACGAGGAGCCGAGGTAACCGCTCAAGGGCATGAGTAGCAGACAAAGATAGAGCAGCGCGTGGTTGATCCGGCCCGTTGTCATCTGCCAGGGCGGGATCGTCGCCGGATCCGCGGGGCTTCCGAATCGCGAGCGCCACGCGACGCGCAGCAAAACGATCGCGGCCGTCAGCACACCGAGCGATTTGTGCAAGTTGAAAAACCAACCGCGCTCGGGCGTATCGCGCGGCAAGTCGGTCATGTAGAAACCGACGCTCACCAGCGCGACGATCAAAAGCGCGATGATCCAATGGAGCGCGATCGCGGTGCGCGTATATTTCGCCGGCGAGGTCGTTGGGCTCACCGGATTACCACGCCCCACGGCATCTGACCGACGGAAATATCACGCAGCTTCACGTTCTTTTCCGTATCGATCACGGAGATCGAATCGGAGCGGCCGTTCGCGACGTAAAGTTTTTTTCCGTCCGGCGTTATTGCCATCCCCCACGGTCGCTTACCGACAGGAATAGTAAGGGTCGCTTTGTTCGAAGCGGTATCGATGAGCGACACGCTCCCATCCCCACCGTTCGAGACGTATATGCGCGCGCCGCTCGGATGCACCGCGAGGTTGTTGGTGCGCGTGCCGCCCTCGATGGCGGTTACGACTTCCTGTTTGACAGCGTCAACCACGTAGACTTTGTTCGCATTTTCGGCCGCGACGTAGGCACGACTACCGTCGGGCGAGAACGCGATTCCGCGTGGTCGTTTGCCGACTTGTAGGCTTTTAACGACTTTACGCGCCGCGACGTCGATGATCTCGACGGTGTCGCCGTCTTCCGCGCCGACGTAAATCGAGCGCCCGTCGGCGCTGAAGACCGCATGCTCGGGATTCTTGCCCGCGGTTTTTACGGTGAACACCTTGCGCTGGGTTGGTACGTCGATGACGCTCACATCGTTGCTCTCTTCGCCCGCCACGGACACGAGGCGTCCGTCGGGCGAAAGATAAACCGCCTCGGGCGATTGGCCCGTCACGATTTTGTTAACGACACGGCGCTCCGCGATGTCGATGATAGCCACGGAATCGGGCTGCGTGCTGACGTAAAGTTGCTTGCCGTCGGCGGTGACGGCGATGCCGCGCGGGCTCTCGCCCGCTTTGATTTCTCCGACCACGGCGTCGTTCGCCGTATCGATGATCGATATCGTTCCGGATTTTTCATTGGAGACGTAGGCGAACGGAGCGGCGAGCGTAGGCGAGCCGAGGCTCGATACGCATACCGCGAGGCCAAGCGCGCTACGACGTAACTGCTGGGTGATCGGTTTCATTGGTTTTTCCGCGACTCTGTTTGCACGTACGCCCACAACGCCTGCACTTGTTCATCCATCAGTAAATCTCCCCACGCCGGCATGTTACCTTTGCCTTTCGCTACGGAATTGAAGAAGCGCTCACGCTCATCCGGCGGGAACCGACGCAGATCGAAGGTGTAGCCGATGGGATTGATCAAGCGTACGCCATGACAGCGCGAGCAGTTGATCACGTACGTCTGTTCGCCGCGCTTGATCACTTCAGGAGGGAACTCGTCGTCCGCCGGCGCCGATAGCACAACTGCATTGCCGATGAGAAATAACAACGCGCCGAACATTCGACTCGACATGCTTGCTGACTTACCGGAAAAGCGGCGCCGGGGCTCACGCCCCGGCGCTAGTGCGGTCTACTGCAACGCGAAGGTCCAGAGCGATCCGCCCTTCGGTATGGAGGCGAGCCGTGGATCGCCCGAGTAGATGACGTAAGCCCCGCCGGTACCGCTCAGCACGGAGACGTACTGTTTGCCGTTCATGGTCCATGTGATCGGCTGGCCGATGATGCCGGAGCCGGTCTGGAAGCTCCACAGCTTCTTGCCGCTGCCCGCATCGAAGGCCAGAAACTCGCCGTAGAGATTGCCGGTGAATACGAGGCCACCGGCGGTGGTGAGCGTCCCGGCCCAATGCGGCATGTCGAGCGGGACTTCCCACTTCGATTTGCCGGTGAGTGGGTCGATCGCCTTGAAGTAACCGAGGGGACCTTCCGGCGGCACCGGTTTTGCGGCGAGATCGATACCCGCCCAGAACACGCCTTGCTCGTACGGCTGATCGACTGGCTTGTAGTTGAAGCCGAAGTTCAACGTGTTGACGTAGACGAGCCCGGTGCCGGGGTTGTACGACATCGGCATCCAGTTCTTGCCGCCGAGCAGATGCGGCCACAGCTCGATCGTCTCGCCCGTTGTGCGCATCTTCTTCGTCGCCGCCGAATCGACCGGCCGGCCGGTCTTCATGTCGATGCCGTCGGCCCAGGTGATCTTCTTAACGAAGGGATTGGCTCGCAGCAGTTGACCGTTGGTGCGATCGATGACGTAGAAAAAGCCGTTGCGATCGGCGTGCATGATCACCTTGCGCGCTTTGCCGTCGACCTTCAGATCCGCAAGCACCATCTCGTTCGTGCCATCGTAGTCGTACGGATCATTCGGCGAGAACTGATAGTGCCACACGATCTCGCCGGTCTTCGGGCGCATCGCGATCACCGAGCACGTGTACAGGTTGTCGCCCTTGCGCCGCAACACGTTCCACGAACTGGGATTGCCGATACCCCAGTACATGAGGTCGAGCTCCGGATCGTAGCTGCCGATGAGCCACGCGGCGCCGCCGCCGAACGCCCATTGGTCTTCAATCCACGTCTCGTTGCCTTTTTCGCCCGGGCCGGGGACAGTGTACGTGCGCCACACCTGTCGGCCCGTTTCCGGATCCCAGCCGTCGATAAAGCCGCGGATGCCGAATTCGCCGCCCGACACTCCTGTGACGACGACGCCGTTCGCTATGAGCGGAGGCATCGTCATCGAGTAACCCCGCTTCCAATCGATGGCGTTCGCGCGCCACACTTCTTCGCCGGTTTTGAGATCGAGCGCGATGACGCTCGCATCAAGCGTCGTGCGGTAGAGCTTGTCCCCATAAACCGCGGCGCCACGGTTCAAGATGCCGCAGCAAACGATACGCGGCGTCTCGGGCGGATACTGAATGGTGTGTTTCCAAATCTGGCGGCCGTTCGTGGCATTGATCGCCACCGTGCTCTTATGGTCCGTCACGTAAATCACGCCGTCGACCACCAGCGGTTGCGATTCCTGGCCGCGGTCGTCGTTCATGTTGTAACTCCACACCGGCACCAGCCGCTTTACGGTTTCGCGATTGATCTTGTTCAACGGGCTGTAGCGCTTGAGGTCGTAACCCATCCCTTGAGTCAGCACGTTGTCCGGCGTCTTGGCATCGTTTTCCAGGTCCTTGGCCGTGACGGCCGCTTGAGCAAGCGGGGTCAGCAGCAACAACAACCCGGCACAGATGAGTTTCTTCATAGGAGGGACTCCTTGCGGTTGCTTTTGTTTATGCAAATCCCGCGGCCGGTTCGGCCGCCGCGGCTACGCTGCTAGAGGACTAACCGTGCACATTCTCGGGCCTCGGCCGAATCGGGGTCAAGGCTCGCGTAAGCGCAGCGACTGTATCATGCGCTGGACGAACGTAGTCATTTACTTGAGAGGGGCGGTCAGTATACTCAGCGGCCCGCAATCGCGGGAATTGTCCGGTGGCGGTGTGCGGCTTCTGGCCGACGGGATTCCCGCGACCAGTCGGGACCAGGCGGCGACTTTCGATCTCAACACGGCCAAGCGCATCGAGGTGTTGCGCGGACCGTTCTCGGCGCTCTACGGAAATTCCTCCGGCGGCGTCATCGCCGTTTTCACCGTAGACGGACCGCCCACTCCGACCGTCACCGCTGACGTCGCCGAGGGCAGCTTCGGCACCTCGAAGGCCGGCGCGAAATTCGGCGGACAGTCGGGCGGCGAGCGGCTACGCGCTGGCGAATTGGCGCGCGGGTTTCGCGCAGACCGGCCGGCGATGGGAGTTCAAGGAGTTCGTGCGCGTCGATAACTTGTTCGATGGAAGCTACGTCGGCTCGGTGATAGTGAACAAGAGCAATGCGAGGTATTTCGAGCTGGCACCGGGACGAACCCACCTCTTCGGCGTACAAGGCGGTACCAGTTTTAACTTAAATGGCTGAAATTCAGGGAAAACATTTGATGACGAGGGGGATAGCGCCGTTTTCCAACTTGCGTCAAACTGTGCGCCACGTTTCGCCGTCCGGAGTTTGCCCAACCGTATTTCGTTCTCTCCCCACCACAATTCCAGAAAAGGAGACATCACGATGATTTCGTTTACCGTGAATGGAAAACCCATTCAGGCCAATGTGTCCCCCGACACACCTCTCCTGTGGGTCTTGCGCGACAATCTCAATCTCACCGGCACCAAGTACGGTTGCGGCATCGCACAATGCGGTGCCTGCACGGTGCACATTAACGGCGCGCCGACCCGCTCCTGCGTGACGCCGGTATCGGCCGTCGCCGGCAAGAAAATCACGACCATCGAAGCCGTCGGCGCGACCAAAGCCGGCAAAGCGGTGCAGCAAGCGTGGATCGCCGAGGACGTGCCGCAATGCGGCTACTGTCAATCGGGCCAGATCATGAGCGCGACCGCGCTGCTCGCGCAAAATCCAAAGCCGAGCGACGCCGACATCGACACCGCCATGTCGGGCAACATCTGCCGCTGCGGAACCTACAACCGTATTCGTGCTGCGATACACCGTGCCGCCGGCACGAAGGGGTGAGATGAAATATGGGCAACGCATTTGCTGTACAAGGACGTACGAATGCCGCGAGCGCAGGATGCGCAGGAGCGGCGCAACATGCGTTCGCGCCGACGAACGCCCGCACAGGAAGTGCGGGCTGGGGCTGATCGAAGCAGAGACAGCGTCGCCAGGACGGCATGAACGAATGATCACGAGGAGCCAGCTCAATGGGTAACCTTTACGAAGAAGTCGAAGTAGACGAGAGCCGTCGCACGTTTCTCAAATTCACCGCCGTCGCGGGCGGCGGATTGGCCGTCGGCGTGTTTCTGCCTGGCGCGTCACGACTCGCCGAGGCAGCGGCCCACACCGCGAAGCCATTCGCGCCGAACGCGTGGGTGCGTATCGGAAGCAACAATGTTGTCACCATCATCGTCGATAAATCGGAGATGGGGCAGGGCGTGTATACGTCGATGCCGATGCTGGTCGCCGAAGAGCTCGACGCCGACTGGTCGAAGATAAAGATGGATGTCGCGCCCGCGTCGCCCGAGTACGTGAATCCGGGACTCGGCGCGCAAGCAACCGGCGGTTCGACGTCGGTGCGCGTATCGTGGATGCCGCTGCGCCAAGCGGGTGCCTCCGCTCGCGCGATGCTGGTCGCCGCCGCCGCTGACAATTGGAAAGTCGATGCGGGAACGCTCAGGACCGAGAACGGCAGCGTGATCGGACCGGACGGCAAGAAAGCGACGTACGGGAGCCTCGCCGCGAAGGCAGCGACGATGTCGCCGCCGAAGGACGTGAAGCTCAAGGATCCGAAGGACTTCAAGCTCCTCGGCACGCCGGCGAAGCGTTTGGATACGCCGCTCAAAACCAACGGCGCCGCCAAGTTCGGCATCGATACGAAAGTCCCGGGCATGCTGACCGCGGTCGTTGCTCGCTCGGCGATTGTCGGCGGGACACTCGCCAGCATGAACGAAGCGGCTGCTAAAGCGGTGAAGGGCGTGAAGATGGTCGTGCCCATCAAGAACCCGTCCGCGAACGGCGTCGCCGTGATCGCCGACAGCTTCTGGGCGGCGAAGCAAGGCCGCGACGCATTGGATGCGAAGTGGACCGGCAACACCAATCTTTCCACCGCCGGCATGCAGAAGGACATGAAGGAACTGAGCGAGTCCGGCAAGGGGGCGCTCACCGCAAGGAAGGAAGGCGACGTTCAATCCGCCAAAGCCGCGAAGATGGTGGAAGCGGTCTACGAAGTTCCGTACGTCGCGCACGCGACGATGGAGCCGATGAATTGCACCGCGTGGGTCAAAGCCGATGGAATTGAGATCTGGGCGCCGACGCAGGCACCCGGTATCAATCAATTCATCGCGGCGCAGATGACCGGCATGAAACCGGAGCAGATCAAGGTGCACACCACCTTCCTCGGCGGTGGTTTCGGGCGCCGTTTCGCACCCGATTTCATGATCGAGGCGGTACAGCTCTCGATTGCCGCGAAAGCACCGGTCCGAGTCGTTTACACCCGTGAGGACGATACCAAGGGTTACTACTATCGCCCGATGGCGATTTGCAAAATCAGCGGCGGGTTGGATGACAGAGGCAATCCCGTATCGTTCAACGCGCGGACGGTTTGCGAGTCGCTCACCGTCGGCACCGGCGCGGAGCCGGCGCTCATCACGAAGGAAGGTATCGACATGACGGCGGTCGAGGGTCTCGCGAATCTCGCCTACGGCGTGCCGAACATCAACATCGAGTGGGTGAAGTACTCGCCCGGTGTCCGCACCTGGTTCTGGCGCTCGGTCGGCAATTCGCAAAATTATTTCTTCGCCGAATCGTTTATCGACGAGATGGCGAGCGCCGCCGGCAAGGATCCGGTCGAGTTCCGTCGCGCGTTGCTGGCGAAGCATCCGCGGCATCGCGGCGTGCTCGATCTCGCGGCCGAAAAAGCCGGCTGGGGCAAGCCGCTGCCGGCCGGTCGGGCGCGTGGTGTGGCGATCGCCGAGTCGTTCGGTACGTACGTTGCCGAAGTCGCGGAAGTGTCGATCGAGGGCGGCAAGCCGCGCGTGCATCGCGTGGTCGTCGCCGTTGACGCCGGCATGATCGTGAACCCGGATACCATCGAGGCGCAAATGCAAAGCTCGGTCGCGTTCGGGTTGTCGGCGGCGCTTCTCGGCAAGATCACCTTCAAGGACGGCCAAGTCGAGCAATCGAACTTCCACGATTATCCGGTCGTGCGCATGAACGAAATGCCGAACGTCGAAGTGCATATCGTAAAGAGCGGTGAAGCACCGGGCGGCATCGGCGAACCGGCGCTACCGCCGGTCGCGCCCGCGGTCGCCAACGCGCTGTTTGCGTTGACCGGCAAGCGCTATCGGACGTTGCCGATCACGGTTTGAGCGCTGATAACGGCGCTTCGCAGTTAATTTCGGGTCCCTCACCGCCGCGTCGCGGCGGTGAGGCGTTTCTTGTAGCGGCATCGCGTTGATCGCCGGTATTCTCCTCGCGGCGGGCGAATCCCGTCGCTTTGGTTCTCGCAAGCTTCTCCATCCTCTTTCCGACGGCACGCCGATCGGTCTACGCAGCGCGCAGAATCTCGCGGGCGCGGTGAATCGGCTGGTCGCCGTCGTCGCGAGCGAAGACCTTGCCGCGATGCAGCTGCTGGCCGATTCCGGCGCCGAAGTTTATCCGTGCGCGCAGTCGCGCGAGGGAATGGGGGCGAGTCTCGCTTGTGGAATTCGTGCGACGGCCGACGCGTCAGGCTGGGTCGTCGCGCTCGCCGATATGCCGTTTATTCTGCCTTCGACGATCGCCGCCGTTGTCGAAGCGCTGCGCAACGGCGCGGGCATTGCCGCACCGCTTCACGCCGGCAAACGCGGCCACCCGGTCGGTTTCAGTCGCGACTATCGGGCGGAGCTCATGGGGCTTGGTGGAGACGAAGGCGCGAGGCAGATTTTGCAACGCGATCGTGCTCGGATCGTGTTGCTGCCGGTGGACGACCCGGGTATCCATCGCGATGTCGACACTCCCGATGATCTAAGTTCGTGATCGATTCCACCCGATGTCCGCGCCGTGCGCGTCACTGACCGCGCCCGCCAACGGTTTGATCCCGGCGAAATCGAACAGCACGCGGTCGGCGAGATGCGAAGGCGCGACGTTCTGCAGGGCGCGAAAAATGTTCTCCACTCGGCCGGGAAATTTCTTGCCCCACTGCTGCAGCATTTCCTTGATCGCCTGACGTTGTAGATTGGGTTGCGAGCCGCATAAATTGCAGGGAATGATCGGGAATTGTTTGACCCGCGCGTACTCGGCCAAGTCCTCCTCGGTGCAGTAAGCGAGCGGGCGGATGACGACGTGCCTCCCGTCGTCACTGACGAGCTTCGGCGGCATGCTCTTCAGTGTTCCGCCGTAAAACATGTTGAGGAACAGCGTCTCGAGAATATCGTCCCGGTGATGGCCCAACGCGATCTTCGTGCAGCCGAGCTCCGCCGCCGCGCGATAGATGTTGCCGCGCCGCAGGCGCGAGCACAGGCTGCATGTCGTCTTGTCTTCGGGGATGACGCGCTTCACCACGCTGTAGGTATCTCGTTGTTCGATGCGAAACGGCACGCCGCGGCCCGCTAGATATTCCGGCAGCACGCGCTCGGGGAATCCTGGCTGCTTTTGATCGAGGTTATAAGCGATGAGATCAAAGCGAATGGGCGCTTTGCCTCGAAGTGAGAGCAGGACGTCGAGCAGCGCATAGCTGTCCTTGCCGCCTGACAGACACACCATCACCTGGTCGCCGGTTTCGATCATGTTGAAGTCGGCAATCGCCGCGCCGACTAAGCGACGTAGCCGTTTGGCGAGCTTATTGGTTTCGTAGCGTGTTTGTTGAAGGCTTGCCGGCGCGACAGGGGTCGTTTCCATAGTGGTATCCGAGTGGGCGGACGGATTTTACACGGTTGGTGACCCTGCCGCCCAACGCACGTGGCCGCGATCGCTGCGGGTATGCCGGGTCGATGATGACGATGGCTTTTGCAGCCATCAGGCGCGGTGCTGCTATGAGCGCCGACGGACTACAACTTGTCGCGGCACGATGTCGCCTGTGTCGTTATGCGGCCTTGGAGTGACAGCGAGATCCTGCGACCGACATCTTGGTAACACACGACAAACGCGCCGTGTTGTATGGCGCCCGCTGGCGACACGAGCGAGCCCTCCTCTTGCGAAACGCCGGCGGAGACCGTCTCGGCATGGGCGAGCGCGATCGGCGAAAGACGTTCGAGCCACTGGGTGAGGGTAGTGGGGGCGATCTTGCCGTTTTGGTTTTGCGCGATCAGCATACCGAGCGGGTGGAAGCGAACGTAGCGACCGCCGTGCAGGGTGATGATGACTTTCGGATGACTAGGCGCCGAGCGTCGCAACACGGAATCATTCGCGTCGACGACGCCGGGCGAGTCGTTGTCGACGAATACGAGGTAACCCAACGCCCAAGGGGTATCAGTGCACTGGAATCCATCGTTGCTGCTACAAACAGTGACGGGTTGATTACGGATCACCGCTTGCGCGCGCGCATAGGTCAACGTCGAAACCAACGCATTTGTATATTTGCTGGCGCGTTGATCTTCAACGAGCCGATAGAGCAGTGGCGCCGACAACAGGATGGCAACGCCAAGCAGCGTGATGGCGACGGTAAATTCCGCCACGGATACTCCGGCATCGGCACGCCGCATAGATCACCTCATTAGAAATTTCCTATCTGATGAGGAGCAAGCCGTATGCCAGCGTCAAGAATGCCAACATCGGTAAAAAACGGCGCGCCGAGATTCCGACATTCGCAACGGCCACAGTCGAAAGAGAAAGCAGCAGGTCATCCGGACGTTTCGCGAAGTTGGCACAATAGAAGCGCCGCATCGATCGTTAGTCCAGCGCTCGCAAGGTGAAAACGCTGCAACCGTGGGGAGCGAGAGGAGGCGATCGTGCTGGCGTTAAGCGCCTTTCCGCATGACGTCGACATTTCGACGGCAAAAAAAACAGCTACGCAGTAAAGCGCCGAGCGCCGACGCGATCTTCGCGGGCGCCTGGGTTCGACTATGGCTCGGCGATACCGAGCGTCTTCAGTTATCGCGCTCGTTGTGCCAATAGGTGCGGAAACGCTGCCCGAGCTTCGTCCCGGGGGGCGTCTGCACTTGCGTGCCGGAAATAACAACCTGCACCGGCCTGCCGTCGATCAGGACTACCGCCGGCACTGGCGAGGGCGGGAAGCCGCCGCCCGGAACCGTCGTCGAACGATCGCTCGTCGTCTTTTGCCCGTCGTTGTTATTGTCGATGGTAGCGCCGCCGTTGAGAAAGTTTATGGTATAGAGGCGCGCAAGCCCGAGATTCGTGCACGCGCCCGCGGCTGCATCCTGCGGCTGATTGGTGCCGAAGAACACGGTCCCGCCCACCGTTATCGGGTTGCCGACGGCTTTCTCGCCGCTACCCAGAGTCACGTACCATCCCTTGGCGACATTGAGTGCGCTTTGCGCACTGGCGATTTGCGCGGACGTACCGACTTGAATCAGGTTCGCCGTCGTATCGTACAAATCGGACTCGGTGATGGTGGTAAAGCCGCCGCTCACGGTCTTGCCGATATTCGTGTCCTTTATCATGTAGAAACGGTCGGTCACGGTGGTGCCGAACGGATGCTCGCGATCGCCGGAGCCCATCAATAAGGAATCATACGTTTGGCCGGAGTCCGCTGCATTGGTTACGTATACGAGATCCGGGGCGTACAAGAATTTGCGCGCATTCGCCGCACCGCCGGCGCCGCGCAGCGACGCGAGCTTCGTCACGGTCCAGTTATTCGGGTTGGCATCGTCGCAGTCGACGCGCCAGACGTTGCCGCCGGCGTCGACCGCGTACAAACGGTCCACTTTGCCGTCATTGTCGCGATCGACGGCGAGGACGTCGGCCGGAATATCGTACGTCATGCCGGCGACCGTTTTGTTGTAGGTCGCGCCGCTCGGCGACGGCCCGGCTTGCCAGAGCATGGTGCCGTCGGTTGCGTCGACCACCATGATGGCGCGGCCCATTGTTGCAGTGCCCTGGGTGGTCGGTTCTCCGACGGAGTCCGCGCCGTCTTCGGCGGCGGTGTCGTAACCGCCGCCCATGATCACCACCGGGTTGGTGAAGGCGCGAACGTTTACCGGTCGCGGCATGGACCAGGTTTGCCCCATTTCGCCGAATCCGGTGCTGCTGTTCGAGCGCTTCCACAGATACTTGGGCGCGGCGGGGTCCGTGGCGTCCAGCGCATAGACAAAGCGCCCGCCGCGACGCATCGACAAATACAGGTAGGCTTTGTCGCCGTACCCGTCGCCCGACGTAATCTTTCCGTCGTTATTGTTATCCAGCTGATAGACGCCGATCGGGCCGTCGAAGAAAAATGGTTTGTCCGGACTGCGCGGGTTGTCCGCCTTATTCAAGTCCATGACGGGACCGTCGTCGCGGATGCTCTTCAGGTTCGGGAAAAATTCCGAGGCAATGAACCCCCACTGCTCGATGCCGCCGCGGCGGGTGGACGGCGAATCGGTCGGCCCGAGCTTGCCACCCTGAATCGCGTGGAAGATGCCGTCGTTGGCGCCGTAGAACACGAATACATCGTTTTCATCGGCGTAGCGGTTGTAGTTGATTACCGCCGGGCGCGAATGCAGCACGTCGCCGTGGATTGACGCGCGCACGTCGGTGGTCGTGCTGCTGACATTTTCGTCGTAGAGGTCCTGCCCGCGCGTCCAGTTGATGAGATCCTGCAGGTCACTGCTGCTGCTGGTGGCGGTGTTCGCTTGCGTGATTGCGGTATTGCTCGTATCAAACGGGGTCGCGGAGAGCGACGACGCCGCGGTGCAACCGCCGGTGCAAGTGTAGAGCTTGCGCGTCGTCTGCGAGGACGCAAAGTTGGTGCGCAGCCATTGCGCGGCGGCGCCTTTCTCGACGATGTCGCCGTCCGGCGAATCGGAGTCGAGCCCGCTGCCGGTCGGATGGAACGACCAGAACGTGGAGGCGCCGGTCCAGTAACTTACGGCGTTGGGGCTGATGAAGCCGGTCGCGTTGTTCGTCGCTAGCGTGCCGTTTTTGTCGCCGAGGAACGGCGTGTTGGTCGTGGTGTCGACGCTCAGCTGGTATTCCTTCAGGTTGCCCATCCAGCGCGGCAGCGCGTTCGCGTCCGGGCGGAACACGCCCATATAGACTTGATCGAGGTTGGTGCCGCGCACGTTGACGCTCACGGGCAGCGTCACGGCGGCGAACACGCTGTTCACCGCCTGGATTTCCGTCAAGGTATCGCGCAACGCCGTAGTTAGCGACGCTGAGTCCTTTGCCTCGAAGAATTTTCCCCCACCTTGGGTTGCGGCGCTCGCGAGCAGTGCGCGCGCGCTTTTCGCGCCGCGGGTTGAATCCGTGGGGTCGTCGACGATGATCGTGTAAGTGATGATGTTTTGCGTGCCCGCGATCGTGGATGAGACGTCTGTGCCGTACAAAAATTGCGCGAATTCATCGATCCAGTTTTGTTGGTATTGATTGCAGCAGGACGCCAAGGGAATCGGTGTGAGACTCGATGACGCAACACCCTTGTCGCCGGCGAGCAGCGTTTGCGCGGTCCCGTTCTCGCTCGAGTCCGGGCCGCCGTTGCCGATGAAGATGATGTAATTTTTCTGGCAGGTGCTGCTTGCGGGGCTTACGTATTGCCCGCCGGAAACGGCGGCGTGATCGTACAGGCTCGTTGTCGTACCCGCATAAGGCACGGCGCCGGTAAAATACAAATAGGCTTCGTGCATGGAAGTCGCGTACGGAGCGTTATTCGCTTTGGCCATGTTGTTGACGGCGGTGACCAGGTTCGCCTTATTGGTCGCGTCCATCGTGCGGATGGCATAGTTGATGTAGCCACCCTTGGTCGAGCCACTCGGTGTGAACAGCTCGAGCCCGATGTTGATCTCCGTGTTGACTAGGCTCGAGTTGAGCACGTTACGGATAACGCATTGCTCCATCGCGAACTTCTTGGTGGTGGCGCAAGCCGCGTCGACGAGGTTGGCATCATTCGATGCCGCGTTGTCGATGACGATGAGCACGTTGGGGGTGCTGGTGCTGGCCAGGTTGTTCGTCATGAACAGATCGGTGTCGGCGGCATAGGCGGGCGCGCCGATGAGGAGCGCCAGTATGGCGTAGATGGATATGCTGGGTAGTTTCGTGTGCATGGGTGCCTTCCGCTTGGGGCGGTTAACAACTCTGATACGGCAATAGATCGATCCGTACGCCTTGGTGAATGGTGACTTGGGCGCCGGTACGGCTGTCGGTTACCACCGCCTGAACATCGTAGACGCTGGTCTTGGGCGTTTGCCCGCTCAGTTGAGCGCTGTAGCTGTTCTTGACATCCCAGGCGCTGACGCAGGAAGCCGCCGACACGGCTACGACATAGTCCGTCGTGCCGTCTTGATTGATGTCGACATTCACGGTCGTTCCGGCGGGCGTCGTAAAACTATTCAGACTGCTTAATGCCTGCTCGACGCCCAACTGCGCGGCGAGCTCCGCTTCGTCCTGTGCCTGCATGTTGCCGACGATGCGTATGCCGCTATTGGTCGCGCGGATGGCGGAGACGGCGATGGTGCTCAGTAGGAGCAACATCACCAGCGCCATCACCAAAACCACGCCGCGTTGTTGTCGATAGGAAGTCATATTCAGCTCTCCCGCCGTCCGGCGACGTTCACCAGGCGGACGATCTCGGTGAAGACGTGACGCTTGTACGCATCATTGCCGGCGGCCACGGCGACGTTACCCAACGTATACGACTTCGTGTCGGAATAGCCGACGCTGGTTTTGGTGTTGCGCGCCAAGAGGTACACGCGCACCGCGACGACATTCGCCCAGGCGTTGGTGTCTGCCGGGGTATCGACATAACCGTCGGGCGTGCCATCGCCGTCGCCGTCCACGCCGTATTCCAGATGGAAGCGCTGCACGCCTTCAACGAGCGGCACAACCTTCCAGCACGGCGCAGCCGCCGGTGCGCACTCCGCCGCCGCGTAGGCGAGCTCGAGCCGCTTCAGAGTCGGAATGGGAGCACCGCCATCATCCGCCGCACCCGTGCAACTGGTGCCGGTCGCCGGTATGTCGCAGGGGCTGACAAAATAGATTTGCACCGCGTAAGAGCGCAACGCCGCCGTGCCGCTATTGTCCGTCAGTGTGAAGCTGCTGCTGCCGCCGACGTCCAGCGCATGGCTCTCGCCGTTCGCTTGCAAGTAAACGGTGGTCGTGTTTGCAACGGCGGCGGCTGGCGTGACCGTGACGGTCTGCGCACGCCGCACCACCAGAATGTCGTTACCGGCGGTGAAATCGCCCGCGGCGAGACAAGTGCCGATCGGGTTGATGGCCGGTTGCGCGTAGCCTTGTACGGCAAGCGGCAGCGCTTGCCCGAGCGAAGCGACATCGGTAGCGCACGGATCGGGTAGCGCCACGGGTGCGCCGCCGAACGAGTACGACGGGCCATAGTAACCCGCTAGGCGCAGCTCGCCGCGCAGGAGTTCCATGGCGTAACGGCCGTTTTCAATCTGCTGCATGCTCTTGTCGAGCTCGGCGCGAGCGCCGGTGTTGTTGACGAGCAGATAGCTCAAGCTCGCCATGATGACCAAGCCGATCGTGAGTCCCACCATCAGCTCGACGATGGAGAAACCGCGCTCATTTTTTCTAAGCTCACGCATCGTTTGCGCTCAGGTTAACGTCGCTAACTTCACGACCGCGCTGACGGCGCGGCGTTGCGTTTCGTTGCCGTACTGATCTTTGCCGCAAGTGAGGCCGCTCGCCGGTGCCGCGGTTTGCATCAAACCCTGCCATGCGACCGTGACCACGTATTGGTCGGTTACCGCGTCGTATTGCACGCATCCGCGCGCGCCGATCATGGCGCCGACATTCGTGCCCGCGTTCGTTTCGGAAGCACCTTTGAGTAGTTGGTCCCATGCGATCACGTCGGTGTCCGCCGCGGTCTGTTGCGTTGTGGTACCGGTCGAGCACGCGGGTGTACTGCTATAGCCGACGCCGAGCCAAGGCGTGCCGTCGACGGCACTTGTCGTGACGGCGTAGCATGCCGCCGCATAGCGGTTAGCGGTCAAGCGACTGACCATGTCTTGCAGCAGAATGACGGCTTGCGCCCGCTGGTACGACTCCATTTCATATTGACGACTGCTGACCTGCAGCTTGGCCATTCCCAATAGTCCAACGGCCAGCACGACAATGGCGATCAGCGCTTCGAGAAGCGCGAACCCGCGGTGCGAGAAGTTGGCCGAAGGCATCAGCATGACGTCGCCGTGGTGTTGACTCTGCCGCTCGCATCGAACAGCACGCAACGCGTCGTGTGGCCAGCCGTGCCGCTCGGATTGACCAGCTTGAAACTGGGCGACTTGCCGTCCGTGGTTGCCGTCATGGCTGAGGACATGGCGATGCGGCCGGTGCGGTTGAAGACGAGGCACGGCGTCGCGCAACCGGTGGAGGTCGTCACGTTGGTGGTAATCGTCACGTTAGTGGCGGTCCCCTGGTTCTGCAGGGTGTTGCCGCCGTTGTCGATGACTTGCCACCCGCCACCCCAATTGCTGCCCGTCGCTGTGACTTTCACGTTCGCGTTACGTTTGGTCGCCTCATCGCGCGCAAATATGAGCGCGCTCACCAAATCGAACGAGGCGCCGCGCACGCTTTGGCCCACGATCAGCGAATAGAACGAAGGTCCCGCGAGCCCGGCGAGAACGCCGAGCACGATCAGCGTCGTTAGCAGCTCGATCAGGGTAAAGCCGCCGTCTGAAAGTCGTTTATGATTTATTGTGCGTTTCATTTTCTTAGTCCGTTACTTCCAAAGACTCGCCGGTGTTTTGTTGCCGGCGTTGTCGAGCGCCATGGTGCCATCGCTGGCCTGCATCGTGCCGGCGGTGGGCGCGGCGGTTATCGTGTAGTTCGGCGGAGTCGTCAGCGGCACGCCGCCGACACCGGGGTTCTGCGCCGCGACGCTGATGGCGTAGTACCGCGAAACCTCGGTCGGCACCGCCTGATTGATCGGCGCCGCCTGAACCGCCGCGTTGTCCGCCGCCGCCGTGTACAAACGCTGATCGAGCATGAGCTGTTCCTCGCGGCTCGAAAGCGTCATCAGGAAACTCTGTGCGGCTGCACGATTCGATTTGACAACGTGAGAGCGATACGACGGGTACGCGACCGCCGCTAGAATGCCGACGATCACGACCGTGATCATGACTTCGATCAGCGTGAAGCCCGTTGAATTTTTCCATCGCATCTTCGGTAACCGCATCACTCTTGCCTCGGCGAACGCCTTCGTCCATGAAACGACGTCTGTTCATTGGGGATGATGCAAGCCTTGTTCCAATCGATCCTAGCGCCGGAAAGTCGACGCACGATCATTGACTGTCTCGCAGAAAATTTTAGCTTGCGGGAGAGAAGATGCAGGCCCGTTCGTCGAATGTGACGCGCCAATTTTACGTCGTTGCTTGACGCGAAGTACGCGCACGTCACGCGAGCAATGCGACGACATGAACTCGCGCGACAAAAACCAATTTGATTTCGCATACGCAGCGGTTTGATCGACTCGGCGGATTTGGACCGACTCGATCGAGTGATCGGAGGGGCGATGCCCGACGTCGTGGTTAGAAGAGGCGGCCGGCTGATCGCGGCCGCGGTCAGGTTCTGTCGCACCAACCGATATCCACGAATTTATCTTTGGACGTTCGCCGGCCTGAATTCGGCAAAATATCTCTACGAAAAGTTCGGCTTTCGTCTGGTCGAAGAGCGCGATGGAGATCACTGGGGCGCCCAGGTAACGGAACAGCGATTTGAGTTGCGGCTCGGTTAGCGGGTGTCGGTTGACCAGGCGCAGGTGAAATGCTGCGACAGCGCTAACGGGGACTGTTCTTGGAATAGAACGACTCCTCGCCCGCGGGCCGGGTCTTGAACCGCCGATGCACCCAGAAGTACTGCGCGGGTTGGGCACGCACGGCGGTCTCGATCGCTTGGTTCATGCGCGCGGTATCGGCGAGTGCGTCGCCGGTCGGGAAATCCGCGAGCGGCGGCTCAAAAATAATTTCATATCCCGCCCCGCGCGGTAGTTGGCGCGTGACGCACGGAATCACGACCGCGGTCGTCATTTCAGCGAGCCGCCCAAGCACGTTAAACGTCGCGGTCTGGATGCCGAAGAAAGGAACGAAAGAAGAGCTGCGCAATCCCGGGTCCTGATCGGGAAGATAGTAAAGCGGGTTGCCGGCGTTAAGCTGTTTCACCACGGACGAGAGGCCGCGAATATGCTCGATGAGCCGCGCTTGAAAGCGCGAGCGCCCGCGTTCTGCCACGACGCGTAGCAATTCATTGTCGGGGTGACGGAAGATGTCCACGATCGGCAGATCGATGGAGAGTCGCACCCCTCCTATCTCGACGCCGACGACATGTGGCACGAGCAGGATCACGTGTCGTCCTTGAGCGACCGCGTGCTCGTAGTGCTCGCGTCCGCGCCAGCGCACACGGCGCTTGAGCCGCCGCGGCGAACCCCACCAGGCGATGCCGATATCGAGGACGGATTGCGCCAGCGCGCGAAAATGCGCGCGCGCGAGCCGGCGCGACTCCAACAGCGAAAGCTCGGGAAAGCAGCGCGCAATATTCACGCGCACGATGTGCCGACGCGACGCGACCAGCAGATACAGCAGCTCGCCCAGAACCGAACCGATGAGCCAGGTCGCGCGCATCGGCAGGAGGCTCAACGAACGCATCAGGCCTAAGCCGATCCACGTCGGCCAGAAGCGCGCGCGCCAGAAACTGGACAACGGCCTAGCGGCGGTAGGGCGAGGGGGCATGATCGGGTCGCGTCTTAAAGCGGCGGTAGGACCAGAAATATTGTTCGGGTGCTTCGCGTACCCCGGCCTCAATCGCCGCGTTCATGCGGCAGGCGTCCTGCAACTCGTCGCCGGTCGGAAAATCGGCGAGTGGCGGATCGAGCGCGATGACATAGCCGCGCCCGTAAGGCAGTTGCCGGGTGCAGCAGGGGATCACGACGGCGTTGGTGAGCTGGGCGAGCCGCCCGAGGACGGTGAAGGTCGCGGCCGGGACGCCGAAGAAAGGTGCAAAAACAAAATTATCGTCCGGGCGGTCGGGGTCTTGATCGGGAAGATAGTAGAACCCGCGGCCGGCGCGCAGCTCGCGCACCAAACGACCGAGGTTGCTGTAGCGCTCGATCGCCAGCCCACCAAAGCGGGAGCGGAAATTCAGGATGGCGGATTGCAACAGCGGGTTGCGCGGCTGACGGTACATGCCGACCAGCGGCCACTCCAGCGTCAGTCGCGCCCAGGCGATCTCGAGCCCCACGAAGTGCGGTGCGAGCAGGATGACGACGCGGCCTTCGCTACGCGCGCGCGTGTAGTGTTCGCCGCCGGTGACGCGCGCCCAGCGCTGCACGCGCGCGCGCGAGCCGAACCAGGCCACACCCATGTCCACGAGCGATTGGCCGAGCCGCCGGTAGTACCGGCGCGCGAGCGCGTTGCGCTCTTCGGTGTTGAGCGACGGGAAGCACAACGCGAGATTGGTCGGTACCGTCGGCGTGCGGTAGAGCCGGTAGGCGCACTCACCGAGCGCGACCCCGAGCAGCCAGCGCGCTCGTGCGGGTAGCCAGCTCAGGAAACGAAACAAACCGATCGCCAGCCATGCGGGCCAGTAACACGGGTGGGTGTAGGTGCGCAGCCGTATCGGCGTTGATGCATTTGGGGGGCGCGGCTTGTGAAAATTCTGGGACAGAGGCATGTGGATTACGGGCGAGTCTCGAACCGCTTAGGCAACCAGAAAACACCGCTCGGGGCGCGCTTGCAGCGCCTGTTGGACCGACACGCCTTATCCCGAAAAGCTAGCTGCTGGAACAAACCAAAAATTGATCTGTATGGCAAGGAAGCATATCAGGTGTCGGATGATGATGTATCAGCTCGCCGGATATTGCGGGCGTCGAAATGTGCTTTCGACTACGTCTCCGTGGTTTCTCGCAGACGGCGTGAGATTGAGTTCCGCTGCGGTAACTTCGCGTATGCGGAACTTTGAATATTGCCGGTAACCGTCATCGCAAAGCTGTCGCAGGCGCCTTGTCCCGCAGCGCGATCAGGACGTCCAACAGCGCGTAGCTGTCCTTGCCACCGGAAACGCAAATCATCACCTTGTCGCCAGCCTCGGTCATGTTGAAATCGGCGACGGCGGCGCCGACCAGACGCCGTAGCCGCTTGGCGAGCTTGGAAGATTCGTGATGCGTTTTGCGCTCATCGTGTTTGAGTGGTGCAACGGCATTTATCTGTCGACTCCTCTAAAACACCAAACCGGATGACAATAGTAAATCGCGGGCTTTCTCGATAAACGAGACAAGCATGTTCGGCGCGAGCTGTATGAGTCCTGAAGCGTCGGCGGCGCTTATAGGCCGCGTGTACCAACCGGTACAAGCGGCTGCGAACGCGGCCGGTTCGTGGACGAATTCCTGTCGGGGCCGGGCTATACCGCTCGTTCCCACGTCGCGATGGTGCGTACCAGCGGGCTGCCGAGTACGGGCCGTACGGGTTCCCAGGCGGTGACAATGTCCAACTGGTTGCCGGTTATCTTGAAGTAGCGCACGTGCTCCGTGCCGTTCCACCACTTGCACCAGGAAACATCGACTTTGGTGATGAACTTGTCGCCCTCGACGCGATAGCGCCCCGAATAAGCGACCATCGTCTTGAATAGCGCAAAGCATTCGTCTTTGCCGCGCGCCGGCTCTCGACCTGACTCGGTCAAAATCGCCATCAACCGGCCTTCGGGGGTGAAGATCAGATAGCCGTTCGGATTGTCCCCATGCACGAGACGTCGCTCGCCCGTCGCCTTGTGTTCCATGACGTTCGATTTGAGTTTCCAGGTGCCGACCAGTATGGCGCGAGCATCCACGTTGGCTAGTTCCGTTTCCATCGTAGTGTGGTGGCGCCGGCGCAGTGAGTGCTACTGAAGGCGCGTGGACACGGCACCGCGCGCGCCGCGCCGCACTTCGCCCGGCCCGATCCCACGTGCGCGTTTGAACGCGTGGCGAAACGCGGCTTCGGTTTTGTAACCCAGCGCTTCCGCGACTTGAGCGACCGATTGGCGTCGCTCCCGCAGCATTTGGTCGGCCAGGTGCATGCGCCACTCGGCAAGATACTGCATGGGCGAAGTCCCGACGCATTCGCCGAACCGGCGAGCGAAGGCGCTGCGGCTCATGCTCGCTTGCGCGGCGAGCGTGTCGACATCCCACTCGCGTCCCGGCTCAGCGTGCAGCGCGGCGAGCGCGCGGGCGAGCTGCGGGTCGGTGAGCGCGCGCAGCAGCCCTTGCAGCTCGGTCGCGGTGCGCATGTAGTAGCGCAATAGCTGTATCAGCAACGCTTCGGCCAAGCGCTCGCGCATGGCTTCGTATCCCGGCGTGGTTCCGTCGTATTCCGACAGCACCAATCGCGTGAGCGCGGCCAGCTCGGCGGAAGCGAATTCATCCTGGCAGTGGCCGATCAACACCGCCGGCAACGAGCTAAAGATCGGGTTGAACGCGCGCGATTCGAATTCGACCGTGCAGCAAACAAGCGACTTGATCGGGCCGTCCCCTTCCCCGGGCGCGACGATGGACGTCTGCTGGTGACGTTCCGGCGTGGCGCTGAACTGATGCCACTGGGGCTGCGGAAAAAACAGCACGTCCCCTTCGTTCAGCTCGAGCGGCTCCGCGTACATATTGCAGTGCAGCCAAATCGGGCCGTGCCCGATCAGATGGAACACGGCTTTGTCGAGAGCGCCAAAGTCGAGCGCCCAATTGCCGTAATAATCGCCGCGTCCCAGGAGACCGACGCGCAGCCGCAGACTTCGCAGAACATTGGTCAGTACGTCGGTCATGAAATTGCGAACCTCCGCGCTTTAGTTATTTCACGTTTGCGCTTGCGCGTAAAGCGGTGCGCATGTCGTTCATCGGCGATAGGCGTTTCGCGCACATTTGCGAGCGCGTTGCGTATATCGACGTAAGGTTTGTGTGCGTAGCCTGCCGAAGCGTCATCACACTTAACCAGGAGTACGCCATGTCAAAGTTTTTGATCGAAAGAAAATTGCCCGCCCCGGGCAAGCGGCCGAATCATGATCTGCGAATCGTTTCGCAAAAGTCTCGCGGTTTGTTGAGCGCGTTCTTGCTGCTGCCGCTGATCTTGGCCGGCTACGGGCCCGTGGCTCACAGCGGCGAACGCGCCGCCCATGAGCAAAGCGCCACCCATACGTTCATCATCGAGCGCAACATCGAAGGCGCGGGAAAATTATCGCCCGAGGAGTTGCGCGACATCTCGCGCAAATCGCGCGACGTCTTGCAGAGCCTCGGACCCAGCATCCAGTGGGTCCAGAGCTACGTCGTCGACGACAAGATTTATTGCGTCTACACCGCGCCGAACAAGGAGATCATCCGCCGCCACGCCGAGCAGGGCGGCTTTCCGGCGAACCGCATTTCGGAGGTTCACAATGTCATCAGTCTCAAAACCGCCGAATAGTGGGGCGGGTATGAGCGTTTCACGCATGTTTGCGAGTGCTTTGCGTACATCGCACCTCACACCCGCGCCGTAGTGTACGTAGGTTCAATTTGATAGCAGGAGTACGAGTCATGCCCAAGTACGTGATTGAAAGAGATTTGCCCGGTGCCGGTAAGCTTTCCGCGCAGGAGCTGCAGGCGGTCTCGCAGAAGTCCTGCGCTGTGCTGCGCGATTTAGGTCCGCAGATTCAGTGGCAGCAAAGCTATGTCACGGCGGATAAGATTTACTGCGTCTACATCGCGCCAAACGAGCAACTCGTGCGTGAACATGCACGGCAGGGGGGTTTCCCGGCCAATCGCGTGTCGCGCGTAGCGAGCGTTATCGACCCGACGACGGCCGAAGCGTAGTCAATTAGGCCGGCCGCAGCGCGTCTCGGCCGGTTGACTATCCTGCCGCGGCGCGTTCGGCGCGCTTGCGGTCGGACTCCTTAAGAAAGCGCTTGCGTACGCGGATGAAGCTTGGCGTGACCTCGACCAGCTCGTCCTCTTCGATGAACTCGAGCGCTTGTTCGAGAGAGAGCTTGATAGGCGGCGTCAGCAGAATATTTTCGTCGGAGCCGGCGGCGCGGATGTTGGTGAGTTTTTTCTCGCGCAGCGCGTTGACGACTAGATCGTTGTCGCGCGAATGTAGGCCGACGACCATGCCTTCGTACAGCTCCTCGCCGGGGCCTATCAGCATGCGTCCGCGTTCTTGCAGCGCGAAGAGCGCGTACGCCACGCTCCAACCCATGTCGTTCGAAACCAAGACGCCGTTGGTGCGGCCCGCGAGCTCGCCTTTCTTCATCGGGCCGTAGTGATCGAACACGTGATTCAGCAGCCCGGTGCCGGCCGTGGTCGTCAAAAATTCCGTCTGAAAGCCGATCAGCCCGCGCGCCGGGATCATATATTCGAGGCGCACGCGTCCTTTGCCGTCCGGCTGCATGTCGAGCAGGTCGCCTTTGCGCGCGCCGAGTTTTTCCATGATCGCGCCTTGGTGTCGATCTTCGACGTCGACGTTGAGCAGCTCGTACGGCTCATGCTTCTCGCCGTTTACTTCTTTGAGAATGACCTGCGGGCGCGATACCGCGAGCTCATATCCCTCGCGGCGCATGTTCTCTATGAGAATGGCGAGATGCAGTTCGCCGCGGCCGGACACTTTGAACTTATCCGGCGAGCCGGTCGGCTCGACGCGCAGCGCGACGTTGTGAATCAGCTCGCGCTCTAGCCGCTCTTTGATGTTGCGCGAGGTGACGTACTTGCCGTCGCGCCCGGCGAAGGGGGAGGTGTTGACCTCGAACGTCATGCTGACCGTCGGCTCGTCGACGTTCATCGGCGGCAGCATGTCGGCGTGTTCCGGGTCGCACAACGTATCGGAGATGCGCGGCGCTTCGATGCCGGTGAGAGCGATGATATCGCCCGCGGTCGCTTCCTCGACTTCGTACCGTTCCAGTCCGAGGAATCCGAGCACCTGCAGCACGCGCGCGCCGCGCGTGCCGGCGTCGCGGTCGATGACGGTGATGTTCTGATTGGGTCGTACCCGCCCGCGCTGGATGCGCCCGATGGCGATGGCGCCGACGTAACTCGAATAGTCGAGATTGGAGATCTGCATCTGGAACGGCCCGTCGAGATCGACGTCCGGGGGCGGCACGTGCGTGAGGATGGTTTCAAAGAGTGGCGTCATATCGCCACTTGTTACATCGTGCGTTAACCCGGCGTACCCGTAAAGCGCGGAGGTGTACACGACCGGAAAGTCGAGCTGTTCTTCGGTCGCGCCGAGGCGATCGAAGAGATCGAAAGTCTGATCGAGCACCCAGCTCGGGCGCGCGCCCGGGCGGTCGATCTTATTGATGACGACGATCGGGCGCAGGCCGTGGGAAAAAGCTTTGCGCGTGACGAAGCGCGTCTGCGGCATCGGACCGTCGACGGCATCGACGAGCAGCAAAACCGAATCGACCATCGACAGCACGCGCTCGACCTCACCGCCGAAGTCCGCGTGGCCCGGTGTATCGACGATGTTGATGCGGTACTCGCGCCAGAGGATCGCCGTGTTCTTCGCGAGGATGGTGATGCCGCGTTCGCGCTCGATCGCGTTCGAATCCATGATGCACGTGCCCATGTCTTTGCGCGCGTCGAGCGTGCCCGACTGCTGCAAGAGCCGGTCGACCAAGGTTGTCTTGCCGTGGTCGACGTGGGCGATGATGGCGATGTTGCGTAGCGACGTAGTCACAAGGGATCTCGGCAAAGGGCGCGCATTATACAGAGCGCGCCGGAAATTGCTCGGCTTATTGCCGGGTGGTTGGGATATCGCGCGGGGCGGGCGCGGCGAACAGCTGAGCGGCGTCGACCGGATCGAGTTCGTAGTGCGCCCCGCAGAACTCGCAATCGACGTCGATGTTTCGCCGTTCTTTGAGAATGGACTCGACCTCCTCCTGTCCGAGCATGCGCAGCACCGCCTCCACCCGCTCGCGCGAGCAGGAGCAGCGGAAGCTCAAGGGTTGCCGCGCAAAAAGACGAATGTCCTCTTCGTGATAGAGCCGGCGTAATATTTCCCGCACCGGCAGCGATAGCAACTCGCCGCGCGTCAACGTCGAGCCAAGATGCACGGCGCGATCCCACGCGTCCGGGTCTTCCAGCTGGCTATCCGGAAGTTTTTGCAGCAGCATGCCGGCCGCTTGCTGCCGATCGGCGGCGAGCCAAAGTCGCGTGTCCAATTGCTCCGACTGTGCGAAGTAGTGCTCGAGCGCTTGCGCGACCGATCCGCCTTCGAGCTGCACGACGCCTTGATAGCGCTCGCGCGAGTTCTGCGGATCGATCGTCATGACGAATCGCCCGGCGCCGACGAGCTCCGCGAGCGGCGCCGGCTCCACCTCGCCGCGCCACTGCGCGAGCGCGCGCATCGCGCCGCCTTCGCTGCATTCGGCCATCAGCAGGTTCACCGGGCCGTTGCCTTGAATCTGCATGATGAGCTTGCCTTCGAACTTGAGCGTCGAGGCCAGCAGCGCCGCTGCCGCCATCATCTCGCCCAACACATCGCGCACCGTCGGTGGATAATCGCGCCGGTCGAGCACCGCCCGGTAGGTGGCGTCCAGGCGGACAATCTCTCCGCGGATCGGGGCGCCCTCGAAAACGAAGCGTTGTAGGTTATCGTGCAGGTGCGTCCCGGTTTCCATAGCGGCTACTCAAGTGTAACAAATAAACGGCGAGCTATTTGTTAGACTGCGAACTTATGAAGTTACTTATCATCCGTCACGGCAAAGCCGAAGACCAATCCACCGGTGTCCTATCCTCGAAGCGAGACGCCGTGCGACGGCTCACTAAAGAAGGTCGCAAGGAAATGCGTAAAGTCGTGAAAGGACTGCGCGAAATAGCGCCCGCGGTCGACCTGCTCGCGACGAGCCCGTTGGCGAGAGCGCGAGAGACCGCGGAGATCGTCGCGGACATATTGGGAATAAGCGACATCGCCGAGCAGCCGTTGCTCGCGCCGGGAGCGGACAAGCACGCGTTGATCGCCTGGCTGCGCGGCCACGCGGCTGAGGCGACCGTCGCGGTCGTCGGCCATGAGCCGGACTTGAGTGAGTTCGCGAGCCTCGCGAGGCGGAGCGGACGGTGCACCGGCTGCAATCGGTAGTGGGCGATGTCGCCGCCGCGCCCCGGCCTCGGCGTAACGCGCTGCCCGGATAGCAAACGATCGTGGAGCGCCTCGGCGCGGAACGCAAGCGGCGGTTTCGGGCGATCGAACGACGCTACCTCGGCCGGTATGTGGAATCGTTTCTCGCGCCTTACCGTCGGCTCGCTGCCCGGCTAGTCGATCCATCAAGCGCGAACTCATGGGCAATCGTCGCGGGCTAAAGGTCGCGCGTAAGAACGAATGGCGCGGCGACCCGCTCTGTCGATGCGCGTCGTGAATTAGCGCGGTGCGATCGGGTAAGCATGAAAGAAATTTCTCCGCCGCGTCTTTAGGGCATCGATGTTAAGGAAGGTCCGATCAATTCAGACTAGGTAGCGTACGTTCCACGCACCAACCCAATCGATCGGTGCGTGGAGCGCACCCTGCTTTACTCAAACGGCGTCAACTGCGCCACGACGGAAATGATACCAATCATCAACCGGAAAGCAGAAGGAGACCATCACATCGCACTACGTGAACTTGGTCCGAGGTCGCGGCTTGTCGGCGTATCGCAGGAGATTTTCCATCCGCACGATTTTAGGCGTCCCTAAAATATCACGGCAAGTCTTTTCAGCGATATTCCCAGGCCCGCCGGCCGACAAGGCGCGTTTGACTTAGACCGCCTCCGTCACTACCGTAATGGCGGTCTAAATTAAGTTGGGCCACGAGACACTCTATGAATAAACTTGTCGCCATAGTAGCGTCCACGTTTTTCTCCGTTTCGGTGGCGGCACAGTCTTTGGATAAAGGGCAAGCCATTTGTTACGAAGCACAAAATATGGTCAATGGTCTTGTTGATTACACCAACACCACATGCATACCCTCTCTCACCAGCACCGGCGCACTTTCCTTCATATTCTTATCCAGTCAGCCTGTTTTTTCCTCGGAGTCCTCGAAGAAAGCCTGGCTGTTGGTCGTCGTGGCGTCAGTTGGGAAGATATTTAATGAGCAATCATCATTGAAGGCCGGTGATTTGGTAGTTTCAGACGCGAATCAAATGAAGAATCGTGTCGCCTACACGATCACAGTATCGACGGCGAAGTCACTCCAGCGTCAGGTTTACAGTGGACAGCTTGGATTGGAAGGGATGTACACAGCCATTAGCAAGAGTCTTGTCAGGAAAGACATTCCGAAGAAATGAACTTAATCAGAGCCCAACAAACCGCTCAAAGACGACGCGCGGAAAGATCGCGCGCGCTTTAGCGGTAGCGTTGAGACTGTAGAAAAAGTCTCCCCGCACCTAAAACAAAGTCATTCTCCCGCTGTCTTACATCGCAATGCCGCTTAGCAACCAACGGAGGTGCGAGTGCCGCGATATAAGAATTACAACTGCGGCCAAGGAATGGAGCGGCACGAAAGCGGATCTCAAGAAGAAACAACAGAAGATCGATAAGCTGATCCGCGCGATGCTCGCGCGCCACCGCGAGAATGATGCCGCGAACCGCGATGTCCCCGCGCCGCGCGAGCAGAAATCCCTCGATCGCCTGCGCGCGAAGGTGCGCAAGATTAAAGCCTTCCTCGCCACTCACGAGGAAAACCGCGGGCCGAAAGGCATGGTGGCGGATAGCCGGCCGCACCCCGCCGGCCGGTCTGCGGATCAGGATTTCTCGAGCCGCTGAGCGATGCGGCGCTGTTGCTCCGCGAGCGCGGGCGGCAGACGTTCGCCGAATCGTTGCAAATGCTCCGCGACGTCGTGCAGTTCCTGTTTCCACGCCGCAGTATCGACGTTGAGAAGTTCCCGCATCGTCGCCGATGAAACATCGAGACCGCGCGTATCGATTCCGTCCGCCGCGGGCACCCAACCGATCGGCGTCTCGACGGCCCGCCCTTCGCCGCGGCAGCGCTCGATGATCCAGCGCAGGACGCGCAAGTTTTCCCCGTAACCCGGCCAGAGGAATTCTCGCTGTGGCCCGCGGCGAAACCAGTTGACGTTGAATACCGCCGGCGGGCGCTTGAGGCCAGCGCCGACGCGCAGCCAATGAGCGAAGTAGTCGCCCATGTTGTAACCGCAGAAGGGGAGCATTGCCATCGGATCGCGCCGCAACACGCCGGTCTTGCCGGTCGCGGCGGCGGTGGTCTCGCTCGACAGCGTCGAGCCGACGAGCACGCCGTGGTTCCAATCGAGCGCCTGATACACCAGCGGCACCAGGCTCGCGCGCCGGCCGCCGAAAATGGTCGCCGAAATCGGTACGCCCTGCGGATCGTCGAACTTCGGCGAAATGCCGGGACACTGGCGCGCGGGGGAAGTGAAGCGTGAATTCGGATGCGCGGCCGGTCCGCTTTCGGATTTCCACGGTTGCCCGCGCCAATCGATCAAGCCTGCGGGTGGTTGGCCCAATCCTTCCCACCACGGGCGGCGGTCGGGCGTGAGTGCGACGTTGGTGTAAATCGTGTTCTTCGCGATGGTGGCCATCGCGTTCGCATTCGTCTCGCGGTTGGTGCCCGGCGCGACGCCGAAGAAGCCATTTTCGGGATTGATCGCCCAGAGTCTTCCGTCGGGGCCGGGTCGCAGCCAGGCGATGTCATCGCCGACCGTCCACACTTTGTAACCCTTCTGCGACGCGGGCGGGATGAGCATGGCGAGATTGGTCTTGCCGCATGCGCTGGGGAACGCCGCCGCCACGTACGTCGTCGCGCCTTTCGGGTCCTCGATGCCGAGGATCAACATGTGCTCGGCGAGCCAGCCTTCATCGCGCGCCTGTACGCTCGCGATGCGCAGCGCAAAACACTTCTTGCTGAGGAGCGCATTACCGCCGTAGCCCGAGCCGACGCTCCAAATCTCGCGCGTGTCGGGGAAGTGGCAGATGAAGCGCCGCTCGGGGCTCAAGTCGCCGAGCGAATGCAGGCCTTTGCAGAAATCGGACGACATTCCGAGTTGGTTCAGCGCGACGTTGCCCATGCGCGTCATGATGCGCAGGCTCACGACCACGTACGGGCTATCGGTGATTTCCACGCCGACTTTGCTGTTCGGCGAGCCCTCGGGGCCCATGAGATAGGGAACGACGTAGAGGGTGCGACCTCGCATGGCCCCGTTGAAGAGCGGCCACACACGCGTGCGCGCGTCGGCGGGCGACATCCAGTTGTTGGTCGGGCCCGCGTCGATCTGGGATTCCGTGCAAATGAACGTGAGATGCTCGGTGCGTGCGACGTCGGAAGGATGACTGCGGTGCAAGGTGCAGCCCGGATTCGCTTGGGCGTTAAGCGCGTGCAGTGTGCCGTCGGCCAGCATCTGTTTGGTGAGTGCGGTGTTCTCCGCGTCCGACCCGTCACACCAATGGATACGATCGGGCTGCGTATGCCGCGCGATTTCGTCCGCCCAATCGGAAAGCGCTCGGTTTCGATTCATGTCTGGGGCTAGCACGTATCGATTACTCCTTAATAAAAATAAAAAAAAGACCCCGACACTTCACGATGTGCACCGGGCGAAACGTTGGGGGAATGCGTATTGTGCATCGAGACGGGTGCGCGGAAAACCACCCCAGTGCTCGCCGGCTCGGCGGAACCTTTCAAATGAAAGAGTTAGCGGAAATGAAGGGGTCACGGTATTAACAAATTAGCAGGTGAAAGACGATTAAATTGACCGTTTCCGTCAGGAAAGCCGACGCGACCGTTGGCGATATTCACATAGGCACGTCAAGCGCGGCGACCGAGTATTTCCTTTTCGATTTGCTCGAGGCTCGTGTGCCGCACGTCCTTCCCTTTCACCAAGTAAATGATGTACTCGCAAATATTCCGGGCATGATCGCCGATGCGCTCGAGTGCACGCGCCGCCCAGATGACGTCGAGTGCGCGGCTGATCGTGCGCGGGTCTTCCATCATGAAGGTAATCATTTGGCGGATCACGCTTTCGTACTGCTGGTCGATCTGGCGGTCCTCGTGCGCCGTTTGCAGCGCCGCTTGCGCGTCCATGCGCGCAAACGCGTCGAGCGCGTCGTGCACCATCGTACGCACGTGGCTGCCGAGCACCTGAATCTCGGCGTAGTTATTTTTCGGCCGCTCCTCGTTGGCTAACCGCACCGCCATGCGCGCGATCTTCTCGGCTTCATCGCCAACGCGCTCGAGGTCGGTGATGGTCTTGATGACAGCCATCACGAGCCGCAGATCGCTCGCCGCCGGCTGGCGTCGGGCGATGATGTGCTGGCACTCCTCGTCGATCGTGACGTCGAGCGCGTTCACCTTGGTGTCGTCCATGATCACGGCTTCGCCGAGCTTCGTGTCGGCGGTGACGAGGGCGATGAGCGCCTGTTCGATCTGTTGCTCGACCAAGCCGCCCATTTGCAGCACGCGCGAGCGGATTTCTTCGAGCTCGGCGTTGTACTGGCGGGAAATGTGGTGCGTGTGGATCGGTTCCATGTCGGCTCCAGCATTAATCAAATCGCGCGTAACGTGTTCGTCTCCCTCTCCCCTTGCGGGAGAGGGACCGAGGGAGAGGGGTGTATAAATGAGCGCTGCGTACCCCTCTCCCCTTGCCCTCTCCCGCAAGGGGAGAGGGGAGTAGGTGAGAATCTTTATTTCTATCCATATCGCCCGGTGATGTAGTCTTCGGTCTGTTTCTTCTTCGGGTTGGTGAAGATGGCGTTGGTATCGCCGAACTCGACCAGCTCTCCGAGATGCATGAAGGCAGTATAGTCCGAGACCCGCGCCGCTTGCTGCATGTTGTGTGTGACGATCAGGATTGTCACTTTCTCCCGCAGCTCGTGAATTAATTCTTCGATGTTCGCCGTCGCGATCGGATCGAGCGCCGAGGTCGGCTCGTCGAACAACAAAATTTCCGGATCGGTCGCGAGCGCGCGCGCGATGCACAGGCGCTGCTGCTGGCCGCCGGAAAGATTGAAGGCCGGATCATCGAGGCGGTTCTTCACCTCGTCCCACAGCGCCGCGTCGCGCAACGCTTCTTCGATCTTGTCGTCGAGCGTCGCGCGGCTGCGCACGCCGCGCACGCGCAGGCCGTACGCGACGTTCTCGTACAAGGACTTCGGGAAGGGATTGGGTTTTTGAAACACCATCGAGATGCGCATGCGCACCTCGATCGGATCCACGCCTTTACCGAGGATATCGATGTTATCCGGGTTCAACCAGATTTCGCCCTCGTAGCGGTTGCCGGGGTAAAGATCATGCATGCGATTGAAGCAACGCAGGAACGTCGATTTGCCGCACCCGGACGCGCCGATCAGCGCCGTCACGCGTTTTTCCGCCAGCTCGAGATCGATGTTTTTCAGCGCTTGAACGGTGCCGCCGTAGTAGAAATTCAAATTGCGCGTTTGCGCCTTGATCGGCACTCGTGGTACCGGTTGCGCCGCCGGATTCACCTGCTTAACGGGCGGTCGAGGAACGGGTATCGACGGGCGAGACGTTATTTCGGTTTCTGTTTTCATGCTTCCCCTGGTCTCACCATTTGATGCGCTTACGATACCGGTAGCGGATGACGATCGCGACGGCGTTCATGGCGAGCGTCATGACGATGATTACCACACCCGTCGCGGCCGCGTTTTCCAAAAATGCTGCTTGCGGACGTGAGATCCAATTGAACATCTGGATCGGCAGCACCGTGAACGGCGCGAACAGCCAATCGAATGGACCGGCGGGCGGATCGCCGGTGAACGGCGCCGGCGGCAGAAACGCGATGAACGTCAACGCGCCGATGGTGATGAGGGGCGCGGTCTCGCCGATGGCGCGCGCCATGCCGATGATGACGCCGGTCAGTATGCCGGCGGTGGAGTACGGCAGCACATGCTGCGACACGCACTGCCATTTGGTGGCGCCGAGCGCGTAAGCCGCTTCGCGAATCGCCCCCGGGATGGCGCGTATCGACTCGCGCGTGGCGACGATCACGACGGGCAGAATTAGCAGTCCCAACGTCAGCCCCGCCGCCAGAATGCTTTGTCCGAGATTCAGTTGATAGACGAACAACCCCAGCGCCAGCAGACCGTAAACTATCGAGGGCACACCCGCGAGATTCGTGACGTTGATTTCGATCAGGTCGGTCATCCAATTGCGCGGCGCATACTCTTCGAGATA